>NZ_CABHOL010000043.1 GCF_902168135.1 uncultured Fluviicola sp.
GAATAATACCGGTCGGTTGCCGTGAAAATATCATTCTCCCAGGTCAGGTGAAACGATTGATAAGCATAGAGAGAATCCGCCAGTTGTGAAAAACCGGGGAAAGAAAAAAACAAAATAAACAAACTCAGTATTCGAATACCCATACAAATAGCGATTAAATCGTCATTGAAAGCAGGCATTCTCAAACAGATAAACCAAATACTGGCACTATTAAATTTAAAGTATCTAAATATGCTTTGGAAGCAGTTAGCTTTTTTTAAGTTTTTTTATTAGAAGTCGACTCACAATTCCCCTTTGTGGGGTCTTGACGACTCAGACGAGTGTCAGACTCCGTCAGAGGGGACGGCAGGGGGGAGGGTAACCTTTTGAACTCTAAAAAAATCGCAAAGCCAGTTTCCCGCCTATCCATAATTGATTGGCATAACCGCCATCCAGGGAATTGGAAACGGTTTTTTGTCTGATCCTGCTCCAAATCGGATCGTTGGCGGAATTATTTTCGGAAGCATACCAGTTGAGGGTCGGACCGGCTGCAATGCTGAAATTCTTTCCAAAACGGTACTCGATCCCAACGAAACTTTTCGTCAGCATGTTGTAGGTAAGATCGGAGTTGTTCAAATAGAGTTGTTGTGCTGTCAGGTCCAGGTCGAGATACCATTTCTTTCCCAGATGAATGGCAGATCCCAATCCGTAACCTAAAGTCCAAAGTGGTTGTCCCCCTGAAAGTTGTATCCCGCCGATAAGTATGTTGTGGAATTTATCGACTCCGGTGCGGAAGCTGAGGGTTCCAAACAAATTTTCATCACAGGCAAGCTCCACTTTGTGGTATCCGTTTTTCACAAAGCTTAAAAATCCAATCGGAATTCCGCTGATCGAATCGGCAATATTCAGGAAACCGAGCTGAGAACCGTTTACTTTTTTGGCAATATTGATCAATCCCGAAAGCTGGAATCCGCTGATTACGCGGCTTGAATTTACCAATCCCGCGATTTGAATACCATTAACAGTGTCACCCATATTGGCAATTCCGCCGATTTGAGCACCAAAAGCATTTTTGGAACGGTTGTAAACTCCTCCAATCTGCACTCCTCTGGTATAGGAAGTGTTCAGGTTTGCAATTCCACCGATCTGTACTCCCTTTACGGTGTCTTTTACCAGGTTTGCAATTCCGGCCACTTGCACGTAATTTACTTTTCCACCGTCGATATTGACCAATCCGGCTACCTGGACACCATTTACATCCTTTGCAACGGTGTTTACAAGCCCGGCTACCTGAACTCCGGTTGATGTTCCTGAAACAAGATTCGTCAGCCCGGCAATCTGCACGTATTTCACATTTCCATAGTCGAAATTGACAAGTCCTCCAAGCTCAAAAATGTCAATTCCTTTGGATGAACCGACTAGTAGATTGAATGCAAACTTGTTTACGGTATTCACGGAAAGCAGGCGGTTGGTGCTTACCGGAGGAAAGAGAGAAAACGATACTTTGGTGAACAAGGTATCGGTAATATTGCGAAGATTTGCACTGCGTTCTCTAAATCGTTTCCAAAACGGATTTAAAGCGGGAAGGGTATCTTTAACCGGGGTTTCCGATGGCTTGACGGAATCGATAGAAAGGGTCAGTCGCACGGAGTCAACTGTGACGCTCACAGGGGCTGATTTAGGCTGCAGGTAGATAACCAGCGTATTTTGCTGCTTCGATACGATTACAACGGTAGTGTCTTTAAAATCTTCCTTTGCTACAGAAATGGAAAGTACATCAGTAGTTTTCGGGAATGAAAGATTGAAATAGCCGTATTCGTTGGTCAGTGCAGACTGCTTGCTTTGCCTGATGTAAACACTGGATTCTTCGATTTCCGAGGAGTCTTCTGCATTCAGGATGTAGCCGTTCAGAACCAGGTTGGAGTTGTTTGCCGAGGAATGTTCAGATTTCGGCTTTGGTGCCTGTTTGGTACTCAGGATGACGTATTTCCCCTTCAGCTTGTAGGTGAAGTTCCCGTTGCCGGAAAGTGTGTTTAAAACGATTCGAAGCGGTTGTTTGTCGAACCTGGCTGATACGCGGTGCTGATCGTCAAAGCCCGTATATGAGAAAACGACTCCGGTTTGATTGGAGATTTGCCTGAATAGGTCTTCATAGGCGTATGTCCCGGAGCGGATAGTCACATCTTTCTCCAGGTAAGGTGTTTGAGCACCGGAATGAAAAGCGGTTATGCAGCAAAGAAATGCAACACAAAAAAAACGGATCATTGTATACATGCCAATCCTTTAATCACATATTCGTTGTTTTTTTCTTTGAGTATGGTCACTTCCAATGTTTGTGAGATGACCATCAATACCGTGTCCAGGTCTTCGTTCAAAAATTCGGTAGTGATCCTGCAATCTTTCAACGCCGGGTTGTCAATGCGGATGTTTACCTTGTAGGTCGTGTTCAGCAGTTTAACGACATCTTCCAGCCGCTGATTGTCAAGCAGAATGGTTTTGTATTGTTTTTTTAAGTTTTCAGCCAGGACATCCAGTCTCAGATCGCCGCTTGAAATGACATAATGAGCACTTTCGTTTGCCTTGAGTGTAAGCTTCATTCCTTTGTTGTCGTAGATTACCACAATTCCTTCGTCCACACGCACGTAAATCGTATCGTCACTGGATTTAACATTGAATTTCGTCCCCAGGTCCTTAATATGGATTGGTCCTGCATCGATAATGAACGGAAGTTTTTTGCTGTGTTTTACGGAGAAATAGCCGGAACCTTTTAGCTTCAAAGAACGGTTTTTCTTGCCGTATTCCTCCGATAATTCAATGCTTGAATGGGAAGCCAGCTGAATATCCGTTCCGTCGTTCAATTCGATGTTCTTTTTGTTTGTTCCTGCGGTATAAACTAAATGTTCCTTGTTTGGCTGAATCAAATAGAAGAAAGCTCCAAACGAAATTACAAGAACAGCGGCAGCAGCAGAAATCCATCCGATCAGGAGTTTGCGTATTGGAGCTTGTTTTAGTTGGGCCTGAACGTTGCTCCAGGCAGTATCTGTTGAAATGGTTTTTTCAGTAAGACCGAAAGCCTTAGAACATTGTTCGAAGTATGTTTCGTTTTCAGACGATTCTGAGATCCAGTCTTCCAGGAACATTGCTTCCTGAGGACTTGCTTCTCCGCTGAGGAATTTGCCGATCAGCGCATCCATGTCGTGTGATGTTTTCATAGTGTTTGAATGAAAAAAAGGATGAGTAACGGCAAATAGTCTTTCAACTCTTCACGTACGATTTTGAGGGCTTTACCCATTTGATTCTCTACGGTCTTTACAGAAAGACCAAGCTGATCCGCAATTTCCTGGTAGCGCAACTGTTCAAAACGGCTCATTTTAAAAATACGGCCGCATTGTTCCGGCATTGTTTCCATAGCCATCCGGATACGTTCGTTCAGTTCATTCACCTGTGCCGGGTCCGACGAATCTTCGTAAGCTGCTGTTGCTTTTAGTTCTTCGGCATAATTATTTCGGATCTTCAGGTGTTTGATCTTGTTTAAGCAGGCGTTTTGTACGGATTTGTATAAAACTGCCCGGATGGAAGTGTGTATATCCAGTTGTGTACGCTTCTCCCAAAGGGAAACAAATACCTGTTGAACAATATCTTCCGCTTCATCTGAATCTTTCAGAAAGGTGGTGCCGTAGCGGACCAGCGGTTTATAATAATCGCGAAATACCATTTCAAATGTGCTTAAATCTCCTGTCACAACTTGTGTTATCACTTGTTTTTCTTCCACCGGGATGTGTATTTCACACCGGCAAAGTTATCATCTTTTGGTTTTATGACAACTGAGGGAGATTTTACCCCTATTCGGGAGGAGATTTTTTTGAAACCGGTGGGCACGCAATTAATCGCGTGCCCACATATTTATAAATTCAAACGGCTTTTTTCCGGAACCATTTCCCGGCATCGATGTAGAAGAGCCCCTTTACCGAGAATGAATTCAGGTAAGGATTGTCGAACAGGTTATTGAAGGTTTTGAAGTAACCATAATCAAGGCCGTTCTTCGAAGCGTAAATGTTGTATTTCCAGACAAAACGAATCTCACTTCCCGGGTAAACCACCCAGCGAAGGTCAAAATCAACGGTAAATGCATTGAAACTGGTGTTGTGGTAGCTTTGACCTAAAGTGTCTGTTCCGGAATAACCGGATGCGCGATAGCTTCCGTCGTACAGTAATTTCATAAACGATTTGTAGGAAACTTCCTGCCAATAGTGGTTGAAACGCAGTTTTAAACTGAATGTTTTGGTGAAGTTGTAATCCAGTGCAATGGAATTGGTAACGATCCAGCGTTCGCGATTGCCTAAAGTGATCTGGTCGGTATAATTCGTGTCTGTTACGCGAACGTATCCGAAATTGTTGAAATAGCGGTTGACCGTTGAACTCAAAACGGTGAAGACTTTCGGTGCGATACGGATTCGCGGACTGATGTTCAGGTCCAGGTTCGACATTCCTTTGCGGTCGAAAACACGGTGGTAAACGTAGTAATCCAAAGCAAAGCGTTTGGAATAATCGCTCGAATAAAAGCCTCCGTATTGAAAAGAAGCCGGGAAATTGACTGGAATTCCAAACGTTCGCGATTCGAAAAAGTCACGTTCTCCAAGTGGATAAAAGTTGAGAGAAAAGCCCGCGGAAAGGAATTTTTTGGTGGTTACAATGTATTCGCTGTTAATGGACCAGTAACCGAATTTGGTTGGTCTGTATAAATATTCAACCGTGTTTTCAGCTGAGAAGTTCCTGCGCAGAAGCCGTTTGGTCGCTTCGTACCCTGTCCAGCGGTAACGTCCGTAAAACCCGAAGAAATTATTCCGGGGCAGGAAACCCAACTCTGTCGGATTGTAGTTCTGATCACAATCGTAATAATCGATATTGAATTGGTTGACTCCTTTCACTTTTTGGAAACTGATTGCAGAAGAACGGCCCACATCGACCTTATTACCGGAAGAATTAACTGAAACCTGCGTATTGGCAGAGATACTGTAAACCCTGGCTTTGTTGAAGACCAATCCCCGCAAGGTACTGACATTGGAAAGCACATTGATCTCCGGGCGGATGACATTGGTGTTTAAGAGGGCAATATTGGCGTTGTTTTTCAGGTTTTGTGAGAGTACGAATACGTTGTAATTCGATACCGGGTGTGCAAGTATCTTGTGGTCATTTCCTGCTGAATCCCGGTAATGCAGGTAAGACCTGTTTTCAATGGCGTTGAATACACCGATTCCCAGGCCGCCTTTTGTCCGCCCTGAAATTTTCAGTGCATTGATCAGTTGTGCCCGGTCAGGAATAGTATTGATGGTGTTGTTCGGATCCTGTGCGATAGAATCCAATGCCTGCTCTTTCAGGTAGCTTTCTGCACCAATCCTGCGCGAGTAGAACAGATCACCGATTCCAAATAAATCCATTCCTTCCAGGAAGAAAGGTCTGTTCTCCGGATACCGGATTTCGAAAGGTGAAAGGTTCAGTACCAAACGGTCCGAAACGGTCTGCCCGAAGTCTGGGACCAAAGTGGCGTCCAGTGTAAAAGATTCACTTAGTCCCACTTTCATGTCCATCCCGAAACGCGGACGGAATCCCCAGTCCTGCGACTTCGAATTTTCATCGTAGCTATCTTCCAGGTACATCGTGGAGTAGGGGGAAAAGGAAAGTCTTAAGGGTGTTCCCAGGTTTTCAATTCCTTTGATATAGCCGCTTTGGGCAATTTCACCGTATTGCTGCGGATCTACAAAAGACCAATGCGAAGTTTCCCGGTTCCTGCGGATATTCCGGATGTAATTGATCCGCCAGTTTTGGATTGTTTCTTTGGGGAAACGCAATTGCGTGAGAGGGATACGTATTTCCAGGCTCCAGCCTTCTGCAATTCGTTTGACTTTACTCCTCCAAACAGCATTCCAGGAATAATCTTCGTTGGTTTGATCGATGATGGCATCCAGTTCGGTTCCGGCAGCTGTCACATAAAATCCGAAGCCATTTTGCCCGGCACCATAAGGGTCAATTAGAACTCCGAACCAATCTGCATTTCCGAAATCGTCCCTTTCAGATAAAAAAGCGATGATAGAATCCGGCTTGGCATCTGTTAATTTTGCACCGATGTAAATGTATTGATCATCGTAGAGGAATTTAACCTCGCTTTTGAAATTACTGGCAACTCCCGGGTTGGGATAGTTATTGATGAAATCAGTTGCTGTTTCTGCCTCGTCCCATGCAGTTTCCAAAAGCATTCCATCCAATGAAATAGCATGATTTGTCCGCTTTCCGGAAACTGTTTTTTGGGCCGGAAGTGCAAACGAAATCAGAATAAACGTTAGAAGTATGAAGCAGTGCAATTTCACCCGGCAAAAATCGTTATTTTTGATCATATAAAGTCACAGATATGTCGGGAATAAACTTTCTAAATCGTTTTGCTTCTTTTTTACTTATTATTGGTGCAGGTTCTTCCTGCGGACTGAAATATGTTCCCGGCCCGAGTTTGGAAGATTTGGCGAAAAACAGGAAAGAAGCCCTGGAACAGAAGCTGGCACAGGATTTCGGTGCTGTGAATAAGCGGTATGTGAGCCTGACTTATGGAGAAACGGTTGTTGTGAAACCGCAGTCTTATCAGCGTTTGGATTCGCTTTTCGAAGAGAAATACCGCTTGAGTAAACTGGGGCTTTCTACCAAGGAAATTGATCCGTTGATTGAGACTCAGAAAATGGCTTTGCTTGCGGATACCACGGAAGTTCTTTATATGGAAACGCATTGGTTCGAATTGATCCAGGATACGACGTGTGAATTTATTATTGCCCAATGCTTTTTAAATAACAGGAATGTATTGCGGAAAATGGAATACATTGATGAATTCCAAACCGGGAAATCGAATAAGATCTGGGCGGAGAAATACATGAAAGAAGACTGGTTTACCCGCAATATGGATGGATTTACATCTAATGATGATCTTGCGTTTTATTCAATGATGAAAAACAAGGAGTTTGGGCTGAAGGATGAAGAGAAGCATAAATTCCTCAATAATGTTTTCCTGGTCATGCGTTTTGCAGCTGAAAACCAGAGCACCGCTCCCCAGGGAATTGCGCTGAAATTGGCCGCACGCCAGATGAAAATGGAGATTCCGGGTTTTAAAACATCGGATTATGTGTTTTCCTTTAGAAAGGATACGGATCCTTTGTCGAAAGAAACGGTTTATGTGGTGGAAGCAGTTTTAGAAGCGGATAAAAATGTGATGGTAACCCGGAGATATGATTCCTTTTATATGCCGTTGGATTAATTGAGAATTGAAAATGGAAAAAATTGAAAAGTCTTGTCAATTCTGGTAAGGATCAATGAATATGTTTTCAAAGGATAATTAAAAATCTTCTCAATTGTCATTATACATTTTTTCAATTATTCAAATCGGAATGCAAAAAGGCTCGATCTTCTCGTCTTTGTACAAATAATGCTGAAGCCTTTGAGATAGCAAAGCTTTAGGATGCGATTTTCCCGGGTTTCCTGTTAACAGATAAGTGAATTCCTGTTTACCGATCCTAAATTTCCACCCGTTTTCCATTTCTTCAAATGAAATTTCTTTTCCATCTAAAAGAACCTTATTGCCGGATTCCAGGACAATTATTTTACTAAGGTTAAGTCCCGAATCACGGACTGCATTTTTGAGTGTTTGAAGGATTTGTTTGTTTTTTGGAATATCTTCCGTGAAAGTGATGAGTTTTCCGTTGTACTGGATCATACCGCAAAAAGCCTTACCGGAGAATACCTGAAGCTGGTTTTGTTCAAATTTCACTTCCCGCTTCCAGGATATAAAGAGCAGGCAAACTGCGAGACCGGTCAGGGCAATCTTTGGAAAGAGCTGTTTGATTAATAATTTATAGAAACAAAAAACGATCAATCCTCCGATGAGCAGGAATTGGAAGAAGTTAAGTTCAAATCCTCCCGAAACACCACCAGGAATTTCGTCCACATATTGAATTCCAATCACCAAAGCCTGGAGTGAAAGAGCGGTCAGGAAAATAACGAGCGTATTGAAATAAGGAATCCATGCGGTAAAGACCAGGATAATCAGAAAGAGCAAAACGATAAATCCGAGCAGCATGACCACGATGTTAGAAAGCAAAAAGTAATTCGGGAATTGATGGAACCAGTAAAGCATTAGGGGAGTCGTTGCAATGGTTGCGGCAATCCCTACTGAACTTCCTTTCCAGAGCCAGTCGAGCCATTTCCGTTTGAAGCGGAGCAGGCTGTAGATTGGTTTTTGGAAGAGCATGATGCCGATTAAAGCTACATAAGATAATTGAAAACCAATGTCGAATAAGTAATACGGATCGTACATCAACAATAGGATGGCAGAAAGGATGAGGTTGTTCATTCCGTTATTTTTTCTGCTCAATAATTGTCCCAATGCCAGGATACTGAACATGATAACAGCACGGATCACGGAAGGCGATGCGCCGCTTAGCAACCCGAATCCCCAAATCAGTACAACTGAAAAGAGAATGGCTTGTTTCCTGGAAATCCACCGGCTGAAAAAGCCCAGGATGTATTGAAAGATGATCAAAATAATCCCGACGTGCAATCCGGAAACTGCCAGCACGTGCATAGCTCCCGTGTTTGAAAAAGAGTCGAGCACCTCAGGGTCGATGTCTGCTTTATTTCCCAAAAGCAATGCAACACCAATTCCGGAAACTGACTCCGGAAGCCAGGATTTTAGGCTTTGACCTATTTCATCCTGCCATTTGGAGAAAAAGACGGACAAATTTTCCCGGTTCCCCGTTTTTTTAATGCAGTTGGAAGCTATAAATGCTCTTCCGATATAATGATGAGTTCCGTAATAATATTCCGCATCGAAACTTCCGGGATTGGTTTCATTCTGAAAGGGGGCAAGGACAGTTTTAAAAGCAACGAAATCTCCTGTTTGGTAGATTCCTTCCAGGGTATCGAGCGTTAGGATGATATTTCCATTTGTGGCGAACTGTTTATCTCCGCTTGTTGATTTTTCAAGTGAGATATGTATTGTTTGATAGCCCGATTCGGAGATTTTGTTGCGGAATACAGTCCCGTATGTGATTTTCCCCGAAAGATCCCGGCAGGATGAAACGGATTCTTTGGATAGTTCCAGTTTCCCGAATCCGATCAGCATAAATAAGGTGCCGAATGCAATTACAGGGATGAGCTTTGGGAAAGATTTCGGCCGGAACAAATAATTAAAAACCAGGGACAGCAAACTAACGATGAAAATAGTCGTGATAACTAATCCGATAGTTCCCGGATTTCCCCCGGACATATAGGAAAAAAAGATTCCAAGAATGAGTCCTATTGAAATTGGTAATAGCGGCATGTCGTGTATAGCGGATTATAATATAGACGAATCTAATAAAATCTTCGATAGATGATATCCCAAATTGATTTTTCTTTGTTTCTTTACGATCAAAACTTTACAACCAAATTATGTTGAAACTGAATTATTTTGTACCCGTTTTTGCACTAACCTTAAGCTTGGCTTCATGTGGAGGTGGTGAAACTGAAAAAAACGAAGTTGCTACTATTGAAACAACAGATGAGTCTGATGATTCTGCGGAAAATGATTACGTATTGCCTCCGCCGATAAGTATCGCAAATGCATTTAAGGATGCCGGATTGCCTTATGTTGCCGGAAAAACGAATCCGGTTGCGGATGCAGATAAGTACTCCGTGAAAATCGATCAATTGATCAATTTGGGGGTTTACTCTACAGATATGGCTTATTGTGCAATCAATTCGAAAACGCAGGAAGCTCGCGAGTATTTGGTGGTTATTCAAAAAATGGGATCAAAAGTAGGTCTGGAAAGCGTTTTTTCGGATAAGGAATTGATCTCAAAGTTCGATAAAGGATTGGGTGATGTGGAAGCGTTGCAGGATATGATTTACGAAATCCAGGATAAATCGGATGAGTACATGGAAAATAACGACCTGAAATATTTGGGGGCAATCCAGTTCTCCGGTTCATGGATCGAAGGAATGTACCTTGGAGTCGATAATAATAAAGATAAATCTGAAATCGGAAAACTGCTTGTTGAGCAAATGAGCTTGTTGAAGAATATCATCAAAGGTTTCAAGAGCCATCCGGCTCAGGAAGATGCACGTTTGAAAGAAGTGATTAAACTTTATGAAGGTATTTTGAATACATACGAAGGAATGGCTTCTGTAAAGAAAGTATCTAAGAACATCAATCGTGAAACACCGGAATTGACAGAAGCTGAATACCTGGCTTTGGCAAAAGAAGTGAAAATGGTACGTTCAAATATTGTTAAACCAGGGAAATAATTTTTTATGACAAAGCTATTCAAATTCGCCTTTCCGCTTGTTGCTTCTTTAGTCTGGATCGGATTAGTATCCGGAGGAAATGACAATGCACTGGAAGCTCAAATGAGCACTTTGAAACAGGAATGTAAGGAAATGATCAAAGGAACGCGCTACGAAGGTTCCAAGCTCACTTATTTCACAGCCGGTTCTTCCAAACAAACGAAGAGCATAGAGGTGTATACTTTCTTGCTGGATGAATATAAGTTTGCGATCAGTGCCAAAAAATGTACAGCAGCTCTAACAGTAAAAATCTACGATGCTCCGGCTGAAAATAAAGAGCGTGTATTGATCAAAGAGTTTAAAAAAGCACAGGGTAAAAACCTGAAGTTCAGTACTACAGAGTTGAACGATGCGTATGTTGCCAAGATTCCGGATGCCGATCGTTTGAGAAACATCCACATCGAATATGCCATCGGTTCCGGAAAAGGAACAAAAGAAGGGATCGTTTTAGTTTACGGTATTGAACCATAAATCACAGAAATGAGGCATATTTCAGAGATAAAGCCTATTTTTGTACTAAATTTTGTAAGTGATGATTAATGTAACTCTTCCTGACGGATCAGTTAGACAATACGAAGCAGGAGCAACAGCATTGGATGTTGCTCTTAGCATTTCTGAAGGATTGGCTCGTAACGTATTGGCAGCCAAAGTGGATAACGTGGTAATCGACGCGACACGACCGTTGACGGGTGACTGTCATTTGCAGCTGCTGACCTGGAATGATGCGGACGGAAAATCGACCATGTGGCACTCTTCAGCTCACTTAATGGCGGAAGCTTTGGAGTTTTATTATCCGGGAATTAAATTGGCGATCGGTCCTCCGATTGCTAACGGGTATTATTACGACGTCGATTTTATGGATTACACCTTCAAAGAAGAAGATCTTCCGAAAATCGAGGAAAAAATGAAGGAGCTTGCAAAGCTAAAGAACCCTTTCGTGCGTAAAGAAGTTTCTAAGGCAGATGCGTTGGCTTATTTTACCGAAAAAGAAGATCCGTACAAATTGGAGTTGATCCAGGATTTACCGGACGGTTCGATTACTTTTTATACTCAGGGTAATTTTACCGATCTGTGCCGCGGGCCACATCTTCCGGATACCGGGTTTATCAAAGCCGTGAAATTGATGTCGATCGCCGGAGCATACTGGCGCGGAGACGAAAAAAATAAGCAGCTGACACGCGTTTACGGGATTACCTTCCCGAAACAAGCCGAATTGACTGAGTACCTGGAGAAAGTGGAAGAGGCAAAACGCCGTGACCACCGTAAATTGGGGAAAGAACTGGAATTGTTTACCTTCTCTCAGAAAGTAGGTTCCGGTTTGCCTTTGTGGTTGCCGAAAGGAGCTGCATTGCGCGAGCGTTTGGAAAACTTCCTGAAAAGAGCACAGCGTAAAGCAGGTTACGAGCAGGTGATTACGCCGCATATCGGGAATAAGGATTTGTATGTGACTTCCGGTCACTACGAGAAATACGGTGCGGATTCATTCCAGCCTATCAAAACTCCGGACCCGAATGAAGAATTCCTGTTGAAGCCGATGAACTGTCCGCATCACTGTGAGATCTTCAAAAGCCGACCGCGTTCGTACAAAGACCTTCCGGCTCGTTTTGCAGAGTTTGGAACAGTTTACCGTTATGAGCAAAGCGGTGAGCTTCACGGCTTGACTCGTGTTCGCGGATTTACGCAGGATGATGCGCATATTTTCTGTATGCAGGATCAGGTGAAAGATGAATTTAAGAAGGTGATCGACCTGGTGCTATACATCTTCAAAACGCTGGATTTCCAGAACTTCAAAGCACAGATTTCTTTGCGTGATCCGGAGAATCCGACTAAGTACATCGGTTCGGATGAAAATTGGGCGAAGGCAGAGAGTGCTATTATTGAAGCGGCTGCAGAGAAAAACCTTCCGACAGTTGTGGAATTGGGTGAGGCAGCATTTTACGGTCCGAAACTCGATTTCATGGTACAGGATGCTTTGGGAAGAGAATGGCAGCTTGGAACAATCCAGGTAGATTACAATTTACCGGAGCGTTTTGAATTGGAATATACAGGTGCGGATAACCAAAAACACCGCCCGGTAATGATCCACCGTGCGCCTTTCGGGTCGATGGAACGCTTCGTTGCGGTATTGTTGGAGCACTGTGCCGGAGACTTCCCGTTGTGGTTAACAACCGAGCAAGTTGCAATCCTGCCGATCAGTGATAAATACAACGATTATGCGAAAGATGTTTTAGAATTGCTAAATAATTCCGATATTCGCGGATTCGTTGATGACCGTAACGAAAAGATAGGCAAGAAAATACGCGAGGCGGAGCTTAAAAAAATCCCGTTTATGCTGGTTGTCGGAGAGAAAGAAGCTGAAGAAAAGCAAGTATCTGTGAGACAGCGTGGAGAAGGAGATAAAGGTTCTATGGCTGTAGATGCTTTCGCAACTTTAGTAGGCCAGGCGATAGAAAAAGAATTGTCGACAAATGTTTAATAAACTGAATGAGAAAAGACAGTAGAAAACCAGTAAGAAAAGAAAATAACGACGAGCACAAAATAAACGGGAAGATCACCGCTCGTGAAATCCGTTTAGTTATTGAAGGAGAAGAGCCACAAGTAATGAGTTTGAGTGCTGCACTGCAGTTGGCAGAAGAGCAGGAATTGGACCTGGTGGAAATTTCCCCGAATGCAGTGCCTCCGGTTTGTAAGATTATGGATTACCGTAAATTCTTATACAACCAAAAAAGAAAACAAAAAGAATTGAAAGCAAAACAAAGTAAAGTTGTTTTGAAAGAGATTCGTTTCGGTCCGAATACAGACGATCATGATTTTCAGTTTAAATTGACACATGCCCGTAAGTTTTTGGAAGAAGGTTCCAAGGTGAAAGCATACGTATTTTTCCGTGGTAGAACGATTGTATTCAAGGACAGAGGTGAGATTCTGTTATTGAAATTCGTTCAGGAATTAGCGGATATCGGAACATTGGAGCAAATGCCGAAATTGGAAGGGAAGAGAATGATTGTGATGATCAACCCTAAGAAGAAATAGCGTAAGCTATTGATAAACAGGCAAGCGGTAGTGCAGCCTACAAAGAGAATTTTAGAATTGAAAAAGGTTACTTCGACTCCGCTCAGTCACCTTTTGAATTCAAGATAAGTTTGATAAAGTGTTCATTTTTTAAAAAGAGAAGAAGATGCCAAAAATGAAAACAACATCCAGTGCAAAGAAGAGATTCACTGTAACTGGATCTGGTAAAATCAAGAGAAAACACGCTTTCAAAAGCCACATTCTTACGAAAAAGACCAAGAAACAAAAACGTAATTTGACGCACGCAGGTTTGGTTCATGAATCAGATTTGTCTAACGTTAAATTAATGTTGAACATGAAATAAAGCAGGTTCGCTAACGCGAAACGCTTTATTTTGAAAAGTAATCCCTCACTTCTTTTAAGAAGGGAATTTTTGTCCAGGCTAAGCCTAGACGGTAATGTTTAACCAGGTAACGAGTACCAAAGAGCAGTCGGTTGACTGACACTCCTTATCAAAAAACTAAAAGTTATGCCAAGATCGGTAAATCACGTTGCTTCAAGAGCTCGCAGAAAGAACTTTATGAAGTTGGCCAAAGGATACTACGGCCGTAGAAAAAATGTTTGGACAGTAGCAAAAAATGCTATTGAAAAAGGACTAAATTACGCTTACGAAGGTCGTAAGCAAAAGAAAAGAAATTTCCGCGCTTTGTGGATCCAACGTATCAACGCTGGAGCTCGCTTACACGGAATGAGCTATTCTCAATTCATGGGAGCTGTAAACAAAAGCGGTATCGAATTGAACCGTAAAGTTTTAGCTGACTTAGCAATGAACCACCCTGAGGCGTTCAAAGCTGTAGTTGACTCCGTGAAAAAATAAAAATCGAAAATACACTTTATCAATAAAAAGCGCTCGTCATTGACGGGCGCTTTTTTTGCATTTATCCCAGAAATAATCTTGCAATCCGGTAAATAGAAAAATGAATCCGCCTAACGGAATTAGGTAAATGTTTAAGAAGATACAGATAAGATTTTCCGTTCGAAATACAAATTTCTGATTTGTTTCGATGGTTTGACACATATCGTTTACCTGTTTAAAAGGGCTGGAATCAATCGCCGGTATTCATCACTTTTAATAATTCCAATATGATCTACATCTTTTAGCAGAATCAAAGTGTCCTGAGTTTTAAATTCCTTTTGCAATTTAAGAGAAGAACCGGTGTAAATTCCATGATCCTTTTTCACCGTGAAAAATAACAACCGGCATCTTGCATTTTTGAAGATATTCGTTGGTCTTTAGTTTGTATTTCAGTATAAAAATCGGTACGATAGGGTATTTATGTTTCATCAAATCTGTCAGATTGTAATAAGGAGCATGTAGGATAAGCAATTTCGGATGGCTGTTTGATGCTAATTTTGCAGCAAATCCCGTTCCGATCGAATACCCCAACACCAATGTCTTATTTTCCGGGTAGCTTTTTTTAGTTCATTGTAAGCCGATTGTATGTCCTTGTGCAGTTGTTCTTCTTCATCAATTGTTCCTTCACTTTTCCATAACCTCTGTAATCCAGCATGAACAAATCAAAGTTTAGTTCTGTAAAGGTTTCTGCAACTACTACTGCTTAATAAACCTTTTAGCTGCCAGGAATTGATTGTCTGTATTATGAATAGTTAGGTAATAAATTCCGCTATTCAGAGTGTTCAAATCCAATGCTGTTTCAGCATCCTCATCATCGAATTGTTTGATGAGTTTTCCTTCTGAAGAATAGATCGAATAAAGAAGTTTTTCAGTTGTTCCCGTAATCTGAATATCCATTATTGAATTTACCGGATTTGGTGAGATTTGAATGTTGTCGGCAGTTAGTTCTTCTACACTTAAAGGTGGTGTTATTAATAGAACAATATCGTCAAACATTAACCCGTCTTTATTGCTTTGGTTTCCATCACTGGTGAATGAAAAACGCCATAAGATAGCAGTTCCGGCTGGAATAGCTAGATCATGTGTCAGGAAATGCATGTTAAGTGAACGATGTATCCATCCGTTCGAATTTCCGGATAGCGTGGGAGGGATGATGCCGTTAGGACCAGAAAGATCCCATTCGAGGTAAGATCCGTAAGTCTGATCATTCACGTTCAATAAATCGATCCAGGTAGCACCGCTGTCAGGAGAGAATTCAATAGAACCGTAATCTGTCAGCGTATCTGAATCAACATTGTAAGCAAACTGAAGTCTTACCGTAGTCCAATGTATAGAATTGGAAGGTTCATTGGTGACCCATGAGATTAAGAATGTGGAAGTAGTATTGGTAGGATATGGATCCACTGTATCTGTGGCAATTGCTCCGGGGGAGTTGTAGCCTGAAGTGAAACTGTTTTTTTGAATTGTTCCGATTTCCCATAGGTTGGTTGGAGTGTTTTCAATGGTGATTATAGGTTCAGGTACCGACATGGAAGGCGCGGCACAATTGGCGGTAGAGTCAAAGCAATAGAAACAAATAAGCATTTGACTTTTCGCAGAAAAAACCAGGCAAAATAGAATTAAAAGAGTTAGTAAAGTTGTTTTCATTAGGTGTTGTTTTTAGATGAAGTATTTTTCTTGTCTTAAAGATAGGAAGTATTGATGTTAATTCTGTTTGTTTTTCAAAATAACCCGGGCAAATTTCCAGGTGCGGTTCACCGACGGGCTAAAATTAAAAACGTATTGCATCTCACTGTCCATCATATTCGGTTTGATGACCTGGAAAAAGTTTGCTTCGTATTTCCGATTTGGTACCCGTGCCAGTTCGGCCACTTTTTCGCTGCTTTGATACTCAAAAACACTGATGGAAGAATTTTCCATTCCTCCCCAATCTGTCCAGATCTCGAACTTTAAAGTGTCTCCGACAGAAACTTCAAGTTCCAGGATCTGAGAAGATCCTTCATAGCTGGTTGCCACCAGTTTTTGGTTGATGTAAATCCGCATTTCATCCAGTCCGTCGGCGTAGGAAAGTTTTCCAGCCAGGAGAATGATTAAAAAGAGCAATTGTTTCATAATGCCTTAGTTTCTTTGTAAGATAGTGAAAAAAATGCTTCGGTTTGCTATTTGGCAAACTGGCACATTCACAAATTTTCGAAATAAAAGATGTTCGTAAATCCTTTACGTGGTTGATAACTAATTTTGTCTTGTTGATTAATTATTAATCAAATTTAGATTTTAAATTAATCAAAATGGTAATTTTGAAACCGGAACTAAGATACAAAAAAAAAGAATTGTTTTTTTGGAAATCAGCTCACCCGTTCGGAAATGATATGCAGCCGTAATTTTTTTAAATACGAGACATGAACGAACAACAACGAAGCATTGTCCACATGGATTTAGACACTTTTTTTGTCTCCTGTGAACGTTTGGAAGACAGCCGCCTGAACGGAAAGCCCATCTTAATCGGTGGAGCATCAGACCGTGGAGTAGTAGCCAGTTGTAGTTACGAAGCCCGGAAATTTGGAATTCATTCCGCAATGCCCATGAAAATGGCCAAAGAACGGTGCCCGGAAGCAATCGTTATCAGCGGGAATTCGGCCAATTACACGAAATACTCGCGTCTGGTAACAGACATCATCCAGGATGCGGTACCGGTGGTGGAAAAATCGTCTATCGATGAGTTTTATATGGACTTGTCCGGAATGGACCGTTTTTTCGGGTGCTACAAATATGCCGGAGAGCTAAGAAATAAGATCATGAAGGAAACCGGACTGCCCATTTCTTTTGGAATGTCGGTCAATAAAACGGTTTCCAAGATTGCTACCGGTGAAGCCAAACCGAATAACCAGATGAATGTCATCGACGGGGAAGAGAAACGATTCCTGAATCCGTTATCGGTGCAGAAAATTCCGATGGTTGGCCTGAAAACTTACCAAACACTCTGCAGCCTGGGAGTGAAACGCATCGGAACAATTCAGCAGATGCCGGTAGAAATGCTGGAAAGTGTGCTTGGTCAAAACGGAATTGCCATCTGGAAAAAAGCACAGGGAATTGACAACAGTCCGGTGATCCGGTACAGCGAACGGAAATCGATCTCAAGTGAGCGCACATTTGATAAAGATACGATCGATGTGGTGCGTTTGAAGGCAATCGTATTTGCCCTGGCTGAGAACCTGGTTTTTCAACTGCGAAAAGAGAAAAAAGTTTGTGCATGTGTGACAGTGAAGATCCGATATTCTGATTTTCAGACAACGACTTTACAGCAGCGGATTCCTTATTCGGCTGCCGATCATGAGATTCTTCCGGTAGTAATGAACCTCTTTGAAAAATTACATAACCGAAGACTGCTTGTGCGTTTGGTTGGCGTGCGGATGAGTGAGCTGGTGCATGGAAATTACCAGATGCGTTTGTTTGATGAAGGTTCCCGGCTTGCCACCTTATATCATTCGATGGATGATATCCGGGAGCGTTTCGGTGAACGGGCAATTCAGCGGGCAATAGGCATGAAGGTGAAGCGGATCGGACATTTTAATCCTTTTAGGGGAGAAACCCCGATGATAGTTGCAAACCGGATCGTCTAACATTTTTTACAAGAGAGAAAATGGGAACGGAATTATCGAATATCCGGATCAAACAAGGTTTTCAGCACATCCGGGAAATGAACATGGTAGTGATCGGTAGAGACTGGTCACTACCAATGACAAATGAAAAAGAAATGACGAAATAAAAAGCAAAACCTAACCACAAAAAACCAATTGTTGCCCTCTGTTCACTAATAACTTCCCAACCACCGCCAACCTAAGGCTAACCACAACGAACAGAGGGAAACGATTGGAACCAGGTTCCCGGATGTCATGCCTGCTGCCGGACCCGCCGCGGCGGAAAAGGTATAAGTACGCTGACACCGGGAATTTGGTTGTTATGAAAAAGAGGCTTCGGTGGCTGAGCGAAGTCGAAGTTACCGTAATTAGGAATTGATATGATAAACATTCATTCATGCTACAGCTTAAAGTACGGAATGGCAGATCCGGAAGAGCTCGTTAAATGGGGAGCAGGGTCCGGCTATGAACGCATTGCATTGACGGATATCAATAATACGTCGGGTGTGCTGAATTTTGTGCGTTACAGCCAGGAAAACGGCAGGATACCCGTTGTGGGAGTGGATTTTAGGAATGGAATTTCGTGCTGCTATGTGGTACTGGCTAAAAACAATGACGGTTTCCTGGAAATAAACCGGTTTCTGAGTAAACATACGCATGAAGTTCTTCCTTTCCCTTCGAAAGCTCCGGAATTAGAAAACTGCGTGGTGATCTATCCCTGGGGGAAAGAGCCTGAACTACTTGCGGAATATGAATTCGTAGGGGTGCCTGCTCATCAGCTGAACCGCTTTCGGATGAACCCAAACAAAGAATGGGAAAAGTATGTGGCGCTTCCAACCATGACTTTTCGCTCAAAGCGCGATTTTAATACACACCGCCTGCTTCGGGCCATTGATCAAAACGCATTGCTTTCCAAACTGCCGGTAGAGGAGCAAAGCAGGGAAGATGCCGTGTTTTTACAAAGAGAAAGTTTATTGGACCAGTATAATGAGTTCCGTGAATTGGTTCTTCGGTCGGAAGAAATTTTGAAAATCTGTTCTATTGAATTTGAGTTTGCACCCGGGGCTGTATCACAAAACCTGGCACTTTACACCGATTCAAGGGAAAATGACCTGGAACTTATCCGTTCGTTGTGTGAAAAAGGATTGAAGCACCGTTATGATACCATTACAATAGAAATCAGGGAGCGCATAGAGAAAGAAATAAAAGTAATTGATGAGAAGAATTACATCACTTATTTTTTAATTGCATGGGACATCATTACCTACGCAAAATCCAAAGGGTATTACTATGTGGGCAGGGGAAGCGGCGCGAATAGTTTAGTAGCATATTTATTGGGAATCACGGACGTTGATCCGCTGGAACTGGACCTGTATTTTGAACGGTTTATTAACCTGTACCGACAGAACCCGCCTGATTTTGATATCGATTTTTCATGGCGAGACCGGGATGATGTGATTCAATATGTGTTTGACCGCTTTGAGCATGCGGCTTTGATTTGTACTTACAACACCTTTCAATACAAAGCAACTGTCCGGGAGCTTGGAAAAGTATTCGGTTTGCCCAAAACAGATATCGATATGCTTTCGGGGGATAAAAAGCGGGAGCTCAAACCAGATCCGATCCAGGAGCTGGTATTGAAATACAGTGAACTGATTGCAGGACTGCCTTCTCATTTAAGTGTTCACGCAGGCGGAATGATCATCAGTGAAAAACCGATCCATTATTTTACAGCTACTTTCCTGACCTCGAAAGGATACAAAACCACTCAGTTTTCCATGATTGAATCGGAAGATGTGGGTTTATACAAATTCGACATTCTTTCGCAAAGAGGATTGGGAAAAATCCGTGATACACTAGACATTATTGCATACAATCAACCGGATCGTCCTCCACATGATATTCACGATGTGCGTCGGTTTATTACAGACGATTCGATCAATAGATTATTGCGTGAAGCCAGGGCAATTGGTTGTTTTTATGTGGAATCGCCCGGCATGCGCATGTTGATGATCAAGCTGCGGACAAATACGTACCTGGAATTGGTAGCGGCAAGTTCTATCATCCGTCCGGGTGTAGCTTCTTCGGGAATGATGCGCGAATATATCCTGCGTCACCGAAACCCGGAACGAATCCGGGAAGCGCACCCTGTTTTACTGGATATCATGCCGGATACATATGGAGTGATGGTTTACCAGGAAGACGTGATAAAAGTTGCTAACCAGTTCGGGGGATTGGATTTGGCAGAATCGGATGTACTGAGAAGAGGAATGTCGGGAAAATTCAGGTCGCGTGATGAGTTTTTACTGGTTCAGGGAAAGTTCTTCGAAAACTCAAGAAAACGTGGTCATTCGGAGAAAGATATCCGGGAAATCTGGCGGCAGATAGAAAGTTTTGCAGGTTACGCCTTTTCCAAAGGGCATTCCGCTTCGTATGCGGTGGAAAGTTACCAGTGTTTGTACCTGAAAGCTTATTATCCGTTAGAATACATGGTTGCAACCATCAATAATTTCGGAGGGTTTTACCGCACGGAAGTATATGTGCTGGAAGCTAAGAAACTGGGAGCAGTAGTCGAAGCACCATGTATCAACACGAGCAGGGGGGAGACCATTATCCGGGGTACCGTTATCTACCTGGGATTTCAGCACATTGCAGGAATTGAACTAAAACACCTGCAGCGCCTGGTCAGTGAGCGGGAATCGGGAGGTGAATTTACCGGGTTCAATGATTTACTGCAGCGTATAGCACTTCCATTGGAGCAGCTTTTGTTGCTGATTCGTGTAGGAGCACTGCGTTCATTCGGAATCCCGAAGAAAGAGCTGATGTGGAGTGCTCATTTGAACTTTCATAAAGTATTGGTGAAATCAGAAATTCAGCCCGAATTGTTTTTACAGGAAAGCCGTGAGTTCGTTTTTCCGGAACTGAGTGAAACAGATTTCGAAGAGGTTTTTGAGCACTTGGAATTGCTGGATTTTCCATTGTGTAATCCATTTGCTATACTCGAAGAGAGCCCACTTGGGTATGTCCTGGCAAAAGACCTGAAGAACCATGTGAACCGGAAAATCCGTGTTTACGGATACTTGATCTCGGTGAAAAAAATTGTGAGTTCAAAAAACCAAATTGTGCATTTTGGAACCTTATTCGATGAAGAAGGAGAACAGCTGGATACTGTTCATTTTCAGGATGCTGCTTTGAAATATCCTTTCCGCGGAAAAGGAATTTATGCGATTGACGGAAAGGTAACCGAAGAGTTCGGACATTTTACCATTGAAGTGGAAACCATGAACAAAGTATCTTACCGGGAAGATGTCCGCTACACAACCTGAATATAAAACAATTGTGTTATATTTACAGCTGGAAAATAATTTTATGCAAATAAGATTAGACAACATAAATCATTAAAAAAGTTGTACTTTCGTCCAATCAAAACTACGCTACGCATCTAATCAAGAATGTTACATGAAATTGTTTAATTTTTTCAAGTACAAGAAAATACAAGTTGAAGATAAAGAGCCACTGATCGTATTGGATTCAGGGGAGGATATATTTGAAAAAATTCAACAGGAATTTATCAGCAAAGCAACTGCAAATGCTGAGAAAATTGTACGGGCATTTAATACAAAATACGATGGGGCTTTTGATTATTCAATCCGAAGTTTGAACGTATTGGATAGTTTTATTGAGGACTTTTCGGATTTTGCAGATCTTTCCGATGAAGAGATTATCGATGATTTTTGTGTACAAACAGGGTCATATATCCTGGAAGTTGCCAGGAGGACCTATGGCGGAGTCTATTTTTGGGAAGATCATTTGAAACAGCCGATGCTGAAAACGGGACTTCCCGAATTTGAAATATCCATTCTGACATTTGAAAAAGTAAAGAACCGTATCGTCAACGGAGATGAAGACAATATCCCGTACTTTTTTAAAAGATATTCGGAATGCGTTCGCAAAGCCGAAAAAGGAAACATTGTAACATTTGTATGATATAGTTCAATTGTTCAATTTAGATTTACTTAAACAAATTTGAACCGTTTGAACCGTTTGAACCGTTTGAACCGTTTGAACCCTTTTTAACTTTTAACTTCTCCCTTGGTTGCCGGTTTTTTCTTCCCGTAAAACTTCTTCTTATTGCGATTTTTGTTTTTGCCATTCGGAGCAGCCCCACTGCCGCCCGCTTTCCATTCCGGTACGGGCCCAAATTCTTCCGGAAGTGTTACCCGCTGGATTTCCATTTCTATCAGGCGTTCGATGCGTGATAATTTCGGCATGTCTTTTTGATTGATCAGCGTAAATGCCTCACCTTTCGTATTGGCACGTGCTGTTCTTCCGATGCGGTGTACATAATCTTCAGCGTCTCTCGGAGCATCGTAATTGATCACCAGGTTGATTTCCTTGATATCAATCCCACGACTCATCACATCAGTTGCAACTAAGATACGCGTCCGTTTGGAGCGGAATCCTCTGAGTACTTCTTCACGTTCTTCCTGTTCCAGGTTGGAGGAAACACCTTGTGTATTCTTATATCCGGCTTTTCGGAGTGCATAAACGATCTCATGAACTTTGCTCTTTGCCGATGTGAATATGATAATGCTGTCGTAATTAGCACGTTCTTTCAAAATAAAATCGAGTACCGCATTTTTTTGTTCATCAAAAGCAAAGATTACATGTTGTGTAACCCCTGCAGCAGGCTTCGAAATGGAAAGAGCAATTTCTTTCGGGTGGATCAGGATCTTAGATGCCAGGTTCTTAATCTTGGCAGGCATAGTAGCGCTGAAAAGCAAAGTCTGCCGTTTTTTGGGAAGATGAGAAATAATCCGTTCGATATCATCTGAGAATCCCATGTCCAGCATTTTATCCGCTTCATCCAGGATCAGATGTTCCAGCTGAGAAAAATCAACATACCCCTGCATCATGTGAGACAATAATTTTCCGGGAGTAGCCACAATAATATCCGTCCCTTCAACCAGGGCACTTTTTTGTTCTTCCCAGCGGGCACCGTCACCACCACCGTAAATGGCGGTCGATCCCACCGAAACGAAGTAAGACAAACCCTGGATTTCCTGCTCTATCTGAACGGCAAGTTCACGTGTTGGAACAAGTACCAATGTATTAATCGAAGCATCTTCTTTTCCGGTCAGTTTGTGTAAGATCGGAAGAATAAACGCTGCGGTTTTTCCTGTTCCCGTTTGTGCACACGCTAAAAGATCGTGATTGGCGATTATTTCCGGGATAGCAAATTGCTGGATTGGAGTTGCATTTTCAAAGCCCATATGGTCAATGGCTTCCAGGACCAACTCATTTAATCCTAATTCATTGAATTTCATAAAGCAAATTTAGCTAATCTTATTGACGCGGTAATGCTTTTTGAGGATTACATGTTTTCCTAATAAAATGTTAAATTCCGAAAAAAAAGATTTTTCACGCAACTAAATAGTTACTATATCCGTTTAGTCTTCATAGATTTGCGTTATGAAGAAAAAACTTTTAGGTCTTATGTTTGCCGTACTTGCCTGGAGTACAGCAGAATCACAATGCGGACAGTATCCCGTATTGAATATAGGGAACGACACCATGCTTTGCCAGGGTGAATCCGTGACATATACAGTTCCTTCAGGGTATGATTCTTATAACTGGAATATCGGTACAGGAAACCAGACCAGTGTAACGATTACTTCTCCGACAACCTTAATCCTGAATGTAGCGAATTATACGCAAAATTTAGTGGTGAACGGTGATTTCGAATCGGGTGACAACGGGTTTACTACGGGGTATGGCCCCGGGACCGGAGGGAGTTTCGGATTGCTTACAAATCCAAGTACTTATGCAATAACAACAAGTCCGAATCTTGTACACAATAATTTTGGAGCATGTAGTGACCTGGGGACCACCGGACCGGGAAATATGATGGTGGTGAATGGGTCGGATGTCCCAAATACAACCGTTTGGTCCCAAACAATCACTGTTGATCCGAGTACCGATTACTCATTCTCAGCATGGGTGACGAGTGTCGAGAACATTACTCAACCCAATGTTGCCATTTTACAGTTTTTTATTGATGGTGTTCAGATCGGACCGGTTTTTAGTCCTACGCTTTTATCTTGTGATTGGCAGCAATTTTCTCAAATCTGGAATTCAGGAAGTAATACTTCCGCAACAATTAGTATTGTAGCCCAGGTTTCCAGCGGAAATAATGATTTTGCACTGGATAATATTACATTTAATACTATTTGTCCGCAATCAGATACGATTGTGATTTCTTATGATCCTGCTCAGATCAGTGCCGGACCGGATATTACTTTTTGTGAGAACGAACCGGAAACTATCACCGCGACAGCTAACTTTGCAAACCCTAATTTTACATGGGTTTCAGGACAAACAGGGGCTACAATTGCTCCGACCTCTTCCGGGAATTATGTGGTTCAGGCGGTATCACCGAATGGATGTACTTTAAGAGATACGGTTGAAGTAACAGTGAATGCAATGCCATGGGATTTCGATACTGTTGCCCAGATTCCTTCGGAATGCGGAACCAACACAGGGGCGGTTTATGTCTTGATGAACGGAACTTTCAATGGCCAGCAGCCAATTTATACCTGGAATGGTCCGGGAGCAAATAACCCGAACCAGATCAATGCTTCCGTATGGCAGAATTTATCTCCGGGTTGGTATTATATCGATGTGGAAAGTAACGGATGCCACAGAAATGATTCTGTACTGGTAACTCCTTTGAATCCGCCGGTAGCTGATCTTTCAGCAACTCCAACATCGGGCTATGGACCGCTATCGGTTAGTTTTACCAATGGAAGCACCAACGCAAACAGCTTCGATTGGAATTTTGGAAATGGGAACGCTACAACTACTACAGATCTTTCTTCTCAGAACCAGGTGTATGATTCAGTGGGGACCTACCTGGTTACGCTGGTTGCAGTAAACGGTAACTGTACGGATACGGCAAGTGTTCTTATAACCGTTATACCGCCGCCGGTTATTCCACCGATTGTGCCTGTAGACTTGAAGACTCCGAATATCTTCACGCCAAACGGAGACAACGTAAATGACTTCTTCACATTCGAATTGCTGAATATCAAATCATTGGATGTTACGATCGTAAACCGTTGGGGAAATCCGGTGTATACCTCCAGTACAATTCCATTTATCTGGAACGGAAAAGATGCTGCCGGAAACATGATGGAAGATGGGGTTTACTTTTATAAGTACACTGCAAAAGGAGCTCAGGATGAACCGTTCGAAGGACAGGGATTTGTACAGCTGATTAAATAGAAAAAACCGCAACACTTATATTAAGGCGGGTTTGGATTATTTCCGGGCCCGCCATTCTTTTAGAGTCAATTCCTGGTCCTCAACCACATCGTAATAGTAGATGCTGTTATCCGGGTAAATGCGGAACTCAAAATAAGTTGCCAAAGCTTCTCCATTATCTTCTGCAATTGAAATACCGTAATATTCCTGGTCATCGGATGGCTCTGATGATATCCTGCCTACCAGATGGCGCTTCCCTTTTGATTCGCGGTCTATTTTATCGGATAATGCCTGTACTTCAGGAAGCTTCCAGATCTCATCAATAAGCTTATCTTCGGTTTTGGAGACCTTTACATGTGTGTCTTTTTTGGGTTTTGGAGCCTGGATTTCCTGCTCTACTTTCGTTCCGTCGATGGTTTTTTCAGTTTCCGTCGGACTGGTTGTTAGTTCCTTTTCCTCTGAATTGTCACCACACGAAAAGAGGATCGTGCTGAATAGGATTGCTGCTATTGGTTTGTAATTTTTCATACCACAAGTTAATTATAAATCCGTATATTTAAGTGATAAGTTTAACACCTGTGATATGAAAATAGTGATCGGATTAATAGCATGTTTGATTAGTTCAATGAGTTTCGGACAAATTGCTTTGGGAATGCCCGAGTATAATGTGGTCTACCGCGGATACGACAATAAGTTTGAGATAGGGGCAGGTGAAGATTCCCGTTTTGTGGTATTGGAAAGCACGCAGGCAGAGGTTTTTAGAGGCGATTCTTGTTTTTATGTCAGACCAAATGGTCCGGAGAAAACAATAACCATAACGATGAAGAACCTGAAAGAGAATAAAGTGCTTAGAACATACGAATACCGAGTGTTGAATTTACCGGTTCCTTCTGTTTACGTGGGGAGTGCTTTGGAAGGAACAACCGTAGTTACATTGGATCAGGCTGAAGTACGCGTAGGGTATGAGGAAAATGCAGTATTGCAAAGTGCGGGGTTTGATGTAATTAGTTACGAAGTGACATCGGTTTCTATTGCAAATCCGCTTCCGGCCATTACCGGTTCGAAGATTACTCCGGAAGTGATGGAAGCATTAACCAAAGCAAAAGCAGCTAACAAAGGAAATCAAATAACTTTCAACCTGGTTGTTCAGGCAAAGGGAAAAGACGGATTGATCCGAAAAAGAACGGCAGCGTTTATTTATTAATAGTTCAAATGTTCAAATAGATTCGCTTAAACAACCCTTTGATCTCTTTGAACTTGCTATTATCAAATTGATTTTGAAGAAAGAAATGTTTCGTTAAAGTTTTGCTAACTTTGCGCCATGATTCCCGGATTTTCTCGATTTACGACTCTTTTAGTGTTCTTTTTTTTGCTTTTTGGCTGTCAGACAAATGTTAATGTGGCTACAAAAAAGAAGAAAGAAATTCTGTCGAATGAATTTCAGTTCCCGAAGTTCAACCCGGTTCCCAAATCATTTGTGCCACATTACTACGACAGTATCAGCCAGTTTTACAGGAACCACATTGCAGAAGATTTTAACGGAATGTTCCTGGTTGCAAAAAACGGGGAAATCGTCTATGAACGCTACAAGGGAACGGCAAACTATCAGTTTAATAAACGGATTGATAAGCACACACCGCTGCATGTTGCTTCTATTTCCAAAGTTGTTACTGCAATTATAATCTGCAAATTAGCTGATTCCAATCAATTGGTACTGGACAAGGATATTCGTTCATACCTGCCGGAAATTATGTACAGTGGAATAACTGTGAGAATGTTATTGAACCACCGAAGCGGAATTCCTTATTACGGCTATTTTCCTTACTCAATCTGGCCTGCGGATAAAAACCTGACCAACCAAAAAATTGTCCAGCTTCTGAATACCTACAAAATGCCTTTGTATTTTCCGGCAAATTCGCAGTTTTCTTATTGCAATACCAATTACGCGTTATTGGCTTTAATTGCTGAGCGGATTACACATAAGAAATTCCCGGTTTTGGCAAAAGAGCTGATTTTTGAGCCTTTAAAAATGACGGATTCGTTTATTAACGACGGATCCCAAAATTCAGATTCACTGGCCCGTTCGTATGATTCCCGAAAAAGACTGGAGCCATTTACCAATCTGGACGGAATTTACGGAGATAAGAATTTGTATACTACAGCCAGGGATTTGTTAAAGCTGGATAAGGCAACTTATTCCGATGTGTTTTTGAGCGATTCGATCAAGAAACAGATTTTCCGCGGGTACAGCTATGAGCGCAAAGGGAAAAGTAATTATGGTTTGGGTTACCGGATGCGTGAAGACAAAGGAAAATCGACTTTGTTTTTTCATACAGGCTGGTGGCATGGGAATACGGGGTGTTATGCTTCTCTTCGAAAGGATACCATTTGTATGGTAATTATTTCGAATCACTACACCAAAAAAGTTTTCGGAATCAATCGTTTGTCAACACTTTTTGGAAATTATCCTTACGAACCTTTGATAGACACCAAAGAGAATTTTATTAAACCGAATGCAGCTATCCGGCATATGGGTGAAGCAGTTCGAAAAAAGAAGCCATGAAGCCGGGGATAAAGGATTTGTGTTACTGTGGCAGCCAAAGACCATTTGGTGAGTGTTGTGAACCTTTCTTGCTGGGAGCTGCTTTACCGGTAAGTGCGGAAGAATTAATGCGCTCCCGGTATTCGGCATATGTAACCCGGAATGTTCCATACATTTTGGAAACAACTTCACCGAAATACAGAAAATACTACAATCCGAAAGCAATCCTGGAATGGGCTTCGAACAGTACATGGATCAGCCTGGAAATCCTGTCGTCCTCTGAAAAGCGCGTACAGTTTGTGGCGACTTATCTGGATGAGAAAGGACAGCTTACACACCATAAGGAGGATTCCCGTTTTGAAAAAATCGGAGAGCGCTGGTATTTTATGGATGGGAAGTGATTTTTTAATTACGAATTACGAATTACGAATTACGAATTACGAATTACGAATTACGAATTACGAATTACGAATTACGAATTACGAATCTAGTTATTCCACACACTTGTGAGAAAATTTTTCGCTGAGGTTTCAGGTGTCTAAAAAGTTAGGTTTTCAGGTCTTTTTCGAGTCTGAAATGTTCTAAAACCCAGTAAAACCGCTTGTTAAATTTTACTACAAAAGACGCTATATAGTCGGGTGTAAGTCGGGTATTCCTGCCTTGATTTATGCTCTATCCTTTCAGTACCTATGAGTTCCTTTTTTAGTGTTTCAGAGGTTACATTTTTGTGAAGTGTAAACTATTCAGACAATGCCCAATTAATCGGGGATTATTTGAAGAGTTCCGTTAAAACGCGCCCTTTCCCGGTTGGCATGGAGAAGTGCAGCATTTCCGAAATGGTTTTGCTGATATCCAATTGTTCTGCACAGTCTTTGGATTCTACGTTCTTTTTGAAATCCGGTCCCATAGCCAGTAAGGTGATGTGTCTGCACCCTTCGCAATTATCACCATGGCTGATGTATCCGTCTTTGTGTCCATCCAGGTGCCGCCCGTGATCATTCGTAATGATAAGTGCCGTTTTATCTTTCAGTTTTTCATTCGACTGGATCATATTCCACAACTGAAACGCATAGTCGTCGCACTTCTGGATTGATTTCAAATACATATCCCATTGTTTGGAATGTGCGTATGCATCTGCCGCAAGCAGGTTGATGAGCATCAAATGCGGTGGATTATTTCCCGAAAGCAGTTCGGTAACTTTATCAAAGGTTTCCTGGTCTGAGGTGTAATCGGCCCCATTTCCATGCAATCCGCAATAAGTTTCGGGTTTGTAAACGTTCCACCATTTTTTATACTTCGTATTTCCAAGTACTTCCAGTTTCCCTTTACTTGAAACAACCCATGCATCCGATTTTGGAACTCCTTTTTCCTTGAGGTAATACTGGAACATCGTCGGATATTTGGGAAGCTGTTTTCCGGCATTCGAAAGGTGCTGGTATCGGCCTGTAATGATTGCTGAGTGCCCGGAAATCGTATAAGTGGGACCGTTATTGCGAAAGTTGCTTAAAAGAACACCTTCTTTTTTCAGTTCATTTCCTAAATGAGGGATGTATTGGTAGGTAGTGTCGCCAAATGTTTCCGTATAGCGCGGTCCGTCAATAATTAATACATATACATACTCAGTATTGTATTTTACAGTCTTTTCATCAGGCAGTTTATTGAAATCGAAAGAAGAAGTAAGGATTACCCCAATTGCGATTACCACTGAAAGCAACAATTTAGCCATGTTTCATTTTGAAGTCCTAAAGTTACTTTTTTCTATGATATAGAACGATTGTGAAATATTGGCAATTAAAATAAAAGCAGTTTTGTAACGTTTCTTAATTTTAGAATTCTTAACTGAGAGACTTCTGTTTATGGTAAGCTTTTTCGGGATTAACTATTTCATTTATTGCGTGAGGGTTCTGTTCTCCAACAGGGAAAATGACCCTTCTTTTTTTGTATATTACTCTGCATTAATTCCAATTCCGATTCCAATTCAAAAAGGCCCCGTTAAACTTACGCTGCATTCTTAAAACAATTTTACTAAAGGAGATTACAACTATTTATTCGATGACTATGAAAACTAAGAGGGTATTAATTATTGATGACGAAGTCGACGCAAGGCGTGTCATTTCTAAATACTTAGAGCGATATTTTCCAAATTTCCAGGTGTTGGGTGAAGCGGATTCATTCAAATCTGCGGTTCAGCTGATCAATGAAACGGAAGCTGATCTGATCTTTATCGATATCAACCTGGGAGACGGAACGGGATTTGATGTACTTGATGAAAGTGATTCTTTTGCCGCTCAGATTATTTTCACAACTGCGTTTGATCAATATGCCGTGAAGGCTTTCAGGTACCAGGCCCTTGATTATTTAATGAAGCCTATCGATTCGGAATTATTTGTTGAAGCAGTTAACCAGGCATTGGATAAAGTACGAGAAAAACGTTCCATGAGTGCCGATCAGATTTTGATCTCTTATGGTAACGGTGAACGTAAGATTTCGATTCCTACGGCAGATGGAATGTGTTTTGTAAAGTTGGATTCAATTGTGTCTTTCGAAGCAGACAGCTCTTACTGTAAAGTTTTCCTGGACGACGCGAAGGAAATATTGGTTTCCAAACCCCTGAAATTTTTCGATGATAAATTAAAAACGAATGTAAATTTTATTCGTCCGCATAAATCATTCATTGTAAATATGAAATACGTGGATGAATACCTCAAGGAAGAGGGTGGATACATTAAGATGAAAAACGGGTTAAAAATCCCGATATCACGTCAAAAGAAAGAAGATGTGATCCGGGATCTTCAGACGCATTTTTTATGATAAAACCATTTGGGCATGCAATTAATCGCATGCCCAGATGGTTTACGGGATCAATTTCTTATAATCTCCGGTAAACAAAGACAGGTTCAAAACGGCGGTTCTCAGGTTGAATTCCGAAGTTAACTGGCGGTTTTTCGCCTGAATAATAGAGAATTGAATTTCACGCAGTTCGAATTGGGTCAAAGAACCGTTTTCAAACGATTTCTGTGCGATCTCAAACATCTCTGTAGTATTCACGATCGAACTGTTCTCCAATCGGTACATGCGTTCCGAAAAGATGTAGTCCTGCCATGCTTTATCGACTTCCGTTTTGATGCTCTGCTCTTGTTTTTCAACGGCAAACTCCGCATTTTCTTTTTGCAGTTTGTTGTTCTTTACTGCAGTAACATTGGATAAGCCGTCGAGAATTGTCCAGCTTAGTGTCAACCCGATTCCCGGCCCCAAACTACGATTGGATGCGAGTAACCCGACTTCACTTTTGGAAACAGTTGCCGAATATTGCGCGTAAAAGGATAATTGCGGATAGTAACGACTCTGCAATTCTTTGCGCTGCTGGTCGATAATGGCAATCTGGCTTTTTTGGACTAATAAACTGGTGTTCTGGGAAAGTGCGTTTTCAAGGATTGTTGCCTGACTGAGTGCCGGAATGGCAGGGATGTTATCGTCTATTTCAAACTGCATATTGCCGGCTTCTCCCATAACCATTGCCAGGTCTGCCTTCATTTTACCGATCTGGTTCAAATGATTCAGGTAATTTGAGCTGTCTGTATTCAGATCTAATTTGGCCTGGAGTAATTCCAGGTCACTTGCTGCTCCGTTTTTGGAACGCAGCGAAATGAGATCGAAACGTTCTTTAGACAATTGAATGGCTTCTTCATAGACTACCTGCATGCGTTTGTAATACTGCAGACTATAATAGAGAACAGAAGCCTGGTAGATTGACATTTCCATTTGAGCCGTAAGGTTAACGGTTGCGAGGTCTTCCTCTAACTGCAAACGCTTATCTCGTGCGAACATGGCAAAACCATCAAAAAAAGTCCAGTTTAAACGTGCGGCAGCCGTCAGGGAATTGTTATTGGCCCCGTTCTTTTCATTTACCTGACCCGAATAGAATTCCTGGCGCGTATTGGTGGTTGTCCAGTTTTGGTCGGCGTTTACTCCGATAGTCGGTAAATATCCGGCGGCCCCGATGTTGTTTGAGTTGTCGGCTATTTGAACATTGTTGCGTTGTATCAGCACATCGAAATTCTTTTCCAGCGTACGTTTGATGACCTCTTCAAAGGAGAGCACCTGCTGGGAAAAAGCCTTAATGCTGAAAAAAATCAGGAAGACAAGAATGCTGTTTTTCATGGCTTTACTTTCAATTTTTTGGATGTCAGGTAAACATATAATCCCGGAATCACGAATAGCGTGAGAATCAGTGAAAATGCCAGACCGCCTACAATGGTAATACCCATTGATATGCGGCTGGTTGCGGCGTCTCCCAGAGCCAGCGCGATTGGAAGTGCTCCCAGGATGGTTGCCAGGGTTGTCATTAAAATCGGTCTGAAACGCTGTGCAGCGGCTTCTATAATCGCATCGTGGATATTGAATCCTTCTTCGCGTTTCTGGTTGGCAAATTCCACAATCAAAATCCCGTTTTTAGTAACCAAACCAACCAGTACAATGATCCCGATCTCTGAGAAAATATTCAATGTCTGATCGGTAAACCAAAGCGAAAGAACGGCTCCGGCAAGTGCAAGAACAATGGTAATCATGATAATAACCGGATCACTGAAGCTTTCAAATTGTGCTGCCAGGATAAGATAAATGAGAACCAAAGCCAGGATGAATGCGAAAACGATGCTATTCCCGCTTTCTGCAAACTCTTTCGATGTTCCTGCCAGGCTGTGTGAAAAACTTTCCGGAAGTACTTCAGCTGCAATTTTGTCCATTGCCTGGATACCGTCACCGATGGTGAAACCGTCATTGGGCTGGGCAGAGACCGTCGCTGAAATGTACCGGTTGTAACGATAAAGCTGCGGGGGACTGGATTCATTGGTCAGCTTAATAACGTTGTCAATCGGAATCAGATTTTCCTGATCGGTGCGCACCTGGACAGTACTTAAGTCGGCAGGGTCGTTTCGTTTATCGCGATTTGCCTGACCGATTACCTGGTATTGTTTCCCGTTGAGAACAAAATAACCGTAACGCTGCCCGGAAAAATAGAGCTGCAGGGTAGAAGCGATTTCTTTTACATCCACACCAAGGCTTGCGGCTTTGTCCCGATCAATCTCTACCTGTAATTCCGGTTTGTTGAACTTCAGGTCCACGTCCACCATTTTAAATGTCGGATCACTCGAAGCTTTTTCCAAAAACTTCGGCAGAATTTCTTTCATCTGTTCAAAATTCGGAGCCTGAAGTACATATTGAACGGGAAATCCTGCAGATCGGCCGCCACCGATCGTTTGTTCCTGGATCACGATGTTCTTCGCGAAGTTATAAGACCCCAGAATCGGAGTGAGTGCATTGACAATTTCTTCCTGTGTGCGTTTGCGTTCTTTTCCCGGAACAAGGTTTACACGGATAAAAGAGGTGTTTACGGCATTGGAAGAGAAACTCGGAGATGTCACCGCGATAATGTTGTCTTTTTCCGGCATCGTATCGATCAAACTGATCAGCTGCTGCTGATGTGCATCCATGCGTTCGAAGGAAGCTCCTTCCGGAGCGGTAGATCGGATCTGGAAACGTCCTTTATCTTCCATTGGAGCAAGTTCTGTTTGTAGATCGGAACCAGCCCAAAAAATAAGAATGATACAGGTGACCATTAAAATAAATGCAATCCACGGGCGTTTCATGAAACGGAGTAATCCGTTCCTGTATCCCGTCATCAATTTATTCAGCCACACTTCTGTCATTTTGTAAAAACGCGAATGACGTTCGTTCTTTTTCAATAAACGCGAACTCATCATGGGAGTCAGTGTCAGGGAAATAAAGGCCGAAATAATGACGGATCCTGCAACCACAATTCCAAATTCACGGAAAAGACGTCCTGTTAATCCCTGGAGGAAAATAACGGGTAAGAATACAACGGAAAGCGTGATGGTTGTTGAAATAATTGCAAAGAAGATTTCTGCAGAACCTTTGTGTGCGGCTTCTTTCGGGTCTTCACCTTTTTCTACACGGGAGTATATATTTTCCATCACTACAATGGCATCGTCGACCACCAAACCGGTAGCCAGAACAATTCCCAACAGAGTCAATAAGTTGATAGAGAAGTTGGAAATGTACATGATGAAGAAAGTTCCGATCAGAGAGATCGGTATCGCAATAATCGGTATCAGGGTAGTGCGCCAGTCGCGCAGGAACAGGAAAATAATAATGACTACCAACCCGAAAGCGATCAAAATGGTTTCTTCTACTTCCGAGATGGATTTACGGATATTTTGCGTTGCATCCAGAGCTACACCTAAGCGTACATCTGCCGGAAGTTCTTTTTTGATCTGGTTGATCTTTTTGTAAATTTCATCAACGATTTCAATGTAATTTGCCCCGGGCTGTGGGTTTACGGCGATACCGATCATCGGGGTTCCGTGGTTCCCGCGAAGCAGGGTGCGTTCGTTTTCAGGAGAAAGAACAGCCTGACCGATATCTTTTAAACGGATAATTTGTGTTCCCTGTTTGGCGATAATCATGTTGTTGAATTCCTCTTCGGTAGAAAGTCTTCCGAATGTGCGGATGGTCAATTCTACGGAATTCCCCTCAATACGTCCGGATGGCAGCTCCACGTTTTGGTTGCTAAGGGCATTTTGAACCTCGAAAGGGGTGATGTTCATCCCGGCCATTTTTTCGGGGTCGAGGTTGAGTTTCATGGAGAATTTCTTCTCCCCCCAGATCCTGATCTCGGAAATTCCCTTTACGGTTTGAAGCCTTTCTTTGAAAACATTGTTTCCCAAATCAGACAATTCCAGTAAGGATTTTTTGTCGGATTGAACGGTCAGTGAGAAAATAGTCTCTGCGTTGGCATCTGATTTTACAACAACCGGAGGATCAGCATCCGGGGGAAGGTTACGGACCGCACCCGATACTTTATCGCGGACGTCATTTGCCGCAGCGTCGAGGTCTACACTCAGGTCAAATTCTACCGTAATTGAACTTCGTCCGTCAGAACTGGTAGAACTTACGGTCCGGATTCCCGAAATACCATTAATGGCTTCTTCCAGCGGTTCGGTAATCTGCGACTCAATAACATCCGGGTTCGCTCCGGTGTAATTGGTAGTAACCGTAATTATAGGAGGGTCAACGGAGGGGAATTCACGAACTCCCAGGAACAGGAAACCGATAACTCCGAAAAGAATGACAATAATCGATAGTACGGAAGCAAGTACAGGTCTATTGATACTTATGGATGCAATGTTCATTTTCCTGCCATTTTAGTTTTCACCGGTGCGCCTGCTTTAACTGCTAATAATCCGGATATCAATACCTGGTCACCTTCTTTTAAATTCCCGATTACCTGTACTTTGTCAGGTGTTCTGATTCCGATTTCGACCGGAATTTCTTCTACTAATCCATTTCTCACTACAAAGATCTTTTGCCCCTTTAAAACAGGGACCACACTTTCCGTTGGAACCATGAAGGCATTTTCCTCCTTGCCCATATCGTAATTGATCGAAACAAAAGAACCGGCGATTAATCCTCCCGGATTCGGGAGAGAAGCGCGAACGGTCATCATACGTGTTCCTTCATCGATTCTTGGTTCGAAGGCATAGACTTTTCCCGAATAAGATTTGGAATCGCCCTCTGTTTTAAATTGGATCATTTGGCCGATCCGTACATTCCGTGCATACTTTTCAGGCACGGAGAATTCAATCTTTGCAGGATTTTCCTGTACAATGGAAGTGATGAGTGTACTGGTGGAAATAAATGCACCTTCGCTGACATGTCTCAGGCCGATTCTCCCGGAAAATGGAGCACGGATAGTTGCTTTGGAAATCTGGACGTTTAATAATTCCAGTTTGGCTTTGGCGTCTGCCAGCGCTGATTGTGAAACTTCGTAATCCTGCAGACTAATTCCTTTTGCCTGATACAAACTCCTTTTTCGGGCTTCGTCTTTTTCAGCCAGGTCCTGCTCTACCAATAATTGTGCTTTCTGAGCTTTTAAGATATCCGAATCAACCTGGACAAGAATGGTGCCTTTTGCAACACTTTGTCCTTCTCTGAAGGCAATGCGCTGAATTCTTCCGGAAACTTCCGAATAAATATCTACTTGTTCGTTCGGGATTACCGAGCCCGGAATAGCTATTGAACGAACAACTTCACCTGCTTTGATCTGAATAACGTCGACTGTAACAACCGGAGCCTTCTGAGCTTTTAAATCTTCTTTTTTCTCGCCGCAAGCGTTTAAGATAAGAGCAAGTATTAAAATCGGTGAAATCTTTAGTATCATTGGGTTTTATTTTCGTTGGATGGAAAAAATTCCGGGTTTATTTTTTCGGGTAAAAAAATTCGAACTGGTTAGCCGGGATATCTTGTGTTTTTGTAATGAGTTCTGTAAGAATTAACTGAAAGTTAGCATGTAAAGACGGATCTAACAAACTAAAAAAGTATTCATTGGCTTCTTTGATACCTTTTTCAATTTCCAGTATCCACGGTTCTGCTTTAGGTGTAATATGAAGCCTGCGCTCTCTGCGATCTTCCGGGTTTGTTTTCCGTTCGATAAAACCATCTTTTTGTAAGGCATCAATAATGCGAACCATTGAAACTTTGTCCATGAGGAGTTGATCTGCCAATTCCTGCTGGTTCATTTGCCCATTGTTTTTCCCGATTAAGTACAGGGGAAAATAATACCTCTCTACAGGCGTATGCTCTAAAAGAAGAGTTAGTTTCCCAATGTATTGCTTTGTCAGAAAGCTGAAAAATCGGCCTAAAGGCCACTCTTGTGTATTCATAATCCTCAAGATAGTTAGTAAAGCTAACTAATAACACGGTAATTAGTTGAGATTTAACGAAAAATTGACGAATTTATTGGGATTCTCTTACATTTGTTCGAATAAATCTATTTACCATCACTTTGATTAAGTCATTGCTTTCAGGATTACTTTTCAGTGCAATTGCATGGAATGCAGCTGCTCGATCAAATCGCATTTCCTGGGATTACAATTACGCACATTATGGTATTGGAAATGGCTTGCCGAGTTCGGAGACCTACCAGGTTTATCAGGATCATGCCGGCATACTTTGGATTTTAACGGACCGGGGAATTGTATGTTATGACGGATATGGGTTCCATACTTATACAACAGAGAACGGTCTTGCAGACAATGTTAATTTCCGCACAGTAGAAGATCCCGGGGGCGGTGTTTGGTTTATCGGTTATAACGGATTATTGAGCGTTTTTCGGGATGGGAAAATGCAGCCGTATCGATACAACGGACTGATTAAGAAAAAACTTAAAACCGTTAGGAACCCAATCGTTTCAGCACATGTTAACCAGGATCTTTCAATTGTTTACAGTTCTTTTAAGAACGGATTATTCACGATAAGTGCACATGGACAATTGAAAGAACTTCCGATAAAATCTGTACACGGAGGATCATTCTGGCAATTTGGAAATGATTTTTTGCCGCATTACCATATTACGAATACTAGTAATGATCCGGTCGACGTCTTCCTGATTCGGAATAATCGCAAATGGGATATAGGGAAACTTTTTTTATCGATTACTGTTAGAGTTAAAGAGCATAAAAAACATCTTTTCCTATTGTCAGATCATAAGGCTTATATGAATGACGGGAAGCAATTCGATTTAGTTTCCGGCGGGCAGCCAGCCATTGCTCTGGATGTAGATAAAGAATTTGTATACATCGGATATTACAAAGGTGGGGTAAAGAAATTTCGCTTTGATCCAAAAACAAAAAAGCTTCTCCTGGTAAGTCATTATTTACCAGGATTCTCGGTTACTTCTGCTTTAAGTGATTTGAATGGAGCCTTGTGGTTTTCAACTCTTGAGAAAGGAGTGTTTGCGATTCATGATGAAGCATTTAAGCAGTTATCCATCAATGGCAGCCGGTTTAACGGAGATGTCAGGTTTATCACCGGTAATAAGGATAAAGTGGTACTTACCCATTATGTAGGGAAATGGCAGCAGCTCTATCCACCTTACAGATGCAAGGATGTAGGGAAAATGATTTATAGATATAACCTGGTTCCTTTTAAAGATGGATTTGTTTTTAGCCAGGGGCTTATTGACTGGGGTGATTGGCCTGATGTCTACGATCTTTTCCCCGGAAACCCGATTTATGTTAAGGGAACCGGTATCATTGGCAGCTCAAGACCCGATAAGCCTGTTAAAATCATGGAAATGGGCCAGGAGGGGAATATTCTTCGGATTTTATTGCGTTTAGGTTCATCCGCCAAACTAAGTGGTTCTTTTTCTCACTACCACATTGGGTCCGATAAGCATTTTTTCGGGTTATTTGACCAGGGAGTTTATGCCGCCGATATCAAGAATCAGAGATTTGACCGGGAGCCATATCCTATTTTGACTAAAAGGATTAGTTTACTAAAATACAACCCAGCCTGGGGATTAATTGCCTGCTCCAATTCGGAAGGTCTTTTTAGAATTGATCCGGAAACGGAAAAAGTCTCCGGTTTTGCTTCCGGTCTTGGTTTGGGGAAACAGGTCTTAACATTTTGCTTTGATGAAAAGGACCGGTTGTGGGTGGCGACCCGGAGGGGAATTTTCCTGCTGGTAAATAATTCCGGGAAAATATCGGTTGACTCTTTCCTGGACAGCGGTGCATTATCCAGTGCGGAAATAACGGATTCATATGTGTATGACAATCTGTTGTACCTGGCTACGAAAGAAGGGGTCCAGAAAATAGACTGGATGCACATTAAAAAAAGATTAAAGGTTTTTCCGCTTTCATTGTTCTCAGTAAAGGCATTTGCAAATAATAAACAATTGACCGAAAGCAGAGTGTTTCCATCTCAAACGGATCTTATCAAAATTTTTCTTTACAGCAAAAACCTGGATAAATCTCCCGAATACCGTTACCGGTTTAACGAAGATGAGACCTGGATCACATCCAACAAGGGAGAGATTATTATTAATAACCCTGCTGATGGAAATTATAGCCTGGAGATAGCATACCTTGATGCAAAGGAAAAATGGTCTGATCCTAAGATCCTCTACAATTTCTCGGTTGAAAAAGTCATTTTCCTGCGCTGGTATTTCATACTGCTTTATGTCGGGTTGATTATTCTTTTGTTTTATGGGGTTTTGAAATATACCGTTAGAGCTGCAAGCAGAAAAAATGAATTGCTGAACCGGATGATGGAATTGGAGCGAATGGCCTTGTCAGCGCAGATGAATCCTCATTTCATCTTCAATTCGTTGAACTCCATTCATAGTTTCCTGTTGTATGAAGAGAATGAAAATGCGGAAAAGTACCTGCTGCGTTTTGCAAAACTGATCCGGCAGACATTGGCCAATTCAAGGGTTTCGTATATAACCGTCTCGGAAGAACATGAAACGTTGAATAATTATGTGCTTTTGGAAAAAATGCGCTTCAAGAATAACTTCTCCTACCGGATAGACTGCAATTTTAAAGAACTTCCCCAGCATGCATGTATTCCACCGATGCTGATCCAACCGTATGTGGAGAATGCAATTATTCACGGACTTTCAAAAAAGACAACAGATGCGGAGTTGTTTATTGGGTTTTACAGAGAAGGCGAACTGTTAAAAGTGGTAATCCGCGACAACGGCATCGGTTATAAAGAATCCATTAAGAATAAACGAGATAACGGACATAAATCATATGGTACTCTGATAACGGAAGAACGTCTGAAGTCTTTCCAGGAAAAAAGTAAAGATGGATTTAGTGTTCGGATCCGTGAAGCTGACGAATTCAATACGGAATTCCCGGGAACGGAAGTGGTGCTGACAATTCCGATACCCAACAATTGATTAGCCGTGCATCGTTTCTGCTTTCCCATACTTATCCATCAGCGAAGCTTCAAATTCCAGGAATGCTTTCCAGCGTGAGTCCACATCAATGCCTTCACCGTATTTCCGCGCAAAATTCAGGAATACCGTGTAATGCCGGGCCTCGCTTTCCATTAAGCTGCGGTAAAATGCACGCAGGTCTTCATCATTGATTTCTTCAGATAAGATCTTGAAACGCTCACAGCTGCGTGCTTCGATCATTGCTGCAAAAAGCAGTTGGTTCACCATGTGTGATTTCTTCGGGTTCCCTGAATGTGCATGTTTCAGAAATTCCAGTAAGTCGTGAACGTATGGGTCTTTGCGTTCAAAACCAAGTTCATACCCCCGTTCCAGGATTTTATCGTGCACCATTCCGAAATGCTCCATTTCTTCCTGGCAAATTTCAATCATGGCTTTTACCATGTCCGGGTATTGCGGATACTGAACGATAATTGAAATGGCATTGCTCGCCGCTTTTTGTTCGCAGAAAGCATGGTCCGTCAATATTTCGGAAATGTTTTTCTCCACAATATTCACCCAGCGCGGGTCGGTTGGTAATTTTAAACCTAACATAATTGAAATTTTACCGCAAATTTCGTGATTTCTTGAATTCAAATCCTAGTTTTGTTGGAATAAGTTTGCCTTCTGAATGAAGGGAATTTGTTTTCTTGCCGATTCAAACGCGCCCGATGACTATCGGGAATATTGAATGCGAACAAAAATCTGCGTTCATCTGCGCTCTCTGCAGGAAATAATTTGTATCAATTATTTAGAAAGATAAAATTATGAAGCTTTTGTCCTTGTTGTTTTTCGTTTGTTTAGGATTTGTGTCCAATCAGGTTTTCTCCCAAAAGAACGCCCCGAAAGTAGTTGTCGGAATTGTGGTTGATCAAATGTGTTACGATTATTTGTACCGGTTTTATCCGCAATTCGGGAAGGACGGTTTTAAGCGCCTGATGGACAAGGGGGCTCATTTCAGAAATGTGACTTACAATTACGTTCCGACTTACACTGGTCCCGGACATGCTTCTATTTATACCGGAAGTACGCCAAGTAACCATGGAATTGTGGCCAACGAATGGCACTACCGCCCCTTTAACAGGGAGGTGAATTGTGTGGAAGATACAACGGTTTCAACTGTCGGATCAATGAGCGGTTACGGAAAACGATCGCCTTATTTTTTGAGATCGAATACCATTACCGACCAGTTAAAGCTAACTTACCCGGACTCTAAAGTAATCGGTGTTTCCATCAAGGACCGTAGTGCGATCCTGCCAGCCGGTCATCTATCCGATGGCTCTTATTGGTACGATTATGCAACGGGAAATTTTATTACTTCGACCTTCTACAAAAAAGAACTTCCGGCCTGGGTGGACCAGTTCAATGATCAAAAGCTGGTTTCCAAATATATCAATGAACCCTGGAAACTGTTGAAAGATTCTTCCTCTTACACCTATATCAAACAAGATAATTCTCCGTATGAAGGTTTGGTAGGAGGGAAGACTAGTCCTGTTTTTCCTTACGACTTCAGTAAAGCTGCGCCAATCGACCAATACAATTTATTTACAATAACACCGGCGGCAAATACCTTCCTGACCGATTTTGCGATCAACGCACTTTCCAAAGAGCAATTAGGGAAACATGCAACGACCGATTTTCTAGCGATCAGTTATTCGACCCCCGATATCGCAGGACATGCTTTCGGACCTTATTCCCTGGAAATGGAAGATATGTACTTCCGGTTGGACCAGGAGCTGGCACGTTTGTTCCAAACTTTGGACAAAGAAATTGGAAAAGGACAGTATGTAGTGTTCCTGACTGCCGATCATGCGGTAGTTCCTGTTCCACAATTTTTGATGGACCATCAATTGCCGGGAGGATACCTATTTCTTCAAAATAAGATTGAGAACCTGAGAAAGGCCTGTGTTGCGAAATTTGGGAAAGACTATTTGAATACCATTGAGAATGACAATGTATACTTGACCGACAATGTTTTGGGAACAGAATTGGAGCCGCAGGTAATTGCTTTATTCAAAACCGAAATCGCTCAATGGACGGAGGTAAAGCAGGTTTATACGAAGGATGAATTATTGGTTAGGACAGCTGATAATTGGCAGCAAATGATCGCTTCCGGTTATGATAAGGAACGAAGCGGAGAATTGATCTTTATCCTGCAGCCGGGTTATTTACCAAAAACAGCAGATACTCCCGGATCACATAAAGGTACCAGCCATGGCTCTGCGTTTAATTACGACACGCACGTTCCGGTATTGTTTTACGGGAAAGATATTCTTCCACAGGACGTGTTTACACCTTATGAGATCGTAGACATCACAGCAACACTGGTGCATATCCTGGACGTTCAGCGTCCGAATACTGCAATTGGAAAGCCGATGATCGAATTATTTCGAAAAAAATAAATAAGCGGTAGGGACGCAATGCATCGCATCCCTACCTTGAATTCAACGGATTGATTAATAACTGATTATTTATTGGGAAAACAAGGTGGTTGAGCGGAATCAAAACCGCAATTTGAATTTTTTGCAGAAAAATCTTTCCATCTGCTTGCAATAATTGAAATAATGACTAATTTTGTGCACCCAAATGCTTACGCTGTAGCTCTTCACCTATGCTTAACCGCTTCGGTGGAGTAAGGTCAGCAAAGGCGCAAAGGGCGGGATTAATCGAAATTCCGAAAATTGAAATAGAATTTAGTCCGCCGCGGCGGAATTAAATATGCGGATGTGGTGAAATTGGTAGACACGCTAGACTTAGGATCTAGTGCCGAGAGGTGTGCGGGTTCGAGTCCCTCCATCCGCACTTCAGATGGTCTCGTTGTTTGTCAATGAAGACCATTTTTTGTTTATACAGGTTAAGAATAAAAAAAAAACGGAATGAACGTAACACGTCAAGAAGTTAATGCAGAAACAGCATTGTTAACAGTGCAGGTTTCACCGGCAGATTACCAAAGTAAAGTGGCTGCTTCTTTAGATAAATATCGCAAACAAGCGAAAATCCCGGGATTCCGCCCAGGAAAAGTTCCTATGGGCTTGATCCAAAAGCAATATGGGAAAGGTGTTTTAGCTGAAGAAATGAACAAATTGGTTTCTGACGCTTTGTACGCATATGTTCAAGAAAATAAATTAGAAATCCTTGGAAACCCGATCCCGAAAGAAGGATCTGAAGTAAAGGGAGATTTCGACAATCCGGGTGATTTTGAATTCGTATATGAAATCGGGTATTCTCCGGCTATCGATTTGAAATTGACCAACAAAAGCAAATACGATTACGTTCAGGTGAAGATTGATGATAAGCTGATTGATCAGCAAATCGATGATTTACGCCGTCGTTACGGAAAAATGACTTCTACCGATGAGGTGGGTGAAACAGATATGATTTTGGCTCAATTCGTTGAGTTGAATGAGGACGGTTCTATCAAAGAAGGTGGAATTATGCATTCTTCAACAACTTCGATGGAGTTTATTGAAGATAAGAAGGTGAAAAAATCATTGGTTGGTAAGAAAGTAGGGGACAAAGTAACTGTTTCTGCTTCTGCAATAACACGAGGTGACAGCGATAAAGCTGCCATGCTTGGAATTAAGCCGGAAGAACTGGCAAACCACACAGATTCTTATCAAATGACGATCAACGACATCAAACGCATGGAGTTGGCTGAATTGAACCAGGATTTATTTGACAAATTGTTCGGTGAAGCAGCTGTTTCTTCTGAAAAAGAATTGCGTGAGCGTATCGCTGCAGATTTGAAGAACATGTTTGCAAATGACTCTGATCGTTTGTTGACACGTGAAGTTTACCGTGATTTAGTAGAAAACACACCGGTTAACCTTCCGAATGATTTCCTGAAGCGCTGGATCCAGCTGTCAAACGAAAAGCCGATCACTATCGAGCAGATTGAAGCAGACTATGACAGCTACGCGAAAGATTTGAAATGGCAGTTGATCCAGGGACATATCTTCAAAGCAAACGATATCAAATTGGACAATGCTGAAGTGATCGAATTCACAAAAGGATTGATTGCAAACCAGTTTGCGCAGTATGGAATTCCTGCTCCTGAAGATGCGGAATTGACCAAACAAGCTGCAGGGGCATTGCAGAACCGCGAGGAAGCAAACCGTATTTACGACATGCTTGCGGAAACAAAATTGACACAATACTTCAAGGATACCGTGAAATTGAACTCGAAAGAAATTTCTTATGACGAGTTCGTTGAACTGGCTTCGAAGTAATTTATATCACATTAAAAAATGGGGCGTCTCGGTTTAACCGGGACGCCCCATCGTTTTTTATACTAATTTTAGTTCATGAACAATATGTTGGCTCCATGGGTTATTGCAGTAGTGTTAATCACTTATTTTGCATTACTTATTTTGATTTCATTTCTGACTTCACGAAATGCAGATTCCGATTCGTTTTTTACCGGTAATAAACAAAGTCCCTGGTATTTGGTAGCTTTCGGAATGATCGGAGCATCCCTTTCCGGGGTAACGTTCATTTCCGTTCCCGGCAAAGTCGCCAGTGAAGGAATGGCCTATTTTCAAATCGTCCTGGGGTATGTGATCGGCTATATTGTCATTGCACAGGTATTGATGCCGCTGTATTACCGCCTGAATGTCACTTCGATCTACCAATACCTCCAAACCCGTTTTGGGACTGTCAGTTATAAGACCGGGGCAGGTTTTTTCATTTTGTCGCGCACCCTGGGATCCGCAACACGCCTTTACCTGGCAACGGAGGTTCTGCATTTGTTCTTATTTAAGGATTTGGGAGTAGCCTATTGGGTTACAGCCTTAACAACGGTAGCATTGATCTGGGTTTATACTTTTAAAGGAGGAATAAAGACCATTGTCTACACCGATACTTTTCAAACCGTTTTTTTAATCAGTGCTGTCATCATTTGTACAGTCATTATATCCAATGCACTTGGGGTTAACTGGAGCGGCTTGTATGCAAAAATAGCAGCAACCAAAACATCGGGAAATTACTCCATGTCGCGTATCTTTTTCTTCGATGATCCAAATTCTCCGCTGTATTTTTACAAACAATTCTTCGGAGGAATGTTCCTGGCTATCGCCATGACCGGTTTGGATCAGGACCTGATGCAGAAAAACCTGACCTGCAGGAATATCGGAGAGGCCCAAAAGAACATGTATTCATTTACAACGGTTTTAGTTATTACGAACTTTCTATTCCTGCTTTTGGGAGGTGCATTGTATGTTTATGCCAACCACTTTCAAATTGATTTACCGGTTAAAACAGATCATACTTTCCCAACGCTGGCATTGAATAATTTTGGGAAAATTGCCGGAATTTTCTTCCTTTTGGGGATAACAGCCTCTTCTTATGCATCGGCAGATAGTGCTTTAGCTGCTTTAACTACCGGATTTTGCATAGATTTTCTACATTTTGAACGCAGAACAGAGGCCCAGAAACAACGAATCAAACTCTTTGTTCATATTGGTTTTTCGGTTTTATTTTTAGCTATTATTTTGGCTACTAAAACCTATGTTGACGCAAATCCAAAAACAGATCTTATCGGGTTGATTTTGACCATAGCGGGCTATACTTACGGGCCATTGCTCGGATTGTTCACCTTTGGAATTGTATTAAAACGCAAACTAAACGAATGGCTGGTTCCAATTGTATGTATTATTATTCCTTTGGTCTGTTATTACGTAAGCCAGAACATGCCGCTATGGACAGGAGGTGTGATAATCAATAAGGAAATTGTCGGAGGATATCGTTTTGGGAATGAACTATTGATCCTCAACGGATTGTTGACATTCTTAGGCTTGTGGTTTATTTCAAAACCGGGAAAAACTGTTGAAAAGGCTCAAAATGTTCAAACAGTTTAATTGAGGACATAAATAACTGTCTTGCAGAATACTTTCAAAGAATTAAAGGTTTTTTAACCCGGATATCTCATCCCGCGTTCGGATATCGAATACCTTTGAATATGATTCAAAAAACAAAAGCATTTCTCTTTGACCTCAACGGCACCATGATCGACGACATGGGCTTCCATTTAAAAGTCTGGAACAAAATCCTGAACGATGATCTGAAAGCAGGTTTAACCCTTGACCAGGTGAAACAGCAGATGTATGGTAAGAACCACGAATTGCTCGACCGCGTTTTTGGAATTGGAACCCTGAGTGAAGAAACGATTCGTATTTACTCTGAAAAGAAGGAAGCTCTTTACCAGGAAATCTACCGTCCGCATTTGGAGCTGATTCCCGGACTGGGAGGATTATTCCAGCGTGCAGAACATGCAGGAATTTCAATGGCAATTGGTTCTGCAGCAAATAACTTCAACATTGATTTTGTATTGGATATACTGGATATCCGCAAGTATTTCAAGGCAATCGTGGGAGCCGAAAACGTGGTGCAAAGTAAACCTGATCCGGAAGTCTTTTTGAAAGGCGCGGAATTATTGGGTGTTGAGCCGGAATCCTGTATTGTATTTGAAGATGTTCCGAAAGGAGCAGAAGCGGCTTTGAATGCCGGTATGAAAGCGGTGATTATTACCACCACGCATGCGGAAGAGGAATTCGCTCACTATCAGAATGTTCTGTTCTTCATCAAAGATTACAACGATCCCCGCCTCGAAGAATTATTTTCATAATTCGGCATTCGGCACTCGGAATTCGCAATTAGAATAGCTATCTTTAATTTAACAAATAGCATTACCATGAACATCATTCTGCACGATAACGAATTGCATTTGCGTTTTGCACCGCTTACACTTACACGGCCTGTCGGTGATCTGAGAGTGGGAATTCTGACCAATAAAGAACGATGGGAAAAATGGATTCCGGAAGCAACGGTGTCATTTGAGACGGAAAAGTATATTTCCAAAAAGTTTCCAAGGATATCCGGTAAAGCAGATATTGAGGTCAATGCGGCTATTATTCCAACCGAAGCAATTGCTGCGGCAGTGGTGTTTTTGGAAGACAATCAAATCCTGGTTTCCGGGGACACCTGGATTGCCAGAAGGGGAACAGGAAAAGAAAAGATCAAATGGACAGAGCAGCATCCGCTGGAGTTGACCCAGCGCTGGGATCTGTTCCAAATGAACGATGAAATTTTAGTGGCAGACTATTTTCTGCTTACAGGTGGAAGAGAATCTCAATACATTTCAAATTCAAATACCATTATCGGTGATCCTTCACTAGTCTTCCTGGAAGCAGGTGCATCTGTTGAAGGATCGTTTTTAAATACAACTGCCGGACCAATTTACATTGCAGCTGATGCGGAAGTAATGGAAGGATCCATGATTCGCGGACCATTTTCACTGGGAGAACATGCGGTAGTAAAAATGGGTTCTAAAATCTATGGAGCGACCACGATCGGGCCGTTTTGCAAAGTCGGAGGAGAAATTTCGAATTGTGTATTCCAGGCTTACTCCAACAAAGGCCACGACGGATTCTTAGGGAATTCCCTGGTGGGTGAGTGGTGTAATTTCGGTGCGGACAGCAACACATCCAATTTGAAGAACAATTACTCCATGATCCGAACCTGGTCGTACGAACAAGGAACCGAAGTGGAAACCGGCCTGCAGTTTATGGGTGTTTGTATGGGTGATCACAGTAAATGTGCCATCAATACCATGTTCAATACCGCAACGGTAGTTGGAGTTTCCTGCAATGTTTTCGGCGGGGAATTTCCCAAAAAATTCATACCATCTTTCTCCTGGGGCGCCGTAAACGGAACCGATCTTTTCGATCTGAGAAAAGCAAAAGATGCGGCAAATGCCATGATGAACAGACGTGATTTGGAGTTGACCGAAGGAGACCATTACATACTGGATTACCTGGCCAAGCATGGCGGGTAGATCAATACCTCACCTTCACCGCTTCGTGCTTTAAACTTCTGAACCCGTCCTGTGACTGATATTGGATCAGGTATTCGTATTCGTTGCTGATCGAAACGGTTTTGTCGGTGTATTTCATGGCTGGAACATCGGCACTTGAAACAGTTGCAATCAGGTGAAAAGATCCTTCGCTTTTTTTCCGGTAAATAAAGTACTGGAAAACTTCTGTTTGTGGTTTCATCCAGGATAAATCGACTGCTTTTGTACTTCTGTTCGGAGATGCTTTTACATTACTAAGTGCGGCTCTGAAACCGGGTTCGATAAAAAGGCTTCTTGATTTGGAACTGGTCTGATTATTCGATTGATCGATTGCCAAAATGGAATAACTCACATCTTTCGAGAAGGTGAAAGTCGAATCCCTAAAATGACTGAATTCGTCTCCTTTCCATACCAATACCGTATCTGTTTTCGAATCGGTTTTCCGCAATAAATACGATTTTTCCACATCTTTCGACGTAGAATTCTGCCATTCCATATCAATTTGAATCCCTACTTTTCGAAGTGAGATCAGGAATGGTTCGGAAGGTGGGATAGTGTCCGGTTTAACAACCAGAACAGTGTCTGAATTGGGGCTGTTGTTGTAGTTTTTATCAACTGCTACGGCAAAATAGTAAATTTCGTTCGTTAAAGTATTCAGGTTTAAAGTGTCGAGAAACAAGGTGTTCAATTGCAGGCTGGTTGTTCTCTCTACAAACTCCTCTGTTTTTAAATTGGCACGGTAAACACGGTATCCAAGGAGGTCATTGTCTTTTGGTTTGGTCCAGGTTAAAGTGACATGCCCCAGGGAATCAATAATTCCCTTGAGATTGGATATTGCCGCCGGTGGTTCCTGGTCAAGCGTAAAATAATAGTAAGGAGTTGAATAGGCCGTATCGTTGTCGGGTGAAAATGCGAATACCTTGAAGTAATTGCGGTCACCCGAAGGAAGCAAAGAAGTTGTTTTGAATTGAACCTTTGTTTCGTTGGGTTTCAGGAAACGCTCCTCAACCACGGAATAATTGGTCAATAAACTGTCAGAGCGCATTAGAACAAGCCGGTTGACCAAAAGAGGCAGGGAGTCAACGTCTTTACTGATGCTGACCATGATTTCCCGGTCGTATCCTTTTGACTGTACAGTATCGATATTCACAATTGCATTGACAAGCTTCGGAAGGTAGATTTTTACTTCATTGCTGTATTGTCCCTTTATTCCAAAATAGTTGATACCGTAAATTTTATACGTGTAAGTTTTTCCCTGTTGTAATTTCTCGTCTCTGTAGCTGGCCAAACGATCCGTTTTTTCGGTATTGGTCTTGAAGTTGACAAAGGGAGATACCAGGATCTTTTCGAATTTTCCGTTATCAACCTTACGCTCGATTTGAAAGCCCAGGTATTCTGAAACAACCGAATCGGCGTTCCATGAAATAGTTGCTGTTTTTTTGCGGTCGACTTTCCCGGTTAATTTTGGAACTTCGGCAAGTTTGGAGGTTTTGTTTTCAATGATTTGGATGACAGGATCATATCCTTTGATTTCTACTTTGACTGCAAATGGTTGTCCGCCTTTTGGTCTTGGAATCCCGATCATTAAGTCGGAAAGCAGATTCATTTCAAAGGAAAGGGAAGATTCCAGGCTGGCAATGGTGAATGCATAATCCTGTGCTTTTTTGTCATGGCTCATTGCCGTTTTAATTCCGAGCTGTATCTCATGGATTCTATCCAGTTTTTCATTGGATAAATCCCACTTGTCCCATTTTTTGACAACGGGTTCCAAATCTATTTTCTGACCATTTGTAAAATCAGTACGGTCATTTTCTGCAGAAATAGTCACCCTGACACCATTTTCTAAAATGCTGTTGAACATTTGAATGTCTTTCGGCACCCATTTAATAAAAGCAGAATCTTTGGTAATGTGGCTGATAACCGGGAACGTGCTGTTGTTTTGAGAAATCGCAAAACCATGTATGCAAATTATGCTTGTAATAAGTGATAGATATCGTAACATTCTTTTAATTGATAATTTGACAGTCGTTTCCTATTTCTATATCTGCCTGGAAATCCAGATTAATGATTCCGAGTAGTTTGACTGAAAATCCGACAGCTCCGTAGACAAATGTAGGTTTTGGCAATCGACCCTGAAGCAGGGCGGCGGCGTCAATTGAAGCGACCGAATATTCTTTTTTGAGTGTACCGTCATCTTTGTAGCGACGGACACCCATACCGCCACTCAGCCAGGCATAAACCTGTCCCATGAGATACCAATTGTTGAATCCGACTTTGCTTGTGGAACCCGAGCAATGTGCTGTTGGACTCAGTTTGAACATGGTAATATCAAAACCTGCACCAACGCTGGCATAAGCATATCCTCTCCAATTCGTTTCTTTCGGGAATTCCCCTCCGAAATTTGCGGCAATCATCATTCCGGTAGCAAACCCGTTTCCGGTGCTCACGGCACTCATATCTGTACTGATAATAGGGCTTGAACTAACAAGGTTTGTTACGTAGGACGGCGGCGGCGGCATCGGGTCGATCTGCGTTCCGATCATGAAATAGGTATTCGCCGTAAACAGGTTTAATACTTCAATGGTTGCCCTGTTCGACGGACGGTTCAACCAAAAATACCAATCATGTTTGTCAATGTGGATTTTTAAATTACAATTTCCCTGGAGAATTCCCGGAACAATGGCAAGTGCGTCTACTTGTGCATCAAACACTTTTTCAACGTTGTCGTAGTTCACAGAAATAGCACCTTCTACTTTTGTGCAATTAGCACCTCGCTCTGAACGTTTTACGAGCATAGTCGCCCGCCCGAAGAAATTGATATTGGCCAAACCTCCGTTGGCATTGAATTGGATGGAGAAAATAGCTTCGCCGTTCAGGACCGACTCTCCCGGAATGGCCACCAATGCAACACCTGCACTGAATCCGAGTCCCAGGCTGGGATCAGGTATGAAAGGTATGGCGGAAGAAGTAGGGGCGCCCTGATTTGGATTCATAGCTCCGTTAAATGCCCGGTCTAGTTTTTGGGCCGGAGTAAGCGTGCTTTTTACTCCGTATTGAACACCTCCGAAAAGATTGGTGATTAAAGCAAACTGACCGATCGGTATAGTTAGTGGTACGGAAGCATCCACGTACCAGTATCGCTTCGAATTGAGTTTTCCAAATCCAACAGATACTCCGGCAAAATCATTCATGATCGCATTGAGCTTGAATGAAATTGCTCCAAAGAACATGTCCCCGTAAACCGGGTCGTCATCACGAAGAGAAAGGATTCCGTTCAATGCAAACGGACTGGTATTAATAGACAGAGCGATATCGTATACCTTGAATTTGTCGAATTGCAGTCTTTGTCTTCCGTCTGATCCGGTAACTCTTTTTGTAATGACACCTACAAAAGTAGATGCCCCAAAAGAATTGGAATTTTCTTCGCCTCCAAGTTTTAAGCTGAGGTCGACTTTTAAGATAACATTGGATTGCGTCAGGCCAAGTTCCAGGTAATTCAGAGAGATTGGAAGCCTTGCGACTTTGTTGGGTTCTCCGTCTTCGCCAATTTCGTCGCTTGTCAGTGCAAATGTACCGCCGTAAATATAAGGTGCCTGCGTCCCGATGTTTAAGGATTGGAAGAGCAATTTGTTCAGTCTTGCTTTAGCTCCGTTATACGTCAGGTTTCCGTTAAGTGTAATGTCAGGAATGAACTTCCCTGAAACAACCTGCACATGGACCATACAGTTAGGTGCCAGCTTCAGGGTGGAGCTGAACATTGGAAGTTGATAGGTATAACTGTTTACTGTTTTTGCAGTGAAATCATAAATAAGCGCTGAATTATCGTTGGGTTTATAGACTCCTGCACGGTATGCAAATTCAGCATTATTTAAAGGTTCTACGCGGAGTTTTCCGGCCAGTCGACCATCTACCAGGTGGTTATATTCGATACCCAATACCAGGGAATCAATTGAGAATCCCCAGCTGTCCATATCGCCCTCTCCGACACTGAAAATACCGGTTGCAAAGAAATCTCCGGAAACACCGTTGTCATCAATCAGAAGATCTGTTACACCAATGGTCGTTTCGCCACTGCTCCTGCTTAGTTTAGGTGGAAGTTTTACGGAGAGGTTATGCGCATAAAACCCGGTCCAGTTACCGATTTCAGGATAGAGGTTTTGGGTGGCGGCAGGTAAGATAATTCCGGTAGGATTGATAGAATCGTTGCGGTCAACGATCAATTGGTTTACACGGAATTCAAAATCATCCAATCCTTTCACCACAAAAGGATCCATACTGGTCTGGAACATGATTTTGGAAATATCGTCTATATTGACCTGTATGTTCGCTTTTACCTGTCCTCCGCCTGGTTTATGGATTAATTCCTGGCTAAAAAGGATATCGGCGTTAATGTTAGCCCGCTCGTAACCATTGCAGCCCCATTGGATGTAATTTGTTCCGTCGCCTTTGAAAACAATGCTGTTCTTTGGTCCCAATTTGATGCGTTGGTCCCCCAAAAGCTTTAAAGTAATTGGGTTTCCATTACCACCGGGCATAACTCCTTTCGGGTTAAATGAAACACCTTTTGCTGCGAAAGCCAGCTTCCCGTAAGCACCCGGCCAGTCCATGGCCATATAAACATCAAAGGTTGCTCCCTGCGGAGTAAAACGCGCCGAATCAATGCAGATCACGTAAATAATATCACCGATTTTCTTGCAAATTCCGATAGGAAGTGATGCATGATCAGTAGGCGAAAAGTTCGTAGTCTGCTTGTCAGGATTGACCCGGATAATAGAATCCAGGGTAAGAGCCCTTATTCTGGATTGAGCCAAACTAGCAGAGTCAGACTGCGCGTTCCCCTTGAAATTTAGGAAGATGGCGAAAAGAATAAAAAGTAGGTGTCGGGTTTGCATAGTACGAAAGTAATATTTAGATTTGAAATCGCAAACCACTTTGCATAACAGAAACTTAAACGCTACATGAAATCTAAATCATTCCTGTTCCTGGTCCTCTTATTTCATTGCTTTTCTCACGCACAAACATTGAAAAATGTAGTTGTGAATTTGGATGCAAGCGGACAAGTCTTTGATATCAAGTATATCACCAGCATGCAGAAATACATCGTTGTGGGGAAGTTTTCCAGTATTCAGGGACATGCCGTAAATAATATGGCCTTACTTGATCTGAATTTCAATTATGTAAATGCAACTTTTCCAACTGTAAATGATGAAATCCGCTGTGTGGAGGTTTTTAATGCCAATATATACATCGGAGGCTTATTTACAGTAGTAAATGGTACCAGCCAGGAATGCCTTGCCCGAATGACGATTACCGCACCTGCAGTTGCAACCGACCCTTATGTGGTTGCCCATCTACCTGCGTTTCAACTTCTGAATAATTTCGCGTCGGCTTATTATGTAGCTGATATGGATCTAAATGGAAATGAGATTGTAGCGGTAGGTGGTTTTTATGATTCTTCCAGAAATTGTATCGTTGCTTTTAGTGCAAGCTCGGGAGCCCTGGTTTCTACCAAATTTACAGGTGGATCCGGAATAGATGAATATTATGACCAATATACCAACTATCCGATTTTCACAGTCGATAAGTTGAATAACAACTATGTGGTTGCTGGTCCGGCAATGAGAAATTATACCTATGATAATATTACCTATCCGGACGGAACGGAAATGATGCTCTTTAATAACTCGGGGACACAGCTGACGGGGAATACACTTCCTTCATACCATACCGTGAGTTACCCGAGTTCGACCTATCCTACACACCAGGCAAATGAAATCTCTGTTTTGAATGACAGTATTGTTCTGACTAATTTGCGTCATGGAAGTGGAGCAATATTGCTTGGAGCCTTGAATATTGTTAATCCTGATTCCTATGAGGTATTGCATCCGGTTGCGTTGACTGGGTATGCGTTGGGTAATGCAGGAATTGTATCTTATAACAATAATTTCTATTACATCCGCAATAATACCATTGAACGTGGTTCGGTTACCGGGACAATAGGCTCCGGATCGAGTTTGGCCCTTTCATTTTTGCCTTCGAACAACATTAGTTTGGGAGGTAGTTCGGCATCCCCTTCTTTGTTGGGGAAAATGCTTCAATTGACGAACAACTTCCTGATCGTTTCCAGTGATAATTTGTCAACCATTGCAGGTCAGTCACGCACAGGTTTGGCCATTATGTGCCTGGAACCGGAAGATGCGAAGAAGATGAATAACCTGTATAATATGGCTTCGCTTCCGCCCAATCCACCACCTTTTGAACTGGATACGGTTGTCTGTGCCGGAAATATTAAAGCTTATACGGTTCCGCCCGCTAAATATGCAAATGGGTACCGATGGACTTACAACGGGCCCGGAGTCAAATATTGCCTGGCTAATACCCTGAGCGAAGTTCCAACAACAGCGAGCAGCTGGACAAGCCTCAACGGATCTGTAATAGTCCCTATGTCTGTTACAGCCCATAAAATGTGGTTGATGTTTGATGAATCATTTACCGGTGGAGAGTTGAAAGTAGAACCTTATTCAACCTGTAATACGACAACGGATTATTTATTCTCAAAAGCGGCTACAACAACACTTGTTTTAGCACCTTTACCGGATTTGACCGTAGCAGATTCATTGATGCTGACTTGCTTGAATGATACTGTGAACTTGGTAGCTTCGTCAATTACTCCGGGAGTTAGTTTTTCCTGGTTAAATGAAAATGGAACAACCATTAATAACAGTTCCATTCAATTGACGTTGAGTGGTGTGCAATCGGTTTCGTTCCCGCGTTATTTTACTGCTACCGTAAGCCAAACTTCTGGTAATATGTGTAAAGTAAGAGATAGTGTCTTTGTAGATCGAAGTGTGATCAAACCCGAAATGATTCTGAACGGCTCCCTGCCGATTTGGAATTGTTATTCTGACTCACTGCAAATAGAAGTGATCGATACCAATTCGCTGGCTCCCGAACTTCCGGTTGTGATTTCATGGAATGAATCTTCTAATGACTTTTCGAATGCCAATCCTTTGACCATTTACAGTGATACGGCTTCCATTATTTTTATTGCGACCTATCCTTCTAACGGTTGTGTGGATACGACGCAATTAACCTTAAGTACTGATTTAACTCCGCCAATTCAACAGATCAATGGGTTTTCTTCCGGTTTTCAGCAAGTTGGCACTATCACCTGTACCAATGATTCGCTGTTGGTAATTTTAAGTGATTATAACTCCATTAATACGGATAATTACTGGATCTACCAGGGCGATACTTTGCCCGATTCTGTCTGGGTAACAGCTTCTGATCTGAGTTATCAGGAAGCTGATACGCTTGGAGCAAACCTGGTTACTGTGACCATTGATGAGTACCGGATTAACCCGCTCAACGGTTGTTCAACTTACGGGCCTTTGGCAGCGGTCGTATTTGATATTCGGCAACCTGCAGTTATTGCTTATAGCGGACCTACGAGTTTAACCTGTTCGGCTGATGAGCTGATCCTGGAACATTTTCCGACTTTCGGAATTTCCAATCAGGGATGGCTTCTTGCGAACGGAACTTCTAACGGTGCAGATACGCTGGTGGTAAACGGGTCCGGAGAATTCTATTACCAAGTGGAAGGAACAAACGGCTGTTTAGTTACAGATACGATACAGATTCAGCAAACGAACGAATTACTCTTTGCTTCCGCGATGGATACACTGGTATGTCCCGGAACTCCATTTACGGTAAGTGCTGTTGCAATAGGTCCGGGAACCATGACTTATTCCTGGTCTGATGGAACCCAGGCAATCACTCCGAATGGTATCGGTGGGGAAGATTCTGTTTTCATTGTCCAGGCAGAGAACGGACAAGGCTGTGTTGGAGTTGATACCCTGATGGCTCACATTACCTCTCCGATCAGCGCAACCTTTGAAGCCTTTTCTTCCTGTGGAAGCGGTGGTTTTATTCAGGTCGATTCGATCTACGGTGGAGCAGCCGCAGATCTTTCGGATTATTTGTTTGCCTTTAACGGAGGTGCTTACTCCACGAATTACAATTTCCCGGTGAACCAGATTGCCACCTATCCGCTTTTGATTAAGGATACACTGGGTTGTGAATATGCATTTACGACAGAAATTACAGGAGTCATCCAGAATCCTGGGGTGGACTTCCTGGTGTCAACTTACAACCAGGTAGGAGATACGATTGTTCTGGTCAATATCTCCGGTTTCTCCGATTTCGACGGTGTGTTCTGGACCTTGCCTTCCGGTGTGGAAATGATTAGTTCCTACGATTCCATTGCAATTTTTACAGCTGCGGATAGTGGTTGGTACCAAATCCAGTTTACGGGCTTCCTGATCGATACAGCTGCAAACCCGGCTGACACTTGCTTTTATTCTTTCGATAAGTATGTTTACTTCGGTAATTTCGCTATGAATTTCGGAGATTCGGCAGTTGATAACAGTATCAGCAATGTACAGCTTTATCCGAACCCGATTTCGGCAAACCAAAGTCAAGGTGTTACACTGAGCTTTAATATCGCAGGTCTGCAGCACTATGAAGTGATTTTTACCAGCAGTTTGGGAGAAGTTCTGAATTCCATTTCGGATGAAGGGACCGCGGAAGGCGATATTGTAAAAACATATAATCTGCCTCCATTAGCTTCTGGAACTTACCTGATTCATATTTTGGCCGAGTACGGTGCTGCACAAATTAAACTGATTGTGCAATGATGAAAGTGGTTTTTTGTTTTTGCTTCCTGCTGCCTATCCTTGCGTTTTCCCAAAACCTGGATAAGATCGGTAAAAAAGGAATGATGAAAGTTTCCGGTGGATTGAACTTTTCTTCGAATTTGAATCAGGCCTACGGAAAGACTCTGGCCAGAGATCCGTTCTCCTGGGTGGTTGGTGGAAATGTAACTTTTTCGGTGCTTGATTTTTCCATGCCTTTTACATTTTCGTACACCAACCAGGGCGGAAATTTTACGCAGCCCTTCAATATAACGGCACTGCATCCGACTTACAAGAAGATCAAAGGACATGTGGGAGTCATTTCCATGTCGTTTTCACCTTACACGCTTGCCGGATTGAACTTTGCAGGTGCAGGACTGGAATACACACCGGGTAAATGGAAGATCCAGGGTTTTGGAGGAAGACTGAAAAAGCAGGTAGCCTTTATCCCGGAGATCAACAACATTGAAACGATGGCCTACAGAAGATGGGGCGGTGGAATTTCTGTCGGATATGAAGACAAAGGTTATGGAGCTACTTTTATTTTGTTGAAAGCCTCTGATCAGCGTACTTCATTGGCAGTCGTTCCAAACAGCGCAACCATTACTCCGATGGACAATATCGTGGCGTCTCTGGCTTTGAAAGGAAAAATCGGGAAATCGATCCTGATGACTGCGGAATATGCATCCAGTATTCTTACACGAAATACTGAGCTTACGGAAAAGATTGAACGCAAGACGTATGCAAAAACCATGTCGCCGCTTGTAAACGGAAACCAGTCTACGATTGCTTTCGGGGCTTTCAACGGGTCGATCAATTATCAGTACAAGGTGTTCTCCATCGGGGCGAAATACGAACGGATTGATCCGGGATACACCACACTTGGCGGTATGTACTTCAACAACGATTTGGAGAATATTACGCTTACACCGGCAATTGCACTTTTCAGGGGGAAACTGAACATCAATATCAATACCGGAGTTCAACGCAACAACCTGAATAACCTGAGTGCTAATGAAATGAAACGCTGGGTAGGAACAATTGCCCTTTCAAGTATGCCTTTCAAAAACTTTACGGTTTCCGGAAATTACTCGAATTTCTCTTCTTTCTCGAAACGGAATCCGGCTTCAGATCCTTTCTACAACCCGGTCGGAGACACCCTGAATTTCTACCAGATTTCTACGAATGCGAGCGCAAGCATGTCTTACAATTTTGGGAAGAAGCGTAAAAGCACTTTGATGTTGAACGGGAATTATTCCGTAAGCGAAAACATTACCGGACGCCTGGAAGATGCTGCCGCTTTCGGCTTCAATGTTTCGGGAACGAACCAAACCGGTCCTGTAACGGTATTAACCGGGATGTTCGGTCACACACTTTCTTTTGAGAAATCGAAATCTTCATTGGGCTGGACAATCAACGGAAGCCAGTCGAGGGCCATGAGCAATGAAAACCTGTATTTCGGTCCGGGAGTGAATTACTCGAAACCAATTTTGAAGTGGATCAACCTCACCACAGGACTTACCTACAATCAGAATTACACGAATTCAAAGCTTGCCAACCACGTCATGAATACGCGGGTCGGACTTTCGTTTAAGCCTACCTGGTGGGACAAAAAATTCGGTTCGTTGAACTTTTCACTGAACGGAAGTTTGGTGAACCGGTTTGCAGTTGCCAAAACCTCCAAAAACCAGGGAGATATTGCCCTTATTTTCAATCTTAACTACGGATTCTAATGCGTAATTACTTTTTCCGAATAAAATTTCGTTTACTCTTTTTGCTCCTGCTTTTTGCCGGATCAGGAATCCATGCACAGGTTTATCCGGTTCAGGTAACCGTTGTACCGACACCGCCTCACCGCAACTATTTGAATTCATTTTCGGAGCAGGGGGCATTGAATGTGTTCCTGACACTGACTGATTTCAATTCGGGACCCATTTCTGTGAAACTGAAAATGGAACTGAATGGTCCGGGATACCAATTCCGCTCCCTTCCGAATAACCTGATTTATGTCCTGAATCCGGGACAACCGGTGCAGGTTCCCATGGAAGACCTGGCGGTGTTCTTCAGTTCTACCGGGCAGACCCTGAATTTCAATCCGGGGAAACTACCGGAAGGAAATACCTCTATCTGCATTGATGTGATTAAAAACCAAAGCGGTGAAGTGCTTTCCCAAAATGGCTGCGGTTACTTTTACATGGGATACGGTCAGCCGGCATCTTTGCTGCAGCCGGCTTGTAATGCTACTGTTCAGATCCCTGCGGGATACCCGGCTTCCACCGATCTACGGACCCTTCCTTTGCAGTTCAATTTTATTCCGGCACTTGCACCGATCGGTTTGCAGCAGGAAGTAGAAAACACCTTGTATATCTACAATTGGCTGGGCACAGTGAATACCAATCCTCCTCTTACACCGAATGGCCTGGCTTTGGCTATGGATCCGGTGGAATTGGGTCCAATTACGGCTCACACGCTTTTACCGATCAATAATCAGCTCATTGTGGGGCAGGAATATGTTTGGTATGTGAAGACCAGCCTGAACGGTTCCACGAATCAGTTCCAGAATGGCGGCTGGTCAGCTCCGTGCAAATTTAAGTATGGTGCAGCGCAGTCTATTGAGGAAGCCCTGGCTAACGGACTTTCCGTGGAGTGGGTAGACCTGGTTTCCAATTCCGAATCCAAAGGAACGGGAACCTGGAAAGTGGTGAAGGAAGATCCGAACTCATCGGCTACGTTCAACCAGTTTATTCTAAAATACCGCAGAAAAGTTCCTGCCGGTCAGCAGCCCTTCGAATGGTTCTCCGATACGGTCAACGATTTGAGTAAGGCCATTTACCAGCTGGAGCCTGCAACGACTTACGAAGCGAGCGTGGCAGGACGTTTGGGGAGTTTTGTTTCCGAGCCAACCGAAATACGCACTTTCACTACAGCTCCGCCAAGAACTTATAGTTGTGGAGTAGCCAATTTCCCGGGAAGAGCAACCGCATTCCAGCCTTTGGAATACGCAGATCCTGGAATGAAAGTCAAGATCGGGATGTTCCAGCTGGAGTTTGTTTCCGTTCAGAATACCGGTCAGCCCGGGCATTTCAGTGGTACGGGACTCATCCCGGTAGATTTCCTCTTCGGAGCGGAAGCACGGGTGAAGTTTGACAACCTGAAGATCGACAAGGAATACGATGTATGGGAAGGAACGGCGCATGTGATCACAGATGGACTGGATGCCTGGCTGGAAGATCAGTACCAGCAGTTCCAGGACCCGATCTTTGTGAACGGAACGGTTGATTCGGCTTATGTGTCCGATTCTATTGCACATGTGGTAATTGATGGAATAGATACCACATTTACTTTCCCTTGTGCCACTTGTCCGGTTATCATTAATGACGTAGCAGGAAACCAGGTTACGATCTATCCGAACGGAACGGTGATCTGGAGCAGTTACCTCGATGTGTCGGATGAACAGCTGGATGTTCCGGATACGGAGATTGGTGTGTTTGAGCAGCATGCACAGGAAACCGGTGGATTTGATCCTTTCGAGCACATCGAATGGAACGCGAATTACGAGATTATCCGGACCTCGAATGCTGTCAATTATTTTGTGGCCAATAAATCGTTGATAAAAGGACAACCCGACAAAGTTTCCCTGAGTGTTCCGGAAAACAAGTACACGGCTACCAATGTGCAGCTTTCCTGGGCCGGACTTGCAACACCTTTGGCGCCGGCTTCAAGCACAGTTTCAAGCGGCAAAAGAGTATTCGTATTCGATTTACCGGCATTCAATGATGATGACGAATTTGCCATTTACGCGATCTCCGATAATCTGAAGATCGGTAAGTTGAATGTGGTGGTTTATGAATTAATTCAAAAAAATATAGTTGTTATTCCTATTGGTGGAACTATTGATGGTAGTCAATTAAGAACCTATTTGAATACTACTCTGGGAGAGTCTGGTATTGATTTCACTATAACTATTAGTGATACTACAGGGGTTGGTAAATATTCATCACTCAGTAGTCTGAATATTCCAGATGCAACTTTAATGAGTAAGTATTCTGGTAAGATGCGCCAGATCAGGAACAGCTATTTTGATACACATGAAGAAGAAGATAATTCTTTCTATTTTTTCATAGTTTCTTCTTTGATGGATACGGTTCATAATCTTCCCGTAGATGGTTATATGGTTCGAGGTAAAAATATCGGATTCATCCAGTCAGGAAGCACCTTCCGAACATATGCCCATGAGTTGGGACATGGGGCAGGTTTTTTGGAACATAGCTGGAAAAATAATGGGCCTGAAAGAGGTAGTTCTAATAATTTAATGGATTATGTCAGTGATGATAATTTATTATTCAGCCAATGGGAGGAGTTAAGAAATCCAAACGGCACTGGTTTATGGGATGAAGAGGAAGATAATGAATCTGACGTAAGCGGCAATTATCTCAAGCGACTTTTGCCTTTGAAGAATGCTAATAATACGTTTACATTTTTTGATCCCTCTGGTGGAATTATATCAATCCCTGTGGATGGATTAACTAATATTTGTATTTCAGATAATAACTCTTATAAAAGTTTTTCCGAAAACACCAGATTAAATGTTCCTGCTGGGACTTTAGTTGAGTTTAGCTATAATGGTAAGCGATATTTTAGTTTTGGTACTGAAACTGATTTTGCCGGATATGCATACAAAGAGGGGGATACCAGGGTTTACTATGAAGACCCCTATTCTAAGGAAATTCCCGAAAGTGATCGACAGGTAATACTAGGTTTTCCATATTATCCTGATGCTCAGGAAATTGTAAATCGAATTCCTGAAGTTAATGGAGTTGTAACCTATTCCTTAGATAACATTCAGTTTTCGGATCTTCCAACCTATGCTTTCCGATTGGTTAAGCCAACAAGTTCTTTTTCATGGCCCTCCGAAACAATAACTTATCTTAATAAACCCTCAAAGAACTTTGATAAGTTCGCGAGTTTCATGGAGAAATTCGACTATTATGATGGTCCATTGGTTGATATTAAGAATTTTAATATCAGTTGGAATGATTATGCAAAAGGTTTTTTGGTATTAAATAGTACGGAATTTTTTGGGTATAACTACAATCAAGCTATTCAATGTGCGAATTATATTAATTCTAATCCTGGAGTATATATTAGTATTCAGGCTTGTAATTCAGTGGATTTTCCTATAAGAAATCATAAACAATTAAATACTTACCTGTATGAAGATGAATTATCACCTATTCCAACGGATGGTAATTTTTCCTACTGGAGGCCAATTAATCAGTATTCGGAAGCACAAAAAGAACATTATATAGATCAGTTTAAGGGGACTTTAAGGGCTAGGACTGATAATGCAACATCGTTTAATAGCGAGATTGAAAATTGGCCTATCAATAATCCGGATGGATTAAATACAAAATTGGCCGGTCTATGTGAAGGTCATTATTCTGAATTGTCAGTTAAAGCACGAAAGCAAATTATAAAAACCCTTGCACAATCAAATGATATTGATGAGTGTGATATGGGAATCTTTAGTTCTTCAACTACCTGTTCTGAAGGACAAATTTTGGCCGTTTTAAGAAATGCGCCTGCCACACAGTATAAAGAAATAGTAACTTTTTTAAAGGAAAACGATAATTTATATTTCAGGAGACTCTACAAGGGGATTGATAATCATACATGGGGTGCTTATAATTTTGAGGAGTTCACAAAACTGCTTACCGCTATTGTTACTAATGCCTTTGACGATTACGAAGGTCTGTTGGATAATAATGCTGTGATCTATTATGAGAGCATTGCAATGGATAATTACATTTCAATGTATGAGCAAAAGCAAAGATATTTGGGTAGTTCGTTAGTTGAGTCTGATCCGGCAGGTAAGGTTTGGATTAACATGCATTTTCAATATGGCAATGGTTATATTCCTCCAAGTGAGCTTAAACACCAATACAATCCTTTGGATGTTATATTGATATATGGTGCCAGTGAGTATAATTATTCTTCCCAATATTTCAAATTAGCCGCTGGAGAAATGAAATTAGTACCAGCCTTTTATTTGGCGGCAGTGAATAAATCCGGGCAAGATAGAAAATTTGAATACGAATTAAATGTAGTAACAACTGTTGCTGGTGGAATAATTATGCTGCCTTTAGCTGAGGCTCAGGTTGCTGCGGGTGGTATTGCAGAATTGTGTGCTGTAACTGAGGTTATTGCATATTCTGTTCAGGCACCAATTATTGTAACGGATGTTTTAAATACATTGGATCCAAATTCGGAATCCTATTATATCATTTCGAAATTGAATGATTTTTGCACGGCTGCCATGCTATTTTCTGGCGGTGCAATGATGATCTCAAATCTTGATAATGCCGCAAACTTTGTCAAAAATATAGATCTTGACAAATTGAAAAATATCCCTAGCCAGGTTTCAATTCAGTTTCAGGACAAGATCAGGAAATTGCGTGATTTTGCATTAGCTCTTTTAAAGAAGTTTCAGAGAACGGAAACATTATTAGAAATGCTTAATGGACCATCGCTTAAATCTTTGAAGAATAATGTGAACGGCCTTAGCGAAGCTCTTTATACTCAATTTTTGGATGATTTTTCAAAAAGTCACTTAGAGGATTTGAAAAAACTTCAGAATGAAGGTTTATTTGAAATTTGGAAAACCGGTGTTCGAAGTAGTAATATAGAGGAGTTAAGAGAAGTAGCAAAAATACCAAATCTGAGATCAGAATATGCCCAAAAAGTAAAAGCATTGGCTCAGAAGAAAATCGAATTAGAAAGTCAGGGTAAGACCCCACTTGAAATTGCACAGACACTTTTTGGAAATAGAAGAGACTTAACCATACATTACAAAAAGATAACTCCGGATGATTTAATGGAATGGATCTATAAGCGGAATCATTTTGAGTATGTTGTAAAAGGAACCGGTGACAAATGGGGACTTACCTGGCAAGGCGCATTAAAAAAATATTCTAAAGATATTGTGGAAGATCTTTCTCAAGCGACTCCTAGCCAAATGAATGAAATTTATAGTAAAATTGCAGGAAGCGCATCGGAAATATTTGAAGGAGCGGAAGACAAAATAGCTCTGGGGCAAAGATTTTTGACTTATTTTGATGGAAAGGTTACTCCAACAGAATTTTTATCTTTAGAGCGAGTATTATTGAAATATAGAATGATGTGATTTTATTGAACTTTGGAAATTATAAAATAGCAAGAAAAATTCTGATTGAAAATGAGATAATTCAGTTTTTTGAGGAAGAACCATATTCAGCTTCAGCTACTGAGAAAGATGGTCTTTATGAGGTGCTTAATAAGCAGTTGATAGCAATCTTTTCGGATAAGAAGAAAAATTACTTGTATTTGAATGGTCAGTTATTTCTATTAACTCCGGAAATATCAATTGAATATTTTATTGCTCAGGATATGCATACCAGGAGCTGGTTTAAATTATTTAAGTCGGAGGATTTAATTTTCAATATAAATTATTTAAATCCACATAAGCCTTTTGTTTTGTCCGATCCTTTTTTTTCGGATGAAGATTATGAGACAACTAACTTTGCTTCTCATCTTGCCCAGTGGATATCGAAAATAAAAAAAGAGAATAATGTTGTCTTGTTTCACAAGCCATAATCCTTTATAAAGAATAATTAAGGATTGGTTAAACCTCAATTTGCATCTGATTTTTACAAGTATTTGTTCCAACGGATTAAAGCTGTTAAACTCAGATTTTACAATACCACCATCAAGAATTTTGCTTATGATATGATTGTTCTGAATGAATTACAGGTAATGCATCGGTTGAAGTATACGATTTGAACGAGAAATTGCTCTTGACTGAGAAAAATATCAGCCCGGAAGGCCCGCTTTCACTAGAGGCACTTAGCGGAAAAGTTTTCCTGATCAAAATCCTTGAGAACGGAAGAAGCATGTAGCAAAGAGTGGTGAAGCTTTAAAAGTTATGGAACTTACGGTGCTGTTCCATTTCCCGGAACAGCACTTTTTGAGTTTCGTCCGATCGGATAAAAATGAATCCGACCTACCAACCCTTTCCTTTAAACTCTCGTTCACCTCTAAAAGTGAATAGATGTTTAACACCTAAAAAAAATCACCATGAAGATAATTTCTACCTGTCTCGTGCTATTAATCGGAGGAACTGCTTTTTCTCAATTTAATAGGACCTACTTACATGCAACACCATCCAGGACTACCTTTTCAGGTTACACCTATTTTGATGATCAAAATCAGCAGCACCTGGTAAGTTTGGGCGCTGGTTCCGCCAGCCAGATCGAATTAACAACCCAGAAATTAGATGACCTGGGAGAAGTACTGGATGTAGTTCGTCAAAACTACACACTTACGCTTCCTTCCGGAATTCAAAATGAATACCTGCTGGGAGTGTTTGAAAACCAAACGGAGCGGTTTTATGTACTGGAAGCCGGAAGCAATTCGGCTTTGAATATTGTTTGGCTGAAAGTCAATAAAAGTACGGGAGCATTGATCAGTTCCCAGGTAACATCCAGTACATACAGGATTGGTTACTTTGAAGCAAAACTGATCGGAGACGAATTGGTTTCCTATCAGGTGAAAAGTACGGGCGGCTTGGTTCGTCTGGCTGTCAATACAACTTCTTTTGGAGCTCCTTCTGAAGAAATGGTCGATGCTTCAATTACCATGTCAGTTACCTATAGCAATACAATCAACGGTTGGAAAAACGGGAACTTATTGCTAATGAATGGAGTGGAAAAAGTGATTTGCTACGGAGGCTTAACGAATGCGAAGATTTTCACAAGAAATGCCGCAAATAATTATACTGCCATAACTACCGGTGTAGCTGCGAACAGATCCGTAAGTTCGTTTTTAGTTAATCCAACAACCATTGGAATAACAAATGGAATGACTGTGGAGCATTACAACGCTGCCGGCGTACTGGGAACTTCGGGAACTTTTTCCGTAAATTCTATCAAGCCGATTAACCAGGTTGCTTTTTTCAATAACAGTTATCATATTTTTAGTAAGGCCATGGGAACAAATGCTCCTTCCACTTTCTACAAGGCAGATGCATCCTTTATGGTAACAGATTCATTAACGGGTATTGTACCGGCAGTTTACCAGTTCTTTTCTGCTAACGGGATGAACTATATTTTAGGAAACGGACTTGTAAAAGGAATTTCGGAAGATCTGTCGGGAACGGCAAGTGCCGGAACAAGCATTTTTTGTGAGAAATATACGCAAAAACCAATCCTGGACTTTTCGGAATACAACGTGAAAATGAAATCCGGGTCGAAAACAATGGCCAATATCGGATTGGGAACAAAAGTGATCGCAACAACACTTGATAATCTTGCTGGATTAACTTATGATAAACGCTCGGCGGTGTATAACCTATCCGAAAGATTTGTAGGATTTGTAAATTCGGAGGTTCTTGCGAATGATCGTTCTACTTATTTGGATCAGTTTGACGAACTTCCCGGTCCATATACTACAAATGCCTCTTACAATGAAGTACAGGAAGCAAAATACAATCGTCCGTACCATGTAAGTCTTCAAATGATTGAAGACCACATTGATTCCGTTCAGATGGGGTCGTCGGCATACATTCCTGTTTTCGGGATCAGAAATTGGCCCGCTCACGGAAACACAGCTGTCGGTCAGGCTGCAGATCTTGCTGAATTTGTAGACGTTAATTCCAACGGTATTTATGAACCTTTACAGGGGGATTATCCGAAGATTTATGGGAATGATTGTGTATTCAGCATTACACACTACAGGGATAACGGAGATGCCGGAAAAGCATTTGAAATTCACAGCTACGTTTATACACAGTTATGCGATACCAGTGAAACTTTTGATAATGTATTGATGCGTAAGGTTAAATTGATTTCGCGCGGAGTTGAAATGGATTCGCTTTACTTCGGAGGAAATTTCGATGGAGACATGGGGAATTACAACGATGATTACATAGGTACGAATGTCGGGTTGGGAATGATTTACAATTACAATGCAGATTTAAATGACGAAGCAAATTCCGGCAGACTTGGTTTCAACGATACACTTCCTGCGCAGGGGGTTATGGTGTTGAAAGGATTCAAACAGGAAAATGATGGTCTGGACAATGAAATTGGTATCATGCCCGGAGAATCTGTAAATGGTTACGGTTTTAACGATGGAGTGATTGATAACGAATACTCCGGTTTATTTGCTTCGACAATATTTACCGGAACAAACTCTGCTGCCGGACAATCAGATCCTACGAATTCGACTCAATTGGTTAATTACTTAAACGGGCTTTGGCAGTTTGGTGATCAGATTTACTATGGAGGAACTGGATTTCCGGGTGCACCTTGTGTAGGAACAATCGAATCCAATTTCATGTATACCGGAGATTCGGATCCGCTGCATTTCGGAACAGGAGGTGTTGATCCCGGGTTTGTGTGGTCAGAATATGAACCATGCGGAAGCGGATCAACTTCAAATCCGGCAGGCGACCGCCGTGGGATCTACTCTTTTGGAAAAACTGCTTTGAGTAATGGTGACATGGTCGAATTGGATTATGCATACCTGGTTAAACGTTTGGATGCACCGGGGACAACCATTTTTGAACCGGTAACAGATCTGTTTGTGAAAGCAGAAGCGGTTAGAAATGCATTCCTGAGTAATGATGGACCTTGTGGAATTAATTTTGATCCGATCCCGGAAGATTTAGGTGTAGGGGAAAATATGATTGATGGTGATTTGTACACACTTTATCCGAATCCTACGACAGGATCTATCCGAATCAACGGAATTTCCGGGGCGGGAGCAACGGTTCAGGTTTTCGACCTGAACGGGAAAATCCTTCAAACAATTCCGGATTACAAAAATATGGAAGTCCTTGATCTTAGCGGATTGGATGGAAATATGTTTGTGGTTCGCATTATAGACGGATCCAAGTATTCGCAGAAAAGGGTCGTGAAGTATTAAGTAAAAGATTCTTGATCAATGAAACCCATTCGCCAAAAGGTGGATGGGTTTTTTAGTTTTTGGGTCCACATATTAAGATCAAATGGAACTTGAGTTTCTGGATAAGTTAAGCCGTTACATTTCTGCAGGAAATACATACTGTTCCGGGCTGTTGACCACAGAGATTCGCCCCTTATTCTAAGAATAATTCGTAACTCGTAATTAGGAATTGGGAATTAACAGATCCGGTTTTCCCAGCTGATACAAAAAGGAAAAGTGTGAGTTGACCGCGCCTGCCAAAGTACGGTTTTCCAAATAAGGAACCCCAAATTCGGTAGCGGTTTGTTTCACGATCTCAGCGATTTGAGGATAATGGATGTGAGAAATATAGGGGAATAAATGATGTTCCACCTGGAAATTTAATCCGCCGACATACCAGGAAACAAGTTTGCTTTTTCGTGAAAAATTGGAAGTTGTCTGCAATTGATGGATTGCCCAGTCGTTCTCAATGATTCCCTGTTCGTTCGGCAGAGGATGACTCGTTCCCTCAACGGTATGGGCTAGTTGAAAGATCAATGCAAGAATAAAACCTGCAATGGCATGCATCACCAAAAAACCAAGGATCGTGGTACCGGTGGGTAATCCGACAATAGCGATCGGAAGGTACAAGGCCGTGAAAAAATAAATTCCCTTCATGGAAACGATTTGTAAGATCTTTCGCCAGTTGCTTTTCTTCTCCTCACAAAAAGTTTTGTGCTTACGGTATTGAAAAAATTGAACAAAATCTTTCAATGTTACCCAGTACAAAGTCAATATCGAATAAAAGAAAACGACATAAATGAACTGGAAGCGATGGTATGCTTTACGCTCGGAATGGGGGCAGAACCGCATCAGTAATTTGTCATCAATATCTTCGTCCATATTTACAACATTGGTATAGGTATGGTGCAGGACGTTGTGCTGCATTTTCCAATTGCATACCGATCCACCCAGCAAATTGAGGGTATGTCCCATGAAATAGTTCAAAGTCTTGTTTTTGGAGAAAGCTCCGTGATTGGCATCGTGCATCACACTCATTCCAATTCCCGCCAGGGCAAATCCCATGAGGCTCCAAAGCAGTAATTGTGCATAAACAGGTAGTGTAACCGTCAGAAGAATACAAAAAGGAGCTGTATACATTGCTAAGAGAATGAACGCCTTGATGTATAACTTCGAGTTTCCTTGTTTTTTGATCTTGTTTCCGCTAAAGTATCCGTCTATGCGTTTTTTGAGTGTTGGAAAGAAGTGTTCAAGGTCTTTCTTCTTCCATTTCACTGAACCGATTTCGCTCATTCAATTATGTTAGTCGGGCAAGATAGACATAAAAAACCGTCTTGCTTCCATTATTGGAAATCTTTAGACTAACTGTTTGTTTTTCACGATTGAAATGGAATGGTGAAAACATTTCGATGTACCGAAAAATTGGAATTCCCCAAAAACTTAAAAATTAAAATAAATGAACGGGTTGTACGAACTGCTTGTTAATTCCATGACACAATACAGAAGAGCAGCTAATAAAAGCAGATTTCTTCCGGTTTCTAGTAAAATTGTTGGTATACCGGATACAGGCCTGATTTCTTTGAGCCAGGAATTGAAGGGGAGAAGGCTTAGCAAAATTCCCAGTAAAAGAACGGTTATACGTTCGTAATCCAGGAAATAATAAAAGACACGTGTAGCCTCATGATTGGTAGTAAATAGTCGACCGACAAACTTGAAAGCTTCATCAAAATCTTCTATTCGAAAGAAAACCCACCCGATCATTACAATAAGCATGGTGTATGACCAGCGAATAATGATTGGCGTTTTCGAAAGGATTTTATCAAATCCCAATCGCTCAATGATTAGGAAAACACCATGAAAGATCCCCCAGAAAAGAAAGCTCCAGGAGGCTCCGTGCCAAAATCCGGTTAGTGCAAAGACCAGGAATAGATTGATATAGTTCCTCACAGGAGAAACACGGTTTCCACCTAATGGGATATAGACATAATCCCGGAACCAGGTAGAAAGCGAAATATGCCACCTGCGCCAAAATTCTTTGATAGAGGTCGAGATATAAGGGAATTCGAAGTTTTCCAAAAGGGATATCCCGAACATACGCGCTAAACCGATTGCCATATCGGAATAACCGGAGAAATCGAAATAAATTTGAAGCGTATAGGCTAAAATTCCCAGCCATACTGCTCCGGTACTCAATGTTGAATGATCGGCATCAATGATCGCATCTGCGATACCGGCCAAAGTGTTGGCTATAATCACTTTTTTAAATAATCCAACGATGAAACGTTTGATTCCCAGGGCTAATTGATCAAGACTTTCGGAACGTGCTTTAAGCTGATAAATGATGTCTTTATATCTTACAATTGGCCCTGCGACCAGCTGCGGAAAGAAAACGACATATAACATGGTCCGGGAATAGTGAACTTTAGGAAGGTCCGGATTTTGGTAAATGTCGCGCAGCATGGAGATCTGGTGGAAAGTATAAAAGGAAATACCTATCGGAAGGGCGATATGAACCCAGTCGTGTGTGTCTTTGTGAAAAAGTGACCCGATGTTGTCAACGAAAAAACCGGTGTATTTAAAAATCACCAAAAGCAATACATTTCCGATGACGCCGGTGATCAGCCATTTTTTTGCGTAAATCCTCCGGTTAATTTGTTTTGCAATGAAAAAATTGATGGTAACGGATGCTATCAGCAATCCTGTTAAATTTATTCCGCCCCATGCATAGAATAACAAGCTGAAAAACAGCAGTACAGCATTTTTTCCATAACGGGGCGAAAGGTAATATACAAGCAGTACCAGTGGCAAAAAGTAAAAAAGAAAAACAAGACTGCTGAATAACATGTTGGTGGTGGATTTAGTTGTTCCAATTTACCGGATCGGTATAAGCTTTTAATTTCTCTTCGTAGGTAATATAGATTACCAGATCCGGTTTATAGCTTTCAATAACGGATTTGTTTAAACGATACTTCCAGGAATCGAAAATAAAGACGGTTTCACTGAAGCAAGCAGCAATCGGGAGTATAAGTGCACCTCCAAAAGAATCCCGGATAACCAGTACACGCAACTTGTTTTTACCGCCTTTGACTCTGTAATGGGCCTGCTGGTCTTGTTCCCCGACTCCATATTTTTCAAATTCCAGGGGTAAATTCTCAAGAACTTCCATATTCGGGGGACTTTTGTCAATCAACAGGATGTTTTCAGAGAGTTTATCCGTAGCTAAAACATTGGTAAAGTGCCCGAAATCGCGTTCTACTTTTTTCCAGGTGAATTGACCCAAAGGACTCAGGTCTAAATTCGGATATAGATCGCGTTTGATTTCTTCTAATAGTGATTTCGCAACTAAAAAGCCGCAGTTTTCCGTCCAGTGATTATCCAGTTCATAGTACATTTTTTGCCTGGATTTATTAGCGGTTATCAAGGGTATGGGATTGAATACCAGGTTTGGGAAACGCTTGTTCAAACGATCTGCTGAGAGGGTGATCGGATCTTTTCCTTTTCTTTTGATAACGTTGAATGGCAATTCTTCCGGGTAAATTTCATGTGCGATAGGTGCCAGTACAACCCTTGCGGAGATTCCTAAACTGTCAAAGTATTTTTTTCTCCGTATCCATTCGCCCTCTAAAGTATCAAGCCAGCTTTGGCTGAACGGAATGTCTCCTTCATAGATCTTTTGATGGTAATTAGCTATGAAGAACCTGTTCTTATTTCCAATTAGGATTTCATGTTTGTCCGGTGATATATGAAAAGTGTTCAGTTTTAAATCTTTGGAAAAAGTAATGAGGGGTGACCGGAATGAAAAATTGTCACTGATATAATTTTCAAAATCTTTAGGGAAACTATCCGGATAATTCCATGAAATAGCTAACGAATCATGAAATTTTCGGTTCTCATCCTTCCGTTCAAACTGGAAAAAATGAAAGCTGTCGTTGAGTAAAGGTGCGCATAATATGAACCCGAAAAGTATGATTAGCAGAATATTGGGCAGCTTGTTCATAATGGGCGATTACTGATTGATATATTACTTATGGTTCAAAATTAGAATGTAAATAAAAGAAGAAAGTTGGAATAAAAGACGAGATAAATGGAAGAAGGAACCAAATTGTCCAGAGAGCTTTTACAAAACATCGAAAATAGTTACAAGTTTTTGACCTGTTTCATTTTTTCTATTTAAATGTCGTACCTTAATCTAACAATTGATAATATGTCAATTCGTCAGGGAATTTGGATTGGCACAGCGCTTGACAATCCCTAACGTCAACTGTTTTTAATGAATTGAACTTAATCATTCATAAGAATAATGACATTTTGACGTTAATATACACATACATGAAAGATACATTCGACCATACAATTATAGTTTCATCGGAAGAAGATGCAGAATTTTTGCCTTTGATGTCGCAGGACGACGAAGACAATATGAATAAAGAAGTTTTCCCGGAAGATCTGCCTATTTTGCCTTTACGCAACAATGTACTTTTTCCGGGAGTTATGATCCCAATTACAATCGGTCGCGATAAATCCCTGAAATTGCTTCAGGATGCCAATAACGGAAAGCGCATTATCGGTGTCGTTGCCCAAATTGACCAGGAGGAAGAAAGTCCTGAATTCAATGATCTTCACCGCATAGGAACAGTTGCACAGATTGTTCGCCTGCTGAAAATGCCTGATGGATCATCGACAGTTATTATTCAAGGGAAAAGACGCTTCGAAATCACAGAACCTTACCAAACAGAACCGTATATGCGTGCGAAGGTGAGTTTCCTGAAAGAGATCCTTCCCGAAAAAGACGACCAGGAGATGGAACTGTTGTTCCGGAACGTCAAAGAACTGGCCCTTCAAATTATTAAAGACAGTCCCAACATTCCTTCCGAAGCAGCATTTGCAATCGGAAATATAGAATCGCCGACCTTCATGGTGAATTTCATTTCATCGAATATGAATGCCGATGTGAAGAAAAAGCAGGAATTACTGGAAGAATTGGATTTCCGCAAACGAGCACGCATGGTAGTGGAACATCTGACACTGGAATCACAGTTGTTGGAAATGCGTAACGAAATCCAGTCCAAAGTGCGTTTGGATATGGACCGCCAGCAGCGTGAATATTTCCTGCACCAGCAAATTCGTACTATCCAGGATGAATTGGGGGACAATCCGCAGGAACAGGATGTGAAAGACCTGGAAGAAAGGGCATCCAAAAAACTGTGGTCGAAAGAAGTTTCGAAATTGTTTTACAAAGAACTGGCGAAATTGCAGCGCATGAACCCGCAGGGAGCTGAATATACTGTTCAGTTGAATTACCTGGATACTTTATTGGATCTGCCATGGAACGAATATTCTACGGATAACCTGGATTTGAAGCATGCAGCAAAAATCCTGGAGCGTGATCATTTCGGGCTGGAAAAGGTGAAAGAGCGTATACTGGAATACTTAGCTGTTTTAAAACTGAAAGGCGACATGAAATCTCCGATCTTATGTTTCTACGGCCCTCCGGGAGTTGGAAAAACATCTTTGGGGAAATCCGTTGCAGAAGCATTGGGGCGTAAATACGTGCGCATGTCGCTGGGTGGTGTGCATGACGAAGCTGAAATCCGTGGTCACCGCAAAACCTATATCGGGGCGATGCCTGGCAGGGTGATGCAGCACTTAAAAAAAGCAGCTTCTGCCAATCCGGTATTTGTATTGGATGAGATCGATAAATTAGGAAGAGGCAACCATGGAGATCCGTCTTCTGCATTGCTGGAAGTATTGGACCCGGAGCAAAATGCAGCGTTTTACGACAATTATGTTGAAACAGAATTTGATCTTTCAAAAGTCATGTTCATTGCTACGGCAAATAGTTTGTCTACGATCCAGGGACCATTATTAGACAGAATGGAGATTATCGAAGTGAACGGCTATACGATTGAAGAAAAAATTGAGATCGCTAAAAAACACTTACTCCCGAAGCAACTGGAAGCCCATGGAATTTCGAAGAAAGATCTGACAGTTGACCGCAAAACCCTCGAACGTATCATTGAAAACTACACCAATGAATCGGGGGTGCGAGGTTTGGATAAAAAACTGGCAAAATTGGCGCGTCACAGAGCTAAACAGGTAGCACTGGAAGAAGTATTTAAAGAAAAGATCGATCTTGATGAACTGCCTGATATTCTTGGAGCTGGCCGCGAAAGAACAAAATACGATAACAACGATGTGCCGGGAGTTGTAACTGGTCTGGCCTGGACAAGTGTCGGTGGCGATATCCTGTTCATAGAATCTTCATTAACGAAAGGAAAGGGGAAATTGACCCTGACAGGTAACCTGGGCGATGTCATGAAAGAATCCGCAGTTATTGCTTTGGAATTCTTAAAAGCTCATAGTGATTGGTTAGACCTGGAGCAGGAATTGTTCGACGAGAAAAACGTTCATATCCACGTTCCGGAAGGAGCTACTCCAAAAGACGGTCCGAGTGCCGGTATCACCATGCTGACATCTCTGGCTAGTTCTTTCTCCGGTAGAAAAGTGAAGAAAAACCTGGCAATGACCGGGGAGATTACTCTTCGCGGAGAAGTGCTTCCGGTTGGCGGGATCAAGGAAAAGATCCTGGCTGCCAAACGCGCAAATATCAAAGAGATTATTTTATCCGAACGCAACCGCAAAGACGTGGAAGAAATCACCGCGGATTATGTGAAAGGATTGAAATTCCATTATGTCAAAAAGATGAAAGAAGTCATCGATCTGGCACTGGAGAAAAAGAATAAATAATAAAAAATCTGGTAGGGACGTGTGGCATCGCGTCCCTACTTTTTTTATTATCTTCGAAATCCGAAATTTAAACAAGTGGTTTTTAGCAGTACACTCTTTCTTTTTTACTTCCTGCCTTTATTTCTGCTTGTTTATCATGTAGTTCCGAAATTGCTGAAAAACTGGGTCATTTTCTTTTTCAGCATCTTATTCTACACCTGGGGAGCTCCCGTATTTGTTTTCATCCTGCTCGGAACTTCCTTTATGGATTTTTTGTTTGTTCGGGAAATTCATCGTTCAACGGAAGCCCGGAAGCGGAAAGTCCTGCTGATACTCTCGCTGACTGTGAATCTAGGTCTCCTGGCCTATTTTAAGTATTCCAATTTTTTTATCGGGAATGCGAATGCATTGCTGGAAAGTTTTGGACTGAGAGAAATTACCTGGACAAAAGTGATCATGCCTATCGGGATTTCGTTCTTCACTTTTGAATCGATTACTTACACCGTTGATGTTTACCGTGGGAAACACGCTCCTTTGAGCAATATGAAGGATTACCTGCTGTACTTATTGGCTTTTCCCAAGCTGATTGCAGGACCCATTGTTCGCTTCCAGGAAATTGCCGATGAGGTGATTGAGCGGAAAGAGAATATTGATGAAAAACTGATCGGTTTCTATCGCTTTTCAATTGGTTTGGCCAAGAAAGTCCTGATCGCAAATGTAATGGCTGAACAGGCAAAGATCATTTTTGAAAGTGATTTCCACCAACTAAGTGCATCCACAGCATGGATCGGGATTCTGGCTTACACCATGCAGATCTATTTCGACTTCTCCGGTTACTCCGATATGGCGATTGGTCTCGGAAAGATTATGGGGTTCCATTTTCCGGAAAACTTCAACAGTCCGTATAGCTCCAAAAGCATTACCGAATTTTGGCGCCGGTGGCACATGACTTTAGGAAATTTCATGCGCGATTACTTGTACATTCCGCTTGGAGGTAACCGGGTTTCATCCAAATCACGCTTGTATTTTAACCTGGCTTTGGTTTTTATCCTTTCCGGTTTTTGGCATGGGGCATCCTGGAATTTTGTGGTTTGGGGAGCTTTTCACGGAACCTTCCTGATCCTGGACAGAATCTTCCTGGTGAAGTTATTAAACCGTTTGGGAAGCGTTATTTCCATCGCAATTACCTTCTTTATTGTGATGCTGGGATGGGTCATTTTCCATATCGAAGATGATATGGGACAGGTTTGGCTCTATTTTGACCGTTTGTTCGATTTTAGCTTTGATACTCATTTCAGGACTCTTCAGAACTTCTGGCCTCTTTTTGTGGTTGCTGCGTTCTTTTCGTTTCTTCCGGCTTTGTCCATTGGAAAAAAAATGCAGGATTTCGTTTACAACAGGAATTCTTATTCGTTGACAACCAATGGAATGTTCCTGTTGGTTACCGTTTCATTGTTTTTGTTAAGTGCAAGTGCAGTCACTTCATCCGGGTTCAATCCATTCATTTATTTCCGCTTTTAAGATGAGTAAGCAGCCAACATACAAGCGTTTGAAGCAAGTGGTCTTTGCCCTGATAATCGGGCTGTTATTCCTACCGATGATTCAGCATAAGTTCCGGTTTTATGAAGAAGTACCGCTTAAAGGAGCTTATGAGCTGTCACTAAAGCCGGAATTAACTAAGGAAAGTTGGTTTTCAGGTGAGTATCAGGAAGCACAGGATAAATACATGCGTGAGCACACAGGGTTCTATCCGGGGTGGGTGCGTTTATACAATCAGTGGAATTATACTTTTTTTAATATAGCTCATGCTAAAGATGTCATAAGAGGAAAAGAAGATTACTTATACGAGGAAAGTTATATCAAAGCTTATTATGGAATGGATTTTCTGGGTGAAAATAGAATTCAGGACATCACCCGGATGTGGAAAGCTATCCAGGATACACTCGCAGGAAAAGGCATCAAACTGACAGTAATTTTTGCCCCCGGGAAAGCGAGTTTCTATCCGGAATACATTCCCGATCAGTACAAAAGAGAAATAAGGGGGAACACAAATTATAAGGAATTTAAAGAACAGTTTATCAGGCAGGATGTTTCATACATCGATATGCACAGCTGGTTTGAATCCATGAAGAAAAAATCGAAATACCCGCTCTTTCCTAAAACAGGGATACACTGGAGTGCGTACGGGCAGTATTTAGCAGTGGATTCTATCCGAAAATATGTTTCTCACAGCTGTAAAACATCAATTCCCTATTTTGTCTTAGATAAAATGGTTGAATCGAAAAGTCCAAAGCGGGATGACGACGATATTGGTAACGGAATGAATTTATTGTTTGGAATTCCGGACTTAACATTAGCTTACCCGGAGTTTCATCCAAACCGAAAACCCCAAAAAGGAGATCCGAAAGTACTGGTAATAGGCGATAGTTTTTACTGGGGCTTGTTCAATTCAACTGTTTCTGCAAGCCTCTTTAATGACGGAGAGTTTTGGTATTACAACGAACAGATCTACCCGGCTTCCTATACAAAAGAAGTATTGGTCAAAGATCAGGACCTGGACAAAAAACTGAAAGAGAATAAAGTCGTGTTTCTATTGATTACAGATGCGAATCTGTCTAGTTTCAGCTTCGGATTTCTTCAAATGGCTGCTAAAGAATACGGAATAGAGTAATTGACGCCTGTTTTGAAAAAAATAAGGAGACAGCTTTCGCGAATCCCCTTATTTGATTTAGGTGTAGGTAGTAATTGTGTTTCCTCAGGTTTAACTTTTACAGAAGTTACCTTCGTCTTCAAGCGCTATTGCGCTCTCTTATGTGGTTCAGTTTTTTCGTTTCAATCGGAAGAAGGTTTTCCTAAGATTTCCGGTTCCGGATAATCGATCACTTCTCCCTCAATAACGTCTCCCGTTATAAGAATGGGTACTTCTCCCGTTTTCATTTGGCACTTGGCAGACTCCGCCTTTAGGGTAAGGATCAGCTTCTTTCCCCGGATAAATGATTCCGGTTTTTGGTTGTGCAAAGTATCAGCAACATGTTTTTTTGACCGATAGATCAAATCAAATGTTTCATTCTTCAAATGGTCTTTGTGCACTGTAAGCTCAAAATTGCCGGCTTCATCGGTGAATCCTTTCAGGATTGTTTTTCCGTCCTGTTGGATTTCCACAGGCGATTCTGCGAGTGGTTTCCCGGTTTTTTCATCTTTTAGCTGCCCGCTGATCTTCATCGGGAATTTCAGCTTATTGAAAGCTTTTTGTTTCACAATTGCTGCATCATCCGGTGCCGACTCGCAGGAAGAAGTTATCGGACCCAAAAAACCAAGTATACCCAGTAAAGATAACCCAACCCGATAGGAAGCATTGGACAATGCAACATGTGAAATTTTAGAACTAACCTGATGATTATAAAAAATACCGCAAACTTTTTTGGGGCTTGAGGCAATGATTTGTTTGATTTCTGTGTTTGTTTTCTGACGGAAATCCGTCAAAGTTTTTTCACAGCCTGAACAATAGTAACTGTCATCACGTTTTTCCATCTGCGTATGCGATTGATTACAAGGCAATGACATGATCGGTTTGTTCATAACTGTAGTTTGATGAAATGAAAATAGGAATTAATTGATTCGTCCATTTTCAAAAAATGTAAAGTGTATGTTTGTTTTATTTTGAGGTGATTTTTTAATCTTAAAAGAATTGTTCGCAGGAGTTTTGTTTTATCCTGAAATAAAAAGGATTTTCAGAGACCTGTTTCAAGGTATTATGTAGTAATTTTATCGTGGTAGAGGTCGATTGCTATCGATCCTGCTACGGATTAAAAACAGAATGCAAGCAGATGAAAAAGTTAAAACAGGTACCACTGGAACAAATCAACCACATGGGAAAAAACACCATGATGGAGCACCTGGATATGAGATGTGTTGAATTGGGTGAGGACTACCTGGTTGCAACGATGCCGGTCGATAATCGAACCCATCAGCCAATGGGATTATTGCATGGCGGTGCCAGTGCAGCTTTGATCGAGTCCATCGGTTCTATGGGATCGGCTCTGCTGATTGACCTTTCAAAAGAAGCACCGGTGGGAATTGAGATCAATGCCAACCATATTGGAGCAGTAAAAAGCGGATCGGTAAGAGCGATCGGGAAAATTGTTCATGCCGGATCACGTACGCACATCTGGCAGGTGGATATTTTTGATGAATCCAATGATCGTTTGATCTGCACGGGTCGATTAACAGTTATGATAGTTCCAAAGGCGTGAAAGATTTATTGATTTACAGATTACCTAAAGCTGCTCCTGTTATCAAAAGGGGTGTTTTTTCTGCTTTAAAAGAAGGAGAGAAGCCGGTGGGATTCGTGGTTTCCGATTTTCTGCACGAACGCACCTTTCATTTCGAAGAAGCTGAAGCGTTTGATCCGGAATTCGATTTTCATTACAGCAACCAGATTCCCACGGTCATTTCAAGAAGAGATTACCAAATAGAGGCACAGGCCTTTTTAAATTCCTTTCCTTTATTGGGAGTCGAGAAGGGTGTTTTTTCGCGCGTTAAGCAAACTCCTTTCCAGGGTGAACGGGCCTTTGATCTGTTCGGTGTATTGGAAAACACCTACCCTAATGCATTCTGCTACCTGATTTCTTCTTCGGAATTCGGAACGTGGATAGGGGCAACTCCCGAACTGCTGATGAACCAACAGGGAATGGTTTGTAAAACAGTTGCGCTGGCTGGAACGCATGGTGAAAATGAAGAGCATGAGTGGACTCCAAAAGAACTGGAAGAACATGCTTTTGTTGTTGATGCGATCAAAGAAACATTGGAACGCAATGAATGTGTCGAAATTGAATCTGACGGACCATATGTTGTTCAGGCAGGACCTGTTCAGCACTTAAAAACAGATTTCCGGGCACTTTTAACCAAGCCCAACGCCTGGTCCATTGCTTTAGATCTTCATCCCACTCCTGCTGTCTGCGGGACTCCCCGGAGAAACGCCATTGAAGCTATTGCAAGCAGGGAAATGCACGATCGGGAATTATATACCGGATTTATCGGTTTGTTTGAAGAAGGAAATACAAATCTGTTCGTGAACCTGCGTTGTGCTCAGCTGTTCCGGGATAAAGCCTTTTTATACGTTGGTGGAGGTTTTACCATTGATTCAATTCCGGATATGGAATGGGAAGAAACCGAACACAAAGCTGAAACCCTTATTCGGGCTATGAAGCAAATCTATTAAAATGTTCAAATGTTTCTGTCCGCCGCGGCGGAGTAGATTCAAAAGTTCAAATTGAGCCCATTAAAGGATTTGAACTTTTTTGAACCATTTCAACTCTTTGAAGCTTCAAAGGAGTTAATTTTACACCATGATTTCAAGTGCAAAATTGGAAGTACAGCTCATTGTTGACGGTTGTAAGAAAGTAGGTGTAACCCACGTTGTTATTTCTCCGGGATCCCGGAATGCTCCGTTAAGCATTGCTTTTGATGAAGATCCTCACTTCCGGGTTTTTGTGGTTCCGGATGAACGTGTGGCTGCATTTTATGCACATGGAATGGCCCAAAAACTGAATAAGCCGGTTGTCATTACCTGTACTTCCGGATCTGCACCGTTGAATTATTACCCTGCCATTGCCGAGGCTTTTTACCAGGGAACTCCGTTGATCGTTATTTCAGCCGACAGACCGGTGGAGTGGGTGGATCAGGGAGATGGTCAAACAATCCGCCAGGAACGCGTATTTGACCAAATGGTTTTGAAAAGTGCACAGATGAATGAAATTCATTCGGAAAATCAACGCTGGCATTTTGAACGTAAACTTTCAGAGGTTTTGCAAGCCGCAAACGGATCGAGAAAAGGTCCGGTGCATTTGAATGTTCCCTTTTCGGAACCACTTTATGAAACAACGGAGGATATTCATATCCTGAAAAATTGGGTGGAACTTGCCGAAACGGAAACTACTTTAACGAAAAACAGTAAGAATAAGCTCGAAACACTTTGGAACGGTTCAGAAAAAAGGCTCATAATCGTTGGTCAAGAGCAAAAAAATCCTGATTTGCAGGAAGTACTTGAAAAATTGGCCTTAGACGGGTCAACGGCGGTATTGGTAGAACACACTTCCAATGTATTCAGTCCTTATTTTGTTTCCAATATCGACCGAACGTTGAATGTGATCCCTGAATCTGAAGTGAAAGCCTTTCACCCGGATTGCATTGTGACCATCGGCGGAGCAATTATTTCCAAGAAAATCAAAGTTTTCCTGCGTCAATCCAAAGCACCCGTTATTCGTTTCGGGGAAGACTTTCCGTTTATGGATACGTATCAAAACCTGCGTTTTACAGCTCCTGTCTCAGCTTTAAATGGTTTGGAATATCTATTGGAACTGGTGCAGAAGAATCCGCATAAATCGCGTTTTGGTTTTGCCTGGAAGAAGGTTGACCAGTTTGGTTCGGATGACCAGAAAACCATTTGTGCGGCGCAGCCCTGGAGTGATCTGAAGGCCATGGAATTTGTAATGGATGTTATTCCGGATTATTGCAACCTGCATATTTCAAACAGTTCTTTGATCCGTTACGCACTGTTGTTTGATCCGATCAAAACGATCCATTATTGGTGTAACCGCGGAACAAGCGGTATTGACGGAAGTAGCTCAACGGCAGTCGGTTCGGCAATCGTTTCTCCCAATGAATCCCACGTATTGGTTACAGGTGATCTTTCGTTCTTTTACGATTCAAATGCCTGGTGGAGCAAATACCTTCCGTCGAATTTGAGAATTATCCTCGTGAATAACGGCGGGGGGGATATTTTTAATATTATTCCGGGACCTAAGTCCACCAATCAGTGGAAAAAGATCTTCGTAGCCGAACAGGAATTATCAGCCCGGGACATTGCAAAAACATACAGCCTGGAATATTTCAACGCAGCCTCCCAAAAAGAACTGGACGAGCAGCTGGAAGCATTCTTTGGTGAAAGTAAGAACGGTTTGCCAAAACTTTTGGAAATCAACACGATGTCTGAACCGAACAGCACCATTCTGGAAAATTATTTCAAAGCTTTTAGGAAAAGAATATAAAAGTTCAAAAGTTCAAAAGTTCAAAATTGACTCAACTGAATGTTTTTAACTTATGGAACTCTTTGAACTTTAGAGAAAACAAAGAGAGCCCAGAATGCTAAAAACTACTACGAAAAAGACAACTGGGCTCCCTAATTGGTTTGAATGCCTCATAATAGGGCAAGGTTCAATAATGCTAATGTAAGTAAATCAGTTATTTAAAACAAAATTTAAAATCTAAAATTTCTGTTAAAAACGAAAAAAATCACAAATCCATTTTTTGTAGTTCATTTGAGATTAAATTTGTCGAAAAAATAGAAAAGTGGAATTTGATATATTAACTACCGGCGTTGGCATTTTTTACCTAGTTGTTTTAACCCTTTTGGAAATTGTTCTGGGGATCGATAACATCATTTTTATCTCTATCATTACAGATTCCTTGGTAAAGCAGGATCAACGCAAGGCGCGGATCTTAGGTTTGAGTCTTGCATTGATTATTCGTTTGTTATTGCTGAGTGTGGTTTCTTACATTATGACTTTGGATAAAACGCCTTTGTTTACGGTTTACGATATCAAATTCACGGCGCATTCATTGGTGTTACTGATAGGTGGACTTTTCCTGATTTACAAATCTGTGGGAGAGATGCATTCCAGTGTAAAAGGGGCTCATCATGAAACAAAGAAAAAAAGAAAAGTGCGTTTGGGAGCTGTAGTTATGCAAATTGTTGCAATTGACTTCATTTTCAGCTTCGACTCGGTTATTTCGGCAATTGGTATGACTAACGATATCCGTCATGAAACGCACGGAAATCCTTTCATCATTATTGTGTTGGCAGTAGTTATTTCCATGATTGTCATGTTGATCTTTGCGAAACCGATTGCAGACTTTATCAATGCAAGGCCTACGATTAAAATGATCGCATTAGGTTTCCTTGTAACTATCGGAGTATTGTTGATTGCGGAATCATTTGGTCAGCACATTCCGAAAGGATATATTTATTTTGCGATGTTGTATGCATTGCTGGTTGAGTTTCTCAATATCCGCATGCGCAGAAACAACAAGGAGCAGGAATAGTGAATCCCGAGGAAATTTTAGCGGTTCTGCGTATTGACAACCTCGATGAGGTAGAAGATGCGCTCGAATCGGAACTTTTTGAGATCCGGAAATCCATTCTGGCAAAGCCCTTATTGCGATTGACCCTGAAATCCAAACTTGCTCGTTTGAATGTATTGGCTAAAATCGCTGAAAACCAGCAATTATTCCGTGAACCGCCCGTTTTTCAGTTTGTATACGATGGGTCAAAAATAGAGTCGGCTTTATCGCTGTGGGAAAGTTATATGCAAGCGAGAAGCCAATGGAAAATGGTGTTTACGCAAACTCAGACCCCAATTGGTTTGACAGCTGTTTTGGAAGAAGGAGTAAAAATGGAATTGGAGTTTGCATCGAAATTTCCGGTGTCGGATTGGACAGAAGAAGAGCCCGTATTCGGGACGGAACCGGATCCAATGCTGCTTCAGAATGGCTTGAAGAAAGCGGCTGAAAAAGGCTGGATTACTTTTTCCGATTTGGAAAAGAATAAAAACGGGCTTGAAAAAGACCTGCTTCTTGCTTTAAAGCGATTATCTTTGTTGCCGAAATATTTACAGTGAGTCAGCAGGGGCTGATCGAAGTAATTGTAGTGAAATTTACAAAATGAATAATGAAAGATGAAGAGACGAAACAAGAGAAAGCATAGCTTTCGATGAATTCAACTTTTCATTATGATTTGATGTCTTTTTTCATCAAGTCTTAAAGTCTTGAATAATGAGTGAAGGAACCTTTGATAAATTAAGAGAACAATTAAACCTGGAAGAGTGGCCGAATGTCTACTTCTTTAAGTTTATTGTGCCGAATACTCCCCATTCTTTGGCTCAAACTACGGCTCTTTTTGACGAAACGGCACAGATCCAGTTCCATGAGTCGAGCAATGGTAAATTTGTCAGTGTAAGTGTGAAAGAAATGATGTTGGATGTGGATTCCATCATTGCCATTTATGAAAAAGCTCAGGTAATCCCGGGAATAATTTCTTTGTAAACTATGAAAAAAAAATCCTTACTGACCCTGGTGGTTTTGAGTCTTGTAATTACCTCACTGATCCTGTTTCGCGTGAATTTCGTGAAAGGAATCCGTTCCTGGGAGAGCAAAGTACTCGGAACATTGATTGCGCTTGCGGCAATTATGATGCTTTATGTTGCGTATAAGGCTGTTATTAAGCGTTTTTCAAAGGGTACTTTGAAAAAAGAAGATTATGCCTTGCTTTTTGACCTTGAAAGTAAAGTTCAGAATAACGAGGTAGAATTCTATTTTACGATCGAACAAACTAAAAAAGTTGTGTTTTCAATTTTGAATGAAAAAATGGAAACAGTAAAGGTTGTTCAGGATAAAGAATTTCCATCCGGAGGGCATATTGTCCGCTTTGACGTAAAAGAATTGAGTGATGGTGCTTATTTCTATTGCCTGGAGACAGATAATCAAAAAACCATGAAGAAAATGTTTGTTCAGCATGACAATCTGACAGTGTAAATTGTATTGGCAAAGCTTTTGACAAACAAAAACAAATAGTAACTTTAGACCGACGAAAGAAGTCACACAAAATTGAAACAATTATGGCATTAGAAATCACAGATGCAAACTTTGAAGAGCTTGTATTGAAATCAGACAAACCGGTAATGGTAGACTTTTGGGCAGAATGGTGTGGTCCATGTAGATTGATAGGTCCAATCGTTGAAGAAATGGCAAATGAATACGATGGTAAAGCAGTTATTGGTAAAGTAAATGTTGACCTGAACCCGGGAGTTTCTGCTCAGTTTGGAATTCGCAATATCCCTACGATCATTTTCGTGAAGGGTGGAGAAATTGCTGACAAATCAGTTGGTGCTGTTCCTAAAGGACAGTTGACTGCTAAGTTGGATGCATTGATTTAATTTAGAATTCAAGTATAAAAAGGTCCGCTAGTCGGACTTTTTTTTTGAACTTATACGTATAGCACATGAAGAATTTTTGGAGACGCCTTAGATTGTATGGATTCGGCTTTGGCTTAGGGCTGATCATGGTTTTTTTCTTTTTCCGCAATCGGGGCTGTACCTGGCTTCCTGAAAACAGGGTTAAAAATACATTTATGGGAAAAGTACTTGTTATCTCTGAGGCAAACCAACGTATTTTTGACAAACATAACTTGAGTGATTCCCTGATCATATCTTTCCTGAATGACGGTTCGATTGCATTCGGTTCCAGTAAAAAACAAGGAAACCTGAAAGTTTATAAGATTACAAAGGAAATAAACGGAAAGGACATCGAGTTGTGGTTCTCCATGCCGGAAGGTGCATTCGTGGCTGAAGCTGTCTGGCCGAAAGGATCTATCCAGGAATTTAAAAGTACCATGGAAGGATTGGGGCGGATGATCCACTTCCCGAACGTGAAAAGTTTTGTTTACCTGAAGGAAAATGATGATTTGAAAGCACAAATGGCCCAATTCGGGATCAAGGACGAAGAACACCTTCAATTCCTGTTAATGAAAAACGGATGGATCGATTTTTCAAAGTCCAGGTTGAATGCAGAGCCTTCACCGGAACAAATGGTGGTTCTTCCAAGAGAAAATGGCGATACGATAACATCCAGAACAACCTGGTTTAAGGATCATATCGAGTTTTATGAACTGGAGCGCAACTAGCTTTGGATACAAGTCATTTCAAAACAATGAACTGTTAATAAATATAGGTTAACACTCACGTAACCTAAAGGTTTTTACTAATTTTGTCGAATGGAATTTTCAGCGCTTCAAATAGCTACTATCCTAAACGGTGAAGTCGTTGGCAACTCGGATGTTACGGTTGCCGGCTTAGCTAAAATCGAGGAGGGTCAAACAGGTACACTTTCGTTCCTGTCGAACCCCAAGTATGAAGAATATATTTATACAACGCAATCAAGCATTTGCATTGTAAATAAAACGTTTATTCCTGCGAAAGAACTCCCGAAAACATTGACACTGGTAAAAGTAGACGATGCATACGCCTGCTTTGCAAAACTATTGGAAGTTTACAACCAGATGCGTCAAAAACAGCCGAAGATCGAAACCCCGTCTTTTGTCTCCGAAACGGCCAAAGTGGGTGAAGGATTGTACCTGGGTGCATTTGCTTACATCGGTGAAAATACAGTGATCGGGAAAAATGCGAAGATTTACCCGCAGGCGTACATCGGAGACGGAGTGGTGATAGGTGACGATTGTACGATCCATGCCGGAGTTAAGATTTATGCAGATACCAAAATAGGAAATCGCTGCGTACTTCATGCAGGTGTGGTAATCGGAAGTGATGGTTTCGGTTTTGCCCCGGATGAAAAAGGTGTTTTCTCCAAAGTTCCCCAGATCGGGAATGTTATTTTGGAGGACGATGTTGAAATCGGTTCCAATACAACTATTGATTGTGCTACCATGGGATCAACCGTGATCCGCCAGGGGGTGAAAATCGATAATTTGGTTCATTTGGCCCACAACGTTGAAGTCGGACACCATTCAGCAATCGCCGCACAAGTAGGTGTTGCCGGTTCTGCAAAAATCGGAAAGCATGTCATGATCGGTGGACAGGCTGGAATCAGCGGACATTTACACATCGTTGACGGAACGAAAATCGTTGCTCAATCGGGAATTCCGAATACCGTCAAAAAAGCCGAAGTGCTTATGGGATCACCTGCAATTCCTATTGATGATTACAAAAAATCATTTGTTGGATTCAGAAGACTTCCAATCATTCTTAAGAAATTATCAGAATTAGAAGATAAAATTAAAACCCTTTCAAAATCTGCAGAATAATATGTCGGACAAACAATTTACCCTTAAAGAAAAAATCACGTTCAATGGTGTTGGTTTACATACCGGAGAAGCAGTAGTTATGGAAATCCATCCGGCTGCTGAGAACCACGGATATAAATTCCAGAGATTAGATGTAGATGGTCAGCCGATAATTAAAGCAGATGCAGATTTAGTGGTTTCCACGGATCGCGGAACGACACTGGAGTCAAACGGTGCGAAAGTTTACACCACCGAGCACGTATTGGCAGCTTTGTACGGAATGGAAGTGGATAATGCATTGATTACGCTTACAGGGCCTGAAATTCCGATCATGGATGGTTCTTCTTTGCCATTTGTGAAAGAAATCCAGCGAGTTGGAAGAGAAGAGCAGCAGGCAGAGCGTTTGTATTTCGAATTGACTGAGAATATCAAGTGGGAAGACGCTGATAAAGGAATTGAGTTTTTGGCTGTTCCGGATAAGAACTACCGTTTGACGGTAATGGTGGATTACAATTCTCCGGCTTTGGGAACCCAGCATGCACACATGTATCACATGGGCGAATTCGAAACAGATATTGCAGCCTGCAGAACATTCTGTTTCCTGGGGGAATTAGAATTCTTGGCTAAAAACAACCTGATTAAAGGAGGAAGTTTGGATAACGCTATCGTTTTGGTTGAAAGAAACGATGTAACGGAAGAGGAACTGGACCGTTTGGCGAAAATGCTTGGAAAAGACAAATTAAAAGTGAATTACGATGGAATCGGGGTATTGAACAGCTTGAAACTGCAGTTTGAAAACGAACCGGCACGTCATAAATTATTAGATATCGTAGGTGATTTGGCTTTGGTAGGCCGTTTCATCAAAGGACATATTTTAGCAGCTCGCCCGGGTCATTCGGGGAATACGCGTTTTGCGAAAGTGTTGAAAGAAGAAATTAAAAAGCAGGAGAAAGCTCCTCGTTCATTTGATTTGGAACGCGAACCACTTTACAATATCAACGATATTGAACGCATGCTTCCTCACCGTTACCCGTTTTTATTGGTTGATAAGATCATGGAAATCACGGAAGATAAGATCGTGGGGGTGAAGAACGTAACCATGAACGAACCGATGTTCCAGGGACATTTTCCGGGTAATCCGGTTTTTCCCGGAGTTCTTCAAATTGAAGCTACGGCGCAATGCGGAGGTATTTTCGCTCTAAGCAAAGTAGAAGATCCGCATTTGTATTCGACCTATTTCATGAAAATCGATAACGTGAAATTCAAGCAAAAAGTTATTCCCGGAGATACTTTGGTATTTGAATTAACATTAATTTCACCTATCAGACGTGGATTGGTACACATGCAGGGAAATGCATATGTAAACGGTAAACACGTAATGGAAGCAGAAATGCTTGCGCAGGTCATTAAAGATAAAGTAGAAGCATGATTAGTCCACTAGCACAAGTTTCTCCAAGTGCAACTTTGGGAGAAGGGGTAACAATAGAAGCATTCAGTACGATTTACGATGATGTAGTCATTGGAGCGGGAACGAAAATCCATCCGAATGTTACGATTTATCCGGGAGCTAGAATCGGAGAGAATTGTGAAATCTATCCGGGAGCAGTAATCGCAGTTATTCCACAGGATTTGAAATTCGACGGAGAATATACCACGGTTGAGATCGGTGACAGAACCGTAATCAGGGAATGTGTGACTATTCACCGCGGAACAAAAGATATGTGGAAGACAACAGTTGGGAACGATTGTTTGTTGATGACTTATGTTCATATTGCTCACGACTGCCAGATCGGTAACCACGTTATCATGGCAAGTTATTCCGGTTTATCCGGACATTGTGTGGTGGGTGATTATGCAATCCTGGAAGGAAGGTGCGGATCCCAGCAGTTCATTCATGTAGGGGCTCATTCATTCATTGCAGGTGGCTCATTGATCCGCAAAAATGTTCCTCCGTACGTAAAGTGTGCTCGTGAACCGCTTACTTTTGCAGGAATTAACTCTGTTGGATTAAGAAGACGCGGTTATACAGATGAACAAGTGCGCGAGATCGAAGATATTTACAGAATCATCTTCGTTCAGAACAACCACGTGACGAAATCATTAGATATTGTGAAGGAAACCATTCCTGATTCACCTATCAGAAGAGAAATTCTTTCGTTTATTGAAGCTTCCGATAAAGGTGTGATTAAAGGATTGATATAACAACCTTTACGAACGGTGTTTGCTATTTTTACGAATTTAATTGTAAATTAGATCAACTGACTTATTTCGATGCTATCAAAGAAAACAAAATATGCTCTACATGCTTTGACCTACTTGGCAAAGAAGGAAGCTAATGAACCGACTTTGATACTTGAAATTGCAGAAAACAGCCGTATTCCGAGAAAATTCCTGGAATCCATTTTACTGGACTTGAAAAAACAGGGAATCCTGAATTCCAAAATGGGGAAGGGCGGAGGTTATTTTTTAAGGCAGACACCTTCACAAATTCAGATCTCAACGATTATTCGTCTTTTCAACGGGCCAATTGCATTGCTTCCTTGCGTTAGTTTGAATTACTACCAGCGCTGTGATGAATGCACCGACGAAAAAACCTGCGGACTTAATAAAGTGTTTATCGATGTTCGGAACGAAACACTGCGAATTTTAGAAAACAAATCAATTCAGGATATAGTCAATCAGGAATTGTAAAAGTAAATCAGCCGCGGCTGAATAAGAACAAACAATCAAAGTGGTACATAGAAATCAGGTTATTGAAGTTAAGATCGACGATTTTGCATTCGGAGGTCAGGGAATTGCCCGTATGAAGTCGGAAGAGGGAGATTTTATCTTATTTGTTGAAAATACTTTCCCCGGACAATTCGTAAGAGCCCGTGTAGATAAGAAACGCAAGCGCCATGCAGAATGTAAATTGCTGGAAGTATTGGAACGGTCTCCATTGGAAAAAGAACTGCCTTTCCAGGAAATTTCCGGTGCACCCTATTTGTTTGTTCCGATTGAAGTGCAGCAGGAATACAAAAAGAAATCTACCCTCGACGTATACCGCAAAATCGGACGTATTCCCGATCCGGCAAGCTTGTTTGATGAATTTATTTCTTCCCCGGAAGCATTTTTCTACCGCAATAAAATGGAATACAGTTTTTCCTGTATTGAACACGTTCCTGAAACGGGCGAGGAAATCGACGATGCTTTTGCTTTGGGCTTTAAGCGAAGAGGAACCTGGTGGAAAGTGGAAAACCTCAATAAACCCAGCGGCTTGTTTGACGAACAGTGGGAAACCATTCTTCCGGAGTTCAGGGATTTATTAAAATCATTCGGGCTTCCTGCCTGGCATCCGCCGAGAAAAGAAGGGTTCTTCAGACACATTGTTGTACGCAAATCCTTTGACCAGGATCAATTATTGCTGCATATCGTAACAAGTTCCGCAGGAATAAAGAAATTCGATAAAACGCAGATCGTTTCCTTTTTGAAAGAGAAATTAGGAAACCGCTTAGCAGGCGTATGGCATACAATCAATGACAATGTTGCGGACCGTGCTAAGATCGAAAACGGGACCAGTGAATTGCTTTTCGGCGACTCGGTGGTAGTAGAGAAAATGCTTGGACTGTCTTTTGAGATCAGTATGGAAAGCTTCTTCCAAACCAATCCGAAAAGTGCAGAACGTTTATATACCAAAGCGATCGACTATGTCTGCGACCATGCCAAAGACGGCGGTGTGATCATGGATTTGTTCTGTGGAACGGGAACAATCGGTCAGTTGGTTGCCCAGCGTGTAAACGCCGGAGAGATCATTGGTGTCGATATCGTGGAAGAAGCAATTGAAGATGCAAAACGCAACGCCAAGCGTAACAAGCTGGAGCATTTGCATTTCTTTGCAGCAGACGTTGGCAAATTTCTTTCCTTACACCCGGAATACATGAACCGCATCGATACGATCGTACTGGATCCGCCGAGAGCCGGGATTGCCCCGAAAACCTTGCAAAAAGTAATGGCGCTGGGAGCTTCGCATGTTGTTTACATTTCCTGTAATCCATCCACGCAGGCACGCGATACGGAAACACTGGAACAAGGTGGTTACAAATTGACGAAATTGTCTTTGGTGGACCAATTCCCGCATACAAGCCACATTGAGGCCATTGCGGTCTACGAGAAAATATAAAAAACCACACTAGTGCATATAGAAAACATAGAGCAAAACTCCGAAAAACTTTGAAATACAGTTTTTTATCTTTCTGTTTTTACAATAAGTTAAATACGTCAATATAACTATGTGGTCTATGTTCCTATGCGGTTTATATTTGTTTTAATAAACAAACGGAATTACTGCCTTTCTATCTTTCGGATAGTCCCGGAAAGTCTGTTTATACCATTTGTGATTTGCCAATGCTCTTGGGAATAAGTTGCAGAAGGTGAAGAATGCGAAACAAAAAGCCGGAAGGTTCCAGCAAAGGATTGCAAATCCGATCCATTCGATCAGTTCTCCGCCTAAATTCGGCGCGGAAATATACTTAAATGGTCCTCCGTAAGGGATTTTGTATCCGTCATCAGGGTTATTTCTTAATCGAATCAAAACGGTGTCCGAGTAAATATTGGTAAACATTCCGAATACGAATAGGAATCCGCCGACAATGAACTGCCAGGAAGTAAACCAATCAATGGTATAAGATGAAAAATGCGACAGGTAGTAACCGATCAGGAATCCGTTTGCCAAATTATGGAACATAGCCATTCCTACAATGCTTACCGGGATCTTTTTGCCCTGAGTACGCGTCCTAAACGGGTAGATGAAGCTTCTATTGATATAGTGAGCAGTAAATAGACCTGCAATCGTCCAGTCAACAGCAGAAAGTGTTTTCGGACCGGAGAGAACAAATGAATACAGTACAAGCAGTACAAATCCTTCCATGATCACCCAGCCCCAGCGGTTCGACATCAACGGTCCCCATTTGGAATTGGTGAATTTTCCGTAAGGAGCATCTTTGAACTGAAGTCCTAAAAAGGCAATAATTCCTATGCCGATCCAGGCATAACAGAAATAATTAAATGTTTCTTGTGTCATTATCAATGATTCTCGCGATGCCAAGATAATAAATCTTTCATCGTTTCATCAACCGGACGCGGATTATGTCCCAAATCTTGCTTCGCTTTTTCCGATTCAATGAATTTATTCCCGAATTCAAGGATTTCAATGCTTTCACGGGTCAAAGACGGATCCTGCCTTAGGATTTTGTAATAAATCCCGATCAACGGAAGGAAGAACTTTACCAAACCTATCGGAACTTCGAAACAGGGAATCCGTTTGTTGCTAACACGTGCCACGGAACGTGAAAGGTCCTTCAGGGTGTAATAACTTCCACCCAGAATATAGGATTCGCCCAATTTTCCCTGAGTCAGCGCATTGCAGATCGAGTGTGCAATATCACGGACATCGACCCAGTTGTAGCCGCCTTTGAAAACAAATGGGATGCGTCTTTTCGACATGGAAATAAAAGCGTTATTCTGTTTGCATTTCGCATAATTCGGCGGTCCGAAAACGGAAGTCGGATTGATAATGATGATGGGAAGGCCTTCTTCAAAGAATTTTCGGGCAATCAACTGTCCGTCACGTTTACTTTTGTCGTAAGAATAAGCTGTATCGGGAACAAAACTGCGGGTTTCGTTCATCGGTTCATTCATTGGCAGGTGATTGTACGCATGAACGGACGAAATGTGAATAACGCGCTTCAGATTGCTTTCTTTGGCAACCTTCAATACATTTTCCAGCCCTTTGACATTGATGTTCCGGACATGTCCGTGAGGATCTCCCGTAATTGAAATAATCGCTGCGCAGTGGATCAGGTAATCACACTCCTTCATTAATTCCCTCAGGGAATCAATATCCTCAAGCGAACCTTTTACAATCTCGATATCCCGGTTTTGCAGGAAATTGCTTTTGGAATGAACCAATGCTTTGATGCTGTAATTGCGACGGATCAATTCTTCGATGAGTGCATTACCGATATGACCATTTCCACCGGTTATAGCAACTTTCATTACTTTCCTTTTGCTTTAACAATGATCAGCACCGTGTGCATCAAAATTTTCAGATCAAGTGCTATGGACCTGTTTCTGAGGTAGAGCAGATCGAACTTCATGCGCTGGATCATTTGGTCCACATTTTCAGCGTATCCGTATTTCACCTGTCCCCAGGAAGTAATTCCCGGCCTTACTTTGGTCAGTTCCAGGAACTGAGGTTCCCGCACTTTGATCTGGTCAATAAAGAATTGTCTTTCCGGTCTCGGACCAACTAAGGACATGTCGCCCTTCAGAACATTAAAGAATTGAGGAAATTCGTCCAATCGTGCCTTACGCATGAATTTCCCGATTGGTGTGATTCGCGGATCATCCGTACTGGAAAGCTGCGGTCCCAATTTTTCTGCATCCGTATACATTGTCCGGAATTTAATGATCTTGAATGGTTTTCCGTTCAGACCGATTCGTTCCTGGAAGAATAAAACAGGACCGGGAGAAGACAGTTTTACGGCTATTGTCAGAAAAATATAAACCGGTATCAATAAGATAATGGCGATAATTGAAAAGAAAATATCGAACAAACGCTTAGCCACACGTTGCCAGTAAGGCATTACTTCGGCATTCACTTCCATTAGGAGGGCCCCGAAAATGTTATTCAGTTTAACAGATCCCGAAAGAATGTCGTACATATCCGGAAGTACTTTGATCACAATATTTTCGCCGTTAATCCTGGAAATGATATTTTTCAAGCGTTCGTGTTCGGTGCTTTCCAATGCGATGATAATCTCTTCAACATGATTGTCTGCAATGATTTTTTCCAGTTGGTCAACATGACCCAAGTAGGGCATTTTATGCTCCAATAGTTTGTCGATACCATTCAGGTTTACAAACCCCACGAATTGATTTCCGCCTCCTTTTTCGATTCCCTCGATTTCCTGGTAAATGGCAACCGCTTTTTCGGAGCCTCCGATCAATAAGGTCTTAAATCCGTCTTTTCGTGAATGGATTCTTCTTACCAGGATACTTGTGATGACCAGGCGTGAAAAAAATGTAAATCCGAAATGGAGCAGGGCCAATGTTAAAAGAGAACGGTAGTAATTGAAATAAGTGTTTACTTCATCATCGATCAATAACGCAAAGAACAGTACAATAGAACCGAAAATTGTTGCGAAAGCGGTGTAAGAAAGGATCTTTAAACGGTACAACCTGCGCACATCCTGGTAAGTTCCCTGCAAGGTGTAGAACAAGAGCCAAAGCAACGGAATAATCAGGATTCCGTAATAAAATGTCTGATTGAATGAAAATTCTTCGTGTTCGATGTTTGTTTTCCGGTAATAATAAAAAAGTGCCCACGATAAAGCGGCTGTTATAAAATCACTTGCAATAAATAAACCTCTGAACAATTTTTGCATTCTATTCTGACTAATGATTCTAGAAGTGTATTACTTTGATGTTGTCAATATAGACGTCGCTTGAGCTTAGCCCGGAATCCAAACGCATTTTGAGGTATTGGCGGTAGGTAATTCCATTTGGGGTATTTGAAACCACATCTTTCAGGTCAATGTATATTCTCTTCCATTGAAGCTCTTCCAATTTTTGCCTTATAGCCGTATAGCCTCCATGGTCTTGAGTGCCTCCTCCGAACTGAAGTTCGATCATCCCGGTTAGGATAGAACTGGTGTTTTTGTAATCGAATTCGAGGTATACTTCAGCGCCGCTTTTGGGTAAAACAAGCGCCGGCATTACTCCAATCCATAGCGAATCGTTAGTGTTTAAAGAAAGATGCCCGTAATAGCCCCAGTTTCCTTCGGAAGGATTGTTTTGGATTTGCAGGTTTAAATTTGGACTTGAATAAACGGTTTCTTTTTCAATTTTTATGGAGTTGCTTTCAAAATCTTCAATCCAAAATTTCGTATTGGTATTGTATCGGGTAACCGGGTTGAAAACATACGTTTCTCCCTCTGTCAGCTGCAGGGTTGTTTCAAAAGGTTCTGCAAAAGGATAAATCTTTTTAGCTGAAGCCAGTCCATTGTTTTTGATGGCCGGGTAAAGAAGTACTTTACAGTTTCCGGAAGCCAATACCGGAATTTTACAGGGAACTTCAAAAACGCCGATTACTTTTCCGTCCACATATACCCAAACATCACTGAAATTATGGGTTAATGCTCCGGGGTCATTCACTGAATTCGGGTTTGAATTAAGCGTCCATTTGTTTATTTCAAGCCAAACAGGTAAGGGGTTATTCTTAACGCAGCTTGATAACCCAAAGGAAAGTACAACAAAAAAGTATAAATATTTCATAGATAAGCCTATGTGTAGCTAACGCAAATTTACGTTAATTATTGTCGAAAACCGAGAGATGTGCGGATTTCAGTTTGTCAATAATCTGGTAAGCTACATCCAGGGCGCGATAAGCATCATCGATTGAAACGACAACCGGCTGATTATGAACGATGGAGTTGTAAAATGAACGGAGTTCCTCCTGGATTGCGTTCGTCTTTTTGATTTCTGGTTTCAGGGCAGAAAAATTCACATCATCATTGAGTTGAAAGCTAAAAAATCCGGGAGCTTCCTGGTCTTTTGGCGTGATCATAATCTGATCCACGGATTGATTCAGAAAATCGATCACCAGGTAGCCTGTTTTTTGGAAAATCCGCGTTTTCCGCATATTGTTCAGTGACATGCGGGAAGCTGTCAGATTGGCCACACACCCGTTGTCGAATTCGATGCGCACCGAAGTAATATCCGGTGTTCTGCTTACTACGCTCACACCACTGGCAGAAATCCTTCGGATGGATGAATTGACGCAGCTTAGAACAATGTCCAGGTCGTGGATCATCAGGTCCAGGATAACAGAAACATCTGTTCCGCGCGGATTGTATTGTGCCAAACGGTGGATCTCAAAGAACATCGGTTTGACAATTAACGGGGCAGCTGCCTGGAAAGCGGGATTAAAGCGCTCAACATGTCCAACCTGTACAATTACACCTGCTTCGCGTGAAAGGTCGAGTAAGATTTTTGCCTGCTCGGTTGTTTCTGCAACCGGTTTTTCAATGAATACATGCTTGCTGGAACGAAGGGCTTTGTATGCAATGTCGTAATGGTAAAGGGTAGGAGCTACCACATCCACACAATCCGAAGCATCGATCAGTGCCTGCATATCATTCCACCTGGTCACATGGTATTCTGAGATTGTTTTCTCGGCGGATTCATCGGAAGGATCGTAAAACCCGATTAATTCGAACAGATCAGGGAGTTCCAAAAGCAACCGGATATGGATCCTGCCCAAATGTCCTGCTCCAAAAACACCGATCTTTAATTTTTTATCCGCCATGATACAAATGTAAGGATTCACCAAAGCGAATGCAGGTACATGCAATTGTGTTATTAACAACGCATGTTTAGTTGCCGAAATAGGCTCAAAATCTGTTTGTTATCGGAAGAATCGCTTGATTGCGAAAAAAAAATCCGTTTCGGTATAGGAGTTTTAATAGAAATGCTTATTTTTGCGCCCACTTAACGGAGGTTGTAGCTCAGTTGGTTAGAGCGCCGGATTGTGGTTCCGGAGGTCGCGGGTTCGAGACCCGTCTCCCTCCCACAAAAAGAAAAGCGTGATGGTGTTAAGCCTCACGCTTTTTCTTTTTTTCTCAAAACTCGCTCTCATACTCGATTTTTGATTTGCTTTTCTTTTTGCAGGGAAGAGAGTGAGAAGTGAGAGCGCGTTACTCGTGGGGCCCTTCCTTAAATTCTTCGATCATTTTTCGGTTAAAAGCAGGTAAATCCTGTGGTGAACGGCTTGTAACCAATCCATTGTCAACAACCACTTCCTCGTCTACCCAGGCGGCCCCGGCATTTTGCAGATCAATTTTTACCGATTCGAAAGAAGTCAGCTCCCGGCCTGAAACTACTCCGGCGCTAATCAGTACTTGTGGGCCGTGACAAATGGCTGCAACCGGTTTTTTGGCATCAAAAAAATCTTTGACAAAATCCAGTACCTTATTTTCTCTTCTCAGTTTATCCGGGTTGATCACCCCGCCAGGGATTAATAGTCCATCGTATTCGGAAGCTTTCACATCGTCGATGATATTGTCGACCGGGTATTCCTTGCCCCAATCACTTTTTGCCCAGGCTTTAATAGTACCGCTTTTTAAACTCACAATTTCTGCCTGCCAACCCTGTTTTTCAATGGCTTCTTTCGGTGACTGTAACTCACTCTCCTCAAATCCGTCCGTAGCCAAAATGGCAATTCGCTTGTTCATATCACTGCTTTTTAATGTTGAACATGTAAGTTACGGGAGGAAGGTGAACATTAAAAACCGTTTGCTGTTAAAGAGTGGTAAAGGATGTTAAATGTCTTTTCCCCAAATTAAGTAACACTATTTGATTCATTACACTTATTTCAGCAGATAAAGTTATCTTCAACACCAAATGAAAACGATCCTTATTGCAATTCGGGATTACTACCGAAATCACACCACTTTGTGTAATCTTTTCCTATTGGTTGGCTGGCTGATTATCAATCTTATTCAGGCTGCTTTTACTGGATTGGCACATGATGAAGCTTATTATTGGATGTATTCCAAAAATCCGGATTATGGATATTTCGACCACCCGCCTGCGATAGCGCTTTTAATTAAGACGGGATATGCAATATTTCACAATGAACTCGGTACCAGACTGCTGATTGTGTTAATGGGGACACTATTTCTTTGGTTTACCTTTTTGTTGACTAATTGCCGTAACTTTTTGTTGTTTTTCATTCTGGCCAGCTCTATAAGCTGCCTGGAAGTATATGGATTTATAGCAGTTCCGGATGCACCATTATTGTTTTTCACTTCAACATTTTTTCTATTGTATAAGCGATGGTCAGAAAACAATAGGCTTGTAGATGCTCTTTTACTGGGACTTAATATTGCGGCATTGCTCTATTGTAAATATCACGGTTTGTTAATTATTTTCTTTACACTGATCTCTAATCTCAGCTTATTGAAAAAGAAACAGTTCTACTTAATTGTTACAATATCTGTAGTAGCCTATCTTCCGCATATAATCTGGCAAATAAATAATGATTATCCATCTTATCAATATCATGTGCTGACAAAATCTCAGGATCCTTATAAACCGTTTGATTCATTGATATTTGTATTGGGGCAGTTGATGATTGCTGGTCCATTTACCGGGATTCTTCTTTTTTTTAGTGCCTTCAGGTATCGTGTTCAGAGTTCGACAGAAAAAGCATTGAGATATACTTTCATAGGTTTCATGGTGTTTTTCCTGCTTTCAACTTTAAATGCACCGGTTGAGGCGAATTGGACTGTTGCGGCATTTGTTCCGATACTTGTTTTGAGTTACAATTACATAGCTTCAACAATCCGATTGAAAAAATGGTTGATCGGGCTTTCAATGATATCTTGTATCTTATTCTTGTTTATCAGAATAAATCTCGCTTTTGATATTGTACCGGCAGTAGGAAGTAAATTGATACCTGAATTTTATGGTTGGAAAACGTGGGCAGAACAGATCGAAGAGAAAGTGGGTGATACACCGGTTGTTTTTGCAAACTCTTATCAGAAAGCTTCCAGGTATAGCTTCTATACGGGGAATGTTTCCCTGTCTCTCAATAATATTCAGTACCGCCGCAATCAGTTTGATATTTGGAATATTGAAGATAGGCTCCAGGGAAAAAGAGTTGTTTATATTCCGAATTGGAAGATTGAAGGAGACAATGTCCATACTTTTCAGACCAACAAGGAAGAAATTCAATATGTTACGATTGACAATTTTCGTTCTTATGCTAAGATCAATATTACTACTCCTCAACCAAGATATATTTTCAAAGCAGGTGATATCATTCAGATTCCTTTAAAATTGAAAAATAATTATGGCAAACCAATTCACTTTGGAGAAAATCCGGATTATATGGATTGGTTGGAATTCTGCGTGTTTCATGAAGAGGAGCAAATAGGTGAAGAGAAGATATTGTTACTAAATGGTATGACTCTCTTTGACTCATTGGAAACCAGCACTTCATTTTCAGCTCCATATCAAAAAGGAGTTTATTATCTGCGCATTTCGATTAGGCATGGGTGGCTTCCTCCTGGAATTAACAGCCGATTGATACGGATAATAGTTGAATAATTACGACCCTCGTTCTATTTCAGAACGAAACCCGCAGCTGAACTGTAATGTCAGATTTCTTCGATCCCTTAATCTCCTCTGGCCCGGAGCTGATGACGTTCCTATTGGCGTATAAAAATGTTCCGTATCGGATCCATAAGTCGCAATGTCTCAGGAAAGAAAACCGGATAAGGGCGTAAGCTCTCGATCCCTGGTAATAGTAGGCAGGAATGGAAAATACATATAGTGCATTGTTTTCAAAGGTGTAAATGCGTGTGTCGTAGCTGTCTGTGTCGAACAAAGCATAGCGGAGCGTTAAATCGAAAGGTAGTTTTTTGGGTTTGAACAATAAATCCTGGGTAAAGATCCATCCGTCTTCGGCAGCATTGCTTTTTCGATTAATGGTCACATATTCCACACGGCTTTTTAAAGTAAAGCTTTCCAGTACTTTGTATGAAAGGTTCAGGCGGTAATTGTTTTGAACGACATCTTCAATAGATGTAATGGTTCCGTCTGAATCCCTCGAATTCTTTTGCCGGACCTGCTGTCGGAAACGCGCGTATAATTCAAAGACTTTATTAGGTTTGTAGGTCGGCTGTACTAAAAACTCGTATCCTTTGGATGGTGCGTCCACCTGGTATTTGATCCAGGGGAATTTAAAAAAGTCAACATAAGAACTCACAGACCAGGAAGGGGCCAGTTTTACCTTTATCCCGGAGAACAGTCCGCTTTCATTCTGCGTATTACTTCCTTCCGAAAATCCATTGTTGTAGAATGAATAATATCCTTTGGAATAGTTTCGGTAAATAACAGAAACGGAAACACTCGGGTCTAAAATAGCCATTAAACCGTGCAGTTGGGCAAACGATTTGGAATGTGTGCTGTAGGAAACTTCTCCGAAGAAGTTGAAATTCCTCACCACAAAGTTGTAATCGCCGCTTATGGCAGTCGTTTTTGTACCTCTGAATGCATAGAGGTTATACGGAACGGTGTCTCTTTGAAGCGGTTGATTGTATTGTTGGTTTACAACCGCAATTCCTGCATTGAAGCGGGTGGAATTGTAACTCAAATAATTCCCGATAACCTGTTCGCTCAATTTGTTCTTTTTGGCAATTTCACTATTGGTTCTGTGCAGGCCAGATAAATCGATGGTAGTGACAAATTCCAGGTCGTCCGTTAAAGAATCATTGATTCCCGAACCGTCTATTTTTTTATTGCTGTAGAAGGTTAGCAGGTTCCATTTTTTATAACCGATTATAGCTGCCCCGCCGCGAAAAAAGCGGTTTTCGTCAACAGAAGTGTAAGGTCTTAGCAGGTTAGCCGCTTTTTTGGAGGAAAAAATATCGGCGCTTTTTCCGAAAGCATACCCGCTCCATGTATTCAATCCCTGTCCTATCTGGATCTGATAATCACCCGCGGCGACAGCCCGAACGTATTTTCCCCCCTTGTAAAATGCATGAAAAGAGTAATAGTCGAAACCGTTTTTTTGAGAACCTTTGAAGAATTCCTCACCGGGATCTTTTTCAGCAGTAAATCCCAGACTGATATTGGTCCGGTAAGTGTAGCGGAATCGGGTGTAGTACCTGTCAGCATTGCCGCGGTAATAACTGTTTGAGTTATTCAGAATTGAATCAGAAACGGCAGTATATCCTTTTTTTCGTTCCAGGGTCCGCTGATAGCGTGTGTACCATTCAATTTTTCCGTTTTTAACAGCGTCTTTAAAAGTGATGTGCATACTCTCAAGCCTATCATCGACTTTTACGAATGGAAGTACGAGGAAAATGGTGTTCAGGTCCCAATATTTCAAGGATTGGAGTTCATAAATACTGATAAATTTCCCGAACCGTTCCACATGCAGCAGCGCATCCGTAATCTGGACTTCTGTCAATAATCCTAACGAGCGCAGTTCGTCGGGGGTGGTATTGTTCAGGTTGATGGGGTTGTCGTAGAAATAATTCAGCTGATCAAAGATATTGGTCAGGTCCAATTCTTCCGATTCGGATTGCTCGGCAATAAATTCAACCCGCTGCTGGATAATCTCATTTCGTTCCTGTCCGTAAAGGAAAGAACAGGTACTGATGAAAAAAAGAAGTAACAGGCTACTTTTTCTCATGCTCTTTGAATTGATAATTTAAACCGAAGTTTGGTGACCACCCCAGTGTTTGGTGATACTTTGAACCGAGATCGATCGAAAAACCGGAAACTTTGTAGCCCAGTCCGAGAGCAAATTCCATGGGTGCGCTTTGAGCTCCGAAACGAATGTAAAGTGACTGAACCGGTTGGTATTCGATGGCACCTTTAAAGGAAATTTTGGTGATGACCTGTTTCTCTACTTCGGCAAAAATCGATACCTTTTTGGATGGGCGATAGTGGCATCCTCCGCGCATAACAGTTGTAAAACGGTCAGTAATCGGATGAATGCGCTGTCTGCCAATATTCATCACTGAGACGCCAACGCTCCATTTTTCTGAAATTTTAGCCAAAATACCAGCTTCTACTGTTCCGCTGATCGTTGAACCATAATTGCCTCCAAGTCGCAGAGTTTGAATATTCCCCTGGACTCCGACCTGCAGGAAATCAGTAAATTTCATACTGTATCCCAATCCTGCGCGTGTATTTCGGTATTGCTGGTATCCGAAGAATTGTCCACCGGCAGAAATCACCCCGACTTTTAGGGGAATTGCAACGGCTAAGGCTTGAGTTTGGAGTTCTTTCGTTAGGAAGCGCGTTTCGTAATAAGCTCCGATTGAAATGGTTTTAATGGAAGCTGTAGCTCCCGGATTGTGGTGGTAGGCCCAGACATCATCGAGGCACACGCTTGCATTTGATAATGAAACGGCTCTTGAACCAACCGGGTTCCACCCTTGTCCGAGTGAGAAAAAAGAATGGGTGAATAATAGCAGTAGTAGTAGTAAAAGTCTCATCCTGTTTTATTTTGAGAACAAACGATGTTTGAGTGGGATATTTCGCTTAAAATAATCTTCTTCGGTGATAAAAAACCAGTTGTTTCCGGCATCTGATGAAATGGCATACAATTCATAGTTCTTATCGAACTCTTCACGGGAATCCTTGCTTATCGTGTATTTGCGTTCGATCCAGTCGCCCTGGGACTTCATATCTTTGAATAATGGGTTGTATAAATTAACCGAATTTTCTCCAATCTTGTTGCTGAAATGTGCGATAAAATTCGAATCTCCCAGTGATGAGTAATGACGCACAACTGCAGGGTGACTTAAACCGGCATATTCCAGCGTATTATTCTCATTGTATGCCCGAATGTATTTAGACAACTGTTTGTTGAGCCTGTTCTCTTGTTCTGCCGACAAGGTACATGAAAACACAAGTAAAAGAAGAAGGATGAAATTTAAAAGTTTTAGCACGGATAATCCCTTTTGTTTGTGACTAAAATTAAATTATTTTTGACAAAAATCTACTATGAAAAAAATCTTTACACTGCCTGTATTTGTATTTAGCCTGTTTGCAGCATTTGCACAGCTTACCAATGAGACCATTTCGATAAATGGCGTGACCCGATCCTATAAATTATATATCCCTTCAGGATTCAATGTACAGACCGAAAACCCGGATATGATCATCATCATGCATGGTTTGGGAGGTACGAACTCTGATATGGTGGGCGCAGGGTTTAATTTCATTGCAGACACAGCTCGTGTTATTGTAGTTTATCCGCAGGCTTTAAATAACAGCTGGGGAATGGCAGCCTGGAATAATGGGACTATGCTGGGAAGTACAGCGGATGATCTGAGCTTTATGAACGAACTGATCAATAAAGGGCTGAGTGATTACAACGTGAATCCGGCTCGTGTTTATGCAACCGGTTTTTCCATGGGGTCAATTATGTCCCACCACATGGCTTGTGCTATGAATAATCGAATTGCGGCTATCGGTGCAATGGCGGGTACAATGCCAACTTCAGATATCAGTTCTTGTGTTCCGGCATATAAAACTCCGGTTATTCACTTGCATGGAACGGCAGACGGAACTGTTCCCTATGATGGGTCGGCACTACCTTCTTTGAGCCTGGTTCCCCAAACGATCGATTTTTGGAGAGGAGTTCACGGTTGTGATGCTTCGGCGGATTCTACACGTCTTCCGGATACCGGAACAGATACCATAACGATTGACCGTTTTGTGTATGATAATTGTAATCCGTCAGCTTCATTGGAACTGTGGAGATTCAATGGTGCGGATCACGTTTATTTGTACCAGCCTGTGAATGACATTACAGAAATGATCGAAGTATGGTTATTCCTTAGAAAATGGACCCATTCAAATCCTACGACTCTTGGTTTGGAGGACAAGGAGCTTTCACCGGTAAAAATCAGCCCGAATCCTTCTACAGGATTGGTTCATATTACAACTGAGTATACCGGGAAAATCCAATTGATGGATTTAAAGGGAGGAGTGGTTTTTGAACAGCAGATACAGGCCGGAGATGCTGTTTTGAACCTGGATGCATTGAATAAAGGAATTTACCTGATGCGTGTTGGTGAGGAAACTCACAAGCTTGTTTTGAACTAAGTCAAACAAATCATAAGTAAAAAGTCCATTCGCTTCAGATAAAACCTGGCGGATGGATTTTTTATTGGAAGTATTTCTCGATTTCTTCTTCGCTCATCGGAACATAGTTGAAAGAGCAAGAGATCATATCCCGGATGCGGAGTTTCTCCGGGAATTGTATGGCCTGAATCGTTTGGTATTTGGGCTGATCCTGTGAGAAAGTCACTTCGATGAATACATCCTCACTTTCAATTTTATAAAAGCGGTTGAATCCGTCGAGTTTGCGGTAAACGGGGAAGATTGTTTCCATGATTGAAAGCACTGTAAAAACGTAGGGGCGTCCCGCACATGCGGGACGCCCCTACGTTATTATGAATAATTTGTATTAAGTAACTCTGAAGACAACGCGTCTTCCTTTTGCTAATTTTAAGTCATCGTCGTCACCTTCCTTGATTTCCGGGCTAGGAACTTCACTTCCTTTGCTTTCGGATTTCAACCTGCCTGCAGCAATTCCTTTGGACTGTAAGTATTCTTTGACAACCTGGTTGCGCTTGGTATCCATATCGGCGTAGAAATCTTTTTTCTCAGCCAATTTATCTTCTTCTTCGTTGTTGTGTCCCATTACCGTAATAGTCATGTTCGGGTTTTCAGTCATCACTTTTGCTACGATATCCAATGCGGCTTTTGCCTGTTGTGTTAAGAACGTTTTCCCGAATCCGAAGTAAATTTCTTGTTTCTCAATGCGGTCTTTCGTTGACATTTTATCATTATCCGCAACTTGTTTCATGTAAACGGTTGTAGACAATTCATTTTTGTCTTTGTCAGCATCATAACATTTACAATCCTCGTCTTTATCAAGCATTGTAACCACTACATCGTCAATGTAATAATAAGCTCCGATTACCTGTGTGACTTTTGAGTCTTTCGGCTTTTTGTTTACCTCATATTTGGTGTCCTGATCAGAAGTAAAGTTTCCGATTGTCAGGAATTTCTCACCACCTTCCGCTTTGTAAGAACCACACACTTTTTCCCAGTTATAAGTGGCATTGAAAACTTTGTTATCAGGATGCTGGATTTGAGTCTGATCGATCAAATGCACTTTCTGGTCCGTACCGAATTCTTTCTTGGAAATATTTGCTCCGATTTGGTTGCAGGAATATTTCGAAGCCTCAGACAAGGAAACATAAAAAGAGATACAATATGTAACATCTTTTTTCAAAGGTGTTTTTAATTTGGCAGTAATATATGTTCTTGGCAGCTTATTTCCGTAAGAAAAAGCAAATATACCTGCATAGTTTTCACCTTCTTTCGGAGTTTCTTTTCCGTAAGCATTATCCGGAGCGGCCACAGCGGGAACTTTAGAATCGCTTAAAAAGTAATCGGCTCTTGCTCCTGTAGGAGATTTCCATCCTGTTGCCAAATCAATTTGACCTAACTTTTTCGGTTTCCCTGCATTGGATTCAAATCCTCCGTTATCAATAAGGTTATCTCCTTTTTGAGCGGATGCAATAAGTGGTAATCCAATCAAAGCACCTAATGCAAGTTGTTTTAGTTTCATACTATTTGGTTTCATAAGATTTTACAGTTTTAATGAATGTTTTAACCTTTTCTGGGTCGACATCCGGATAAACACCGTGGCCTAAGTTAACAATATGTCTTTTATTATTACCGAACGAATTTAACATTTTTATTGTTTCAGCCTCAATACTTTGGTGAGAACCGTATAATGCACAGGGGTCTAAATTACCCTGCAGCGTTCTGGAATCACCAACTAAAGAGCGCATCACAGGAATATCCATGTTCCAGTCGAGCCCAATCGTGTTACAATCTAATTTGGCTAAAGCAGGAATGGATGTGATAGCTCCTTTCGAAAATAAAGTAACCGGAACATCTTCAATAGCTGTAGCTATTTGAGACAAATAGGGAAGTGAGAAAGTCGCGTACTGCTCTGTTCCTAAAATTCCAGCCCATGAATCGAAAACTTGTATCATACTTGCTCCGGCTTTAACCTGTGCTTTTAAATAAGCGATTGTAACATCTGTGATGTGTTGTAACAATTGATGTGCCAAAGTCGGATTGGTGTACAAAAGCTTTTTAGCTTCGCTGAATGTTTTTGAGCCATGGCCTTCAACCATGTAGCAAAGAATGGTCCAGGGTGCACCTGCAAATCCGATTACCGGAACACGTCCGTTCAGTTGTTTTACCGTCAAACGTATTGCTTCCAGAACGTAGCCTAAACGATCTTCGATATCAAAGTCAAATTCCAAACGTTTGGCTTCTTCTTCCGAACGGATCGTATGCTCGAACCAGGGACCGCGTTTTTCGATCATCTGGTAAGGAATATTCATCGCTTCCGGGATTACCAGGATATCTGAAAAGATTATCGCAGCATCCACATCCAGGATATCAACCGGCTGAATGGTCACTTCCGCAGCCAAAGCAGGGTTTTCCACCAATTCTTTAAATCCGCTCACACTTTCGCGAACAGCACGGTATTCCGGTAAAATCCTTCCTGCCTGGCGCATCAGCCAAACCGGGTAACGTTCAATGTCTTCGCCTTTTGCAGCGCGTAAGATCAAATCATTTTGCAAATTCATCGGTGCAAAAGTAATAAAAACAGTAGGGGCGAAAAATTTTTCACCCCTACTAATTCAAATTTTATGATCATTTTCACATGATTAATGAATCATGCCCATTTGATTTCGGTTTTTCCTTTCTCGCTCAGAATTTTGTTAATTGTTGAAAAAGGCTTGCTCCCGAAAAATCCGCGGTAAGCAGATAATGGAGACGGGTGTGGAGCTTTGAGTATGAAATGCCTGTCCGGATTTACCCTTGCAGCTTTGGCTTGTGCCGGAGATCCCCACAACACAAATATGACACCTTCGAGTTGGTCATTGATGGTTTGGATCACTTCATCTGTAAACTTCTCCCATCCCTGGTTGGCATGTGAAAGCGGTTGGCCTTCACGGACCGTGAGAATTGAATTCAGCAATAAAACACCTTGCTTTGCCCAATGGTTTAAATCCCCGTTTGGTGGTGCCGGAATTCCCAAATCATCTTCCAGCTCCTTGAAAATGTTCTGCAAACTTTTGGGCAATGGCCGCACGTGTGAATCACAGCTGAAACACAATCCGTGAGCATGTCCTCTTGTCGGGTAGGGATCCTGTCCCAAAATAACTACTTTGATCTGATCAAACGGACAGCTGTCGAAAGCCCTGAAAATATACTTTCCTTCCGGGAAGATCTGGTTTGGAAAACGACCATATTCCTGCTTGACAAATTGAACCAGGTTTTCAAAATAGGGGGCCTCAAATGAAGCCTGAAGCACCTTTTCCCAGGATGGATGTATCGAAACTTTCATTTGGCTAAATTAATTAATCTGTTTTTACTATGTTCGCGATCTAAATTGAAAATAAATGAACTTACCAAGCCGAATCATCCCTATAATTATTTTCCTGCTTGCATCCAATTTTTCTAACGGACAACAAGAACCAAGGAGTTCGTTTTTCTGGAATAACTATATGCACACCAATCCCGCGATGACGGGAGCAATTTATAAGCATCATGCGAATGTGCAGTGGCGTACCCAATGGACAAGTACCAGTGGTGCACCGAATACCTTGTGGGCAAATTATGCTGCGAAATTGGACAAAATCCACAGTGGAGTCGGAGTGAGTTATGAATACAATGCGACTGGATTAAGTAATTGGCAAACGGCATTAGTTTCCTATGCTTATCACATTCCGATCAAGAACCTGTTCTTATCACTGGGGGCGTCCGCAGGCATTAAAAGTTTTAATCCGTGGGGGATGGATGAAAGTATAAAACCTGTGTTTCAAAGTGATTTCGGTGTGGCATTGCATGCTGAAAAATGGAATGTAGGTTTAAGTGTGACTCAGTTAAACGGTGCATCTTTTAGGTATTTATTTTTGACCTTGAAAGAAGAACCGCATATTTGGTTGTTTGCAGATTACGCTTTTCAAGTAGGTGAGAAATGGAAATTAACTCCAAGAATTCAGTCATATAGTGATTTGAATCAGATTACTTCCTCCATAGCTCTTATTGCAAGCTTCAAGGATAATTTATGGTTGGGTGCTACTTCTTCCATTCCCGGTAGCGGAGGGATATATGCAGTTGGGCCGATGATTGGATACGATATCGCCGGAAAGTTTCGGTTGGGGTATACCTATGAGTTAAACCTAAGTCGTTCTCAAGCATACTATCCTGGTGAGAAATCTGAAGTTATTCTTTCTTCAGGATCCCATGAAATTATTTTATCCTATCAATTGAAATGATTTCCTTTTCAATAATGGATGTATCGAAACTTTCATTTGACTAAATGAATTAATCTGTTTTTACTATGTTCGCGATCTAAATTGAAAATAAATGAACTTACCAAGCCGAATCATCCCAATAGTTACTTTCCTGATTACTTCCATTTTTTCTAACGGACAACAAGAACCAAGGAGTTCGTTTTTCTGGAATAACTATATGCATACCAATCCTGCGATGACGGGAGCAATTTATAGGCATCATGCAAATGCACAATGGCGGGACCAATGGACAAAAGTGAATGGTGCTCCAACTACTTTATGGTTGAACTATGCCATGAAACTAGATTCTATCAATAGTGGAATAGGAGTCAGTTATGAGTACGACGCCGGTGGTATGTCCAGATCACACACGGCTTTGGTGTCTTACGCCTATCATCTTCCGATAAAAAATATGTTTTTGTCTTTTGGAGCTTCTGCAGGCCTAAAAACTATGAAAATTAAAGGATCTGATTTTATTTTTTCATCACAAGTTCCGGAAGACCCACTGTTTTTTAAAGACAGGTCGCTGAATCCGGTTTTTCAATGTGATTTTGGTATTGCCATGCATGGTGAGAACTGGAATACAGGTTTTAGCATTACCCAATTAAATGGGGCTGTATTTCGTGATAAGTATAGTTCATATACATATAAGATAGTGCCACATTATTGGTTGTTCGGGGATTATACTTTTCAACTGGGAGAAAACTGGAAGCTGACTCCACGAGCACAAGTTTACACAGATATGAAAAAAGCAGCCTCCACGATTGCACTTGTTGCAACAGTAGATAAAGATATCTGGTTTGGTTTTTCCGGACATTTAGCTTCCGGAAATATTTCTGTGAGTCCAATGGTTGGATATGATATTGTTGGTAAATTCCGCATCGGTTATATTTATGAATACCCTATCAACAGCACATTCGGTAGTACCCATGAAATCATCCTTTCCTATCAGTTGAAGTAGCAGTTTTTGAATAAACCAAAAATTGGCACAATTGATTTTTAACTCCCGGAATTCGAGAATTCGCTTGTTCGCTAATTTGCGAACACTTTTTAAATTAAATAATTGATTTTCAAATGTTTAATTTTTTTGACTGATAATTAAAAAAGAGTAATTTCCCTGGTAGTTCAGCATTTTTTCATTTAATTGAACTACTTTTGCATCCTCAAAAAAACAATCATGAGCAACGACGTAGAAATTGAAAAGCGCAGAACCTTTGGAATTATCTCGCATCCCGATGCAGGTAAAACAACCCTGACTGAAAAGCTATTGCTTTTTGGAGGTGCCATTCAATCTGCCGGTGCCGTGAAAAACAACAAGATCAAGAAGACAGCTACTTCGGATTTCATGGAGATCGAAAAGCAACGTGGAATCTCGGTTGCAACTTCCGTAATGGCTTTCCAGTATTCCGGAAAACAGATCAATATTTTGGATACTCCGGGTCACAAGGACTTTGCAGAAGATACTTACAGAACACTAACGGCTGTTGATAGTGTGATCCTGGTAATCGACTGTGCCAACGGTGTGGAGGAACAAACCAAGCGCTTGATGGAAGTTTGCCGCATGCGTAAAACGCCGGTAATTATCTTCATTAATAAAATGGACCGCGAAGGAAAAGACCCGTTCGAACTGCTCGATGAATTGGAGTCTTCCCTGGACATTAAAGTACGTCCTTTGGCCTGGCCAATCGGAATGGGAGACCGATTTAAAGGAGTTTACAATATTTACGATAAGAATATCAACTTATTTGCTGCAAATAAAACCAAGATCTCAACGGATGTTGTTTCACTTTCTGATATCAATTCCTCGGAATTAGATGAACTGGTGGGAGAAAAGCCAGCGGCAGAATTGCGCGAAGAATTGGAAATGGTGGAAGGTGTTTACGATGCTTTTGACCGTGATTCATACCTGGCAGGTGATGTTGCACCGGTATTTTTCGGGTCGGCAGTAAATAACTTCGGTGTCAAAGAATTATTAGATACGTTCGTACGTATTTCCCCATCCCCAAGAGGAAGAGATACTGATGCAGGACGCATGGAGCCGGCTGATAAAAAATTCTCCGGATTTGTATTTAAGATCCACGCGAACTTAGATCCGAAACACCGTGACCGTATTGCTTTCCTGCGCATTGTTTCCGGGAAATTCGAGCGAAATACGTTCTACAACCATGTTCGTTTGGATAAGAAATTCAAATTCCCTAACCCAACTTCCTTCATGGCCCAGGATAAAAGTGTCATTGATGAAGCTTTCCCCGGAGATGTAATCGGTTTGTATGATACAGGGAACTTTAAGATCGGTGATACATTGAACGAAGGAACACCTTTCATGTTTAAAGGAATTCCAAGTTTCTCCCCGGAATTATTCCAGGAATTGGAAAACCTCGACCCGATGAAATCCAAGCAGCTGGAGAAAGGGATTACCCAGTTGATGGACGAAGGAGTGGCCCAAATGTTTATTCAGCAGCCTGGTAACCGAAAAATTATCGGTACGGTAGGACAGCTTCAATTCGAAGTAATTGCATACCGTCTGGAACACGAATACGGAGCGAAATGCCGTTTTGTGCCTAGAAATTACCACAAAGCCTGCTGGATCACAACCGATAACGAAGCGCAGTTAAACGACTTCAAGCGTGCGAAATCGCAATACCTGGCAAAAGACAAAGACGATAACCTGGTTTTCCTGGCAGAAACATCTTTCTTATTGCAAATGGCAGAAAAAGATTACCCGGATTTGACATTCCACACAACCAGCGAATTCAAACTCGAGGCGAAACACGCGAATTGATTATATTCACTGTAGGAACGCGAGGCCTCGCGTCCCTACAGTTTTTGTTTTTTTATAATTCCGGTAACTCGTTCAGGTAAACCTCCGGATTCTTGCATTCCACAATCACGTGGTTCAATCCGTTCGTCATCCAGAAATAAGCGGCCTTGCTTTTTTGAATGTAATTGCTTGTCTGCAGGAAAACCTTTTCATCCAGATTAATTTCCGAAGCCTTGCATTCCACGATCAGTTTCGGATTGCCGAAAGAATCAACCACTACAATGTCACAGCGCCTGTTCTGGCCGTTGATCTTTAATAAATGCTCACTGTTAATACGTTCAACAGGCGTTTTTTTATGATCGATGAGGTAATGTATGACGTGCTGTCTAACCCATTCTTCCGGAGTCAGCAGTAACTTCTTCCGGCGGATAATGCACCACACAAAAAAATCTTCCTTCTCTTTCGAAAGTTTGAGTTGTGCAGAAGGCAGATTCAACGAAGGATACGACATAATTAATTACAAAATTACGAATTCCTAATTACCAATCGGAAATTTGTAATGACGGAAAACTTTCCGTCTCAATTGATATTTCGACCAATAAATAATCCCATAATTCGTAATTCGTAATTCGTAATTCGTAATTTTGAGTATGGATTACAAAGCACTTCTCAAAGACATCAAAAACGGTGATTTCAAGCCTTTATACGTGTTGCATGGCGAAGAGCCGTATTTCATCGACCTGGTCTCAGATGCAATCAGTGAAAATGCGGTAGACGAATCCGAAAAAGATTTCAACCTGGCGGTTTATTACGGACGTGATATTGATGCTTTGACACTCATGAGCGAAGCCCGCAGCTTTCCGTTCATGGGAACACGCAAAGTAGTCGTTGTCCGCGAAGCACAGGATATGAAAGACATTTATGAACTGGAAAAACTGCTTCCGAATTTGGTGGAAAGCAACATCCTGGTTATTTGCCATAAATACAAAGCACTCGACGGAAAGCGCAAGTTCACCAAAGAAATTGCGAATGTTGGAGTGAATTTCAAATCAGAGAAAGTCAAAGATTACAACCTCACGGAATGGATCGCTTCATACGTCCGCTCCGAAGGATATGAGATTACTTCGAAAGCAGCTTCTTTGCTTGGAGAATTCCTGGGGAACGATTTGTCGCGCATTGTCAACGAACTGGATAAACTGGCTATCGTTCTTGAAAAAGGGACCAAAATCTCAGATATTCACATCGAGGAGAATATCGGTATTTCGAAAGATTACAACGTATTCGAATTGGTAAATGCCATTGCCATCCGGGATACTTTAAAAGCATTCCAAATAGCTGATTACTTTGAGAAAAATCCGAAAGATCACTCCATTATTGTGGTGATCCCATCCGTTTTTAAGTTGTTCACCAACATGATGCGTGTGCATTTCGCTCCGAACAAATCCCCGGAAGCAATTGCCTCTTCGGTTGGGCTGCATCCCTTTGTAGCGAAAGAACTGATCCGCAACTGTCCGAATTATCCCCCGAAGGTTTTAGCGCGTAATGTGGAGATTTTGCATAATTACGATTTAAAAGCAAAAGGAGTGGGGAACAGCTCCACTTCAGACGGTCAGTTACTGAAAGAAATGTTGGTCCAAATACTCAATTAATGAGACGTTTTTTCCTTTTACAAATTCCCGATTCGGAAACATTTCACCTTCCGGAAGAAGAATCCAAGCACATCGTCCGGGTCTTGCGTTCCGAAGTGGGGGACCAGTTCCTGTTGTTGAATGGGAAAGGGTTGATTGTAACAGCAGAGATTACAGACGCACATCCCAAAAAATGCCAGGTAAAAGTGGTGTCCAAAGAAACGAAGGTCCGTGCGGGAAATGGGTTTCATTTGGCAATTGCGCCAACGAAGAACCTTGATCGCATGGAGTGGATGGTGGAAAAGATCGTGGAGATCGGAGCAAGCAAGCTGACTTTCTTAAACTGCGATCGTTCTGAACGCGTCCAGTTGAAGCTGGACCGTTTGCAGCGCGTTGCCATTTCTGCCATGAAACAGGCACAACATGATTTTTTGCTCGAGATCGAAGGATTGCAAAGCTTTTCCGATTTTATTGCAAACAACCCGAATGGGGGAATTGCACATTGCATGGACGGAGAGAAGAAATCCGTTCGTGAATTGAACTATCCGTCACGAATTTTAATCGGCCCGGAAGGAGATTTCAGCGAGTCGGAATTAAAACTGGCTTTGAAACATGGATACGAAGCCGTACATTTGGGAGAATCGCGCTTGCGGACAGAAACCGCCGGAATGGTAGCTTGTGTATTGGCAGTTAATAGTTAAGAGAATGAAAATAGGATTAATAATCACCACGCTTTGTTTGAGTGCGATCGGATTCGCGCAGGGAAGTTATCAAATTGCATTTCTGAAATATAGTGGAGGGGGAGATTATTATGCCAATCCTACAGCTTTGCCGAATCTGGCCCAGTTTTGCAATGTAAATCTTGGAACAACCATTTCGAAAGAAGCCCCTTATGTGGATGTCGGAAGCCCGGAATTGAGTTTGTACCCTTTCATTCACATGACAGGTCATGGAAATGTTGTTTTTTCACTGACGGAAGCTGAAAACCTGCGAAACTACCTGCTTGGAGGCGGATTTCTTCATATCGATGATAACTACGGAATGGATAAATTTATCCGCGAAGAATTGAAAAAAGTATTCCCGAATAATTCCCTGGTGGAACTTCCTTTCTCACACCCGGTTTTTCACCAGAAATATGATTTCAACGGCTTGCCAAAGATTCATGAGCACGATGGTAAACGACCGCAGGCTTTCGGAATTATTATTGAAGGAAGATTGGTTTGTCTGTATACTTTTGAAACCGATTTAAGCGACGGCTGGGAAGATCAGGCGGTCCACAATGATTCCGAAGAAAAACGTAAACAAGCCCTGCAAATGGGCGCAAACATCCTCATGTACGCGTTCCTGGGGGGAAAGAAATAGTAGTAGGGGCGAAAAATTTTTCGCCCCTACTACATATAATGTTTTGTACCCTCTTTCTCATTCTGTCCTTGTTAACAGATGCTAAAACCCTTTTTTCTTTCACCGCTTTTAGCTACATTGATATCAGTTCACATCTAAAAAATAAGAAGTTATGAGTTGGTTATGGGCATTAATAATAGGGGGTGTTGCCGGTTGGTTGGCAGGAGCGATTATGGATAGCGACAGAGGCGGGATTTTCTTCAATATTATTTTAGGAATTCTCGGAGGTATCGTTGGTACCTGGCTGTTCGGGTTGCTGCACATTTTTGCGCCCGATAACATTTGGGGAGTATTATTGACTGCAACGGTGGGGGCAGTTGTCATCATTGTAATAGCCCGCCTGATTACAGGAGGTAAAGTGTAATAAAAAACTGTGGGGGCGTGATATTCCGCGTCTGCCAAGTACAAATTGTCCGCTCAAAGCGGTACGATTTGGGTGTAAAAAGAACGGGTCTCGGCTTAGCCGAGACCCGTTTCTGGTTTTATTTGTTGGTGGGGCAAGCGATTAATCACATACCCACCGAGATTTTTATGAATTACATTCTATTTGGAACTGTGATTCCAAGTAAATTCATCGAACTCTTAATGACCTTTGCAACGTTCTGACTAACCGTCAAACGCAGGGCTTTTTGATTTTCATCCGTTTCGCTGAGAATCATCACGTTTTGGTAGAACTGGTTAAATAACTTCACCAATTCATACGTGTAATTTGCTACAACAGAAGGAGCATACGTTTTTGCAGCTTCTTCGATAATCGCCGGATACAAAACCAATTGCTTGATGATTTCCTTTTCGGAAGCACCAATTTCAGTATTGATATCCAGTTTGAAACTGTTTGCTTTTCCAAGAAGTGACTGAATACGTGCATGTGCATACTGAATGAACGGACCGGTGTGGCCATTCAATTCAATAGATTCCGCCGGATTGAACATCATGCGTTTTTTCGGATCGACTTTCAATAAATAATATTTTAAGCCGCCCATCCCGATTGTTTTATACAAACTTTCACGGTCTTCATCACTCATTCCGTCCAAATGTCCACGTTCTGCTGTCATTTCTTTAGCACTTTCTATGACTTCATCCATCAGATCGTCCGCATCGACAACAGTCCCTTCACGAGACTTCATTTTCCCTGAAGGAAGATCTACCATTCCATAGGATAAATGGAAACACGATTTCGCCCAGGAATAACCCAATTTATCCAGGATCAGGAACAACACCTTGAAATGGTAGTCTTGTTCATTACCTACGGTATAAATAATTCCGGTCAGTTCCGGGTAGTCGTTGAATCGGTCAACGGCAGTACCCAAATCCTGTGTCATATACACGGAAGTTCCGTCTGAACGCAGTAATAATTTGTGGTCAAGCCCGTCACCTGTCAGGTCGATCCAAACGGATCCATCTTCTTTTTGGTAGAAAACGCCTTTGCTTAGGCCCTCATTTACCAGGTCTTTTCCAAGAATAAAGGTGTCAGACTCGTAGTACAAACGATCGAAATCAACTCCCATCTTCTCATAGGTCTGGTTGAACCCGTCATACACCCAGCCATTCATAGTTGTCCAAAGCAGGTATACTTCCGGATCTCTTCCTTCCCAGCGAACCAACAGGTCTTTTGCCTCGCGCAAAATGGAAGTTTCGTTTTTAGCCAGTTCTTTGATCTTATCATCCAAACCTGCAACTGCTTTTTCGTCTTTACCGGCTTTTGCTTCTGTGAATTCGTGGTACTTAGCAATGGAAGCTTCAGAATAACCATCGAAATTCCCGGCATTCCATTGAGCAATAATCTCTTTGGCCTCTGCATTGAATTGCTTGTCGAATTCTACGTAGTATTTTCCAACCAGTTTATCACCCTTCATGCCTGTGTTTTGAGGATTCTCGCGTTCCCCCTTTTCATTCGGGGGTGAGAATTTCTGCCAGGCAAGCATGCTTTTGCAGATGTGTATTCCACGATCGTTGATGATCTGTGTTTTGATGACTTTGTGACCGTAAGCGTCTAATATTTGTGCAACAGAATAACCCAGGAAATTATTTCGCAAATGTCCTAAGTGCAGCGGTTTGTTGGTGTTCGGTGAGGAATACTCCACCATGATTTCCGGTTTGGAGTTCTTTTCTGCCAACCCAAAAGATGCGTTTGAATCTATTTCTCTCAGTTGCTGTGTCCAGTAGTTATTCGGGAAACTTAAATTTAAGAATCCTCCGATTATGGAATAATCACTGATACAGCGAATGTCGTCCCTTAAAAAATCACCAAGTACTTTTCCAATTTCCTGCGGGGCTTTGCCAGCAAGTTTCATTAAAGGGAACAATACCAAAGTAGTATCGCCCTCGAATTCTTTTTTTGTTTTTTGAAACTGAATCAGCGAGTCAGAACATTCGAAACCAAATAACTGACTGGATTTCTCAATAATTGCCGACTTGATTAAATCTTCCATTAGGACTATTTTATTGTTTGTTTATTAGATATTCAAATGTTTCTGCCGCAGCAGATTCAAATGTTCAAATGTTCAAATGTTCAAATTGAACGGTTTAAACCTTTGGAACCCCTTTGAACTTTTTAACTATTCAACGCAGTTGTAACAGATTCCAATAAGGAGAAAGCCGTTTCTGCCATTGTATTTTCTTTATTGTCCAGGCACGGGTTTACTTCAACGAATTCAATGCAAACCGTTTTTGGATCCTGAGCCAGCAAAGTTAATATTTCTTCCGCTTCTTCCGGGAAAATACCGTTTCCTACAGGAGTTCCTGTTCCGAAAGAAGTGATTTCCGGATCCATGGAATCCACATCAAATGAAACGTATATAATCTGTCTCTTATACACATCTCCGAGCCCACGAGACGGACTCCTATCTCGTATGCCGTCTTCTGCTTGA
>NZ_CABHOL010000044.1 GCF_902168135.1 uncultured Fluviicola sp.
TATCCGAAACAGATAGATGATATTCAGGCCGCACTGAATGAAATCAGCCTTCCGAAATACAATGTTTCCTCTCAATTTTTCCTGTTCGGAGCTTCTGCCGGCGGGCATCTTTCCCTGCTTTATGCCTATGGTTTTGATCCGAACCATTATGTAAAGGGAATTTGCAATACGGTTGGCCCGAGTGACATGACCGATCCGAATTACCTGAACAATCCGCTTTATGCTTCGGTTTACCCCACATTGATCAGCGGAGGCACGCAAAACCAGGCCGGAATTGAAGCTGTAAGTCCCGCACTTCGTGTTACGGCAGCCTCACCTCCAACCATTTCTTTTTACGGAGAACTGGATCCGCTTGTCCCGACTTCGCAAATGTCCAGACTGCATGATGCATTAACGGCTAACAACGTTTATAACCAGGCAACGATGTACCAGGGAGCAGGGCACGGGAATTGGAACACTCAGCAGTCGAATGATTGTATTGCGAAAATACTGTTGTTTGTGAATACTTACTTCCCTTAGAATTCTTGGAACCAAACATTGAAAGATTTTGAAACCTGTTGTATATTTGACCTGCGCAGCTTTATTTTAAACAAACGTGTTGATTATTTTTATTCTATACCTGGTAGTTTTATTACTGGGAATCATTACTTCTGTTTTCTATTTGAAGCAGTTGTGTAAATCCGAAGCTAAACTGCCTGAAGTATGGAGAAATTTGACTACCCGGAAAAATTTCAGGTTGAGTATTCGTCTTATAACAATCTTCCTGACTTTAGTCCTTCTCAACCAAAACACGCTGAATTATTTTGCAATAAATCACCTGGACAACGGTCTTATATTCAGCCTTTGTTTTACTTTCGTTCCAATTCCTTTGTTTGCTTTTTTCTATATTCATACGCACAGCAAATGGAAACGGTACGGCTACATTGTATTACATGCTATCTTGATCGGATCCCTTTTCTACGGAGGTTATTATTACCCATTCAGCCTTCCGAATTCGAGTATTTCTTTGATACTAAACAGCGTTTTTTTCTTAATTGCTCTTTTGAACCTGACAGATTTACTGATCCATTCTAAAACGGATCATTTCAAATTCAAACTAAAGATCACTCTGGTTGTTTTAGTCTTTTCGTTACTTGCCAGCATCCTGTCTACGATGCATTGGTCGGATATTTCTTCGGGCAATTCCATTAATGTTACTTATTTCCTGATGCAAAATATCAATATGCTCCTGTTTTACGTTTCGTTCCCTTGCATATTCGTTGCAGAAATAATTAAATTGCGCCGTGTTTGAGTTTTTTGTTATATGTCAATCGGTCCTTGGGTTAGCTATCCTTTCGGCAATAATATTAATATACCATTTCAAAAAGTCGGTGAAGGATTTACCCCGAGACTGGAAAGAAGCTTCCTTTATAAGAAATTTCAAGTGGAGTGTTTTATTTTTGACACTTTACCTGACCATTATTTTCGTCGGGGAACAAATTTCAACTCCCATGGCGCATAGGGGGATATATAATTGTTATGTAATCATCAGCAACTATTCTTTACACGTTCCTTTCTTATTTGGATTTCTATTTATTAACACCTCAAAAATCTGGAAAAAATATTCTTACATCTTATTGTATTTGATTCTCCTTACCCATTTCCTTTGGATGGATTACTTTGACCCAAATTCGGTTTTGAGTATCCATACTTCCAGGATGATAGACATCATTATTTTCATAGCAACCCTTCTCCACCTAACAGACATCCTAATTAATCCGAAATCGGATAATATAAAATTTCAACTAAAAATAGATTTAAACATTTTGTCTTATTTTCTTCTTTCCAATATTACCAACGCCTTTAATATCCATGGGGCTGATCCCAATGAACTGCTCTATCTAATGAATTATCTGATAACTATATTTTACTATTCTTTTTTTTGCTTGATATTCACTTCTGAGATCATTAAACTGAGGCGCAGGGACAATAGTTGCTAAACACAATCAGTTTATAGCGTAATTCTATAGTTAGATATAACTTTCGGTGCAGATAGTTTTAACATTTGAAAAGAAGCACAAAAACTTTATCGCACTTGTTTGATTTTATTGATCATTAAATATCAAAAAAAACGTCCCGGTTGACCGGGACGAGTATCATCAATTAAAATTCACCGGTTTATTATTCGGTTTCGGATCCCAGCTTCCCTCAAACTTGAAAGTCAGTTTACCGTGATAATCTGCGGAATAGAATGCCACACGATCCAGTGTTGCATCAATCTCACTTTTATCGAGGTTATCTGCTTCCCGCAAACAAAGCACATAAGTCCAATCCGCCTTGATACTGATCCAGGAACCGTACATGGTATGATTGATCTCCAGGCAATTTTTGAAAAAAGCTTCCTGGTTGCGATCGGGAACCGCCACCAACGGACTCATTACCTGGAAATAATATTTATCCGGGTTTTGCGGAAAATTGAAAATATCAATCCACACAGTAGACCCCTTATAGGTCAAATTCCATTGTCCGGGTTTTTCGCCGCGGCATAATCCCGGATCTACTCCTAACTCAGCAATACTCTGCTCAATTAAGAAAGCTGATGCATCAAAACTCATGTCGGAAAATTAGTAAAAAAAGTTTTTCGTGTCAAGACTTCGCGATATTAAGACCTCAGGACTATTGGGTAATGAGATTAGTATTCGTTTTAAATCAATTATGCGTAAGTTTAATAGTCAAAATCTTGAAAAAACAATGAATCCGAAAAAGGCTCCGTGGTACTTCCTGGCATTACTTATCCTGGCAGGTGAATCGGTATTCATACTTCCGTTTGTGCTTTCACGGGTATTCCGTCCGATTGTACTGGAAGCTTTTAACCTGAATAATCTCCAATTGGGGATCTGCTTTTCAATCTACGGAATAGTTGCATTGGTATCCTATTTGTTGGGCGGTCCGCTGGCAGATAAATTCGCACCCCGGAAATTAATTGCTACTGCTTTGTGGCTGACTGCACTCGGGGGATTTGTTTATGCCATGTTCCCTGAATTTACGGTTCTAAAAATCCTTTATGGTTATTGGGGATTTACAACTATTTTCTTGTTTTGGGCACCCATGATTAAAGCCGCCAGAGTATGGGGTGGAACAGCAAAGCAGGGAAAAGCTTTTGGTTTCCTGGACGGCGGGCGCGGTTTGGTTGGAGCATTGTTTGCCACAATGGGCGTTTTTGTTTTTGCTCTTTTCCTGGGTACTAATCTTTCAGGAACCGGTATAGAAGAGAATAAAGAAGCTTTCAGACAGGTCATTCTCATTTCATCCGGGATGATTATTTTGGTTGGGATACTGGTTTGGTTTTTTATGAAATCAGACCCCAAAACAGAGGAAGAACATCAGGTCGACCGGATTAGTTTCTCACAGGTAACTCGTGTTTTGAAATTACCTGCAGCCTGGTTATTGATGATCATTATTTTATGTGCTTATGTAGGCTATAAAATAACGGATGTTTTTTCCCTGTATGCCCAGGATGTAATGAAGTACAACTCCGTTGATTCCGCTAAAGTGGGAACTTTTTTGTTATTCATCAGACCGATCATAGGTGTAATTATCGGGATATTGGCCGACCGCTGGCAAACTACCGTATTATTATTTATCAGCTTTGTAGTCTCTTTTTTTGGAGCGCTGATTTTCGCCCTGGGTTTTGTTCCGGGATCAGCCTTACTTTTATTCCTGGTTTCAATACTGATCACGGCATTTGGAGTTTACGCCGCACGCTGCCTGTATTTTGCTGTTATGGAAAAAGGACAGGTTCCATTAGAACTAACAGGAACAGCTGTAGGGATCATTTCGCTTGTAGGTTACACACCGGATATTTTTGCAGGTCCTGCCATGGGTTATCTGCTTGATGGCTCCAAAGGAATCAGCGGGTATCAGCAGGTATTCTGGATGCTGGCTGTTTTTTCACTGATTGGGGGAATAGCCGGTTGGTGGTATGCGAAAATGTATCATAAGAACAAAAACTTTCCATGAAATGATTTATTTTTGCTTCAAATACGCTTCATGAAATCACTTACCCTCCTAATTCTTTGTTTCTCAACCATTTTTGCACACGCCCAAATCCCGGATTTTGATTGGGCGAAAGTCACAAAACTTGGAACTTTCCAGGGAGCGCGTGATATGGTTATAGATTCTGACGGAAACAGTTACACTACCGGATATTTTCGCGGGAATACTGATTTTGATCCAGGACCGGGAACTTTCATGCTCAACGGTGGAATTGGCGGGACAGATATCTTTGTTTTGAAACTATCTGCAGCTGGAAATTTTGTGTGGGCAAAGCGATTTTCCGGTTCATCCGCTTCATCTGACCTTGGAAAATCTATTACAATAGACAGTTTGGCAAATATTTATATCTCCGGTGAATTCGAAGGCACTGTTGATTTTGATCCGGGACCTGGAATATTTAACCTTACTTCTACAGGCGCTCAGGACGTTTTCATTGTTAAACTCACCAGTTCCGGAAACCTGGTATGGGCAAAATCGTTCGGAGGAATAAGCGCCGAATTGGTTTTCGATATCAAAATGAACAACCCCAACACATTGATGTTGATGGGATTTTACCATAATACCGTTGATTTTGATCCGGGACCTGGTGTTTACAACCTGATTTCTGCGGGTTATCAAGACGGTTATCTCTGTAAATTAAACGCAAACGGTGATTTTCAATGGGCAAAAAGCTATGGAGGGAGTGCGGGCACAGATCAGATTAGTTCAGTAGATTTTGATGGCGACGATAATATGTATATCGGGGGATACTTCAGCGGGACTGTTGATTTAGATCCCGGACCCGATACCTTAAATTATACGCCGGTTAGTTCCTGGCAGGATTTGTTTGTACAAAAACTGGATTCTTCTGGAAATGAAATCTGGACATCTGTTTTTCATGGTCAGGGTTCCGAAGGCATTGCAACGATCAAACATGATCCTTTGGGGTATGTTTATTGTTCCGGATCGACTAATTCTCCTGTGGACTTTGATCCGGGACCTGGTGTAGTCATGGAGCCCATTACCCCGACAGGTTTCTTTACTGGTTTTTTGGTTAAATTATCAGATACCTTAGGTAATTTGGTATGGGTCGACATCATTAAAGGACAGGATAATCAATCAGCACGTGATTTTGACATCGATACTTTGGGAAATATTTATTTGACAGGTTCTTTAGATGGAACTGCTGATTTTGATCCTGGGCCAGGTATTTATAATTTGACTTCCAAAGGAGCCGGAATATTCCCTTATGTTTGTGATGATGCATTCATTACCAAACTTACTCCTGCAGGAGAATTAATTTGGGCTTATGCTTATGGTGGTGTCGATCAGGACGAGGTGTTTTCCATACATTTGGGAGATTCAGGATATATTTATACCTGCGGATTATACTCAAAAATCGTAGATTTTGATCCGGGTGCAGCTATTTATACTCAAAACGGTGTACCTATGGCAGCATATGTGTATCGTATCAACGAATGTTTTCCGGGCGAATCTACTGCAACACATACTGCATGCGGAAGTTTTACCTGGATAAACGGCGTCACTTATACCTCAAGCAATCATACTGCAACCTACGCTCTTGCAGACGCTGCTGCAAATGGATGTGATAGTATTATTCATCTCAATTTAACCATTCTTCCGAATTCATATTACACGGACGTCGCTGCTGCATGCAGTTCTTACACATGGATCAACGGAGTAACTTACACTTCCTCCACCAATAATGCAACTTATATTCTTCCGAATTCAATTGGCTGTGACTCAATCATCACTCTGAATCTGACCATTTACCCCTCACATACAACGACTCTAAATATTTCTGCCTGTAATTCTTACCTATGGCCGACTAATGGTACAACATACACGACTAACGGCACCTACAGCCATCTTTTAACCAGTTCTCATGAATGCGATTCTTTAGTCGTATTAAACCTAACAATCGGGACTCCCAATTCGGGATCAGAAAGCCGAACGGAATGCGATCATTATACCTGGCCTGCCAATGGAGTTAACTATACCAATTCCGGAACTTATACTGCCGTTACTCAAAATTCATACGGTTGCGATTCTACCGTGACCTTGAATCTGATAATTATTCATTCAACCTCCTCAGCTGAAAATGCTGTGGCTTGTGATACGTATACATGGCCAATCAACGGACAAACGTATACTACTTCAGGAGTGCACACTGCTACTATTCCAAATGCTGTAGGTTGTGACTCGATAATTACATTGAATTTAACAATTAACCATTCAAATCTTATTACAGAAAACATCATTGCCTGTGATCAGTATTATTGGCCGGTCAACAACACTACCTATACTTCTTCGGGCACGTATATTGAACCATTCAGTAATCAATCAGGATGTGATTCCATACGTACATTGCATTTAAACGTCAATTATTCTTCTTCGTCAATAACTGTCATGGAAGCCTGCGGAAGTTACACCTGGACAAATGGAAGTACTTACACCACATCCGGAAACTATACTCAAACTTTACTTACCTCAGGCGGATGCGACTCGATTGCTACTCTGGATTTAACGGTTGACCCGCTGCCGGGCATCACTTTTAACGGATTTACTTTAGCAGCAACTACTACCGGAAATTCGTATCAATGGTTAAATTGTACTGCTGATTTTTCTCCGATTTCGGGAGAAACAAGTTCATCTCTTACATTAACAGCCAACGGAAGTTATGCTGTTGTGGTGGCAACCGATAATTGTATTGATACAAGTGCCTGTTTCGTGGTAGAAGGGCTTCAGGTCTCAGAAATCTTCCCGGAAAACACTATCCAGGTTATACCAAACCCTACTAATGGGAAAATTTTTGTAAGCCTGATACAACTTGCCAAACATATTGATGTTCAGCTGATTGACCTTAACGGTAAAATACTTCAGCAAACTATGTTCTCTCAAACAGACACTTTCGAGTGGATGCTTGTCCAGATACCAGGTATTTATGTCTTAAAAATCAATACCGACGGGTACGAAAGCCGCGTGAAGCTCATTGTAAATTAATTCTTACACGATAAGTATTTCATGATTTCTTCTTCTTCTTGGGAACCTTCGCTCCTTCTTCACGTGCTTCGGAGAGACCGATCGCTATTGCCTGTTTTTTACTGGTTACTTTCTTTCCAGAACCACTTTTAAGGGTTCCTTCTTTTAGTTCATGCATGGCTTTTTCCACCTTTTCGCCTGCTTTCTTACTGTATTTTGCCATAACATTGGTTTTTAAGACTTTAGGACACCAGGACTAATTAAGTGTCAAAAGAAGAAGCCGATCAGGAATAACAGAAGTCCTAACAGGATCATGATCACTGCAATCAGCAAAGTCCACTTGAGAAAGGAAATCACCAATTCGAAATTGTGTTCGTGCTCTTCTTCGGTAAGTTCTTTCAATACTTTCCGGAACCGGAAAATAAACCGTATAATGGGAAAACTCTTCTTCTCATATCCTTTCTTTTCCTGTTGTTCGTGAATAACTGCCACAATCTTGTAATACGAAAAGATAAAGATTGCCGTATTCAAAACAAGACCTGTTATCAGCAAACAGATCCCAATCCATTGTACTGCATTTACTTCAAACTCCATACTTAAAGGTAGAAGCGTTTTTAGCCAAATCCAAAAAACCAAAACATTTATAAAATCCGCTAAGTTGAATACAAATGTGCTGCTAACTTACCCCGATGTTTCATTTTCATGATCCGTTTTTCGTATGCGGGAAGTCCCAAATTATCCTAAATGATCACAAAAGACTTTTTCCCGGGGATCGGATGACTTAACTTTAGAAGACACTCGATCCACTTAGTTGTTCTAAGTTTTATTAATTACTAAATAACGAAAAGATGGAAACAACAGACAGCATCAACGAGTTCAAGGACAGACCCGATAAAGGAGAAGGAAGCGACCACGATTCTATGAAAACACTTTCTTCCACTACACGGAAACTGTCACAAAATGGGTACGTAACTCAATTCAAAGCTACCAAAAACGGTCTGGAGTCACTGGAGACGCATGAGGTGTATTCACCGGAAGAAGTGAAAATCATTAATTTTTACCGCTTTGAAGGCGAATCTGACCCTTCCGACAATGCCATTCTTTACGTGGTTGAAACAAGTCAGGGTGAAAAGGGGACATTAACGGATGCATATGGTGTTTATACGGATTTGAAAGTTTCCGAATTTGTGAAGCAGGTAGAAGAAATTGAGAAGGCAAATACCAATCCGCCGATTGATGGCAGACCGGAAGACCAGGAGGCAGGATAACATAAATGAGAAAGGAGTCCTGTTCTAAAGGACTCCTTTCTACAACCAAAAAACTTTTTGTTTATTCCTTTATAAGTTTGAAAATTTGTGTACGTCTTTCCCCGGTAACCTCAACCAGGTAGATTCCATTGCTGCGCTCGGAGATATCGAATTTACTTTGGTCTATTCCTTCATACTGATCAACCACTTTTCCGTGAATATCACGAATTGTGATGCGGTAGCTTCCTTCCGCTTTAACTGTAAAAAGTCCTTTCCCCGGATTCGGGAATAAACTCACCCAATTTCCATCCGTCAGGTTATTAAGACCCAAGATTTCCAGTTCAGCATTATTCTGATGTTCCGTTATTTCATCATTCACGGAAAGAGCAGTTATTGTCCCGCTATTTTCCTGATATTTTATTCCATAGAAGGAAGTTGTATTGGGATTAATGGTACTTAAGGGATTCGTATTGTCGATCAGGATATTCTGCCAGAAGCAGCCTGTATTGTAAACATTTGATGCAGCAAATTTGACTCCCTTGACAGCCGCCCAGTCTGAGGCACCTATTCCTACCGTCATTTTATCCCAAAGCGTTGCATCGGTTGCTGTATTTACTGCCCTCACGTGTACCTCATTCAGTGTATTTCTATATGTAAATACCGCCTTTCCATTCGAAACGTCCATATCAGACCCGAACATATACCCCTGTACAAAACCGATATCTGCAAGATAGATCGCAGAGAGCGCACCTAATGTATTCGGATCGATTCTGATATATCCCGTGCGTTTAACACCCGAAGCATTCAACAGCACACTTCCGTTGTATGAAACCGGATTATCGTAAACGAACTGAGCCATCACATGGGAGTTTGTGCCTTCAACTTCAAGAGTATTGAAAACAAAGTTCCCTCCGGGACTTGAAATCGGCACAGGTGCAGGAGATGCTAAAAGAGCAAGTGTAGTATAATCCAATTTGACTAGTCTCCAAAGCGTCGTTGATGTGGCAAAACTAACAAATAGATTATTATTTTTAAGTGCCACTCTTGATTCGGAAACAGAGCTGATTACAGGTATAACCGAATGAGCTACGTAAGCTCCGCTGTAACTAATTCTCAGAACAAAAATATCATCTACCGTTCCCGGAATCGTTGTTCCCATATAATTGAATCCGGATCCGGTCATACGCCCTGTAACGATAATCTGTGATGCCGCTTCATCAAGTACAAAATCCGTAATCTGGGCCCCTGGAGGAGCATTCCATGCCCAAACAACAGATCCGTTCGCAGCATTAAATTGTGCTAAATATTTGAATTTTGTAGGATCAACGCCTCCCAGGTAGAAAACTCTTCCGGCATCACTCACTTCAAGTTTGCTGTACAGGAAATCGGTTCTTACCAACCAGCTTAAGCAAAAATCATCAAACTTTACCAGGAAGCCTTCCAATGCATTCAAGGCAATACAAGAAACTGTCTGGCTGCCAAATGTAATGTCAGGATCCATTGCCCCGCTGTAATAAACAGCGCCTGAGTTATCACCGTCCACATCTGCTCCAAAAGTCCTTCCGGCAGAATTACATGTCATCGGATGAGTAAAGGTCTGACCTCCTGAACAACATTCAATAAACGTAATATCAACCGTATCGGAAAAATTACAAGAACTGTTTTGGGAAGGTGTAATAACTGTAGATGGCAAAGCCGGATAAGATATATTAAATATGTAATTATCGTCCAATGCCGTTGTTACAGTACCCGGCGAATAGACTTGATTACTACTAAGAACCGTATTGCTATTTTGGGATATCCAGGAAAAAGTATTCGTGCTAACTGCACATAAGTTTTGACCAAGTGAAAGTGTCTGTGGTACACAACCTGAAAGCTCCGTTGGTAAAACCGGAACTTCTTTTTTCATAAATTCCAGGTCTCTAACCAACACATCCCCCCTTCTGATATAGCTGAAATTGTTAATCTGCTCATTGTAAAAAACCAACATGTCATAATCATCATTTGCCGCAAAACAGAAAGAAGATGTTTCAATCGGATAGTTATCAGCAGTAAATAGTTCTTCATATACCAGCTGCTTATTCGCCGGCAAGACAAAATTATTACTGGATTGATTCACCTGCCCATTGATCATATCTGATGATTTTACCAAATATGCGTAAGACTTAACATGGGGATTCCCCAAAGACGTGGCGCCTGTTTCAGAATAACTGCGTCTAAAAGAAAGTGAATAATTCTCTCCGGGATTTGTATTTACCCAAAAGAAGAGCGATGAATAACAGCTTTCCTGTGTTGATCCCTGATCGGTTTCCTGGTAATTACAACTGAATTTGAATGAATTATCCGAATAAATCGCAGGAAATATAAACTGATTACCACTTAATAAGATATGCTCATAGACATTTCCAAAACAGATTTGATTACACTCAGGTGTATCATTGCAGGTTAAATCATCCAGGTCGCTTTCACTACACGCAGGAACATAGACCTGGATATAAGTAGGAAGACCTTCACGGTCTGTGCTTGCCGGTAAATAACCGATCGTGTAAACACCTGGTTGTGTTGCCGTAAAGTTCAGCTGATCATTATTAGCACCTGTAATTGTAACGGAAGCGTTTGCATTCCCGGTCTTAACAACCGCTTCCTGGATGAAAGTAGCATTCATATCATTTACCAAAGGTGTCAGATTTAAAGGCCAGGAATCACAAATCGTATGAACAATCGGTGTATAAGTAACCCCGTCACAAAGAAAACCTTCATCCGGATACGATTGAACCAGCAATCCATCGTGGTTACCAACAATATAGTTTGAATTATTCAACGTATAGTTAACGCCGTTGAAAGGGTTTGTAAAGTTAAAGCCTAAATCCTGCAGTGCGTTCACCTCCCTTTGATGATAGAACCTTTTCACCTGTCCCATACTGATTCCCGGGTTCATTACATTATTCCCCAATGGCGAACCGGAACAAACATCCGGAAAGTGAGATAATGAGCTGCCCTGATCAAATACCGGAGGCGCATAAACAGGATCATTGGTGTAATTACCTATACAACTTATGTTAGTACAGCCGGAAACAGCAAGTGTACTGAAATTCGGATCGGGGTCGCAATCAAAAATTCCCGGAGCATTCAATGGAGTTGCCCCCGCATAGAGCAGATCCCTGAACTTGAAATCCGATGAATTAATCCCGAGGATGTGCGTCAATTCGTGAAGGAGTACGCTGTAAAGGTCATATTCCCCACCCGCAGGCATTCCAGGATAATTCATGTTAAAGTTTGAAACTGCCGGATTGAGGTAAATAGCCCCGATCGGGATTGTCATGTAATCACCATATGGAAAATAAGTGGTTGCCAACTGAACCATGGGGATCTGCGAACACCCCTGACTGAGGAGATTAATGTCTTCGGGCTGAACATTTTGAGATGCAACTCCCAAAGCATTTGTGTACCAATTAAGATCAACCCAGGATTGAGGATAAGCACTTAAAGAAACTCCCATTCGCTGGTTCACATTTCCACAGCTTGCATCGACAAAATTTCGGTTTAAAAATGCATCTATATCCTCCAATAATTCGACCGCTGTGTTAATTACATCCGCTGAATTAGCTGCCCACACAGGTGTTGCATATGCTGAGCCGTCAAAATATGTCAGTACAAATTTGGTCCCGACATTGATTGATACCGTTTTATTTCCGGCATTCTGCATCTTTTTCAGTTCACTGACAGGATCAAAAGTTTCTTGTATTACTTCACAAAATTTTCGCTGATGGTCTAAACGCATTTCACAAGGCTTGGAAGGTTCCGATTCTTCTCCGTTAAGGGTATAAGTTACGGACATAGCTATTTCATCGCCGGGAAGAAGTGTAATCCCCACAGCAGATAAATAAATGAAATTATTTGTTGTACAAGGTGATACATAGGTTTGACCGTTTGTCAAATTCGTAATGTAGAATGTATAGCATGTTGCGTTGTATATTGGTTCGGCAGAAATCCGAAGATCTAAATCCGTAATAACCGAACCGCAAATTCCTTCTTTCAGTGCAATTTCCTTGGGAGGCAGTCCCAATGCAAATTCACACATATTCGTCCAGTCCGTATAAGAGCCTTTGGAGGATCCGGAATACTTGATGCGCACTTTTGTATGATAACTGCTTGAATAAGTAATGATACTTGCAAATGCATTCAACTGGATCGAATTGGAAGCACTTACCAATGTCAATGAATTACCGGTGGTAATATTCTTCAGTTCAAACTCGTATTCAAGGGCTCCGGGATATACCTGGGTGGAAATAAAACCGTCCGTTGAAATGGTTGAACAGTTTTCGATAGTGTTGGCAAACTTGACCGGTGAAGTTTGTGCGTTGGATTGCGTGGTTATACTTATTGCCAATAAGATACACAGCGCGACGAAGGCAGTTCTCATGTAGTTAAAGTTAAATTATTTAGACGAAAATAATAATTCTGCTCATTCGCCACCTATGTTTTTCAAAAAAAAAGCACACAACTACCTGCTTATGAAGCCTTTCAACTAAAATGATATGTCAACTAACACAGTGGTAGCGTGGGAACTTTAAAAAACAGTCTATTCGATTTTTTTTTGTTTTTAAATTTTTCTTTCATAAATTGCAATGAATTAGCTATCGCTTGTTTTTCACAACTCAATAAAAAACGTAAAGTAATTTACGTTGTTTTCATGTTTTAACATAAACATACGAGTTATGAAAAAAAAATTATTTCTTTTGACCACTATCGCTGTAAGTTCCATTATTCAACTGACAGCCCAGGTAAAAATTGGGGACAATCCCAACACAATTAACGCCAATTCAATGCTTGAATTGGAAAGCACCAACAAAGGTTTTTTACCTCCGAGAGTAGCATTGAACAGTCTCACAAGCACTTCTCCCATGACTGCCACAGTCGCTGAAGGAACATTGGTTTACAGCGTCGGGGGAACACTTCCCAACGGTTATTATTACTGGAATGCCAGCAGATGGGTGATGCTACGGGTAGCACGAGACAATTATGTTCTTGTAAAATCTACAGCAGATCTTCCTGCTCCTGTTGCAGGAGTAATTACACTGGTTGCAGGAGTAGAGTATGAAATTAACGGAACAATCTCGCTTTCAAACTCCATCGACCTGAACGGTTGTACACTGAAGGGGGATGATTCTGCAAACGATAAACTCATTTACACGGGTACAGGTGCATTGTTTACCGGAAACAAGACCGGGAATATTCGTTTCCTGACGCTTACCGCTGCTTCTGGCAGTGTATTTAATATCGACGCACTGGGAACCGCCCAAAACATGCTTGTACAAAACTGTTTTTTTCTCGGCAGCAGCAGCGTTGGGACTATAGCCGGTGTGGGCGGAACCGTATTCTTTTCCACGGTAGCTTATTTTGTCAACACCAATGGAATCACACTCCAAAATGACAACAATGTGGTCCTGAACAATACGCTTTGGGATGCCTCCAATTCGAATACCTACGAAAAATTTGTGGGTACTTTCAATGTCATACAAATACTGGGTGGTGACCGTTTAACTACTTCAGCAAACTCAGCCAAAGCTTTAGACATCAGTGGAATAACAAGCATTAATACCGGATCAGCAAAAGTTATCATGTTCATAGGAACAGGAACTTACGTGGTGGGTACTTTTGGCAACGCCTGGGAAGTGGAAGCTAACGGTCTTCCTACACAGAAGGATGAAGTAGCCGGGGGAAACATCTACATCTCAACCCCCGTCGCAACGACCTTTTCAGCCTCAGACACACCGGTAAAAGCACAGGGAACAACAACTTCTTCCAATTTGTTCCGCGTAACGAGTCCTGCCAATAACAGGCTCACTTATTCAGGAAGTAAGACACGCTCGTTCTACGTTTCAGGCGCAATGAGCATCAGCAATCCCAACAGCAACAGGTTCTTTTCCTTTTACATTGCAAAAAACGGGGTGGTCATTCCTGAGTCGCGCCAGGACGTCAAACTTGTCAACAGCACTGACCAGGTTGCTGTTCCAATTTCCTGTTGGGTGACGATGGCACCGGGTGACTATATTGAAGTTTGGGTAGCAAATCAAACTGCAACGACGAGTGTTACTGTTCAAACGTTGAACCTGTCGATCCAATAAAACAGAAGGTCATGAAAAAGCTCATTATTAGTTGCCTTTTGTTCCTCACCGGAACAGCCGGGATTCATGCCCAGCTCACCAATTCGGGAAATATCCGAACATTTACCGGTGCGAATGTGACGATTTATGGCGATGTCACCAACAACGGGACTATCGCTGATTCGGGCACACTCGTAACCCTTGCGGGATCCAGCTTACAAACTTTCGGAGGAAGCAGTGTTACTACTTTGAAGAACCTGCTTCTTAACAATACCAGCGCATCCGGGGTAACACTTGCCCAGGCCCTGAATGTAAGAGGAACTTTGACTTTTACAGACGGGTACCTCAATACTACTGCTGTCAATCTATTAACAATGACCAGCACATCGGCTGCCAGCGGGGCAAGTAATAACAGCTTCGTATCCGGTCCGGTTGCTAAGCTTGGAAATACGGCATTTGTATTCCCAACCGGAAAGAACGTGGTCTATGCCCCCATTGCCATTGGGGCTCCCGGGGTCGTAACAGACCAATTCACTGCCGAATATTTCCAGGTGTCACCAACTCCAACATACCCAACATCGAGTTTTGAACCGGCTTTGAACCATATTTCCGAATGTGAGTACTGGATGCTCGACCGGACCACGGGATCTTCCGATGTGGCAGTAACACTCAGCTGGGATACAAGAAGCTGCGGTGTTACCAACCTTTCAGATCTTCGCGTAGCTCGCTGGGACGGCGCTCAATGGACGGATAAAGGAAACGGTGGCACAACTGGTACAACAGCAGCAGGAACAGTAGTTTCTTCAGCTGCCGTAACAGGTTTCGGACCATTCACACTGGCTTCGTCTACCCTGACAAACCCTCTGCCGGTTGAACTAGTGACTTTCGCTGCAAACTGTGAACAGGAGAAAGCTGTCCTTCGATGGAGTACTGAAAGTGAGTATAACAACGACTATTTCAGCATTGAAAGCAGTCTCAACGCGCAGGACTGGCAAACAGCTGCCACCATTGAAGGAAGCGGGACAACCAGCGATTTAAGCAATTATTTATGGGTTGATGCATCCAATCGGGGAAGAGACATGTATTACCGCTTATCCCAAACGGATTACAACGGTACAACGACCGTGCATGAACCGGTTTACCTCTCAAGCTGTTCTGAAACGGATAGCAGGCTCAGCATTTACCCCAATCCTGCCAAAAGCGTTGTCAATATCCTGACGGATGAAAAGATCACTCAAATACGGATCCTGGATCCGGCTGGAAAGGTTGTTGCCGTTCCGATTGATTATCACTACCAGCAAATCAATTTCGGCGAGCTGCCAAACGGTGTTTATTTCATCGAGGTAACAACTCCGAAAGCCATTTTTAATGAGAAAGTGGTGATCTCCAGGGATTGAGAAGAATGAAGTCATATTGATTAATCCCCGGTCCGGATGGGTCGGGGATTTCACATGAATTACCATTTCCTTTAGGTTGTATTATCCTTCCTTCATCCATTTTATCTGCTACGTTTTATTCTTCTTTGATTAATACAAACAAAAACCTCTCAACGGATCCTATAGTACTCATGGTAACATCTTCAATCTCATATCCCTGATTTAACCAAATATCTACTTCCTGTTTCAAAGCAACCAAAAAATCAACTTCTCTTCGGTCCATCTCTTTGCTTTCCAACTTATAATCAGGTTGTACAATTTCAATAGTATACCTTGCTGTATTGGTACCTGAAATAATTACCGATGATTTCTTTTGCCCGTAGCTGCTTGCCATTCCTAAAAATGAGAGTGTCAGCACACACATCATTGCCTTTAACTTTTTCATATTCTTTGTTTTAAACTTATTTCTTCCCCGCCCTGCCTGCTTCTCCCGTTGAGCCTGCGCTGCGTTCGTTTACATTCAGTCTTTTGTTGCCAAACTTAAAGGAGCACGAAAAACGAACTGACTGGGTATCGTAGTAAAAATCATCCTTCACCACGGTTTGGTTTGTGCGGGTGGTTGTTTTAAACCGCAATATACGAAACGGATCGCTCATTGAAAGTTTCAGGGAAACGCGGTTCTTCAAGAGGTTTTGGGTCAGTGAAAACCCCGTAAACGGGTATTGAATATTTTGTGTGATGTTTTGGTACGAAGGACTCACATAGGAAACGTAAGCTTTCAAGGTCAGGCTTTCCCGTTTATCCAATACAAAACTGAAATCCAGGTTCAATATCCCCACGAAATTGTTGATATTTTGACGTTCAATGACCTGATTAACGCTGGTGTTCGAGAAACTTCCAAGAATCATTGCATCTATTGAAATTCGCTTTTTGATTAGTTTGTAATAACTAAACACAAGCGTTGCCGACCGGCTTGAATACAGATTCGCATAAGTAGTTTGCTGCAGCTGGGTCGCGTTATCAAAAATGGTGACAGTGGTTGAGCCTTTGTGATCATACCCCAAGTAAAGGTTCATAGTGAAATCCTTCACACTCGTAGTGATCGACATGGAATGATGGACAGACGGTTTCAACAGGGGATTTCCCACTCTATAGCTGAAGCTGGAGGTGTAATAGCGAAAAGGATTTAACTCATCATACCCGGGACGGTAAAAATTCCTGGAGTAGGAAAAATTCCATGAATTCCCTTTCTTGGTTTCGTACATCGCAAAAACTTTGGGAACCAGCTGGAAGTAATTATTAGCTGTTTCAAACCCGGTAGTTGGGGATTTTCCCCGATACATCGTATTCTCCCCTCTTAATCCCAATTGGAAGGACCATTTTCTGATTTTCCAATCCACACTTGCGTAACCCGCCTGAATGTGCTCCAAATAGTTAAACCCATTGCTTTTCAGTGTATCAGGCGTTTCCGGGTCGGAAAGATTATTGAATACCGAAAGGTCGTTCCTGCTGTCGGTATAGGAATAACGCACCCCAAAGTTCAGTGTGATCTTTTTGATCGGATGCACGTAATCCAATCCGCCGGATAAAAAATGGGCATTTGCCGACAACCGGTTAGTCTGAGAACTCAATGAATCCACCTGGTCCGTATTGTAATATTCGGTTTCATAATTGATCCGCTGCCGGTTGTTATAGTTGGTGTAATCGACATTAAAATCAAGCTTTTTACCGAGCGTATCCAGGCGTTTTGCAAGACTGAGGTTCAAAGAATGTTTCCCATTGTCCGATCCATCTTTCGTTTGATTATCAATCAACCCAAACAGCCCCCCCGAATTTGCTCTTTTCTCAATTTCGCTTAAACTGCTGTATATGTACCTGTTAAAACTGGTAAAACCCAGGATACCAATTTCCGTGTTTGAATTCAGTTCGTAATTCATGCCAAGCGCTCCCCTGAAATCCCGGTATTGCGACAAACTCGTACTATATTCATCCCATTGAAGGGTATCAAAATCGATGTTCTTTTCACCTTTCGGACGGGATTTGCCATTACTGAAACTTGCATTGGTATACAAGCTGAACTTCCCTTTACGATAAGCATAATTGCCCGAAGCTTCCTGCTGGGAGTAAAACTTTTGACCGATCTCTCCGCGGACACTCCCTTTGCTCAACCGGCTTTTGGAACCGACAGTCAATTTGATATTGATCAATCCCGAGCGGACAGAAGCAGCATATTTAACCGGTGGAATCGGGATTATTTCGATGTACTGGATATCTTCCGCTGGAATAGAGCGGATGAAAGAAATGAGAGAAGCACCGTCCAAAGGAATGAGCTTATCATTCATCATCACCTGGGCTGTTTTTCCATCGGCCAGCTTGATATGATCACCACTGATATAAACTCCCGGAGCAAATTCAATCACGTCCGCGGCATCTCCACCAGCCAATGCCGGGATATCAGCAGGGTTAAAAATCGTACGGTCGACCTTTCTGACAATGATGGGCTGTTTTGCAACAACCACCACGTCTTCCAACACTCCACCATCGTCTATCGTTAAATCAAACTGAGTATTTCCCTGAACCTTAACTGTGGTATCAATCGATTTAAAAGGCACTTTGATGTGCAATTGGTAGTTGCCATCTGCCAGACTGCCAAACTCAAAATGACCGGTAGAATCGGTATGAGTTGTTTGAAGACCGATAGAATCCTTCTCCAGCACCAGTTTACAATAGGTAAATGAAACACCGGATGAAGCTGAGATTTTCCCGCTCAAACGTGACTGAGCCAACAGGCAGACGGGCAGAAAAAGAAAAAGGAGGTACGCGGTTAGTACTTTCATCCAGGGACATTAAAGGAGTTTTCACTGTAGTTCCAAATGCTAATTAAAGCATTTTAGTCTAATAAAAAACAATTTGACAAATAGTTACATTTTAAACATCTGATTTGTGTTCAGAGATGCTGAAAAATTTTCAGAAAACCTGAAATTTTGTCACTGAAACTGAAAAAATATCAGCTTTATTCTGACTGGCATTTTGTTTGATTCTAACTGATTGTAAGTTATTTATAATTATTGTTTAACTAAAAAAGTTGGTTATGAATCTGGTAAAAAAGAATGGGAACAGATTTCCCTCATTTTCCCCGATGTTCGACGATTTTTTTGGACGCGAACTTTTTAACTGGGGAAACAACAATTATTCTTCAACAAGCACAACTATGCCATCGGTGAACATTCGGGAGACGGGTGAAAATTACGAAGTTGAAGTTGCGGCACCCGGCATGGACAAAAAAGATTTCAAGATTACGCTTGACGGCAACCTGCTGACGATTTCTTCCTTCAAGCAGCAAAGCAGTGAGGAAACAGAAGATCGCTATACACGCAGGGAGTTCAGTTATCAGTCCTTCCAGAGAAGTTTTCAGCTTCCAAAAGATGTGGTAGATCAGGATAAAATAAGTGCCCGTTATGAAAATGGCCTGCTGAACTTGTCTATTCCTAAAAAGGAAGAAGCCAAAAAAGCTCCCAAACTGATTGAAATTGCGTAATCTGTTGCGCAATACAAACAAAGAGGCTGTCTTAAAAAGACAGCCTCTTTGTTTGGTTAAACTTCCAACACCTCTAATATCCTCTTGTCTCCCTACTTACCTTACAGTTTTCGCACTAACGTTTGTCACTGTTTCGTCTTCACCCGCTTTGCGGCCTCTTGCCGAGGCCCAAAAAGTAGCAAAAACGCCTTTTGCACAATTACAGCTTTCAGACAACCAACCGATCCGGACCAATCCACGAAAAGGAGGGATCAGGATCCAAAATGCAATCCTGTAGCCGTTTTACAAACACTACAGGATTAACACTTTTCGGGATTGCTAACCAGATCGGCTGGTTGTCACTTCTTCAAAAAGATGTGAAGGACGGGTAATGATTGGAAGATTCTGTGCTATTCCTACAGGTCGTGTAATTGTGCATGTTCACAGCTAATCCCAATCAGCCAAAAAGGTTAAATCTTTAATTTTCAAAAAGTAATCTTCTGGTTTTTTGGAACAGTTTCAAAACCCTATGAAATAAAAAAGAAGCAATCTTTTTAATGGCCAACAATGATTTCAAATCGACATCCGCGAATGTTCACCACATCAAAAATTCAACGATAAACAGCTAAAATGTGATTAAAAATGATTCGTGCAACTCCGAAATCGGATAAGCGTCTTAAATCTGAACACACATATTCAAGACTATGAAGAAAAGAAAAATCATTGCAGCTGCAACACTCCTTATTGCCAGCTCAGGTGGACTTCATGCACAACAAGCTTTACCGGCCGCGGGGAATGAAGCCTCGGGTGCAGGAGGAACATGCAGTTACACCATCGGACAAATTGATTACACTTCCAATTCCGGACCGAGCGGAGAAGTAAACCAGGGAGTTCAGCAGCCTTATGAAATCCTTACCACAGTTGGTCTGGAAGATCACAGCATCACTTTGGAGCTTGCTGCTTTTCCAAATCCAACCAACGGAAGCATGACCATTTCAGTGAGTGATTACGCGAATCAAAAGCTTACTTACCAGCTTTTTGATACCCGTGGGAAACTCATCGAAGAAAGGGAAATCAACCAGCATGAAACGGGTGTTTCCATGCACCAATTGGCTCCGGCCGCCTATTTATTGAAAGTAACTGATAACGGTCAGTTAGTAAAAGAATTCCAAATCATTAAAAACTAAACACCATGAATAAACGCATATTAAATACCGCAATCTTATTATTACTTGCCTTCAACCTTTTTTCACAGGCACCGCAAAAAATGAGCTACCAGGCTGTCATCCGCAATGCATCCAACACACTGGTAACCAACCAGAATATCGGCATGCTTGTCAGCATTTTACAGGGAAGTCCGGGCGGAACCGTGACTTACCAGGAAACACAAACCCCTACTTCAAATATCAATGGCTTAGTGAGCATTGAGATTGGGGCCGGAACGGTTGTTTCAGGTACTTTTTCGGGAATCGACTGGTCAGCAGGACCTTACTTTGTGAAAACCGAAACAGATCCTGCAGGCGGAACAAATTATACGATTACAGGAACTACCCAGTTATTAAGCGTTCCTTACGCACTGCACGCAAACAGTGCCAACGAAAACGATCCGGTCTTCGGCGCTTCCGTTGCATCCGGAATAACAGCTATAGATACGGCAAACTGGAACAATCACACTGATTCCACAGACATTGCAGGCATGGGATATGTTGCCGGTCTGGTGAAATATGAAGTAGGAGATTTTGCACAAGGCGGTGTAGTATGCTATGTAGACGAAAGCGGACAGCACGGACTGGTAGTTGCCAAAAACGACATACCTACCGTGAGATGGTTTGCGGGTACTTACGGTAAAACGCGTGCCGACGGAAATGGTATTTATGCAGGTGCTGCGAATACAACGATTATTATTCCGGCACAAATCTCCATCGGTGATGACGGCAACCCTTATGCTGCAGCAACCTGTAATGAACTGCAGATCACTGAAGGAACTGTTACTTATTCCGACTGGTATCTTCCAACAAAGGCAGAGTTAGAGCTTATCGGTGCCAACTACACCATTATTGATGCAACTGCAACGGCGAACGGCGGAACCAACCTGCTTACATCGCCTTACTGGAGTTCCAATGAAGCAAACAACACCGATGCAAATGCGGTGGTGATTACTCCCGGGGGAACATCCATTCTCACCATCAACAAAGCAGCAACTTTTGAAATAAGAGCGGTTCGTAGATTCTAGTTCAAAGTTCGATAAACCGCTCTGAAGGCCATGGAATTCGTTTCATGGCCTTTGTTATTTTGTAAGGTTATAAAACGCATTGTATTTGGTTTCAGCATGTGCTTTTATGAAAATCAAGATTTGAATGGAGCCATCCGAAAAAAATACATGGATGAAGATTTCCGACTGAAAGAAAATAGCGCTGTGCTTTTTGCTATGGTTTTGACACAACATTTGGTGGAGCTATGTTAAGACCGGCAGATTAGCGCTTTCCTTTTTTCTTTTCTTTAAAGGGCCACCGATGTTTTAAATTGTTCATACTTTCATCAAAATCATCTGCTCCATTCTCGAAATGCATCAGGATGGAATCAAATTTCTTCAGATATTCCGGATCTGTGAACAATACTCGAACGATTCCCTGGCCATTTTTCAAGTTATCGGACAAGGATTGAAGATTTCCTGAAACAATCGCCAGACTGTCTGTCAGTGAACGGATATTGACAACTGTGCGACTAACATTATTTCTCAAAACCGTGTCCCCCAGTATCAGACCTGCAGTTCCTTTTCCTTCACGAAGATTCCGGGCCACTGCACGCAGGTCTCCCGTAAGCACCGCCGTATTTTCCCCTACATACCTAAAATGGGTGATCGCCGACTGCACATCGGCTGATACAGCAGGGTCAAGCAGTAGGTTCAGCAATGATCCGTCACTATTCAGTTTACCGGAAATAACCCGCAAGTCTGCCGATATCACGTTTAAATTTTGGTTTGTTTTATTCAGAGTCTGAAGCGTAGCATCCATTTCTACAGACCTGTATGTAAGCAATTTATCTCCTTCTTTTATTTCCGGAGCTGTACTGTGTGAAGCATTGATATTAACAATTCTATTCCCCATTAATCCATCGGTTCCAATAACTGCCACGGCATCTTTCCGGATAAACCGGCAAGCATCCCTGTCAATCGACATAATAACCATTACGGAAGAATCACTAACGATTTCGACCTCATCGACCGTTCCAACGTCTATTCCTGCATAGCGTACACTATTTCCACTTCTGAGTCCGTTAACATTATAAAATTCTGCCCTGATATGGATCGTATCTCCGAACAAACGCTGTTTGCTCCCCACGTAGTATAGTGCAGCGATAATTCCAAGCGTCCCTATTAATACAATAAGTCCTAAGCGGATATTTCTGTTGGTTTCTTTTTTCATGATTCAAAAAATTTTCTGACGGCTTCATTTTCGGACGCCTTGAGCTGCTCATAAGTACCTTCCTGATAGCATTTCCCCTCTATCAGCATTACAATTTTTTCCGCGACTTTCTTTACGCAATGCATGTCATGTGATATAATAATCGACGAGGTGTGATATTTTTTTCCAAGTTCAATCATTAGATCACTGATTTCTCCGGCAGTAATCGGATCAAGACCGGTAGTTGGTTCATCATACAGAATTATTTCCGGCTTAAGAATCAGGGTTCTGGCTAACGCGATGCGCTTGCGCATTCCACCGGAAAGTTCCGATGGCATCATGTTGATAGTGTGAGGGAGTCCCACATTGGTTAATGCTTCTTCAACAAGCCGGGCCACTTCCTCTTCCGACATTTCCCTCCGATGCCTGCGCAATGGAAACTCCAGATTTTCCCTGACAGTCATCGAATCATAAAGCGCATTGCTTTGAAAAAGGAATCCCACACGGGAGCGTATTTGGTCCAGTTCGCGAAGACCGATACCAGACATGTCCTGCTGCAATACACGGATAATTCCGGAATCGGGTTTTATCAAACCGATGATGCATTTGATCAATACCGATTTCCCGGAACCGGACCTTCCCAGGATAACTATATTCTCTCCTTTGTTTAATCTCAGGTTGAAATTGCGAAGCACGTGATTTTCCCCAAATGATTTACAGAGATTTTCCAGGTAAATAACGGTCTCCGAAGTTTCGGTCTCAGTTCCATATCCGGTTTTCAAACTCATATCAGTTGTAATAAATCAGTTATCTGAACAGCTACCAGGTCCAGCACAAATACCATCAGGGAGGAAACAACAACTGCTGCATTTGCAGACCTTCCCACACCTTCCGTACCATGTTGTGTGGTGTATCCCTTATAGCAGCTGATAATTCCAATTGCAAAACCAAAAAAGAACGTTTTGGAAATTGACGGGATAATATCTCCGAAAGAAAGGGACTCCATCACCTGAGTCCAATAAAGATCCCAGCTGATCGCACCACGCAGGTTTACACCGAGATAACCTCCGTAGAGTGAAATCGCATCCGCAAAAACAACGAGCAATGGAACCATGAATGTAACCGCTGTTACCCTGGTTACCACGAGGTACTTAAACGGATTGGTCCCGGAAACTTCCATCGCATCAATCTGTTCCGTTACTTTCATGGAGCCTAGTTCTGCACCGATGCCGGAACCGATCTTTCCTGCACAGATCAATGCCGTAATAACCGGAACAATTTCCCTAACAAGAGAAACCGAGATCATTCCTGGCAACCAGGCTTCAGCTCCGAATTTTATCAATGTGGGACGCGACTGTATCGTAATAACCAAACCTATAATAAAGCCTGTTATTGCTACCAGTCCCAGTGATTTGTAACCCAGAAAAAAACATTGACGAAGCATTTCCCTGAACTCGTATCCTTTTCTGAAAAACTCTCTGAAAAAACGGATAAAAAAACGGGCTATTTCACCTATTTCGATTACGCTATTTTTAATATTCTCCCACATCGTGACTAAACTGAAAGATTGTTCAGCCGGTTCATTTTTTCGAGTGTCATATCGCCTGAGTCAATTATCTGCCAGGACTCTTCTGTCCATTTATAAATTTCTGTCTCAAGGCCAAATGTGTTTCTTAAATAATCCTTAAGTTCTGAAGGTGTCATTTCCGGATTTATAATGAGCATTCCGTTCTGACCTCCCGACCGGCAATCACCAACGGTAAAGCTGCTATTTCGCACAATTTTTCCGGGATGTGGTCCATCTTCTGTATGAGGCTTTGCATAGAATTCGAGTTTCAAATTCCTGAATTTATTCGTGAAAAGCTCCCGGATGGCGAATACCTTCCGATGGTTATTGATTTCAATCTGAATTGCTTCCATGACAAACCGTTTAAAAGTTAATTCCACGAATGTCTTCTATTCTATTTCCGGGAACAATGACATTCGTCAATCCCTGAGTTGACTTTTCCCCTTCGGGTTCAGATTGTTTTCAATCGGTATTGATCACTACGAACAACGTCATGCATCCTATAATTCACTAATTTCACCGCATGGACACAAGTGTTTTTTCCAATAAGGAAATAATTCCCGGGGATCAGGCCCTTTCCGAGGAATTGAAAAAAACCGGCGATCTGTGGAATTCCATCCGGGATTATGTTCAGAAAAAGGCCCCTGACTCCGTGGAAGAATGGAAATATTCGGGAAAAAAATTTGGATGGAGCTTTCGGATCAATGACAAAAAAAGGGTCATTGTTTACCTGCTTCCACGGGAAGCTTATTTCAAAGCCGCATTTGTATTCGGTCAAAAAGCTACCGACGCAATCATAAACAGCACCATTTCCGACACGATCAAAAAAGAGCTCCTGTCGGCTAAAGTTTATGCAGAAGGGCGGGGAATCCGGATTGATGTCCGTGATCCCGAAGTACTGGAAGATATCAGGCGCCTGATCGAGATCAAGTTGGCTTACTAATATTCAATCACCCTGTTTGAGAAAGTAGCGGATTAAATCCGTTGCCGTTACAATTCCACTTACCTGATCACCATCCAGGACAATTACAGAACTGAACTCCCCTTTTGCAAGCAGTTCCCCTGCCTCCGCAATTGAAGTCTCTTTGCTGACCGTAACCGGATTGTGAGACATAATGTCTTCCACTTTTTTCAAAGAATAAACAGGTTCGTTATCATCAAGAGTTGCCTCTCCAATGGCGTGCATGTAATCGGCAAGGCTTACCATTCCTACCAGATGATTGTTTTCTGTAACCGGAAAATGACGGTGAAAACGCTGTCTCTCATAGAGATGTTTGATAACCAATATTTTATCCTGGGGACCAACACATTCAACCGGAGCGGTCATAATTGCTGATACGGGTAATTTTAAATCCATAGGTATTCAAATTTTAAAAAGACCGGGATATTCGCTGTCTCCCGGGGTATTCTTTTTTTACTCTTCAAAAATAGAAGTTGTTTGTATCACAAAAAGGGGACAAAAATCATTCGAAGCACTGATATTCATCAACTTTTATTTCTCTTAAATATAAGAAGTTAGCGGCATGAAAGCAAAAACATTTATCGAATTGGCAGCATTGTCTGCAAACCTGTATGCAATCTCAAGAGAGACGCATTTAATGGATAAGTTAAAAGAATTATCTGAGCAAAGCCGAGACAAGCTCAATGAATTCATGTCTGAAAAAAGGGTTGATGAAGCCGGCAATGAAATTCCTTTTACGGAAAGAATCCGGCTGAAAGCAAAAGAAGTACAGGAGGAAATGGAAGTGAAAATCGGTGAGATGGTTTCGGCATTCTACGAAAAAGTAAACATTGCCCATACCGACAAACTCATTGATCTGGAACGTAAACTGGAGGAAGTCAACAGAAATCTGGCCCTGGCCGAGGCACGGATTCATCAACTGGAGAACAAAGACCCGATGGATGGCGCTGTTTGAGAACATACGGCAACGCTACCGGTCTTTCAGAAGGTTCAACCATATCCTGCGCATTTTTGTCCGCTACGGTTACGAAGACGTTGTCTCATACCTCATTGAGACACGCCGATTTTCCTTATTGAGAAAACTGATTCCCCGTTCCACCGCCAGAAATGCACGGAAGTATACCAAGTACGAAAAGATGCGCCTGGTATGTGAAGATCTTGGACCAACGTTCATCAAGTTCGGGCAAATCCTGAGTAACCGTTCTGACCTGCTTCCCGCAGATCTGATTATCCAGCTTGAAAAATTACAGGACAATGTCCCTCCGCAATCCGGAGCAATTTCACGGCAGGTCATTGAGTCCGAATTGAAAAAACCGATGGAAGAGTTGTTTGCCTGGTATGAAACCGAGGCCTTTGCTTCGGCGTCCATGGCCCAGGTGCACAAAGCGACTTTGAAGACCGGTGAAAAGGTTGCTGTAAAAGTACAGCGCCCGGAAATCCAGGCAATCATTGTCGAAGACATCAAGATTATGTACATGCTTGCACGAATTTTTGAACGCAGGATTCCTTCTCTCAGGAGTTTCGATCCGCTTGGGCTTGTACAAAACTTCGAAGAAAGTATTTTGAAAGAACTGGACTTCATCCGGGAATCAGTTAGCATTCAGCGTTTTGCAAGAAACATACTCGACGACCCGAATGACAACACTACCCATGTTCCAAAGGTTTACAAAGAATATACTACCGGTAAGGTCCTCACCATGGAATTCATTTCCGGCGTAAAAGTGACGGACAACAAGATCCTGGAGTCGAATGGTTATGACCGAAAAGAAGTCGCTCATAAACTTGCCGTAACTTATATCAAGCAAGTTTTTCAATACGGATTCTTTCATGCCGACCCGCATCCCGGTAACATTCTTGTTCTCCCCAACGGGCATATCTGCTTTCTCGATTTTGGGATGATGGGTACTATTCTTCCGAGAGACATTGAAATACTCGGACACCTTTTTCTTGCTGTAAAATCCAAAGATGTCCGGAAAATCATCCGGACTTTAATGCGTATGTCTGACATGACAACGATTCGCGATATGCGCTCATTGGAATATGAGATCAACGAGTTTGTAGCTAATTACAGCGTTATCAGTATCCATCAAAATGAAATGAGCACTGTGCTACTCCAACTCAAGGATATTATTGTGCGCTATGACCTGAAGGTACCGGCTCATTTTTTCCTGCTCGCACGCTCCATGGTAACTATTGAAGGTCTTATCAGTAACCTGGACCCTAAAATTGATATGCTGGAGATCGCCCGACCTTATCTGCGTTCCGCTATTTCAAAAAAACTCAACCCGTTTACATTGGGGATGAAAGTACTGAATGGTCTTTATGAAATGGCCAATTACATGGAAGAATTTCCCAATGACCTGAAAAATGCCGTTCGTAAAATCAATTCCGGAAAGATCAATGTCAACCTGAACCACCAGGGAATAGATCCGTTGGTCCATACCTTTAACCGGGTCACCAAACAACTTGCCGCCTCATTGGTAATCGCCGCGTTGCTCGTTGGATCTGCTCTCTTTATTATTCATAAAGTCGGTCCGTTCTGGTTCGGGTATTCCCGTTACGGCGTGATCGGGATCATTTTCAGTTTTATCCTGGGGTACGGGATGATCAAAAACATCTTTAAAGGAGACCACGATGACTGGAGCGGATGGAAAGAAAAATAAATTGAGTCTGAAAAAGCATTTGTCCACTGAAAAATGGATATTCATTCCGATCATCGGAATCATTCTGTTTGTGATTTTGTACATCGTTGCAGCTGTCTACTATCCGGGAGGATCAGATAGGAACAGGACTGCAGAAGGATTCGACTGGGTCAACAATTACTGGTGCGATCTACTGGCCGAACCGGCCAAGAACGGAGCTCACAATCCGGGAAGGATCTTTGCCTTAACAGGAATGATTATCCTCTTTTCCACAATAGCCGTCTTCTGGTATTATTTACCACCCTTTTTTCACGAAAAGAAGCGAAATATCCTCATAATCCGTTACACCGGAACTTTGTCCATGGTTATTCTCATTTTCATTTTTACACGGTTCCACGACAGTGTAATTGGTATCGGAAGTACGATCAGTGCTGTTCCAATGGCCGCAACCCTCAGCGAACTGAGGAAGAACCATCTGAAAACATTGTATTTCCTGGGCTGGTTCTGCATTCTGCTGATCCTGGTCAATTTCTTGATCTACCTCACCGGGTGGTTCATTGTTTTTTTACCCGTACTCCAAAAAATCACGCTGTTGTCTTTTCTTGCATGGATACTCATTATAGATCTGAAATGCCTGGTGATAAGCCGGAATAAACGTGGTTTTCGGGAGTAGGAGGTTTTTCCTAAAAGACCAAAGTCCTAAGACATTGATACATCTTAGGACTTTCTAATCTCAACAGCCATATTGAGCTTCTCTTTTTGCTTTTAATCCCGGCTGAGCCGTGACGGTCTGGACGGGACTTCTCGGCTGAGCCGAGACGACCCCATGCGTGACTATTTTAATTCGTTTCTATCTGAAGTGAGCAGCCAATCTAAATACTTGTGATTTTGCCTCTTCAGCATCTTCTCGTATTTCAGTGCTTCTGATTTGTCTTGAAAATTTTTAATAAAAATCAACTCCCATGGACCTCTTTCTGAGGTGTATTTTCCCATAGGAGAATTGTGTTCTTCCATACGACGAACAATATCAGTCGTATAACCTTTATAATAAATCCCGGATGGATTGGAGATAATATAAACGTAGTAGCTTTCCATGAATAGTAATTTCTATAAAAGACAAAACCCTCAAGACATTGATACATCTTGAGGGTTTCTATTTCCTACAGCCATATAGGACTTATCTTTTAACGTAGTGTGCGGTCTGGACGGGACTCGAACCCGCGACCCCATGCGTGACAGGCATGTATTCTAACCAACTGAACTACCAAACCAATTTCTTTTCCTTTGCAGGAGTTGACAACAGTCAACTTTCGAATTGTGTAATGCTTTACGTTAAAAGCGTTGCAAAGATACGTGCAAATTTCATTTCTGCAAGGAAAAAATGAAAAAAAAGTCATTTTAATTTTAACAAACGTGCGTTTTTATTAGAAATCAGCCAATTAATCTTTTATTTTTTTCAGTGCAGATGACACATTACCGGAAGACATGACCCAAAAAAACTCCTTTACAGATAGACATCCATCTATTTTCCCAGTGAAATCAACGATATGCAGTGATTTTGTCCCCCACTCCTGTCTTACCAAATCCTTAAAAAATGGTAAAATAATATTTACCATGGTAATTATTACAAAAGTTATTGTATCTTTGCTTCATCAAATAATCCAAGAAAGGACAAAAACATGAAAACAATCTTCCACTCAGAAAACTCAAGAGGTCATGCAAACCACGGTTGGCTGAACGCCAAACATTCATTCAGCTTCGCTTCCTGGTATAACCCGGAAAGAGTTCACTTCGGTACTTTACGCGTATTAAATGACGATACCGTTTCACCGGGAATGGGATTCGGAACGCACCCTCACGACAATATGGAGATCATCACGATCCCATTGGAAGGAGCAATTGCACACAAAGACTCCATGGGAAACAGTGCAACCATTACAGCCGGAGAAATCCAGGTAATGAGCGCCGGGACCGGAGTACAACACTCGGAGTTTAACCCGAACGAGGACCAGGACCTGAAATTATTCCAGATCTGGTTATTCCCGAACAAACGCAATGTAGAACCGCGTTATGATCAGCAAAAGATTGCAGTGGACGACCATTTGAATGAGTTCGTACAAATTCTTTCACCGGACAAGGACGATGCCGGAGTTTGGATCCACCAGGATGCCTGGTTCAACATGGGGAAATTCACGGAAGACAAAACCCTGACATACGCATTGAAAAATCCGAAAAACGGGGTTTATGTGATGCAGGTTGAAGGAAGTTCCGTAATCGACGGACAGCAATTAAATCGCAGGGATGCATTAGGAATTGTAGACACTTCCTCCGTAACTTTGCATATAACCAAAGGTTCCACTGTTTTGCTGATGGAGGTACCGATGGAGGTGAAAATGTAACAACAGAAAAATGAAAAATGCGCTAGCATGGCGTTACGCCACACAGAAATACGATCCGACGAAAAAAATCAGTCATGAGGACATGCAGGAAATCCTGGAAGCGATTAACAGCGCTCCAACTTCCTACGGATTGCAACCCTTTAAATTGATCCACGTCAAGTCCCCGGACCTGCGTGCACAGTTAAGAGCTGCATCTTTCGACCAGTCGCCTCTGACGGATGCTTCAGACGTCGTTGTATTCACTGTGAACCGTAATATTGAAGACCAACAGGTTGATTCTTACATGCAGCGCATTGTTGAAATTCGTGAAGTTGAACGCGAAAAACTGAACCGGTTCCAACAGAATATTGTTGGGGTGCTATCCAATCTGAGCCCGGAAGAACTCATTGCATGGAATACCAAGCAAGCGTACATCGGATTGGGATTCGGTTTGGTAATGGCCGCTCATCTGGGAATTGACAGCACTCCGATGGAAGGTTTCCAAAAAGAGAAGTACGACGAGATCTTAGGTTTGACAGATGATCATTCGGTTCTCGTTCTGACTTTCGGATACCGTTCGGATGAAGATCATACACAACACCACAAAAAAGTCCGTAAGACTTTGGAACAATTAGTAACGATTAAATAGACATCAGGACTTTAGGATTTTAAGACTTCAAGACGGTAAAATCAACTTTGAACCTTTTGAACCTTTTGAACCTTTTGAACCTTTTGAACCTTTTTCAAACAGTAAATAAAAAATAAACAATTTAAAATTCAATCAAAATGAGTACAACTAAATGGACAATTGACCCTTCTCACAGTGAAGTAGGATTTAGCGTAAAACACATGATGTTTACAAAAGTAACCGGAACATTTGATGCAGTAAATGCTACTGTAGAAGCTGAAGACGGTTTTAAGAACGTGGTTATTGATGCAACCATTGATACAGCTTCCGTAAATACACGCAACGAACAACGGGACGGACACTTAAAAAGCGGAGACTTTTTCGATGTAGAGAATCACCCTCAAATTACCTTCAAAGCGGAACTTCCCGAATTGAAATCAGGTAAGATCGAAGGCGAATTCCAGTTACACGGAATCACAAAACGTATACCATTGGATATCGAATTCCACGGAGAAGGAAAAGATCCATGGGGGAATGAAAAAGCAGCTTTCAGCTTTGAATCTTCCATCAACCGTAAAGATTTCGGTTTAACCTGGAACTCTGCCCTTGAAACAGGTGGTGTATTGGTTGGAGAAGATGTGAAATTGCGTGGTGAGATTCAACTTGTAAAGCAATAAATTTTAGTACAAGGTTTTAGTATAAGGACAGGCTTTCGGCCTGTCTTTTTTTATTCATTTAAACTTAGATTTTAATCATTCGAATATACATTTTACACATCCAGGGGGCAATCTGTATTTTTTTTAACCAACTAAACATTAAATTTATCGTTAATAGAATGTTAACTAATTAACGACTACTTTTTATGAAAACCCTGCTACGACTGGTAATCATCCTACTACCCTTAAATCCGTGCTTTGCACAACCGGCAAATGATAATCCTTGTTCAGCGACATCACTGACAGTAGGGACATCCTGTTCTTATTCCACTTACACTAATGCAGCCGCAACTGCCTCAGCGGGAGTTCCCGCACCGGGTTGTGCAAGCTACAGCGGCGGCGATGTTTGGTTTACAGCAGTAGTACCTGCAAGCGGAGTTTTAACGGTAGACATGAATACAGGAGTTATCTTAGACTCAGGACTGGCGTTTTATACCGGGACCTGCGGATCATTGACCTTACTGGAATGTGACGACGATGATTCTCCCAACGGAGCTATGTCCATGATTTCGCGTTCAGGATTAACACCAGGGGCAACTATTTTTATCCGTGTGTGGGAATACGGGAATAATGGCAACGGAACATTCTCCATTTGCGCAAGCTCTCCCCCGCCAACAACCAATGATGAACCTTGTACAGCCATTGCTCTTCCGGTAAACACTTCTTGTTCCTACACAGCTGCATCCAATTACGGGTCTACCAATTCGGTTGGACCACCTGCACCTGGTTGTGCTTCTTATTCAGGCGAAGACGTTTGGTTTACTGCAGTGGTTCCGGCAACAGGAGCCATTATGGTCAACACAAACTCCGGCACCATGACAGACAGCGGTATGGCCTTCTACACAGGAACTTGCGGATCACTAACACTTGTCGAATGTGATGATGACGATTCTCCAAACGGCTCGATGTCCATGATTTACCGTGGTGGACTTACCCCCGGGAGCACCATTTATATTCGTGTATGGGATTTAGGCGGAGGCTCCGGAACGTTCTCCATTTGTGCAGTTGAATCTGCGCCGCCCAACTCATGCGGGAGTGCTGCAACAAATGATAATTGCCCTTCTCCTGCAACTTTAACGGAAGGACCCGGAACATTCAGCGCATCAACGGATGTTACTTTTACGGCTGATCAACCGGGTAACGTAACCAGTGTATTCTGCGGTTCCATCGAAAACAATTCCTGGTACCAGTTTGTGGCTTCAAGTACCTCTCACACATTTCCAATTTCATCCGTTACCGGATGTGTGAACAATTACGGAATCCAGGCACATGTTTACAGCATTACGTATGATGCATCCGGGTGCTGTACAGGCTTCACTTCCATGTCAAACTGTTATAACCCTGGAAATACTACCCTGGGAACGGTAACAGCTACCGGCCTTACCATTGGGAATACTTATATGCTGATGATAGATGGAAATGCCGGAGACGGTTGTGAATTTACGATTTCCGGATGGACAGGAACAGGTATCTTACCGGTATCGCTTTCTGAATTTAACGGGAACGCAACAAGCTTAGGAAACATTCTTAGCTGGCGAACAGAAAGCGAGTACAAAAACGATTATTTTGAAGTCATGTATTCCCGTGATGCCGAGCATTTCGTGACAATCGGAACTGTTCAGGGAGCCGGAACAACATCTGATCCTAACGAATATCAATTCATCCACCAGGGTGTCCCATCCGGAACCAGCTTTTATAAATTGCAGCAAGTAGACCTAAACGGGGATAGAACCGATTCGAAAATCATTTCTGTGAATTCCAAAGAAGATATAGACGGTTTGTTCAGAGCATATCCGAATCCGATGAAGGACCAATTGGTTATTCAGCTTCAAAGTTCCAGAAAGGAAACCATGGAAATTCAAATTATGGACCAGAAAGGCGTTCCGGTATTACAGGAAAAAATCGATGTAAACGAAGGAAATACGAACCTTTTCAGAGATATTTCTTCTTTGAGTGAAGGGGTTTACACCCTGGTTGTAACAAGCACTAATTCTTCTCAAAAACAACGTATCATTAAAATTGACTAACTATGAAAAAAACAATCTTCTTATTTGCGATCTGTTTTTTCTCAAATGGTGTTTTTTCTCAGACATCCGTATTTGAATTAAATCAAGAAAAAGCGCGTTATAATCAGTCTAAAAATATTTCAAAGATCGTTTCCAACACCTTTGTATCCCAGACTCCCATTACCGGTTCGGATTTCACACAAATCAGTGCTCTGATGAGAGAAAAAGACGGCTATGTTTCATGCACACTGAGCACTCAGAATAAACTAATCGTTGAACATGAAAGCTGGGTGGAAACAAAAGACATCGAAGATGTCATCGGACAATTTGTTACTGTTGAACTTTTCAAGCTTCCGGCAGAACATTCGATAAAATAAGATAACCCTATTAAAAAGCTCCGTTTGTCATTTGATAAACGGGGCTTTTTTGTTTTAAGAACTTCCTATCTTAAAACTTTACCCATCCGGATAGACTTTTGCCGATAACAGCAGTAGTCCGGGGGGATATCCATCACACAGAGGAAAGTAACCTTTAAAGAAGATAATCATGCTCAGGACGGGCTTTAGCATGTGACTTTAGTCCTGCAATTCAATAACAGAATATACTTGACTCCGATAGAATGATCCTCCGTATCATTTGAATCATCATCGTAACTACGTGCAATAAAAAACGGCCACTCTTTCGAATGACCGCTTTCTTTTCAAATAAACAAAGGATTAGTTCTTCACAATTCTTTCGATGGAAGTACCTGATTCTGTTTTAATTCTCAATGTATAAACACCTCTTTCGTAAGTGCTAAGATCAACCTGATCTCCGGACTTAATTTGAGCTGTCTGAACCAATTTTCCTTGTACATCCATTACTTCAACAATTGCCGAAGAAGCATCCATTGTCACGATTACAACATCGTTAGTTGGGTTTGGATGAACAGAGATCGTAGAGATCATATTCTCTTTGATTCCAACATTTGTAATGTTCACACAGTTTGATGTATCCGAACATGTACCGTTTGATACAATGACTGCATACGTACCATTTGCTGTTGCAGCAAAAGTTTGTGCTGTTGCACCCGCAATCGGTGCATTTGTTGTACAATTAATCCACTGGTAAGTTGTTCCTGCAGAAGCTGTAATCGTAGCATCACCATTATCTGTTGCTGTTGCAACAAAGTTTGTGATAGTCAGGTTCAAAGTAACCACCGAATCACATCCTGATGCGTTGGAAAGTGTATCATTATACATACCAGATGCGTTGTAAACTGTTCCGTTCTGAGCCCATGTATAAGTAGGACTACAAGTTGAAACCGTAAACACAGAAGATGTCGGCATATTGATTGTCAGGTCCAAAGTGATAACTGAGTCACAATTTACTGAGTTTGGAATAGTATCCGTATACATACCGGAAGCAGTATAAGTCATTCCATTTTGTGCCCATGTATAAGATGAACATTCAGTTACAGAAACCGTTGACGTTGTAGGCTGATTGATTGTAAGGTTCAATGTGATTACCGAGTCACAACCAAACATATTTGGGATTGTATCCGTGTAAGCACCTGAAGCCATATAAGTCATTCCATTCTGAGCCCATGTATATGAATCACAAGATGACGCAGTAACCGATGAACTTGAAGGTTGGTTTACTATAACTGCAACAGATGCAGATGCAGAACAGTTAAAGCTGTTGGTAGCTGTAACCGTATAAGTGGTGTTAACCACCGGACTTACCCCCATTGGATTTTGAACTGCAGATGTGAAACCTGCCGGAGCAGATGTCCATGCATATGCAATTGTACCCTGTTCAGTATATTCAATACTAACATCATCAACATGTAATTCAAATTCATCCGCTCCGGAATAACAATTAAATCCTACATAATAATTTCCTGTTACACTTGGTGTATATGAAGTAGTACCTTGAGCCCATGTAGTATTTGTAAGACTTGCACCACCATTATTATCCCATAAAATTGAAGTTTGTGCAGCGGTCGTTGCAGCATTCCCAACAGTTACTTTCAGATTTTCAGGAAATGAAGCTCCCCGAACCTTATACCAAAATGAGATATTGTAAGTTTGACCTGCAACCATATATAATTGAGGTGTAATCGCCCATGCATTCGCTGCGAAATCCGGATCATATACATAAGCCATACCCGAGCTTCCTGATTGAGCGGCAAGTGCGGAAGTGCTCCAGGCATTTCCTGATCCTGCATTAATCATCGTCCATGCTGAAGGAGGGAATGTTTCAAATCCTTCTGTCAAAGTTGCAGCAACCGATGTATTAGGGTTCGCAGAAGAGGTTAAATCAATCATATCTCCATTACAAATTGTAGCCGCACTACTAGCAGCTGTTACAGCTGTTGGAGAAGGATTTACAGTTACAGAAACGGTATTTACAGTTGTACAACCACCATCTACCGCTGTTACAGTATAGGTATAAGATCCTGCATCTGTTGGAGTAATTGTAACCGGATTTCCTGCAACCGGAGTTTCAGCACCACTTCCTGCAGTACTTACCCAAGAGTAAGTATAGTTTTGCATTGGAGTTGGATTCGTATTCGCAGCAGTAAGATTTACCGAACCATTCAAACAAATAGCAGCAGCTGAAGCTGAGGCTGAAATAGCATCCGGTACAGAAACTGTTACTGTAACCGGTACCCGTGCACTTTCACACCCTGTAACAGTGTTCAATTCACTCACATAGAATGTAGTTGTAGCTGAAATTGCCGTTGTATAAGTTGTCGAAGTACCTGATTGAAGAACAGTTCCTGCAACTGCCGCATCATACCACTTAAATTCCGGAGTTGGCAAACCACTTGTAGAAGTTACAGAAGCTGTTGGAATCTGTGTACCACACTGTGTAGAGTTTGCAGCAGTCGGAGCTGAAGGAAGCGGGTTAACCGTTACAGTCACTGTTGGTGAAGGAGAAACCGAACAACCTGCAGCTGTAATTGTTGCTGTATAAGTAGTTGTTGTAGCTGGAGAAACCGATAAAGGGTTTGTTGTTCCAATTGTTCCAACTCCGTCTGACCACGAAATGGTTTGAATTGCAGGTGCAACGTTTCCGGTAAATACCACATTTAATCTGTTAGTACTCGTTGTTCCAACTGCATTCCCGCTTGTTGACCACACAACTGTATTTCCTGGCGTCGCAGTATAATAAGTCTGAGAGTTATTTATTGCATCAGCACCATCGTGGCTTACCTCAACAACAATGTTGGATGTACCATCCCAGTTATATGGAGTTGAAAAGTTAATTACGTTAACTCCTACAGCATGCGTATATGTTGCAGCCGGATAAACAGTTGTATAAGCTGCAGAAGAAACAAAATCAGTAAATGCTGTTAATCCTGTAGTTCCGATTTTAACAACAAAATTTGCATTCGCAGCATCATCTCCTAAAGTAGTGATGTTATAAGACATCGAAGTAATCGGACCTGCGATCAATCCTGCTGCGCTTAACTCAGCAGCTGTAAAGATTGTCTGCATACGATATGAAGGCCATCTGTTACAAAATGCTGTTGGCTGTGAAGTTGCTCCCGTTAAAGTAGTTGCCGTACCAATTGTAGCGGAACCACTCTTAGTTAGTGTCGCTGTAAGAACAGAAGGAGAAGACTCACAAATTGTTGATGAGCTTGCAGTTGCAGATGCAGTAACTCCAAGCAAAGGTTCATCCGAATAAGAAGTTCCGATGTAATTCCCTGAAAGTGCTAATGAATTTGTTGCAGTAACAGACCAGCTTACAGTTGCATTAGCAGGAGAAGGCACAGCTATTGTTCCCTCCCAGGTTGACCCGCTTGAATTAGTCATTGCAATTGGAGTTTGAGTAACTCCGTTCACTGAATAATTAAGATTGACTGACGAAATCGTTCCATTAACGTTTGCAACATCTACAGATATCAAGTGCGGTGTTCCGGCACACTGAACTGTGTTTGGAGTTATTGAGTTAAATGTAATTGTCGGTGGTGTTGCCGGAGCTCCGTCAAATTCATCAGCCCCCATATCAGGAGCAGTACTTCCTCCGTTTACAGGACTTACCGGTCCAGGTCTTACTTGTCCATCAAAATCAACCGCAATTCCTAAAGTAGCCTCTCCACCAGATTCAATCTGAGTTGGAGTAGCTCCCAAATTCAAATGCAAATCAGTATTGTTGTTTACAAACATCGGATTGACATTTGCTGAATTTGCATCTGTGTTAGCAACAGCCGTAATCGCAGAAGTCCAATTTAACAATGACGTTAAATTCGTTGAATTAGCTCTAGCCGTAAATCCGGTAGTTCCTAAATCATTTGCAACAAAGAAATCATTCTTATTAGAAATCGATCCGGTTGCTCCGATATTTGTAGCAGAAGTTGTTACATAAACATAATGTCTTGCCGCTCCTGTTTGAGCATTTGTAAAGTTTGCGAAGATATTGTTTTGCACCTTGTAAACCGAAGCAACATTTTGAATCTCATAACAAGAATTAGAATAAGTTGGGGTTAAACCATTTCCAATTGAAACATTGTTATGGTAAACAAGGTAGCTTTGAGTTGCCGCAGCACTAGCAGTACCGGTAAAAATACCAATTGCGTACCTGTTTGATGTTGCAGTTCCCGTAAAGCTTGTGTAAATGTCTGAAACCATATTATTATGAATCTTACAAACATTTGTCCCGCTTGTTGATTGGGAAGAAAAAAGACCGTAAGCAACAGAAGTTGTAGATGTAGAACCCGCAACACTGATATTTTTGATACTATTCCCTGAAACTTCTGTATTGCCAGAAACACCTGCAAGGTAAATACCTCCTGATATTGCCTGATTAGATGCAACCAACGAAACATCGGTTGATTTAACAGAAACTCCATTTTGATTTAACAAATAAACCCCTCTTGCAGCAACAAACGTAGCAACGGTTGGTCCGATATTCGTTATTAGATTACGATTTCCCGCAACAATTACTCCGATAGAGTTATTCGCATCGGGATAAGTTGAATTTCCAAGGAAATAGATCCCATTAATTGCTCCATCAATTGTTACATTCATCACCTGGTTATCAGAGTTGGCACCAGACAGAGCAGTTGGAGCAATCCCGCCTCCCGTTGTTGAAGCTGAGAATAAAATAGCACTGGATGAACCCGAAGTATTGTTTCCTCTATTCAGTTTTACAGATATGTTCCTAAAAATGTTGTTCATAGCCCCATCTGTTGCTGAAGCATTACGAACCAAATAGCCAAATTCCATACTTGCAGATGCACTGTTATCTACATCTATCCCATCGAATCTAAAATAATCCCCTCCTGAAAGCGTAATACTTGCGTCATTTGATCCCGTTGTTCCAGTTGAAGTAATCTTCGGATTCACACCGGCTCCGTTCTTTTGGAAAGTAATCGTGTTTGTAGAAGTACCTGTAGCAGTAATTACCGGAGGCAATTCATTGAAAGTTTGTCCGGAAGTAACATTAAACACCACCGGAGCAGTCAAACAAGCTGAAGCTGAATTTAATGCATTGATTGCATTTGTAAAACTTGAAAAGTTTGTCCCTGCATTAGGTAAGGTATTATCAATCGTGAAGGTTCCACCGGCAGAAGTGATTGCCGAAGCAGAACTTACTAATGAAATATTGTCTACTGCAGCAGATGGAGCTGATCCGCCACCGCCGTCATTCTTCCATGTAAAAATCAATCTGAATGTTTGATTTGTGGAGCAATTATTAACCACACTTGCCGGAATTGAAATCGTAGCGGTATTTACCGACGAAGAATTCCAAAGACCCGCTAAATTGATTGCAGGTGCCGCTAAGTTTCCATTACTCGCTGAAATATTCGTTGCAACCGGAGTATAACTTGTCGGAGCAATAGAAACCATTAAAGCATCCCAATAACCGCTTTCCCCCAATGCTTTCCAATTAAAACTTAGCTGAATGTTCGTTTCCCCTGCAGGAAATGTGACATCACGATAAAAATGAACAACAGAAGTACTGGAATTAGTATATCCATTTGTTACTCCCGCATCCGCAGAAATATAAGCTGCATTCCCTGTAAAACCGGTTGCGGCAGTACCTACAAACCATTTATTGGTGACGGTTCCGTTATCAACTGTCCAGCCATTGCTGGTAAAATCCGGGCCTAGTTCAAAGCCTCCATCAGTCGCAGGGTTGATTAAAGTTGTCTGTGAAAAAATAGAATTCGAAGCAATCAGGAATAATCCGACAAGCAGACCTCCTAAGCTAGATAACGTATTTTGTTTCAGTTTAAACTTTAACCTTACCGGAATTACTGATCTAAGTGTAATTCTCTTCATAAGTTTAAAATTATTTGTTTGAAACAAAAATCCACAAATATTTCACAGATACTACTATACTGCTTTTGGCACCAACTTAAAAAATCGTTGGAATATCGATTTAGTAATTTCTTAACATAACGTACATATTTATTCCAATCCCAGTAATTTAGAGGCTTTTTAAACTAAAAAAACGGTGAAAAACAAAATATAAATATGTTAATTATTTAACGTAATAATTATCAATAATTGATGCGTTTCCGAAATAAGCATTTTCTAAAACACCGATCATTGTTACCTTACAGTGCGTTTTGTTTGATTTCGATACAAATATTTTAAAATAAAAATATTTAACATTAATGTTAAACAAAATATATTTAAATACTTCTAATTGTTTTAATTCTTCCATCCGGGCGTGTAATATAAAATAACTGGATTTGATTTGTTCGATGAATCATGACAGGCAGTTCTCCTAATTTTCTTTTTTCCATCAGCAGTTTTCCTTCAACACTGAAGACCTCTAGAGAAAATCCCGGGACACCGGCCGAAACTTCAATAAACTCATCATGGGTTAAAAACACCACTTTTTCAAAATCCGTTTCCGGTAAACCGAGGGACATTACCTGCACCTGGATGGAAAATGTATCTGTGTTACAAATGGATGATGCCATTAATTGAACAGTATACGTCCCATTCGAACCGAATGTGTGCTGCGCATTTTCCGTTAATGCACTTTGACCATCCCCAAAATCCCAGGTATAAGTTGTTGCTCTTGAACTGGTATTTGTCAGTTGAATGGTTTCTCCGTTTTGGACCAGGGTAAAAGAAGCCTGTGTCGGTTCATCAACGGGATGCAGGTGAAAATGATCCAGTGAATCCAAAATCACCGTTGTTGCAGCGTTTTGCAGAATCCCGGCAGTTGAAGCTGATAGACCACCGTAGTAGGTTGCTCCCACAGGGCTTTGACGAAAAAGAGAGGTGTAAAAGGTACAAGCCGCCAGGTAAGTCCCTTCTGCCGACGGATGAGATTGATCGGCGTTGTACAAATTAATTGCCGGATGATTTTCCCGTACATAAGACCAAACGCGCCCAACCGGCGACACCATTGCATGATCACTTGAATCCGCCATACGCATATATGCGTTGTACAAGCGCGTATTCATCTTTTCAAACGTATTTATTTCCGACCACTGCGGATCTCCGTTCTGCCTTCCCCAGGTCATGTAATACATCACGTTGCTGCAGGAATTATTCGCCCATATACTGTCCGACAGCTGCATCGCATAAGGTAAGGTCTGCGAATTAACCTGGGCATCCGGGAAACTCGGCTCCTGGCTTTGTCCCTGGATCACCACAACATCCCAGGGCTTTGAATGGATTTTCGAATAGGTCAATGGATCAGTAGTGTGATTTTGAAAGGTGTAACCGCCGTTTGTTTTGGAGTCTATGGTTATTTCTTTTCCAAGATTCGCAGCAAGTGCTCCAAGCGTACCCGGAAGATCGTTTACATAAGTATAACTGTTCCCGATAAACAAGACAGAAATGGAATCCTGGGCATAAACACAGGAATAAATAACCGAGAAACAAAAGAAGGAAAGGAGAATTTTTTTCATTTTAATACGTTTTATCTCTAAACAGAAATCTGTTTTTGGAGTTGCCCGAATATTTGGCTTATTTTACAAATCATATTGTAATCCTAAACAAATGAAAAAAGTCTTCATTTCCCTTCTTTGGATAATCCTGAGCTCTCAACCGGCTCTTTCACAGACTTATTTGGGATTTGAATACAACCCCAATATTCCGGTTAAGAATGGAAGTGCCACTCTGAAGAACCCATGGGCCGGCGGAATTAATTACGGCCAGTTCTCAACCATCGATTATAATTTCGACGGATTAGACGATTTGGTAATCTTTGATCGCAGCGCCGACGAATTCATCCTCATGGAACATACAGTAAATGCTTCGGTTCATGGATACGAATACGTTTACAAGGGCTATGAATATTTTCCAGCTGACTGCAAATACCGCGCTGCATTTGTTGATTATGATGCGGATGGAAGAAAGGACCTTTTTACTTATGGAATCGGCGGTGTAAAGATTTACCGGAACATCGGAAGTTCTTCATCAGGACTTCAATGGCAGCTGATCACAGACAATCTTCAGACAGATTACGCAGGAGATATTTCCAATCTGTATGTAAGCGCCGGAGATATTCCCGCATATACCGATGTAGACTTTGACGGGGATATCGATGTACTGACTTTCCATATCGGCGGGCAGAATCTGCTCTACCATCAGAACCAAAGTATGGAGCTCTATGGAATCCCCGATTCACTAATCTTTGTACTCAAGAACCAATGCTGGGGAAAATTTAGTGAAGATGCCAACAGCAATGATCTTTTCCTGAATGAAACTGCTTATCCCTGCGAAAACGGTGATGTCCCAAATCCGTTAAGACCGGAAAAACCGGGAAGAGATCCGCAAGACTATGAATCAGACCTCTTAATCGACACCGCGCTTGAAAATGTCACCCGACATTCAGGCTCCACTATTTTAGCAATGGATGTAAATAATAATGGGGTTATGGACCTGATCCTGGGCGATGTTTCCTATGCCGGAATCACCTTATTGATGAACGGTGGAAATGCTCCCAATACCAATTCTGCCATGATCAGTCAGACACACAACTACCCTTCGGCATCCAACCCGGGGTTCATGCAGCTATTTCCGGCAATGTACTGGGAAGACGTGGATTTTGACGGAAAGAAAGATCTGATTATCGCTCCCAATGCACGAACCGTTTCCGAAAACCAAAACAGTGTACAGTTTTTCAAAAATACCGGCACAAATGCCCTTCCGAACTTTGTTTTCCAGGAAAACAATTTCCTGCAAAAAGATATGATCGAGAACGGACTGGGAAGCATCCCTGTTTTAGTGGATGAAAATGGGGATGGATTAAAAGATTTGGTAGTTGCAACTTTTATCCGGTACAAACCCACTTTAGCCCTGGAATCCGCACTGCAACTATACCGGAACACAGGAACCGCTTCAAACCCGGAATTTACGCTGATCAATAACGATTACTTAGGCCTTTCATCCTTGGGATTGGGTTTAAGATCTGTTCCAACATTCGGGGACCTGGACGGCGACGGTGATACCGATATGATTATCGGCAGAGAAAATGGAACGCTTCTGAAGTACATCAATAGCGCAGGCCCGGGAAATAACCTAAACCTCGGAACATCCGTTTCCTTAACGGATAATACCGGAAGCGCAATCAATGTGTTGTCCTATGCTTTCCCGCAGCTTTTCGACCTTAACAAGGACGGATTGGTTGATCTTATCGTAGGGAAAAAGACCGGAGAAATAACGTATTATCAGAACACAGGCACAGCTTCCAATCCGGTTTTTACTTTAATCACCCAGAACTTAGGCCAGGTCGACATTTCGTCTTCTCCGGACGGATATGCCGCTCCACATTTCTTCCGTGAAAATGATACCACACATTTGTTTGTCGGTGCTTACAACGGTAAAATGAACTATTACCGGGATATCGACGGACACTTAAACGACGGAGACATCTTCAGTTTGTACTCAAATACTTATTTGAATATGGATGTGGGGCTTTACAGCAGCTTTTTTGTGAATGACATTGACGGGAACGGATTCCTGAACTTATTTGTAGGCCAGGATCTGGGTGGTTTATTTCTCTTTGAAGCAGATCCTTTGAGCACATCCTCTGTCGGAGAATGGAAAATAGAGTCGAACCTGGTCCTCTATCCGAACCCGGGAAATCAGTTGGTGCAGGTACTTTCCAAAAACGCTGTCTCCGATCTAAAGCTTCACGGGGTTTACAACAACCTGGGGCAAAAGCAGGCCATCGAACTTTCAGGGATGACCATGGATGTGAGCGGCCTAAGCAGCGGCTCTTATTATTTTGTCCTGGAAAACAATGGGAAGGTTGAACATCTGAGTTTCATTAAAAAATAAATCAGCATTCAAAACAAAGAATAATAATCATTTAAAAATCAATTATTTAATCTTAAATCTGTTCGCAAATTAGCGAACACATTAATTATCGAATTCAAGAATTCCGGAATTTTCGAATGAGGAAATGCTAAAGCTTGAGATTCATTTCGTATAAAACCGGATGTGACCACTTAATAGATTGAACCTCCGATTCGAAAATCCCGAACAGAGTAGATCCGGAGCCGGTCATTGCTGCGTAAACAGCCCCATGTTCATAGAGATCCGTTTTAATATCCTCCAATTCCGGATATTTTCTAAAAACAGATTTTTCAAAATCATTCACCAAATCCTCTTTCCAATTTTTGATAGGTTCCTTCAGAACTTCTATTAAAGAACGGCGATCATTGTTCGGAACAACTCCTTCATAGGCCTCTTTGGTCGAAACATGAATTCCAAGGTTCACCAGGACCACCCATTTATTTTTCAGGTCAATGTTCAAAGGCGAAAGAACTTCTCCTCTTCCGGTTGCAAACTGCAGTCCGCCATCGATAAAAAAAGCGCAATCAGAACCGATTTTGGCCGCCATTACTTTGAGCGCCTCATTCGGGATATCCGGTGCATATTTATCACGCATCAATTTCAAAGCAAAAGCCGCATCGGAAGAGCCACCTCCCAAACCACCTCCCATCGGAATGAGTTTATGCAGGTGAAAAGCAAGCTCCGGAAAAGATTTAAACCTTCGGAATTCGGCTTCGGCGTCGAGTACCAGGTTCCCCGATCCGGGAATTTCCAGTCCGGAAGTTGTAAATGAAGCCTGCTCGCTCTCAACAAATTCAAGGATATCGTTGAAAGGGAGTTCCAGCATGGCAGTTTCCACATCATGGTAGCCATCATCCCTTCTTTTAAGGACGTGCAAACCCAGGTTTATTTTGCATGTTGGAAAATTAATCATGTCGTAAAATTAATTGATGCGAACTATTTTCGTAAATTTCGCCCCTCAAAATAGCAATTATGTCCACATATTTAGATTTTGAAGAACCTTTAAAGGCTTTAGAAGATCAAATTGAACAAACGCGTGAGATCGGCAACAGTACAGGTGTCGACATGTCCGACAAAATCCGTGACCTGGAAGAGGCTCTCACCAAAAAAACAAAAGAAATATTCAGCAAGTTGACACCCTGGCAGCGCGTTCAGTTGTCCCGTCATCCTGACAGACCTTATACATTGGCTTACATCAATGCAATTACCGGTTTTTCCTTCCAGGAATTACATGGTGACAGAACCGTAAAAGATGACAAGGCAATGGTCGGAGGATTTGGTTTGCTTGACGGAAGAACAGTGATGTTTATTGGTCAGCAAAAAGGGATCAACACCAAGATGCGCCAGTACCGAAATTTCGGGATGCCAAATCCGGAAGGATACCGCAAGGCTTTACGCCTGATGAAAATGGCTGAAAAATTCAATAAACCGATCGTAACATTCATCGATACACCGGGAGCATTCCCCGGATTGGAAGCAGAAGAAAGAGGTCAGGGAGAAGCAATTGCACGTAACATTTATGAAATGATGCAGTTGAAAGTTCCTGTGATTTGCATCATCATCGGTGAAGGTGCATCCGGCGGAGCTTTGGGAATTGGTGTAGGAGACAAAGTTGTAATGCTTGAAAACACGTGGTATTCAGTTATTTCTCCTGAATCCTGTTCTTCCATTTTGTGGAGATCCTGGGATTTCAAGGAAAAAGCAGCTGAAGCATTGAAATTGACCAGTTCGGATATGAAACGTTTGAAACTGGTTGACGATGTGATTGAAGAGCCTCTTGCCGGAGCTCACAGAGACCAGGAAGCAAGTTTCCAAAACGTAAAAGACAAAATCATTGAATACCTGAAAGAACTGGATGCTAAAAGTCCGGAACAACGAATCGAAGAGCGCATTGAGAAATTTAACTCAATGGGTGTTTGGAACGGATAAATTAAGAAAGAATTCAAAAAGTAGGGGCGTAAAATTTTACACCCCTACTTTTTTTTAGTTTTATTCCCACCTATTCACCGTATGTTCATTATTCAAATCAATCACCAAAGTAACCTTCAATCCCTTTTTCACTTTCAGGAATCGCTCATAAACTGCATCAACCGAATAATTATTGACAATGGTATGATCCTGCCAGATTCCCTTTATGAAAGATTGATTGACAATGCGGATCCGGTGCTGCCCCTTCGGTATTTTCACTCCAAACACTCCACCCATGCTTTCTACAGCCTGGGGAGAAACCCCAACTTTCACATCATCCACAAAAACCAGCATGCGTGAAGGATGATCGTATCCTTCTTCAATGTTCATAAATTGCCAGGAAATCTGCATCGGGTAATGCTTCCCTTTGAATTCGGGAATTTTATTCATCAACTCATTTCCGTTCAAATCAAATTGAACAACGGAAACATCCGATTTGTCGAGGTCAAATTCAATCCGGACTTTTGAAACTTCCTTTGCATTGACTTCAAATTCACAAACTGCATTGATACTGAACTCATTTTCAAAGGTATGTTCAACCCACCTTCCTTTGCAATATGCCTCATTTACAAGTCTGATCTTGTGAATGCCTTTCGAAAGGAATAAGGAATATTTTCCCCAATTGCTCTGGCGGCAGGAATCCGAAACAGGCAGTACTTTTCCGTCCATCACCACTTTATTCCTGTTCAAATGGTCATATCCGGTTTCAATCCCTTTGAATTTCCATTCCAAAACCACCAAATGGTCTTTTGAATATGCATTCAAAGAAAGCAATACAATTACGCAAGTCAATAAGTTGTGCAAAAGCTTATCTATTTCAGTATGACAAAGTTAGTGTTTAAACCTGATTTTACAAGCTCAAAACAGCTTATTTTAGGATTCCTATAGTAGGCTGTTTTTCCTATCAACGAAGTAGACTATTTTACAAAAGCATTCCAACCATTCAGACAATTCTGCATTAAATCGATAGTTATTTATCAGGGTAAATATTATCTTGGCAACAAAAGAAACTAACTAAAATGATTAAAAGGCTATTATTTATTGGAGCAGCGTGTTTTTTTACACATTTTTCAATTGCACAGGAAACGGACTCAACGGAAGCAGTAGAAACCGAAACTGAAGTTGATGACAACCTGGTTGAACAGACATTTCAGTCCACCCGCATCGTCAGCGGCCATTCGGTAGAATGTTTACGGAAAGGAGTTTTGGAATTTCGGGTAGAACACCGTTTCGGCGATTTAGCAGGTACAAACGGCGGTGTTCAAAACTGGTTTGGATTCGACAATTCAAGTGATATCCGTCTGGCATTTGAATACGGAATCACTAACAATCTCATGATTGGCGTTGGAAGAAGCAAAGGTACAGGAACTCCTTACCGCTCATTGATTGATGGGTTTGGCAAATACCGCATCCTGCAGCAGAAGAAAAAAGGTATGCCAATCTCCTTAGCAGTAACGGGAAGTATGTTTTATACTTACATGAAAGCGCTTCCGGATATTTACGCCGTTGCTCATTTTCCAAAACAGGAATACCGTTTCTCCTACTCCGCTCAGTTAAACATTGCCCGCAAATTCGGAGATCTGGTAAGTCTGGCTGTTATGCCTACAGTTGTTCACCGGAATTATGTGGCGGCTGATGATCAGAACACGCTATTCTCACTTGGCGGAGCAATGCGCTGGTCATTGACAAAACGCCTGGGAATTATGGTAGAGTATTACCAGGTTTTCCAGGATAAGGGAATGCGACAAGCAAACTTTAATAGTCTTGGCTTTGCGGTAGAATGGCTGACTTTCGGGCACAATTTTACCATCTACCTGACGAACGCGCGTGGTTTCGGAGAAACACAATTTATCACCAATACTTATGACAATTGGTTAAAAGGTCAATTTAGGATTGGTTTTTGCATCGGAAGAAAGTTCGAGTTCGGACAATAAAACAGGTTCAAAAGGTTGAAAGAGTTCAAAAAGTTCAATGCATAAAATCCAATTTGAACATTTGAACATTTGAACATTTGAACATTTGATGAATATAAAATTTAAAACAACCATTATGAAAAAATTACTTTATCCAGCTTTAGCAATCTGCTTATTTGCAGGTTCGGCATTTGTAACATTGACAGCACCAAAAGACTATGTCTTCAAGGAAGGGTTCAAAATTGCATTCAAGAGCAAAGATCCGTCGGGTGAATTTAAAAAGGCAAAGGGAACGATCAAATTTGATGAAAATGACCTGGCGAATGCAAAATTCGATTTGACCATTGATGTGAATTCCATCAATACAGGGAACTCTATGCAGAATAAAAAAGCTCAAACTTCCGAGTGGTTTGAAGCAGAAAAATACCCAACTATCAAATTTGTTTCTTCCAAAGTGGAAAAATCCGGGGAGAGCTATTCCATCACAGGAAAATTAACCATGAAAGGGGTTACAAAAGAAAAAAAGATCCCTGCGACCGTTTCCAAATCCGGGAATGACCTGACTTTCAGTGGGAAATTCACGGTAAATCGCATTGATTATGGTGTGGGACGTAAAAGCGATGCTGTTCCGGACATTATGAATATTTCTTACTCCATTCCGGTAACCGAAAAATAATCAGATGTTCAAACGCTTTTTTTTCCTTGCCGCAGCCTCCGGCTTATTTGCGTCGCTTATTTCATGGATCTATTCTTCCGTTTACAAGAATATGATCGCAGATTTTACAGAAGCAAGCGGTTATTGGCATTTGTTGTGCTTTTCCGCGATGATCACATTCGGGATCAGCATTCTTGGAGCCGGCATTTATGCATTTATCAAGAACAAGGCTGTCGCTTCTTTTGTTTGTAATTTCATTTTATCAGGATTTTCAGTAGCCTTGGTTTTTTACGTCTTTACCATGAATGACCCCGAATTCAAGAACGAGGATTCTATGGCAATGATCGATTATTTCAAAGGCTACCTGATTCCGTTCGTGTTCATTCCTGCACTTTCATGGATGAGCTTTAAACCTTTATTTATCAAGTAAATGAAAAAAACACTTTCTATTTTCTTAGCGTTGGGGAGCATTGCTGCTTTGGCATTGTTCCTTCCCAGTGCATGTACAAAGGCAAAAACTCCTCCCGCATTACCGGGGGTTACATGCAACAGTACCATTTCATTCAGCACACAAATCGCCCCGATGATAGAAGAAAACTGTGCCGTATGCCATGGTGTTGGAGCCGGAACATCACCGGTTTTGTCGAACCATGCAGAAATCGCTGCAAATGCAGAGGCAATTATTCAGGCTTTGCGAGGAACACCCCAGTTGATGCCGCAAGGAGGACCGGCTCTTCCCGATTCGCTTATCCAACAGTTCCAATGTTGGCTGCAACAAGGAAGAATGCAGAATTAAAAACAGGATAACTTCGGAAATTCATAATTGTTTACGGCAATTTAATAACAATAGACAATACGTACACAACTAACTTTGAGACAAATACAAAAAAAACGTTATGACTAAAAACTACATCTATATCGGGCTATTAGCCGCTTCGGGGCTTTTATTAAGCTTTGCTGGAAATCGATCCGTACAGACAGTTAAAAACTTTAGCAAGAATTATCATACTTTGAACCAGGCAGGAAGTCCGGGAGGAAGAACAGGTGCTCCCGGAGACGGAGTTTGTACTCAATGCCACTCAGGAACAGTTCAAAGTGGCTCGGGTTTTAATAATGTAACTTTGACAAACGCCGGAACACCGGTTACGGAATACGAACCAGGGACTACTTACGAGGTTCTTGTTAGCATGGCCACTACCAACGCCAAAAACGGATTTGAGATCGTTGCTTTGAATCCGAACAACACAGTAGCCGGAACATGGGCAATTACAGACGCTACACATACCAAAACCATTACTTCCGGAGGGAAATCGCGTGTTACTCATAAATTGGCAGGAACAAGTTTAACCAGCTGGACATTCAACTGGACTTCACCGGCAACCAATGTTGGAACTGTAACATTCTACCTGGCAACAAACCAAACAAACAGCAGCAGCGGCACTGATGGTGATGTAATCCGTACTTCACAACATGCTTTCGGCTCACAAGCCGGAGTTGAAGAAGCTTCAGCTAAACTGGAAACACAAATCGGGTACCAGGCAAGTACGAATTCTTTGAACATTCATTTGAACAGCAAATTCGACGGAGACGGCTTTGTAAATCTGGTTGACATGAACGGAAAATCCGTTTTCACAGAAAAACTTGGAAACGTAAACGCCGGTGAAAGTGCGCATTCAGTAAGACTTGACAACGAATTAAACAGTGGTATTTACATGGTGAATGTTTCTGTAGATAATAACATGACGATGAAAAGGGTATTTATCTCCAAATAATTCATTCGGATCAGGATAAAAAATGTGGGGACGCGAAGCATCGCGTCCCTAACTATTTTTATCCGATTCTTCTTTGTACCAAATCCTCTACCCGTTCAAAAAACTGGGAAGGCGTACTTGTTCTCCACTCGATATCCTCCAAATCGCCGCCCATTACAAAATAATGGTCTACCCGGGCTCTTTCGAATTCATGGATCACATGGTCGTGAAAATTGACCAAAGCAATCCAGCCATCCTCTACTTCATCAAACCATTCTTCGTAATAACAATCATCCGAGTAATGGAAGTTCAACACGTTCTCACCAATCAAAATAAACTTATTGATTCCATGAGGCATCATTTCTTCGATCACATTCCGTTTCAGGGTCATGATATCATTCTCAATAGCATCATTCCACTCCCCGATAAACTCCATAATCGCATAGCCTTCTTCGTAATCCACAAATAAGATCTTGGCAAAAAGTGTCCGTGAACCAATGTTGTCCCATTGCGGATGGATCAGGAAGTTGTAGATCCGGTCCGTAAATTCAAATTCACTGTACTCTCTGTCATAAAATGGCGAAAGTGAATCCTCGGAAGCAATGTACAAGTGTCTCCAATTAAAATAAGGCTCTATAAAATGCACAAAATCAGCTTTTTAAGTTTGGAATAAAAATTGTAAAAATGAACTTCGAAATTAAAAAGAAAGTCTACATTTGAGTGTTCATTTGAAACAAAAATTTACCAATGAAAAAACACAATAAATCACTATTATTCAGCATCTTAACGATAAGCGGAATTTTATTCTTCAGCTCCTGTTCATCCGATTCTTCGGAACGCGATGCCGCTGAAGCAACTTCAGCAATGATTGAAGGTAACGAAAAAATCGTTGCGTTCGGCCATGTCAGTGCCATGAATATTTTGAATAATGCCGATTACAAAAGCATTCCCAAAGTAAATACGATTTTGGGAAGTGTTCTGGGAAACTGGAAAAGAGGACTTGAAATCGATAAGCCGATTTACTACGCATTAGAAGCTCCATTTGCTCATGACGGAACTCCGGAGACCCTTTATGCAATTATAAATATCAAAAACCAGGACAGCCTTGCATCTATCATCAGCGAAATGGGGTACGCACTGGATAAAGACGGGGATATTTCTTACCATCAGGAAGACGACGTAACTTTCGGTATCCGTAACAAACTGCTTATCATTATCAGTAAACCGGGAGATTATGACGGCAAAACAAAAATGAAAGAAGCATTTGCTTTAACCGAAGGGGATCTTTCAGAAAACAAAGCGGAAGATATTATCGGGCAAAAAGGAGATATCGTTTCCGGAATTGATATTTCCCGCTTACTGCATACATCCAACACAGAGTTGGAAAAACTTCCTGCCGAGAAAAAAGAACATTTGAACGAACTGGTAGAAGATGCATACATTAAAACAGTCGCAAACTTTACAAATGGGATGGCTACGGTTGAATCTCAGAACTTGTTCTCGGATGCACTGAAAGACGAATTATTTTTCAAGGACAATAACGGAACAACCTTAGTAAGCAAATTGGGCGGTGGAAACCCATGGATGGGAGTTGCAATGAACCTCGACCTGAGAAAAGGGGAAAATTTCCTTAGCACTTATCTGCCGAATACCAAACAACGTATCATGGCTGATTTTCCGGGTGAGGCAAAATTTGCATTGATGGCATTGGGTGAAAATCCGTTCTCCAAGTTATTCTCTGGTCAGGCCGGGATAGCATTGAAAGGAAATCCGAAGTCGGATTTGGGAATGGAATTAGAGTACAGCAGTTACCTTGGACTTGGTCCGAAAGGCGATATTCTTCAAAAAATAGTAGAAGAGCAGTTCTCTGTTTTCGGTGAAAAGAAAGGCGATACTTACACCATGGACAATATGCGCCTTAAATCCACGAAGAAAGGAATATTTACTTCCAGCGGAAAGGAAACAGCAGGAAAATTAAATCTTCCATCTTATGCTAAGAACTTTGGTGAAGACAGCTTCTCTTTATTCATTGCGTTCGAAAGAATGGATGTGAAGAGCCTGGAACTGGAAGATGCGGCAAAAGTAGTTGAGATCCTCCAATACGTTACAATCAATGCTGATCGGGACGGCTCTAAAATGGTCATTGCCGCGAAAAAGAAAAATGTGAATATCCTAAAACAGGTGACTGATTTTTATGCAAATCAGATTATGGAAAAAATGGATGCCATGGGAGTTTAAAAAACTGAATCATTTAAAACAAAAGGCTGTTCGATCGGACAGCCTTTTTTGTGGTTTTTAGACGACCTCATTTCGTAAAAAAATCACAAACAACATTTAATCATACTTTTGAAAATCAGTTTATTACACAAAAATCTGTTCACAAATTTATGAAGAAGTGAATTCTAAAATTCAAGAATTTCAATTGTTTAGACGAAAATCATTTTCAACTAAAAGCCATTCGCTGTTTTTTTTAGGCTAAAATGATTATGAAGTCATATTTACTATCCTTTCAAACACTTTTTTTTGTACCTTGTATTGCCAAATTAAACTGATGAAAGAAAAGAAAGATTGGAATCCACTGACTCCGGATGAAGAACGTATTATTGTTCGAAAAGGAACAGAATATCCCTTTACAGGTCAATACAATAAATGGAACGAACAAGGCATTTTTGTCTGCCGCAGATGCGAAGCTCCTTTGTACAAAAGCTCGGATAAATTTGACTCCGGATGCGGATGGCCGTCATTTGATGATGAAATTCCGGGAAGTGTAAAAAGAATCCCTGATCCTGACGGAAAACGTGTTGAAATCATCTGTGCAAATTGCGAAGGTCATTTGGGCCACGTTTTTACAGGTGAAAAATTTACACCTAAAAACACACGCCATTGCGTAAATTCGTTGAGTATCTTATTTCAAAAGACACAGGGATAACTACGTTTTCACATACTTTCCGACCAACTCCTCCAATTCCGATTGTTTAGCCTCCTGAAAAATCTCTTTGTGAAAATCATCCAGTTTACGAAGGGTACTTACCAGGAACATCAATTCCTTATCACTTAAAATACCCGTTGCTATGGCAGCCAGCAATTTAGTAGTTGACGCAGTGGAATAAACGGCAACTCTCCCTTTATCAGTTATAGATACACGAACACTGCGCTTGTCTTTCAGATCATTCGTTTGTTCCAGGTATCCTTTTGTAATCAAACGCTTTATAATTTCCGTACCCGTTGTAATTTGGTGGGCATTGTGGTTTATGAGTTCGCTTTTCGTCATACTTTGACCCTGCAGCATCACGATCAGGTAGGTAAATTCCTCTAATGAAGCAAGCTGCGTTTTGGGCATCGACTTTTTTGCATAGTGATCCACATAACGCCCCATTTTACCTATCAATGCTCCCGCCATTTCAGTTAGTGTTTGCCGGTTAAAATTATCCCAGCTTGCTATTCCGAAATCGACTCCGTTATCACCGGTTTGACCAAGCCGCTTATTCATAAATAATAAAAAGCCTGTCAAAGAATCCTGCTGCAGATCATTTGCTATTGAACGCTGATATTCCTCGTATTGCTTGATTATCTGAACTAAAGTGCTTTCCATTTACGCCTTATCTACTGCGAAAATACAATAACTACTACAAAAATGTTGCAAAAAAATATTTTTTAATACAATTTCGTATTAAATTTGGACTCGTAATACGAAAACATATGAAATTAAAAGCTACCCTATTTATTCTTTTGTTACTAAACATTTCCAAACTTCATGCTCAGAACAATGGAGTTATCCAGGGAGTTGCACGGGATAAAAATACCCAGGAATTACTGTTCGATGGTATTGTCAGAGTAATAGGAACCGATTTTGCAACCAAGACCGATGAAAACGGTGCTTACCGGCTCGAAATTCCGACAGGGACTTACAACCTCACATTCAGTTATCCCACTTATGAAAGTATTACAAAGTACAATATCGTAGTAACTTCCGGAAATGCTCAAATTGTGAACTTCGAGACCTCGGAAACTGAAACAGAGATCGGAGAGGTTGTGATTACGAACCCCAATGCTACCAGGGCAGATGCCACCGACATGGTTACCCCGCTTTCTGTACAGCGTTTGACCACCGAAGAAATCAAAAGTAATCCCGGCGGAAACTACGATGTATCCAAAGTAGTACAAACACTTCCGGGAGTTGGTGGTGCAAGCGGCGGAGCTGCCAGAAATGACATTATCATCCGGGGAGGCGCCCCCAATGAAAACGTTTATTACCTGGACGGGATCGAAATTCCGGTATTGAACCATTTTCAAACACAGGGAAGTTCCGGTGGTGCACAGGGAATCATAAACGTATCTTTTATCGAAGAGCTGAAACTATCATCCTCCGCATTTGATGCCCGCTACGACAATGCACTGGCTTCTACCTTTGTGATCAAACAACGGCAGGGAAACAATCAAAAGTTCTCCGGGAACATCCGGGCAAGTTTAACAGAATCAGCTGTAACACTGGAAGGTCCGCTGGGGAAAAAAGCAGATTTCCTTGCTGCGGGAAGATTCTCTTATTTAGATCTTCTTTTCACACTGATCGATTTACCGATCCGGCCTCGTTACCAGGATTACCAATTAAAAGTCTCTACCAAGCTCAACGACAAAACTACCTTATCGTTTATCGGATTGGGGGCTATTGATAAATTCAAATTCGGTGCTACCCGGGAAGCAAGTCCTGAAAATGAATACTTCCGCCGTTCCCTTCCATTCATCAGTCAATGGAACTACACAAGCGGATTGACACTTAAGCGCCTGATTAAAAAAGGATACATCAATTTTGCACTCAGCCGGAACATGTTCAACAATCAACTGGACCAGTTCAAAGATGCACAATACGACAACGAAGCCTTTCGCAACTTCGGATTGCAATCACAGGAAATTGAGAATAAACTGCGGATAGATTTAAATAAGTATGTCAACAAATGGAAATATTCCGTGGGAATTTCAGCGCAGTACGTCAAATACAATACGGACATCTATTCCAAACTGAATGACGGAATAAAGGATTCTGCCGGAAACACCCTTACTCCCCCACTGGAAATCCGTTTCAAAAGCGCCATTGAATTCTTTAAGTTCGGTGCATTCGGACAGCTTTCCCGCAACTTCTTCTCAGACAGATTACTGATCTCCGCCGGCGTGCGTTCGGACATCAACACTTTCACCACAGACGGGTTAAACCCACTTTCGACCCTTTCTCCCCGCCTTTCGGCAGCCTACAAGATCACCCCAAAATTTGAATTAACAGGAAGTGCCGGTGTTTATTATAAAATTCCAACCTATACCGTTTTGGGATACCGGAACGACACCAACCAACTGGTCAATAAATCGCTCAATTACATCCGTTCCACACATTACGTGTTCGGCGGACAATTCCTGCCGAATGAAGCTTTGCGTATTACCCTTGAAGGTTTCTATAAACTTTATTCCAATTACCCGGTTTCTATCAGCAATGGCATTTCGCTGGCAAACCAGGGACAGGAATTCGGTGCTGTAGGCAATGAAGCAGTGCAAAGCTCCGGAAAGGGTGAAACTTACGGATTTGAAGTGTTTGTTCAGCAAAAACTGGTTAAAAAGCTGTTCTACTTTGTTAGTTACACCTACGTAAGAAGCAGATTCTCAGGAATTTACGGAATTTTGATTCCTTCAGCTTGGGACAACCAGCACCTGCTTTCGGGAACAATGGGCTACAAATTCCGAAAAAATTGGCAGATCGGAGCGAAATACCGGTTGGCAGGAGGTGTTCCCTACACTCCTTTCAATTTAACCGCATCTCAATTCGCCTACCCGACAACCGGAAACGGAGTTCTGGATTATACCAGCGTAAACAGTCAGCGCCTGAAAACGTATAGCCAATTGGATTTGAGAATTGACAAAACCTGGAACTTCAAAGCAACAAGTCTTGCATTTTTCATTGATGTTCAAAACATACTAGCGACCAAACAACAAGGCACACCTTATTATACATTCAAGCGAACAGAAGATAATACAGGGTTTGCAACTACAGACGGACAGCCTTTAAAAGCTGATGGTTCAAATGGAATTCCATTACTTCTAAAAAACGAATCTGCAACTGTAACCCCAACACTGGGTATCATTTTCGAATTCTGAGAAATGAAAAACCGGTCTTCATGATTCCCGAAACGGAGGCCGGTTAATTCGTCTCGAATGCTTCAACACATGGATAAACGACGCAGGCCTTGCGGGAAATAATTTCGTTCAACTGGATATGAGCCGCCAAAGCCAACTGCGAATAATTTTGAGATGCATTCCCAAAACTTGCGGCACTGGTAACCCACATTTTCCGGATCAACTCTTCACCTGAACTTACAGGGCCAATTGCATTCACAACTGCTTTTACATTCAAAGCTCCGGCGTGATAGACATGCATGGTCAATAAACGGAACCAGATTGACTGTTCATCAACAACAAGCCCAGCGCTTTCTGCAATGTTTTTCGCCGAAGGAATACAAATACGCTTCAACAATTGAGAAGCCGCATAGGCAGAGCGCATAAAATCCTTTCTTTCATCCACCGAGCGGTTTACGGTTAATCCCATCGAGCGCGCTACAGCAGGCATAAGCTGGAAAGGCCCGTATGCTCCAACAGATGATTTCTGCATTCTTCCCGGACTTTCAATCAACAAGATGGATTGTGCATACCAGGGATCTACGCCAAACTGTTCAAAAGCAGAAACGCCCTTCGGCAAGCTTTCAAACACCAGGTCGAAACGGTAAAAATCATTCTTTCCGGTCGTAACATTGATGCGCTCATCTGCATTCAGACTGTATAAAGTTCGGATACTATCCTTAAAAATCGTCTTTTGTGCTTCAGTCTGGGCGTGCCAGTCTTTATTCGACATTTTTGCAATGATCTGCCGGGTAGAACCAACATTGATCAAAACAGAATCCGGTGAAAGGATCATGATCTGCTGCCAAAATTTCGGATGAGCCAGCTGGTCCCACTGCGCTGCCTGAATCCCTGCCGCTCCCATAATAATATGCTCGGAAGCACCTTCCGTAACGGCGATCATTTCTTTTTCCCAGGAAGAATTTTGGGAGGAAGCAATAAATGGAATACACGCAAGTATTGCAAGGAGAGTTTTGCGTTTCATTGTTGTTGTGGGTTTTGGGTGATGCAAATTAGGAAAATGAAGTGAAAAACACAATACGTCTGTGAAATTTTAACTTCTGTAGCTTCGCTTCTTATAAAACCTACTCCACTTTTCTTGCCGCTAAGGACGCGAAGTCGCAAAGGTGTTTCCCTCGTATTACATTTTTCAGACTATAATTCATCTTCAAAAGCTTCGCTTTTTATTCCTTGGGGTTAAAAGTCTCAGAAGCGTCTCAATCCTTCTCCGTTTACATATCCCTTCAAAATGATTTCGAGTTCATCCATAGAAACCGGGAACCAGGGCTCTTTAGCAATCTTTCGAACTGTTAACCGCTCTTTTACTGAAAGTGTGCCGTCAACGATCAATCCGAAAATAAGCAAACGCGCCATCACCCTGTTTTCTTCCGGATTAGAGCCAAATAACTCCTGTATTTTGACTTCCTGATCGTATTTCATGGAAAGATCCGGGAAAATGAACAGCATTTCCTTCATAAAAGAGTACAACGCAAAATTATACTGGCGTTTCTGCTGGGCTACAAAATGGAACAACTTATTTAAACGGGGTTTCACCGATTGTAGTTCTTCCTCCGAAAAATCCTGCATAAAATCCCTGGTAGCCACAGTTGCAACAATTCGCATTTGCGCTTCCTTCATCACCTGGCGACTGCTCCATGCATTCCAGAAAGCGAAGATCGGAACTCCTACAAGGTCTGTAACTATACGCAGGGCATATCTTCCAAGAAAGCGCCGCACCAGGAATTTCATCAATACGTTTGAAAGAGTTGCTTTAAGCTTCGTTCCGATCAAAAGAGCGTAGTAAGAAAATTTGGTTAACCCCACATACGGATCTATTTCCAGCAGCTGCATGTGCTTGGCTGGCATCTCTAATCCTGCTTCTGTCAGTAATGCGACCTGCTCCTTGTAGTCCTCCCGGGAGCTCGACGGATATCTGTAAATTTCACAAATACGTCTTACCGCATAAATATTCAGCATATTCAACAGCCAGATTTCCGGAAAGATCATAACGACCGCATAAATCGTGTAATAAAGCTCAAAATCGAACTGATAACCAAAAACATCAAAATGCTGTGCATCCAGCAAATTGGTAAAATGGAAAGGAAAAATAACGATCATCACAGCACATGCACCGATGACACCGGCAACCAGGTAAATTTTCAGCTGCAGTTTTTTCAACTGCTTTTTTTGATCTGTATCTAAGGTGCAACCGTGTCTCTCCTCGTTTCGAATAGATGAAGTTTTTTTACTCAAATACGTATTTCCAAGCCGGAATGCAATGCTCTTATTTCGTTTCTTTTGAATTTCTTCCATAAGTATTGGCTAAAATTACAAAATAAGTGTTCCATTGTTGCGTAACTTTGCATCGAAGAACTCATGAAATATATCAGACGATTTTTTGTTGCAATCCTGATTGTCCCGGTAAAAATATACCAGTGGATCATTAGTCCTATTCTTCCGAATGCATGCCGGTACGATCCGACCTGTTCTGCTTATATGATCGAGGCGCTGAAGGTCCACGGGCCTATCAAAGGCTTGTGGCTCGGAACCCGAAGAATCAGCCGCTGCCATCCCTGGGGTGGATTTGGTTATGATCCCGTTCCTGAGAAAAGCTGCAAGTGTGATAAAGAAAAAGGGAAGCATTAACGCCTCCCAATGATTATTCTGTTTCTGAACGATTTATTCTTTGATCACCTTTTTCATCAAATTGAATTTGTCATTCGAAACCCTTATGAAGTAAACTCCGCTTATCAGGCCGGAAATATCAAGTGTCGAAGATTTTCCTTGTTTTAAAACCACTTCGCCATTCAGATTCAACACCTCAACCAAAGTATTGTCAGTTAACATTTTTTCCTCCAAAGCAAGATTAAAATATCCGTTACCAGGATTCGGGAATACTTCAAAATTGAACTCAGATGTTAGTTCATCTGTTTCTAAAATAATGCTGTCAATTTTAAGGATTGTTCCGTTCAATCCGCATGTATATCCTGCATTCGGACTTGGGAAAGAAGCTCCCACCTGTCTGTATGAAGAGGTCGGCACAACATTCCAGGTATTACCACCATCCATGGTCTTCATAATGGTGCTCGTATTCGAAACAATGCTTCCTCCTGAAAGAAAACCGGTTGTACTGGTCAGAAAACTTACCGACCCTATATAATTGTTATTCAGGAATTCCAGCATCCATGTATCTCCTGCATCCGTTGTTCTTAAGATCACACCTTGATTTGTTTGAGCATTTCCTCCCACAACAAATCCATTGTTATCATCCGTGAAACACATACCAACTAACTGGTAATTTCCCGGAAGGATGTCTATTCCGGTATTCAGCTGCGTCCAGGAACTTCCCGCATTGATTGTTTTATAAATCCTTCCATGTTCCCCGCCAACATATCCGGTGTTTGCATCGGTAAAATAAATCGATTTCAGGTTTGAAGTATTATCAACGGTCAGCGTACTCCAGGTAAGCCCTGAATCCACCGACTTAAACACATCCCCACCATTCCCCGTTGCATATAGTGTTGAATAATTAAAATCAACACAAACCAAATGCTGTGTTGTTCCGGAAGAAACAGGAGTCCAGGTACCACCTCCATCAGAAGTTCTCAATATCAATCCATTGTACCCTATAGCAACAGCAACCTGGGCGTCAATCATCACCACATCTCTCAATGTTGTAGTTGTTCCTGAATTCTGAGAACTCCAATTCGTTCCTCCATCAATGGTTTTCACAATTTCTCCGTTATAAGAAACAGCCATTCCAACATTATCATTGGCAAAATTAATTGAAGCAATTGTACTGCTTAACCCACTATTTTGAGGAATAAAGGATTGAGCGGTAAGCGTCCATGTCAGGAAAAATCCCGATAAAAAAAGTACTGTTTTTTTCATGTGTCTGATTAAGTAATTAAAATTCACCCGTAACAAACCTGTTCCGGTCAGCTCAAAAGTAAATCACTAAAATCTGTTATCAAACGAATGGTCACATTACCCATTATTTGGTCATTTTCAGAATGATAAACCAATCCTTTCGAAAAGGATTCATTTCATTCAAACCCAAACAACAAGTCATCTAATCAGCAACAACTTAATCCAGGATTCTAAAAAAATCACAAAATTATTTCGCCAATTCATTTATTTTAATTTACTTTGAATTTCAAAGTTCTTTTATGGAAAATGAAAAGTATTTAGCACAGCTTCAGGAAATCCAGTCCATGATGCAGAAATCCTCGAAGTTTTTGTCCTTGTCGGGAATCTCCGGAATCCTGGCCGGTACCTATGCTTTAATCGGAGCCGGAATCGTTTATTCCATGAGAGAAAGGCTTACTTCCTCTATTCGCTTCGACTCTGCTGAATTCCTTACCATTGTCATCACAGCCATACTTGTGATGGTGCTTTCACTGGCTACAGGAATCATTTTTTCCATTCGTAAAGCACGAAAGAAACAGGAAGTTGTTTGGAACCAGGTATCCAGGTTGTTCATTATGAACTTTATGGTCCCGTTGATTACCGGAGGATTATTCGCTATTATTTTGATTTCCAAAGGAGCCATCGGGTTAGTATCGCCGGTTACCCTGTTATTTTACGGACTTTCACTGGTAAGTGCCAGCAGGTATTCTTACGAAACTTTGAGAAATTTGGGATTCATCTTTATCATTCTCGGATTACTAAACAGCCTTTATATTGGTTATGGTTTGTACTTTTGGATGTTCGGTTTCGGAGTCTGTCACATTTTTTACGGTGCATACATGTACCTGAAATACGATTATAAGAAGTAATGACAAGTATCATATCAGATATCAACAAAACGTTTGACCATCGGATCAGGCTGGGAATCATGTCCGTTCTGATGGTAAACGACTCCGTGGACTTTAACCGGCTGAAAGAACTGCTGGAAGTTACCGACGGAAACCTGGCTTCACACATAAAAGCACTGGAAACTTCAGAATACATTACGATCAGAAAGCAATTTATCGGAAAAAAACCCAATACGACTTATGAAGCAACTTTACTTGGAAAACAAACATTTGCCAAGCATTTGGCCGCGCTTGAGCAATTAATCAAAACCAGCAAATAGCTATTTTTTTATCTTTTAACTTTGAATTTCAAAGTTCTTTTAAATCAATCAAAAAATGGAAAATCAATCAGAAACAAACAAACCGGAACCCAATGGTTTCATGAAATTTTTAAATGCTCCTTTCGGTCGTTTTCTTTTAATCGGTACGATCACTATTCTTCTCCTGGCCCCATTGGCAAGGGTGATATTCCTGATAGAAGAACGCAAAGACCGGGCTGAAGCCATTAAGGAAGAAATACGTTCCGAATGGGGGAGTGATTTTCTTTACCAGGGATTGGTGCTGCGTATTCCTCTAAAAACCTACAAAGCCGGAAAGAGATATCATTTCTTTTTTCCTGAATCGGAAAAAACCACGCTCAACGTAAACGCAAGCTCTAAAAAACGAGGCATTTACCACGTCCCTGTCTTTCAATCAACTAATTATACTACTGCTGAGTTCATTCCCAATCTCAACGATCCCACCCTGGATTTATCAAAAGCGCAAATAGGACTTTTAGCGCTTTCCGAAACGCGGATTTCAAACATGGGAAAGATCGAAGTGAACGGCAAAGGATTCGAAATCGAACAGGAATCGATTGCAGAAGCCAGCCCCGACAAATTATTCTATGCAACAGCTCCATTCACTATTGACAAATCAACCACCCAAATCTCAGTCAATACCGGTTACACCATCAACGGATCAGGCAAAATTATCCTGAAAGGTTTTGCCAAAAAAAGCACCTATCACATGAACTCAAACTGGGAAAATCCTTCTTTTTCCGGGACCTCACTTCCGAATCCGGATTCGTTTGAACTCAAAAAAGGATTCAAAAGCTCCTGGAGTGTGATGAATATTGCCCAAAACACAAAAATCGGTATCGACCATTCCAAACCTTATGGAAAACTGTCAGAAGCTTCTGTAGACTTCCTGGAGGCAATTGATCAATACCAGCTCAATGAACGAACGGTTAAATATGCCATTCTTGTGATCCTGCTGACATTTACGGTATTCTACCTCATCGAATTAATCGGAAAAATGAGTATTCACCCAATCCATTACCTGATGGTCGGCCTTTCTCTCATTCTTTTCTATGTAATCCTGCTCTCCTTTTCCGAACAGTTCGGATTTGCACGTTCATACTTAGCGGCAGGCATCGGGATTCTATCACTCTTAAGCTGGTATGCTTATTCCGTGCTTCGATCTCTGAAATTTGCACTCACCATTCTTACAGCCATTTCAATCCTCTACGGTTTCTTGTATGTCCTCGTAAACCTTGAAACCTACGCTTTAATTGTAGGAAGCATGGGCTTGTTTGTGGTCCTGGCTGCAATCATGAGCTTCACCAAACGATTGAAAGTTTGAGTTACATCCAAACAAAATTCCCGGTCTCGTTTATACAAGTACCGGGGATTTTAAAATTCAAAATTTCAATTTTTAATCCATTTTTTAGTAATCGTTTGAGAATCCGAAACAATTCGAATGGTATACAATCCGGCATTAAACTTATTGACATCAATTACGCCTATATAATCTCCCGATTCAATAATTTTCCCATGTAGATCCGTAATTTCATATTTAGCGGATTCATTGATTCCGTTAATCGAAATGGAATTGATCGCTGGGTTCGGAAAGATGGAAAATTGATCGGCAGAAAGATTGGAAACACCTAAATCGGTATCCAAATCGACTAAATAAAGATCATAAGATCCATAATTTGGTACAGTAAGATCACCATCATTCGTAAGCGGATTCGAAACAAAAGAAACCGTGTAGTGGTTATTCGAAGTTTCGATAACATCCGTAATACCATCAGAACCTGTTGCAGATCCGAAAGAATAATTCCATTGATAATTGCCTGAATTATCAAAACCAACAATCCATATATCAAGAACCCCATGAACCGGGCGTGTAGCCCAAGGATTCGAATCATTTCGACAGCCTCCAGAAGCTATAAATCCATGGTTTGTTCGAATAATTCCCCCACCAAAACCTGAATAGGTTGTGCCTCCAAAACTCTGATCGGAAATTACAGATAAATTCTCATCCAACTTCAGCAACCAGGCGGATAAAGTTCCATGCAAAACCGACTGTTTATTTCCACTCACATCCGAACGTGAACCTCCAGCAAGGTAAATGTCATTTCCTATTTGAAGTATACCAGTCAAGTAATCAGACGCGGAACCGCCAAAATTATTTTGTTGGATTAACTGTCCGTTCGAAGGATTTATTTCAATCAACCAGTTGTCCTCCCAGCCATAATTTGGAGATGTTTTAACTCCCGAGACTCCGGAATTAGATTGACTTAACAATAGAACATTTCCATTCTGTAATTTATAAGCAGCGTCTTTTACCAAACCTCCGTTTCCGTCATAAGAGTCTCCGCCGTATGCTTCTTGCCATACTTCATTTCCCGAAGAATCAATACCAATGCACCAAATATCAAATTCACCATAACCCGGAACTGTTTTCGTTCCGGAAATACCTCCGGAAGAACATCCGGTAATCAAATAATTCGTTGGAGACATTACAAGAATGGATGAAGGAGAATCTAAATCTGATGATCCAAAGTTCTTTTCCCATATTTTTGTTCCTGAAGCATCCAATTTTAAAAGCCAAAAATCACTATTGCCGTAGTTTCCACTTGTTTTATTACCGCTAATCCCCGAATTAGTTTGTCCCAATATCAAAATATCTTCATTAACCAATTCAACGACAGATGCGGATGCGTCGTCCTGATCTCCTCCGAATGTTTTTTCCCATCGGATTGTTTTGTCTGCATTCAACCGGATCACCCAAATATCATCTCCTCCGAAGCTTGCCTGGGTTTTGTCGTTCCCACTGGTAGCAGAGTTTGCAATTGTCAAAAATCCTCCATCCTGACATTTAATTGTTTTGATTGGAACATCCCAACCAGGTGTCCCATAATGATGCTGATCCGTGATTGTAAAATTCTGAGTGAAGCCAATTGAAGAAATCAAAAGGAATAAAAGTAAAAGTGTTTTCATGATTTGAGTGTTTAATAGTTGAGTAAAGTAACAACAAACATCATGCCGAAATTAAACTTTATGTTTAATTTTTAACACCCAAGTTAAACCCTCATTTTTGAAAACCAAAATCCCCGGCCCGCATACACGGAACCGGGGATTTCTCTCCTCTACACGAATCCTCTTTGTGCTCCTTCGCTAAAATTTTGACTAAGTGGTCGCGAAGGCGCTGATTTATTTGGTGTAGGTGTATTTACGTGATCGGGTGATATTGATTCCCAGCGAAACCCCATAAGTGGTCCCATACTTATTCATACTGGCATAAAAATTCAATGGTACATTCAAAGCTCCCGGACGGAAAGTTTTACCGACTGCGAAGATAAAATTGGTCGAAAAATAGGTTGCTCCGCGTGTATCCGGTCGTTTGAAGTAAGACATATGCTTAGCAGATTCTCCTATTCCCAGGTCTGTCAATTCCTGGTAAGTATGAAAATTCCCATCATAATCGGTAGTTCCGGAAACCAGGCGCTTCATGGTAAACGATGGACCCATTGCAATTTCCCAGGCTCCTTTGCCAAAGCGGACGCCATGCATAATAGCCAGTGAAGGTATCGGAGTACCATGCTCCATTCCCGCAACATTTCCCAAAAACTCAAACAAACCGCTAAACTTTTCGCTTCCCGCATACTGAACTTCCAATTGGTAACCGATATTAAACAGCACCGGTAAAGTTCCAACTCCTCCTTCACGTTCATTCCGTGTAAAAAACTCCCCGTTATCTCCTGTTGCAACCGCAAATCCAATCCGTGGTCCGGAATTATTCATCTTCCCCAATCCGGTACTTGCCGTGGGACCGTCTTTAAAGAACAAAGCTTTATACATTGAAAGGTCTACATCCATTTTCAGCAGTTTGTAGATCATAATATCTGTCATGCGGTTCAATTCGCGGGGCTGGTTCTCAAATTGCTCAATTTCATTCCGGTCAATTTCACCCGTTTTTACATTCACGATTTTCATGGAGATCAGGATACGGTCACCCAATCCTTCATAACTGGCACTCATCGCAAAATCAGCACTTAACTGATTACCAACTTTCCCCAGGCAGTCTTTGCCCATACATTCCTTCATTTTGTTGTCGCCTAATTTCTCGGCAACATCGTATCTGTCGTTTACTACATATTTTTTGGAGTTAACCAGGCTTTTGTAGATCACAGAGCGCAGAATATCTTCATTGGAAGCAATATTCCTTACTTCGATCCCGGCTATTACCATTGAAGGCAGTTGTGAGGTTTGTGCAAAGGATTCGTATGTATATAATCCCAAACACATTAGAATCAATTTTTTCATGGTTTTCAATTTTAAGTTTCGGGACAAATTTGCTAGGTATGCATAGGAATAGAAAACGGAATTCCGCACCTCAAATTCAGACTGTTGCGATTTTCCGTACAGCATTTTTAAATAAAACAATAACCCGAATTTTTTGTGTAAAAATCAACATCCTGTTTTTGCGTTTGCTTTTTGGCAAACTCGCAAATTAGAAAATTGGCGAAGTGGGCTGCACACAAACAAAAAAGGCTGCTACGTAATGTAACAGCCTTTCCTGAATTGATAATCCGTTTATTTTTCCAACACAACCGGTATATGCTGTGTTCCTGCATCTGTCAAAACACGAAGTGTGTAAACACCTTTCGCCATGTGCTTCAGATCAACATCCTGTTTTGCTGTTTGCAAATCAGAAACCTCATAAACAACCTGACCCAAGGCATTGTATACCTTCAGGGAACTCATAGTTACATCTCCGGAAGAAACAGTAAATAATCCGGTAGACGGATTCGGGTAAACCAGGATGAAATCCAGTTCATTTTCCGAAATCGACGCACAACCGTCAACCACCACCGTTGTCTGCGCTGATCCGGAACATCCGTTTCCATTGGTATAGCTGTAAGTTACCGTAGTAGAGCTCACCCCCACTGTTCCGGGATTAAACTGGTTTCCTGTTACTCCGGTTCCGGAATAAGTTCCTCCAGCCGGACTTCCCTGGAATAAGGTGTAAGGGCCATCGTTCACACACAACATGGGTACTCCGCTGAATATCACGTTTGGATTCGAGTTAGCCGTTACTGTAATGGTATTAGACGCAGCCGAAGTACAGGAAGCAACCGTTGTGGTAGCCGTATAATTTCCGGAAGCATTTACCGTGATGGAAGAACCACTCGCCGAATTAGACCATGTTGTAGCCGATCCGGTAGAAGAAGTCAACGTTACGGAACCACCCTGGCAGAATGTTGTTGCTCCACCTGCAGTGATTGCCGGAGCTGAAGGAATCGCATTTACCGTAACATAACCTGTTTGATTGGATGCATTCGATCCACCTGCATTTGTAGCCGTTAAAGTTACGTTGTATGTTCCTGCAGTTGGGTAAGTAACTACCTGGCTTGCAGAAGTAGAACTTGAAGGATTTCCACCCGGGAATGACCAACTGTATGAAGTCGGGTTATTTGTAGAAGTACTCGTATAAGTAACAGATTGCCCTGCACAAACAGTTTGGTTAGTCGAAGTAAACGATGCAACAGGAGCAACAGGAGTTCCGCTTATTCCAGTGACATTAATATTGTCGATGTAAATGTTGTTTCCATACCCGGAAAGGTTTTTGAAGGAAATCCACACGGAACTATTCCCAACAAAAGGTGTCAGATCAACCGTCTCAGATCTCCACTGTGCCGCAGAAGGAACAAAAGAATTCTGCGTAGCTGATGCTGTTGCCAAAGTAGTTCCGGATTTAGAGTAGACAGATGTAAAAGTTCCTCCGCAATCCGTAGAAACCAACACTTCTAATCCGTCGAAATTGGTCGCATCATAAGGTGCATAAGCTACGTCAAACACTAAACTAGCACTCGAGTAAGCCGCAATATCAGCCTTTGGTAAACGAATTTCATCATCCCCTGTTTGGATATTGTAATTGTCAAACCTTAAAGAATTACTTGCCGTTGGTGCAAGCCCCACAGAAGCGGATCGGGTCCAGGTACCTGTACCTCCAATGTTAACAATCGTCCAGCCCGTTGGAGGGAAAGTAGTAGAAACAAAACCTTCCGTAATAGGTAAACTAACGGTTGTATTTGCATTTACTGTAATATAATTTGTCTTCGATTTGGAATAAGTAGCTCCATTCGACGTAGCAGTAATACTCAAACTTGCATTGTAAGTACCAGCTGTCGGGTAAGTAACTGTTGGACTTGCAGCTGTAGATGTTGCAGGTGTTCCTCCCGGGAAAGACCAGGAGTAAGTCGCTATACCCGAAGTTTGGCTTGGAGTATACGTTACCGTTGTTCCCGCACACATGGTAGTTTGGTTAGCACTGAAATCCAATGCACACAAAGATGTTCCCGGACCACCACCTACTAAGTTCAAATTGGCAGTTGTCCAGATATTGTTTCTACCTCCTACGGAACTGATGATTGCAGCACGCATGCGATCTACCTGGCCCTGCGTAAACATTTTTGAACAATAAGAATAGTCCATATAGTTTTGTACCTGGTCGATTTGATCAAAGCCCCAATAAGCATTATCCGTTGAACAAGAGTTTTGAGTAAGCGCACAAGATGTTGAACCTTGCGTTGCCGGAGTGTCATTTACGTTATCCGTACCACCACAGCCTGCAGATCCCGGGTTGTTGTTAGCTCCCCAAACATGAGACAAATTCAACCAGTGACCAACTTCGTGTGTCAATGTTCTACTATTCGTAACACTCGAAGTTCCAATTGATCCGGTGTAATTATGCAAAGCAAAAACACCGTTGTAATACATTTGCTGCTGGGCCGTTCCACCATTGTTCGGATTAAAAGTATAACCCGCTGCACCACCTATATCATCTGCAATATAGATATTCAAGTAGCGGTTATGCGGCCAGATTCCCTGGTATACATTGTTCCCGTTGACCACGGCAGCAACCTGAACTTCACCATCACTACCATCAAAGGTAGTCGTACTGATTGTTCTTGTAATTCCGGAAAAACAGGCACCGTTTGGAGCTACGGTAGCAAAAACAAAATGAATTTCCACATCGGCGGCATCACCTTGAAAGGCTGCTACAATCTGACTCGTATCCGCATTCAGCTTTCGATAATCACGGTTCAGGATATTTAAAGCATCCTGGATCTGTGCATCCGAAATGTTTTCTGATCCGTTGTTATGAATAATGTGGAAAACAACCGGGATCGTGTAAATAACACCTGTCAGCTTCTCTGTTCCGCTGTTTGGTTTGTGTTTCGTCCCCTGATTTGGCAACGGATCTTTAAAGATAGTTGCATAACGTGCCGGATCTTTGATTTGCATTTCCTGCATGTGATGATGCTGGCTGCATTTCTCAACAGTTTGTGTTTGTGGAGAAACAAACTGTTGCTGCTTCGATTGTGCAACCTGCGAATAGGACGTAAACCCACACAGCATGGCCGCAGAAAAGAGGAATTTTCTCATAAGCGTAGTTTAATTTTGAATATAGTTTTGTAGTTCTGGGAGTGAAATTTAATGAAAAAATCATTTGAATCTGATCATTCTGATTCCAATCAATCAAATTGTGAATATCTTTCCGACGAATTTAGATATTAATTATTTCACAAAAACACTTGCTATAGTTGAAATAACAACTTGTTTTAACTGAAAAAACCCCGATAAAAACTATCAGGGTTTCCTTATGATTTTTACACCTTTTTAGTTCAATTTCTCCAAAGCTGCTTTCAAATTCGAAATCACTCCGTCAACGTCTTCCAATTTACAAGTACCCACTGAAAGTCTGTACCAATTGGAATCATCTGAAGAACCAAAGGCATAGAACGGAACGATAGCTACTTTTGCCTCATCTAAAATGTATTTCGTTACATCCTGAGTTGTTTCGAGTACTTTCCCTGATTCGGTTCTTAAACCATGCAATGCGAACTGTACTGTTAAATAAATCGCTGCTTCCGGAGCAATGGCATCTACTTTGTGACCGGCTGATTTCAAAGACTGAATCCCATTGTAGAAACCAACCAACCGTGCATTGATTTCAGATTTGATGTGGTTCAAATAGGCATCGTACTGACTCAGCTCATTCAAATACTTCGCTGTAGCAACCTGCTCGGCTTTCGGGGCCCATGCACCGACATGTGTCAGAATGGATTTGATTTTATTGATCAGGAACTTTGGTCCCATTGCCCAACCCACACGAACACCGGTTGCTGCCAATGATTTCGAAATCCCATCAACAAACAAGGTATACTCACGCATTTCAGGGCGAAGGGAAACCGGGTTGTAATGTTCGATAGAACCATGCGTCAAAGGCCAGTAAATCTGGTCATACATCACATATAAAGGCTTCGCACCGGAAAGTGCGCGTTTTTTATTCTCAGCCAATACCAAATCACAGATCTGCGTCAAGTCTTCCTTGGAAAAAACAGTCCCGGTAGGATTTAACGGAGAACACAAAGCCAGTAAACTTGCTTCTCCCAGGAACGGAGCAATCTCTTCTGCTCGCGGCATAAAATTATTTTCCGGACTCGTCTCAATCAGGATCGGACGGGCATTATTTAAATAAGTATAATGATTGTTATTCCAGGAAGGAACCGGGAAAATCACCGCATCTCCCGGATCAACAACAGCCTTGAAAATAGCATAGATAGCCGGACGCGCACCACCTGTAATCACAATTTCATCACTTGCATATTCCAAATCACCGCGCTTGCTCAACAACTGAGAAACTGCCTCGCGCAATTCCAGCATTCCATCAGCTGCGGGATAATTGGTCTGATCATCTTCGTAAGCCTCCTGAATCAACTGCTTTAACTCGGAGGGAATCGGGAACACTTTCGAATTAAAATCTCCGATCGTTAAATTGTAAACCTTTTCTCCCTGCCTGATCTTCTCATTCACCTCAGCGGCCAACTTGATGATCTCAGAACCAATAATGTGTTCTGCCAGCTTGGAAACACGGGGAGTTGAAAGTTCATTTTTTGTATCCATGACTACTTTAATTTAGTGTTGCAAAAATATACACAATTGTTAGCACTCATGAAACGAAAACTTAAAATTCGGTCAAACTACGGACTTCAGTTAGTAAGAGGTTAAAAGGGGATGTTAAGCGGTTGTGAAACAGATATCAGGATGTTAGGACTTCAGTATATTAAGAGACAAGAGTCATGAGTCAAGACCTGGAATACAGTCCTGACTCATGACTCTCAAAATCTTGTCTCCAAAAAGATTAGTTCTTGATAAACTTATCCTGAACGATTGTTCCCTCCGCACGGATCTCGATCACATACGTTCCTTGTTTCAAAGAAGAAATGTTCAATTCCTTCTTGTTTTTCAAATTCTCCGACAATACCTGGTGACCGGCCATGTCATAGATCACAACACTGAAATCGGTTGCTTTGGTTTGAATAGAGATTGTCTCTGTTGCCGGGTTCGGTCCGAAACTGATCGCAGTAGCAGTGTTCTCTCCCACTCCCAAACTTGGATCAACAACTGTTACTTTTCCGGTCATGGAACCAGCATGCGGATCGCAACGGTACATGTAAATTCCCGGTACGTTGAAACGCTTACCAAAAGTCCATGTTGTTCCTACTGTAGGCATTCCGAAAGATTCCGGGTTTGCCGGGTAAGTAGTTGTTGTTCCGTTCAGGTTGTGAGAGCCACCACCGTTGTTAACCCACGTTACGGAATCACCCAAATCAATCGTAAGATCGTTCGGCGACCAGGACATTCCCTGTGCATCAATTGTATAATTCGTTTGTCCGAATGCTACCGGAGCCAAACACATCATAATCACTTGTGTAAATTTCTTCATAAGCTTACTGTTTTTACTTAAAGGTACAAAGACCTTGTTATATTATTAAATGTTAACAATGAAAATAACGCGCAATGTTAAGAAAGGTTGGAAACCAATTACAAATTCAGATTCACAAATTACTAATTGTATCAATTCTCTTAGAACATCTTATACGGGATCTTTTTTAGAGTTAAACATGGTTCAAATGGTTCAAATGGTTCAAATAAGAAGTTAACTTTATTCTTTTTTGAACATTTGAATGCCTTTCAGCCCTTCACTCAATCAATTCGTAATTAGGAATTCGACATTCGTAATTAAAAAAAGCCGTCCCACATTTGTCCCGGCTCTCATATCCAACTTTTCTCTATTTTTAAAATTCTAAAATCAATTTATGAAGAAACTATTTGCTTGGGTCATGATTGGCGCAATGGTTATGAGCCTTCGGATGCCTAACCCGCCTGACCAACCTTCCAATTCACCACTATGGATGCGTTATCCGGTCATTTCACCGGATGGAAAAACAATCGTCTTTACCTATAAAGGAGACATTTACCAGGTTGCCGCAGCCGGAGGAACTGCTGTACCTGTTACTTTGAGTGAAGCATACGATTTTATGCCCGTCTTTTCACCGGATGGAAAAACCATTTACTTCGCCTCTGACCGATATGGAAACTTCGACGTGTTCTCTGTTCCTTTACAAGGCGGAACAACCAAAAGACTGACATTCAACTCCAGCGGCGATTACCCGCAGTGTGTTTCACCGGATGGAAAACGCGTCGTTTTTACCGCAGCCCGCGTAGACAATGCAGCCATGTCACAATTTCCTTACGGAGCTTTGGGAGAGATCTACTCTGTCGGAATTGACGGAGGTCGTGAAAAACAGGAACTTTCGATCACAGCAGAAAATATCAAATGGAATAAAGCCGGAACGAAAATGATTTTCCACGACAAAAAAGGATACGAAGATCCCTGGAGAAAACACCACCAGTCTTCTGTAACCCGTGACCTGTGGATGTACGAAAAAAGCGGTGACAAATTCACCAAGCTGACAGAATTCGAAGGTGAAGACCGCAACCCTGTTTGGAACAGCGACGAAAGCAGTATCTATTACCTGAGTGAGAAAAGTGGTTCCTACAATGTTTGGAAAATGAACCCAAGCTCACCTGCATCAGCAACACAAGTTTCGAAATTCGACAAAAACCCGGTGCGTTTCCTTTCTATTTCAGAGAACAACACACTTTGTTACGGCTATGACGGTGAAATTTACACGCAAAAAGACGGTCAAAATCCGGAAAAAGTAAGCATTCAGATCAATACCGAAGACCGAAATGCCGATATCCAAAATAAAGTGGAAACCGGAGGCGCAGGTGAAATCGCTGTGTCATCGAATGGAAAAGAAGTCGTATTTACGAGCCACGGAGATGTTTTCGCGGTTTCCCTGGAGAATGGAGTTACCAAACAAATCACCAACACTCCCGAAGAAGAGCGAAATGTGAGTTTTTCACCGGACGGAAAAGCCATTTTGTATGCTTCCGAACGAAATAAGATCTGGGGAATTTACCAAACAACCAGGGTGCGGAAAGAAGACAGTTACTTCTATGCCTCTACCCTTTTGAAAGAAGAAGCATTGGTAGTTACCGAAAACGAATCCTTCCAGCCGCAATATTCACCGGACGGAAAAGAAATCGCTTTCCTGGAAAACAGAACTGCAGTAAGCGTTTACAACATTGCTAGCAAGAAAATCCGTAACGTGCTTCCTGCAACGAAAAACTATTCTTACAGTGACGGTGATCAAACTTTCAACTGGGCACCTGACAGTAAGTACATCCTGGTTTCTTTCCTACAGGACGGAAACTGGCATGAGCAGATCGGGTTGGTGGATGTAAGCGGTGGAAAACCCATGCTTGAATTGACCCAAAACGGTTTTTCAAACGGCGGGCCGAAATTTCAAATGGACGGGAAAGCTGTTTTGTGGTTCTCCAACCGAGACGGAATGAAAAATGTGGCAAGCCATGGTTCCCAGCAGGATGCTTATGCGCTTTTCCTGGAACAAAACGCTTACGACCTGTTCAAAATGAAAAAAGCAGATTACGAGCTTTGGAAGGAACAAAAAGAGAAGAACGACAAAGAGAAAGAGAAGTCCAAAGAACCTGAAACGGCTAAAAAAGGCAAAGGCGAAAAAGCAGATACAACTAAGAAAACCGAGCCTTTAAAAATCGATTTGAACGGATTATCAGATCGCCAGGTTCGTTTGACAGAAAACTCTTCCTTCCTGCAGGATGCATTCCTGGACCCGAAAGGTGAGAAACTGTACTACATCTCTCCCAATGAAGACGGCAACAACTTATATGTCCGTGACTTCAAAGACCATGAAACGAAAATGCTTATCCCCTTAAAAGCGAGAGGCATCTGGAGTACTTCTATGGACAAGGACGGAAAGAACATTTTCGCCGTTATTGATGGAAAATTAACCCGTTTAGACCTGGAAAAAGGCGAACGAAAAGACATTCCTTTCAGAGCTGAACGTACCCAGGACAGTTATGCAGAACGCTCATACTTGTTCGAGCACATGTGGAGACAAGTCAAAACAAAATTCTATGTAGTGGATCTGCAGGGAACGGATTGGGATTATTACAAAACCACTTATGCCAAATTCCTCCCTCATATCAATAACAACTACGACTTTGCTGAAATGTGCAGCGAATTATTGGGTGAATTGAATGCTTCCCACACAGGATGCCGGTTCTATTCCCGTAAGGAAAATGGCGACGAAACAGCACAGCTTGGAGCTATTTTCGATGAAACGTTCACAGGAACAGGATTGAAAATCGCAGAAGTGCTGGATAAAGGACCTTTGGTTAGTGCCGAAACAAAAATCAAAGCCGGGGCAATCATCGAAAAAATTGACGGTGTGGAAATCAAACCGGAACTGAATTACTACCCGCTGCTGAACCGCAAAACAGGAAAGACTGTTCTACTTGCCATTTACGATCCTGCAAGCGGGAAACGCTGGGAAGAGATCATTAAACCGATTTCTGCCGGAGCACAGAACGAATTGCTTTACCAGCGCTGGATTAAACGTATGCAGGCCATGACAGAGAAATTATCCGACGGAAAATTAGGCTACATGCACGTTCGCGGAATGGACGATCACAGTTACCGCGAATTCTACAACCAGGTTATGGGGAAATACATCAACAAAGAAGCTTTGATCGTAGACACGCGCTTCAACGGCGGTGGCTGGCTGCATGACGATCTGGCAACATTCCTTTCCGGAAAACAATACATCAATTTTGTTCCGAGAGGACAAAAGATAGGGATTGAACCGGGATCCAAATGGACCAAACCTAGCTGTGTGATCATGGGTGAAGGAAACTACTCCGATGCACACATGTTCCCCGTTGTTTACAAAACATTGAATATCGGGAAACTGGTTGGTATGCCGGTTCCGGGAACAGGAACAGCTGTTTGGTGGGAAAACCTGCAGGATAACTCATTGGTATTCGGGATTCCACAGGTAGGTGTGATGACCATGGACGGAAAATACTACGAGAACAACCAGTGTGAACCGGATTATAAAGTCGCAAACGATTACAACACTATGCTCAAAGGCGAAGATGCGCAATTGAAAAAAGCAGTGGATGTGTTGTTAGGAAAATAATAAAAACATACTAAGAATCCCCGGCACTTCGACTACGTTCAGTGACCGGGGATTTTTGTTTTTCCCTAAAAAGGAATACATTGCACTACTGAAAACTGAAAACTATTCATGATGACATTCGAACAAACCATTGCCAACAATCCAATCCGGTTTCCCAAACACCTTAACCCCGTTTTGATATGAAAGTGGGAATTTACATTTCCGGTCTTGGTCAGTCAGTTACCAATGAATCGGCGGAAAAATATACCGAGCGTCTGAAAAACGAATTAATGGTCAATACGCAAGGGAAAGAATTCGAAGTAAAAAAGGAGAAAATCAAGTACCGGGAAGACAGGGAAAGCACGATTTATAGTATCTGCGACAAAACAACTCCGGACAATCCTGTTTATAAAATCTATGATTTTAAATACCATGAGATCCTGACTGCCAAATTCAACAGCTATTCGCTGATTGTGAAAAATCTGTGGTTGTTTTTGCTGGTTTTAAGAAAATTCCCGCTGATCCTGACCAGATTATTTATCCGATCAAGTTACAATCGTCCGATGCAAACGGTTTATGTTTTTATGATCTTTCTAATTATTGCTTCGGCGGTATTGATCATGCTTCCGGCTACAGCAGAAGTAATAGCCAGTTTTTTAAAAAAGCAGGAAAACCTGGAAACAATAGCGGCATTTAAAAAAAGAGTCGGGATCGAGCATTTGCAACTCGACTTCTTTGAAAAACTATCACTTGCGATTGTTCCCATAACAGCAATGCTGCTCCTGATTGTTCCCAATGCAAACAACCTGCTTTCAAACCTGGCCACCGAATTCGTTTGTGCCAATGATTACATGCAGCGCGGATCTCAGAAAACGTTAATCCAGGGAAACCTGGAATTCCTGGTCGACTACATTTCCGAACACGAGGAAAATTGTCAGATTCACTTCCACGCCTATAGTTTCGGAAGTATTTTAGCCCTCGATTATGTATACCCGTATGGGAATAATCCTTCCCGGAATGCCGAACTTTTTTGCGAAGCCATCATCACCATAGGGACACCGTTCGAATTTGTCAATTCCTATTATCCGAAATTCTATAAAAATCGCCGGATGGAACTGGGAGACAAACTTCACTGGCTGAATGTCTACTCCATTGCTGATGCCCTGGGGACCAATTTCAGGAAAGATGCAAAAATCGGTGATGCGCAATTCGGCATCCAGGCAAATGCACTCAAACCGGTGAACCTGAATTATGAAGTTTCCGCTCATAATCCAAACAGTATCATTGATTTCATCTCCCTTTACAGCATCAGAGTACACGGAATGTATTGGGATCCACAAGCAGAAGGAAAAAGCTGTCTCGGGCTTATTTACCGCGAAATGCATCAACGAAGTCTAATTGAAGTATCTTAGTACTTCTTTGAAATGAACTCAATACGATGAAACGACAATTTTTTCCATTTCTGATCTTTTCTGCCCTCACGGCTTGTTCTCCCCAACCAAAGGAAGTAGATCTGAAAATGCCGGAACCTGCTTCTCCGACATTGGAATATGCGGATATCTTACCTGTTAAAGACACACTTTTCGGAACACCTGATGAGTCCGGAAATTCTTTTGCATTCCTGAATAAAAAGGGCGATACCATTATTCAAACGGGAGAATTTGACAACTGTTTCAGCACAATTTTCACAACCTTCGCCTATGTGGCGGATGAACGTTTCAAAGACCGGGGAATGGTTGCCATCAACCGGAACAAAGAAGTCATTTTCGAAGCATATATTTTTGACAACGGCCCCGACTACATTGTGGAAGGCCTTTTCCGCATCAAACGAAACGGGAAGATAGGATTTGCGGACCCAAGCGGAAAAGTCGTGATCCCGGCCATTTACAGCTGCGCAGATCCTTTTGAGAACGGTAAAGCCAGGGTCGCTCTGAATTGTGAGGTAATTAGTGACGGTGAGCACTCATCCTCAAAAAGTGACGAATGGTTTTATATTGATCAGCAGGGAAGGAAGATTCAATAACAACTGATCGATTTATAGAAGCACAAATACACAATGAGCTACGACGTACAACTCTTCAGGATCGAAACAAGACAGCGCGAGGAACAAAGCAATGATCCTGATTTCTTTGAAAAAGAAGACTATCTGGTTCCTTTTTCTGCTGATCAAATCAAGGCATTAACCATCCGTTTGGAGCGTTATAAATTTGTCGAAGAAAGAAGAAGTACTTTCGGAACCCATTTTCACAACGATCAATACGGGATTTCAGCCCTACTGACAGACAGAGCAGTTTATTTTCAGTCAGGCTGGGACGGCGACGCCATTTTTGAATTATCCATGACAGCCTCCGAATTTACAGACAGCGGTGAATTTGCAAAGTACGACCGGCAGAATAATGGTTGGGAAGATTAAACAGTCCATTGAAAAAACTTAAAATGAACACAAACACCCTCACCTGGAACGAATTCATGCACGTAGAAATGCGTGTAGGGACAATCCTTTCAGCAGAAATCTTTGCGGAAGTGCGTAATCCGGCTTACAAGATCACCATCGATTTCGGGGAATTCGGTCTGCGGAAGACATCTGCACAGGTTACGGCACTTTACACCCCCGAAGAACTGATCGGGAAACAAGTAGTCGCTGTTATCAACTTCCCGCCCAAACAAATTGCCAACATGATGAGCGAATGCCTGATACTGGGAGGAATCGGAGAGAACAAAGAGGTTACTTTATTGCAGCCGGAAAGAAAGGTGAAAAACGGAACACGGATTGGATAATGGAAAATTTTAAAATTGAAAAGGATTCGGTTATACTTTCTCAAATCAATTTCACTTATCCGGATTTCTTCTTTTCAATTATCAATTTTTCAATTCTTTTGAATTTTGAATTATACATTTTGAATTCTCTGCGCCTGCACCATATGTCGTTGGTTGTGATAGATCACAAACCGGAATGTGTCTCCCAATTTCAATTTGATGAGTTTCGAAATACTGATCGCTGTTCTGGTTTTGTTCAGGCTGATTTTGCGGGATTCCTCGAGTAAACGAAGCATTTGCTCCTGCTGGCTGATAAATTCGTCTATGACTTTTTTGTCCAGTTTGCTGTTCAGCGGATTCATATTTTTGAATGTCTTCATGTTGTTGAGTTTCTGTTTCGGGAGCATGCTGTTCGCAAAATAGTTTCCCAACCAGCCGCTTTTGAAGACAGGATCGAAACAATGCTTAACATCCTCCCCCTCAGTCCCTCCCGACGAGTTCCTGTCGGGACAGGCTCTCCGAAGGGGGAAGGCAGCAATTCGTTTTTCAATTTCCGGGAGGTAAAAACGCCCGTACAAATTCAGATGCTCCAAACATTCCAGTACGCTCCAGCTTTCGGAATGCTGTTTATAATTCAGCTGTTCTTCTGATTTTTCTTTCAGAGCTTCTGCCTCCAGAATCAACTGTTTCGTTCTGTTCATCAGGTCTGTAATCAATACTTCTGTCTGTACTTTCATCCGCTTTTGTTTAAGTTCCGGTCCACAGGCGCGGAACCATTGAATTTTCGACAAAGGTCAGACATAAGCCTTAAAAAAACATTGATTGAGATCAAGACTTTTTCAGTCGTGAGAGTGTTTCCGGGGTCATGCGCAGATAGTTTGCAATGTGCCGGTTTGAGACTTCCTGGAACAGGATCGGACTTCTTCTGAGTACACGCTCATAGCGCTCTTTCGGGGAAGAAACCAGCAGATCCTTTTCGCGTTCTATTTGCTGGATGACCAAATCTTCCAGGATCTTTGCCCACAATTTCAGGTTGTTTTCGTCCCGGTAAATAAATTCCATGAACCCTTTTTTAGGAATTACTTTTACCCGCGTTTTCTTCAGTGCCTGTATAACGAATTCCGACGGTTTTTCGGTTAAGAACGAATCCAGTGAAACCAAAATATTGTTTTGATAGCCAAAACGGATCGTCCGTTCTTCGTTCTCATCCAGGATATAAACCCGCAGACTGCCTTCTTCGACGAAATAGATATTGGTATCAATACTTCCTGCTGGCTTTAGAAATGCATTTCGTTCCAGGATCATTTCCCGGTCTATCAATTGATTGTTTTCAATAAGTGCAATCAGTTCATTCCTTTTCATAAACTCAATGAATACTTAAAGGAATATCGTACAACCTGTGAAAGGAAAGTTTATCCCAATATCCGCGCTGAAAGACAATTTTACCTTCTTTGACATGAAAGAAACCGCAGCCTCGCATTTCCTTCGGGTCTTTCCATTCTAAGATCGCCCATTCTCCGTCCTCAAAAATATTTTCAGGAATACAGACCATTTCAGCACTTCCAAACTCCCGTTCAAACATTTCCCTGATTGCGTCCTTGCCTATAACCGGTTCATTCGCTACCTGGTGATTGACCGCATTCTCAGCGTACAACTCAGCAATATTTTCGCTATCCGCTTCATTGAAAAAGCGAATCCATTTTTCTAAAACTTCTTTCGGTGTCATGTGAATCCTTTGATGACTAAAAATACAAAGAAGGTCTGAAAAATCATTCCACAACTGTAATTCCTGTAATCTTTCCATCTGATGATACAACACAAATCACACAGGATCTTCCCAAATTTTAGGTAAACAAACAAATATGCCCGAAGGTCCATCCATAGTTATTCTAAAAGAGGAAGCCTGGAAGTTTACAGGAAAAAAAATCCTTTCAGTGAGAGGGAACAGTAAAATTGACCAAGCCAGGCTCGCAGATCAAAAAGTGATTTCGATCCAAAGCTGGGGCAAGCATTTCCTGCTCTGTTTCACAGGTTTCACGCTGCGCATTCATTTTCTCTTGTTCGGCAGTTACCGAATCGATGAAGAAAAACCGGGTACAGATCCACGCTTGTCGTTTACATTCGATAACGGCGAGTTGAACTTCTATTCCTGCTCGGTCAAATTCCTGGAAGGCGACCTGGACTCTCACTATGACTGGAGTGTTGATGTCATGAATGATGCCTGGGATGCAAAAAAAGCAAAAGCCAAACTCAAAGAACGCCCCAACATGCTTGTTTGTGATGCACTGCTCGAACAGGACATTTTTGCCGGTGTAGGAAATATTATTAAAAACGAAGTTTTGTACCGCATCAGAGTCCATCCGGAATCATTGATAGGAAAACTGCCTTCCAAAAAACTGGATGAACTGATCAAAGAAGCACGGATCTACAGCTTCCAGTTCTTAGAGTGGAAAAAACAATACGAACTAAAAAAGCACTGGCTCGCACATACAAAAGCCTGGTGCTTACGGTGCAACCTTCCCATCACTAAAAAACATACCGGAGCAAAGAACAGACGCAGTTTCAGCTGCTCAAACTGCCAGATCTTATACGCATAACCCAGGCTTCCGGGCACTATTTTTAAGATCTTGAAACTTGTTACCGGGTAAATCACTATTTTGCCGGTTCAAATCCTTCACGATGAAAAATACACTGCTCACTTTACTGCTCTTTTTCAGCCTTTATGCAAAAGGAGACGATTTCAAGGCCCATTTTATCAATGTCAGCCAGGCAGATGCTACTTTGTTGGAATTTAGCAAAGGTGTCGTGATGATTGATGTCGGAGGAGAACTCAAGAATATTACTCCGAGCCGCACTTCTTTGAACAACTATCTCGCAAAGTTCTACGAAAGACGGACCGATCTGAAGAAGACCATTGATGTACTCATCATCACGCACAATCATTATGATCATATCAGCCTGATAAGGGATTTGTCAAAGAATTATAGCATCAAACGGATCATCACCTCCAAATTCAAGCTCACAAAAGAAGTCGAAAAAGCTGCAAAGAACGAAAAGATCAAACTGGAATTCATGGACTATCGACTGATGGATAGCCTGATGCCAAAAGGGTATGAAGTGAACCTGGGAAATTTGGTCACCGCAGGAACTACTATTCCTAAACTAATGCTTTATTCGGGTGAAGTTTCCATAAAGATCAAACACACCGTAAATGGTCATAACTTCTATCCCTCCAACTTTTCAAGTCCGAACAACAATTCCATTGTTTCCAAACTAATTTATGGAAAGACCTCTCTTTTATTTACCGGAGATTTGGAAATTGAAGGTATCGAATACCTGACAGCAAAATACCACAACCACCTTTCGTTATTTGACGTGGATTTTTACCATGTGGGGCATCACGGAGCTGAAAACGGAACGAATAAGGAGCTTTTAGATATTTTATCTCCTAAAATTGCCGTAATCAGTGCCGGCGACACGGCGCATAGAAATGGAGGATCGGCATTTGACCACGGGCATCCAAGGAGAGCGGTCGTAGAGCTTTTGAACAACCAGGCTTCTTTGACAAACAGGAAGCAGGAAGTTAAAGTTCATGCTTATCCGGGCCAGGAAGTAACTCCGGAAATAATCGATGTGAAAAAAGAGATTTATTGCACCTGCTGGACAGGGAATATCATCATGCTGGTTGATTCGAACGGGAAATATACCGTTCAATAATGATTAGGATTGAAAACCTGTGGGCATGCGATTAATCGCATGCCCACCATTTGTTTCATCTTCACCGAAATCCATTTCGGCAAGCCACCAACGAAAAAATCCCGACCGCCAAAGGCGCGCCGGGATTCAATTTCCTGCGGAGAGTGAGGGATTCGAACCCCCGGTACCTCTCGGTACAACGGTTTTCAAGACCGCCGCAATCGACCACTCTGCCAACTCTCCGCGACAAAAGTAGTGCTATTTTCCTTTTTGGCAAGTGTTAAACCAAAAAAAATAAAAGTTATTTACTTGTTACCTGAGAATCAGTACCGTTTAATCAATGATTTTTCATTTCCGGGCTTTCTATTTCGGTAAATCCTTTCAAATGCACTATCTTTACCATACCTATTTTTGAATTATGAAAAAGCCACTTTTGGTGATTTTAACTTTAATCCTTCTTGCTGCGAATTCTTTCGGGCAGAAAAATCAGATGAAAGCTTTCATCGATTACAAAAGTTATTATTCACCTGAACAAGGACCATATATCGATCTGCAATTCCAATTTGTCGCTTATACCATTAAGTTTGCTCCTGTTGACTCTGTACTCCAGGCAAAAATTGCCGTATCGACGATTGTAACCAGCGAGCCTGGCGGAGACACGGTTTACACGAATGCATTTGCCCTGGAAAGCCCGAGAATGCGTGATTCAATCGTGGAAGATTTCTTCGACAATATCCGAATCCCTTTACAACCCGGAAATTACATCGCACATGTAAGCCTGCAGGACCTTTACGGAAAAGATAAAACCCTGGACGGAAAAGTAGAGATCTCTATTCCGGATACCTATACGAAGGTTTCTACCTCAGATATCCTGATCGCTGAAGTTGCTTCCCCAAGCAATAATATGCAATCACCTTTCCAGAAAAGCGGTTATGAGATCATTCCGCGGATTTCCAATTTCTACAGTCAAACAATGTCCAACATTCCCTATTATGTGGAAGTGTATAACTCGCACCTTATCCCGGACAGCAGCTTTGGTTTACGGCAACAAATCGTTTCGTCCCAGACAAATCAGGTTATGCCTGGCTTCACCCGCTTTACGAAGCTAAAACCAAGTCCGGTTATTCCAATACTAAGAAACATAGATATTACGAAACTACCTTCGGGATCTTATCACCTGACGCTGGAAGTAATTGATCGCAACAGCAAAACAATCGGTCAGGCAGCAGATTATTTCTTCGAACGTATCAACGATATCGAACTTGCTGAAGATGTAGAAGAGATTATTTTGGATCCCAACTTCCAGGCTTCTATAACAGATGATTCCCTGAATTACTATTTGGCAAGCTTGATCCCGATAGCAAGACCGGCTGAAGTGAAGTCGATCATGAAAACCCTGAAAGCAAAAAGTCCGGACCTTTGCCGCAAGCATATTCAACAATTCTGGATTCAAACTGCCGGAGCGAATGCATCTGAGCAATGGCTGAATTACAAGAAAAATGTACAGCTTGTTGAAAAGAATTACGGAAACAATTTCCAGGATGGTTTTGAAACAGATCGCGGAAGAGTTTATTTACAATACGGTCAGCCGAATACGATTATTGTCCGAGAGACTTCACCGGCAGAATACCCTTATGAGATCTGGCACTATTACAAGATCAAGACCTTCAGCAACAAACGCTTTGTATTCTATAATCCTGACCTGGTAAACAATGCTTATCGCCTCTTGCATTCCGACATGGTTGGAGAACAGCAGAATTATAAATGGCAGGAGATGCTTGTAAAACGCAACAGCGGTGCCTCCAATGTTGACAGCAATAGCGGAAACAATCAATACGGTACAAACAGCGGCTATTATTACGAACAAGATTAAATCTATTTGTGCAAAATCCTGATATTGCCGTTGTCATATTAAACTGGAACGGAAAGCATTTCTTAGAACAATTTTTAACGCAGGTTGTGGCTTATTCGAAACCTTTTCGAGTGGTACTGGCAGACAATGCCTCAAGCGACGACTCGGTTGCCTGGACCCGAAAACATTTTCCGGAGATGGAAATCGTGATCAACGAATCCAATGGAGGATTCGCAAAAGGTTACAACGATGCCCTGAAACAAGTCACAGCTGACTATTACGTTTTACTCAACAGCGACGTGGAAGTAAGCGAAAACTGGCTGCTGCCATTGGTTGAAACGATGAAAAACGAGCTGGTTGCGGGCTGTCAGCCAAAAGTCCATTCTTTTAAGAACCGGGATACTTTTGAGCATGCCGGAGCTTCAGGAGGTTTTTTAGATAAATACCACTACCCTTTTTGCCGGGGCAGAATTATGGACCATGTGGAAGTGGACGAAGGTCAGTACGATTATCCGGCACGGATATTCTGGGCTACCGGAGCCTGTCTGATGATCCGTTCCAAAACCTATTGGGAAGCAGGCGGACTCGACGAGCGCTTTTTCGCGCACATGGAAGAAATCGATCTGTGTTGGCGGATTCAGCGAATGGGACTTCATTTTGAAGTAAATCCACAAAGCGTAGTCTATCATGTTGGCGGAGGAACCTTAAATTATATGAACCCCAAAAAGACTTTCCTAAATTTCAGGAACAGCCTTTTAATGATCCACAAGAATCAGCGCGTCGGGTTGACGTACGTATTGTTCAGAAGGTTTTGTTTTGACGGACTTGCTGCTTTCATCTTTTTACTGAGAGGACAGCCCCCGCATTTTTGGGCAGTTTTCAGGGCACATATGTCTTTCTACAATCATCTTCCGTCATCTATGAAAGAGCGCAGGAAGTGGAAAAAATTAGACCGCAGAGCACCTATTCCTTTTTACAGGGGAAGTATTCTTTGGGCACTTTATGTTCAAAAAATAAGTAAATTCAAGGATTTGAATCAACGAAAATTCGACTTGTAATGAGTTCTTCCCTTGCCATATTTTTAGGTGGTTACCCGCATTCCGTTAGAGAGTTATTCCTGGAAACACAGTTTTTATTGGAACGGGAACTTCCCAACAGTCAGCAGGAATTGGATATTGCGGCAAAAATGCTTGCCTTCAGCTATGGTCCGGGATATAAAGGAATGATCTGCGTTTTATTCCCGTCGCAAAAAGGAGTAAAATTGTCTTTCAGCAAAGGTGTTGAACTTTCCAACAAACACCGTTTACTTGAGGGTACAGGAAAAAAAACACGCTACGTAGAAATGAGCAAAAGTCTGCTAAAAAAACCGGAGCTGCTGGCAATTATCCGGGATGCAAAGCTGTTTCATGAAATGACTTTGTAATCAAATACCAATTTATCGCCCGAAAGAAAATCGTTAATTCCTCTTAAAGCAAAAGTCATTTCCCCTCGCCTTTACTACATTTATCCTATGAGCACCAGATTTCTTTTTATCTCTTTTACGGTCCTGAGTTTTGGTTCTTTTTGCCAGCAAGGAATTCCCTACAACCTGAAACAGGAAGACCAAATTATTATTTTACCCGCTGAATTACGAGAAGTTTCCGGAACTACCAGCATTGATGCCAAAACTCTGGCTTGTGTCCAGGATGAAGAAGGCATTGTTTTTATCTACGACCTGAAAAGCAAAACGGTCAGTCAGAAGATCCACTTTTCCGGCCCTGGTGATTACGAAGGTATTGCAACGGTTGGAAAAGATATGTTTGTATTGAGAAGTGATGCCACTTTATTCCGGATTCGCAATTACCAATCCGCGAAATGGTCACTGGACTCCATTGCTACCGGAATTCCAAACAAGGATAATGAGGGCTTTTGTTTCGATCACAAAAACAACCGGCTGCTGATAGGTTCCAAAAGCAAGATTGCCAAAGGAGCTGAATTCAAGAACCTGCGTACTATTTACGCCTTCGACCTGAAAAAGAACAAGCTGAATCCCGAGCCGCTTTATACTTATGACATTACTTCCATCAAGGAATTTGCGGTTCGGAACAAAATCGAATTACCGACGAGACCCAGTAAGAAGAAACCGAATGAGGAAGAACCTGCTTTGAAGTTCCAGATTTCCGGCATTTATATTCATCCCGAAAGCAACCTTCTTTATGTTCTGAGCGCATCCGATTATTACCTTTTTGTATTTAATCCGGAAGGTGAAATTATCCACCTTGAAGTGCTGGACCCCCAGAAATTCAATAAAGCAGAAGGAATTGCAATTATGGATAACGGGGATTTGTACATCTCCAACGAAGGCCAAAACGGAGATCCGAAGATCCTGCTTTTCAAAGAAAAAATGTAATTCCGCAATAGTACGTCGCAGTTATTTAGAACGGCAACTTCGCAATTAATTCTCTTTTTTAACTCTGTTCGTCAATTGGAACTGCGCTCCGAAGACCACATTGTACTGCATAAAAAAGAAATGCTGCTTCGCTCTGTCAGCCTTATCATAGGTAGTGCGGATATCAGGCATGTGAATGAAACCATATTTCGCTTCACCCTGAATAAAGAAATATTTGAAGAAATTCAGTTTTAAAGCTCCTGCCAATCCGATCCCATAACCTGCCAGATGGAATTCATCGTGGCGGCGATTTCCCATCAGTGTGGTATTTGTTCTAGGCACCAATACGCCGAAACCTCCACCGTAGTTCGCACTTAAATTGAAATATTTCACACTGATCAAGGCATCCGATCTTCTGACCTCAGCATTCAGGTAATTCAATCCGTCTGTGTGCTCGAACATTAGAAATGCAGTATCCATTACCATGGGTTGATTGTTGTACTGGCCGTCATAAGCAGTTCCTGAATTTTCAATATGACCATCCATATTTACAGTCTGGAATTTTTTCATAACGTATTTCATGTGGTCTGCACCTATCGATATTTCGTACTTATCCTTGAAGAAATAACCGAAACGCAAGTTGTATTGAGGAATGGTCATGGTTGCAGGATTCAAATACAAATTGGAACGGTATAAAGACTGACGGTCTTTTGCGATGACATTGTCCAGTTTGAACTCATAATCTTTCCCCCAAAATGTAATATCTGACTTCGTGTAAGCATCTCTGTTCCACCCCCAATAAAGATAAAAAGAGCCTTTTTTGTTAGGTTTCCAGATCTCGGCCTTTTGAGGAGTTTGGGCCATAGCAATAGTCATGGCATTAGCCAGGGCTATTAGAAGAACATGAAATTTCATTTGTCTAAGTTTGGTGCAAAATTAGCAAAGAATTGGTTCTGTGTGTATCGGGATCAAAAGTTAAAACCCGTAAGACGGAAAATTTTTCCATCCCACGGGTTTTTGTCTGAAGTAATCGGGTTATAGGGTTATTTTTTTAATATTTAAAGAAGCACTGAATGGATTTCCCATCGATTGTTGCTCCCTGCTGTGCTGTTCCGTTTGAAGGATCGACCCGATAGATATACGCATTCGATCCGGTGTTCACAGAAATAAATACTTTTCCGTTCTCCATATAGAATGGGGTGTAATATTGTCCGCCATGTGCAGGAACATCATTTACGATCTGCAGGGTTTGGCTGTTCAAATCCAAAATTGCGATCTGGTGGATCGGAACATCAATTCCAAACGCTGCCCAGCTTCCTCCGGATTGTGCATCCACGGAATTAGGAACTACGCGCGCAATCATTTTTCCGTTGCCCACATAAGCACCTGTCAGGATTTTATACCCCAAAGCTTCGGTATTGAAGAAATAGCTGTTGTCAAATTGCTGCTCACCTGAATTAATCCGAAGGATTCCTGAAGGTTTTGTGGCTTGTGTATATCCTGCGGCTAATGAACAAGTGGAAATGGTATAGTGGTTCCCATTCTCATCTTCAATAATTGCAGGAGAACCTCCGTAATAACCGATCGGTCCTGTGCGGGCATCCTTAAACGTAGTCACGTAATTCAATCCCGGGTAAGTATATACATTCACATAAGCCGTATCGGTTTTAGGAGTATCCCAGGAAGCACCGTGCAGCGGATAATAAGACACGTATAATTTCCCATTATTGATGTATGTTCCTGTAGGCCACATATTCAATTG
>NZ_CABHOL010000045.1 GCF_902168135.1 uncultured Fluviicola sp.
TGGGAAGATAAAGACGGGGTGGGAGTTCTTTCTTTAAGAGGTACAACCAGTTCTTTTTCCAGTTGGGGAGCTAACTTTTATGCGGGAATGGTACCGGCAAAAGGATGGATCAGGATCAGTGAAAAAGACACTTTTCATTATGAATTGTCAAAAGATCCGAAAGCCTTGGTGCACGTAGGTTGGACGACAGCGCTGGGGTGTTTGTGGCAAGATATGGATTCGCTGCTTTTTGCTCAGATAGATCAGGGAAAGAAGGAGTTTTACATTACCGGACACAGTCAGGGCGGGGCATTGGCTTATCTGCTTACGGCTCACTTATTGATCATGCAGGAAAATGGGATCATCCCTGCTGATGTCCGCTTCAAAACTTATTGCAGTGCAGCACCCAAGCCCGGGAATTTATATTTCGCTTATTATTATGAGAAAATGACCCAGCAGGGCTGGGCTTACAATACCGTAAATGCACTGGACTGGGTACCTGAATCCCCGTTCTCGATTCAAACCGTCAATGACTTTAACGCAATCAATCCGTTCAGGGATGCGAAAAAAGCCATGAAGAAATTGCCGTTACTTCCAAGGCTGGTAGTCCGAAGCATGTATAACAAAATGGACCGTCCTTCCCGGAAATCACAGCGGAGTTTTGAGAAAAACCTTGGAAAGAAACTAGGGAAGCGGATGACAAAAAGCCTGAAAGGGTTTGAGCCTCCGGCATTGATGAGTTCTTCTGCGTTTACCCGTTGCGGCAACTACATTATTTTGTATCCGGATTTGGAGTATTATGCTGAGTTCCCGCAGGATCGTAAGGCGATCTTTTTAAACCATCAGCTGGAACCTTATTTGTTTATGTTGGATAAACTACCCGAATAATTATTTAACGGGCTGCTTTTCTGTTTTTGCAGGTAAATCTTTGAAATCCTATAGGTATTCGATTTTTTAAGCTTATGTTTTCCAGGTTTTTATACGTGAATTTTAACTTGAAAGACGGATGTTTGTTAAATTTATTTTAGAATTAACCCAAATATGTTATATTTGAGTTAGCACTTTATGATTCACTTGATACTATTCACGTTACCAATGAACCTCTTTTAATTACGGATTGTTTTGAATGATTGCCTTTTGAAGGAAAGGTTATTTATGTGATTGTGTGCAGAAAATTTTGAAGTGATCAACGAATAATTTATAAATCAATTAAGAAAATAATGAAGGATTATCAGCGATTTTCAGAGATACAGAAATTCAGACAGTGGTGGCTGTGGTTTGTATTTGCAGGCATTAAAGGATTAATGGGCTTTTTCATTGTGACACAGGTGTTGTTTGGAGAGCCATTTGGGGACAGTGTAGTTGATAATGCGGCCCTGTTGATAGGTTTTTTATTCATGCTGATCCTTTCACTTTTATTCTTTATTATGAAGCTGGAAACACGGATTTCCGATTACGGAATAGCTGTTAGATTCTATCCGCTTCAATTGAAATTCAGGAACTACCGGTGGGAAGATCTGGCTGAAGTTTATTTGCGAGAGTATTCTCCAATAGCGGAATATGGCGGGTGGGGAATCCGGTATAGTTTTGTAGGCAAAGGAAAAGCACTCAATGTTTCCGGAAGAATGGGCTTACAGCTGGTGTTTAAGGATGGAAGAAGACTGTTAATCGGTACTTCAAAACCGGAAGATATTATGCAGGTTTTGTCGGTGATGGGAAGGTAACCTGGAATTATCAAGAATTATGAATTATCAAGGAGGGGTTCCTCTTGATAATTGAGTCGTTCATAATTGATAATTTTTCATCGAACTAACCGATCTTCACTTGTGGTCCCAAAAATTTGGAATCAACTCCGAAAACAATATCCCAAAATACTTTCATGCGGGCAAATCGCTCACGGACTTTGGTTTTGAAACCGCCCATTTTAACCACATCCTGTGCGTTGTATCCGTAAACAGTCATCCCGAAATGCTCTCCGAGGTAAATTGCACGTTCGTTGTGAAAACGCTGCGAGATCACAATGACTTCTTTCTGACCGAATACTTTCAAAGCTCGTTCCATAGAGTCAAGTGTTCTGAATCCGGCGTAATCCAGGAAAATGCGGTTTGCAGGAATTCCGGCAGCTACCAGGGCGTTTTTCATATCAGTAGGTTCGTCATAAGTTGCAATGCTGTTATCTCCGCTTACCAGGATGTATTTGACTTTTCCGGCACGGTATAACTCCACGGCAGCCTTGATCCGGTAAGAAAAGTAAAGATTGTCGTTGCCCTGTTTATTGGTTCGGGAAGTGCCCAAAACGAGTGCAACTTTCACTTTCGGGCAGTTACTTACTTTGTCGAAGATTTTCCCTTCTGCATTGGATTCGATGGCCCAATTGGCCCCAAAGAACCAAAACAATCCGAATAAAAAGCTGATTATAAATGTTCTTTTGATGATTTTGGACCAGTTGCGCTTGCTTTTCATGTATGAAAGATTGGAAGATCAAAAGTAGCAGAATTCAAAATGCGAAAATCAGAATTCAAAATTTTCCTGAATGCCATTTCATCTCTTTAAAATAAACCACAAAAAAGTAAGGTCGGAAAATTTTCCGACCTTACTTTACACCTAAAACTAAACTACTACTACTTATTTATAATTCTGCATCAATTTCCTCTTCCTGGGAAATTGGTTTTCTGAATACGATTTTGCCGTCGAAGATATCCATGACTACTGTCAGTGAAGTATCTAAAGTTCCACCGAGCAATGCTTTGGACAGTTCATTCAGCACTTGTTTCTGGATTACACGTTTCACCGGTCTTGCCCCGAAATGCGGATCGTAGCCTGCTTCAACCAAATGTGCTTTAGCTTCTTCGGTCATGTGCATTTTAATTCCTTTTTCAAGAAGCATCTTTTTCAACTGGTCGAGCTGAAGCTGCACAATCTGTCTCACATATCGCTTGTTCAGCGGCGTAAAGATGATCGTTTCATCGATACGGTTCAGGAACTCCGGACGAATGGTTTGTTTCAATAATTCCAACACTTTGAATTTTGCTTTTTCCATAGCATCGTGCAGATTCTCTTCTTTTACACCTTCAAAACTTTCCTGGATCAAATGTGATCCCATGTTGGAAGTCATAATGATGATGGTGTTCTTAAAGTTCACCGTTCTCCCTTTGTTATCCGTCAAACGTCCGTCATCCAATACTTGCAGCAAGATATTGAAAACATCCGGATGCGCTTTTTCAATTTCGTCGAGCAAAACGATGGAGTAGGGTCTTCTGCGAACAGCTTCTGTTAATTGTCCGCCTTCATCATACCCAACGTATCCCGGAGGTGCTCCTACTAATCGGCTTACACTGTGTTTTTCCTGGTATTCCGACATGTCTATACGCGTCATGGCATTTTCATCGTTGAACAAGAAGTCGGCCAATGCTTTTGCCAATTCGGTTTTACCTACACCGGTCGGACCTAAGAAAATGAACGAACCGATCGGTCTGCGCATATCCTGTAATCCGGCTCTGCTTCTTCTTACTGCATCGGAAAGAGCTTCAATGGCTTCTTCCTGTCCGACAACCCGTTTTCCGAGCTCATCTTCCAGTCGGAGTAATTTGGATACTTCGCTTTCAACCATTTTCGAAACGGGAATTCCAGTCCATTTGGAAACTACATCCGCAATTTCCTGGGCATCGACTTCCTCCTTGATGAGTTTGGAGTTAGCCTGCAATTCGATCAGTTTTTTCTTCCCTTCTTCCAGTTGGGCCTCTGCTTCTTTGATTCTTCCGTAGCGGATTTCAGCTACTTTTCCATAATCTCCCGAACGCTCAGCCTGGTCGGCCTCCAGTTTCAGGTTCTCGATCATTTCTTTTGTCTTCTGAACTCCTTCCACGATGTCTTTTTCAGCCTGCCATTTTGCATTGAAAGCATTTCGCTGTTCTTCTAAAGTGGCCAATTCTTTCCCTAAAACTTCCAGTTTTTTGGTGTCGTTCTCGCGTTTAATGGCTTCTCTTTCAATTTCCAGCTGCATAATGCGGCGCTCTAACTCATCCAGTTCTTCCGGCTTTGAATTAATTTCCATGCGAAGTTTGGAAGCTGCTTCGTCAATTAAATCGATTGCTTTATCCGGCAAATGACGTTCCGTAATATATCGTTGTGACAATTCAACTGCCGCGATAATTGCCGCATCTTTAATCAGTACCTTGTGGTGATTCTCGTATTTCTCCTTGATACCACGCAGGATCGAGATAGCGTCTTCCGTATCAGGTTCATCAACCAAAACCGGCTGGAAACGACGTACCAATGCTTTATCTTTTTCGAAGTATTTTTGGTATTCGTTTAAAGTTGTTGCTCCAACGGCTCTTAATTCACCTCTTGCCAATGCAGGTTTTAGAATATTTGCTGCATCCATTGCACCTTCACCACCGCCGGCACCGACCAGCGTGTGAATCTCGTCAATGAACAGGATAATTTCTCCGTCAGCACTCGTCACTTCTTTGACAACGGATTTCAGGCGCTCTTCGAATTCACCTTTGTATTTTGCACCGGCAACCAAAGCTCCCATGTCGAGGCTGTAAACAATTTTGGACTTCAGGTTTTCCGGAACGTCGCCGTCGATAATGCGGTGCGCAATTCCTTCTGCAATAGCCGTTTTACCAACTCCCGGTTCACCGATCAAAATCGGGTTGTTTTTAGTTCTTCTGGTAAGGATTTGAAGGACACGACGAATTTCATCGTCCCGGCCGATTACCGGGTCTAATTTCCCCTCTCGGGCCAATTCATTCAGGTTCTTGGCGTATTTTTCCAGCGATTTGTAAGTCCCTTCCTGTTGATTGGAAGTAATTTTCTCTCCGTTCCTTAATTCCATAATGTCTTTTATAACCTTTTTCTTGTCGAGTTTTGCGTCACGTAATAATTGCCCGATCTGATCTTTCGAGTCTATTAGTGCCAGGAAAAGCATTTCTACAGTGGCGTATTCATCACCGTTTTCCTTGGCTGTTTTTAATGCAAGCTGCAATGTTTCCTGTGCTTTTGGTGAAAGGTAAATCTGTCCGCCCGAAACTTTGCTCTGACTTTCCAATATTCTGTCTAAAGCAAGTTCGATGGTTTTCGGGTTTACCTGCGATTGTTTGAATAAATAAGGAACCACATCTGCATCTTTCAGGAAAATCCCTTTCAATAAGTGTGCATTCTCGATAGCCTGATGCCCTTCTGTTTGAGCATAGTCCTGTGCTGCCTGAATGACTTCTTGTGTTTTTATAGTAAATTGATTGCTATCCATTTTGTTTGAATTTGATTCCATTCGTTCAAATCGCGAACCAAAACCTGTTTCGAGGTCTTTTCAAGACAAAAAGGCAGTTTTAAAAAGGGAGAACCGACAAATTGACACTCTCATTCCAGGCGAGATAACCGCGATAAATAGTAATTTAGCCAAAAATTGCCGGAATGTCTAAAATCAAAAAAACTTACAAAAAACTCTATCCTTATTTTGTGGATGTATGGCAATACATTGTGATCATTCTGATTTTCATTATTGCCGCAATCTTCTTTTTATAAGTTACTTCAGGTTTTTCATCAGTACGAAGAACTGATTGAAAAAGGGCGTATAGTTTGAAGGACTGAGGAAGTCTGATCTTGTTGCACCCGACAACAGTACATCGCTTTTATTTAGATCAATGAGTATTGCCTCCATATTCAGGCCGTGGTAATCTTTTGCGTAATAGACATTGGTTGACAGGATGTGGGAAATCCCTCTTTTCTTATTGTAGTTTTTGATTAAATCAGTGTCCACAGGCAGACATGGTTTTCCGTCGTTCATGTACCAAACCTGTTCCAGGTAAGAAAGATAGGTAACATATTCGTTCAGGGCTTCAGTGCCCAATTTTGAAATAGAATCAGCCTGCATTAATACCGGGTTAAATCCGTTTTTTTGGCAGGTATTCAGGATGAAATTAAAGAAAGCAGTTTGTCCTTTTTCCTTTTCCCAATCCGGAACTGTTTTGTCGGAAAATATCAAAGCCTCCGGTTCAATCAGCAGCACATCCTTAAATGTTGGTATTGCGGCAGCTTGTTTTTTCGCCATTTCCCTTTTTGCAAGTTCCTGTTCTTTCGGAGTTAGTTTGAAAAAATCTTTTTCAGCTTCTTTGATAGAATCATTTTTTGCCCGGAGTGCTTTAAACGTCTTTATAAAAACAGAATCCAGGATAATATCAGAAATGCCGTAGATGGCATATTCGGTGGAGTCAAATGCGACTGTGGTTTGCTGGGTTTCGCGTTTTTCACGGATACGGCTGTATTTATCACCTTCTGTTTTTACGCTGTCTTTGATAGAAGTAGAGGCGGGTTCGGACTTTTTTAGCAGAGCTTCGGATGCTGCCTGGTGATAGTTTAGCTTTTGAAACTTCGACAATTCAAAATAAGTGGTAGTGCTTAATTCTTTCAGGTAGTTATTATAGGTGATTTCGAAGTACGCATCGTCCGGGTATTTGTTTTTCAGGTCGTACAAAATACGCAAACCGATAGTTGCCAGTTCAATTCGTTTTGCCTGCTTGAGAAATTTGTTCAATTTGGAGGATTCACCTTCTATTTTAGGATTGTCAAAGCGTTCATGAATAATGTGTCCGGTTTGTTGTATCGACAACCAGGCCCCGGCTTTCATGTGTTCTAAAAACAGGTTGTTCGGGTGCAGTCTTTCCAGTAGAAAAATGGAGTAAAGGGCATTGAAAGGATTTCCCTGTATCAGGTTCGTACGAACATCTTCAAAACGACAGGTCTTAACTGCCTCGCGAAAGGTTTTCTCATCCAGGATAAAATGGGTTTTTCCCCATTGGCTGTATTTTTCCAACGAAAGCTGGATGGCTTCTTTTCTTTTTTTGATGTTGGGATGTGTGTGGTAATTGTCGTTATAGTCTTCACGCGCGGTAATCTCTTTGATTTCTTTATTTATGCGTGATAGAGGAATGTAAAACTGGTCCGTATTAAAGTAATCGTTCGGAAAAACGATCTCGTCGAAAGGCAGGTAAGAATACATCAGAATATCAAATGTACCTAACAGATCTTCCCTGGAATATCCCAAATCGTAATAACGTTTGATAGCCGCTTCATCGGCTTCGAATTCCTGTTCCTTTGAGAATTGACTGAGTTTTAGAACCTGATCACGTCTTTTTATTTTACCGGCTTTCTTTAAGTTGAGGTATTCATTATAAGAGTGATTTTTTTCATAGTGAGCAATCTCATGAGATAATATGAATGCAAGCTGTGCTTCCGAAGAAAGCTGCGAAATTAACCCGGTAGTTACAAATATGATCCCCGGAGCGGTTGAAAACGCATTTACTTCATTCGATTTGATGGTGTAAAAACGCAGCTTTTTTAGAAGCTTAGGATCGGTTTTCAGCAGATTAGCAGCTACCTCACGAACATAATTCGAAATCTCATCACCATAAATAATATCACCGGAATAGAATGCATTATTCAATTCTGTGTGGACTTCTGTCCAGTATTTCTGAGCCTCTGTTTTGGAAGGGAAAACCAGGTCTGTTCTTAGAAGGTCCTGCGCCACTTTATCTGCTACGGAAGTTTTGAAATCCTGGGGCATTTCTCCCTGCGACAAAAGCGTCTGGTAATTGTTTAAATCCTTTTGTGAGAATGAGGAAAAAGATACGAGAAGTGTTAAAACGCTAATTAGTATGAACTTAATTGAGGCTAAAAGTTGATTCATTGCTTTTATTAATAATCTCCTGCAAAAGTAACCCAAAATCAAAAACAACTAAAGTTCGTCTGATTAATTTTGAACGGACAGGGTGAAACAAGGGCAGTTGCGCTCATTGTCAATTCAACAGAATCCTTACTTTTGTTTAAAAGTTAAAAGCGTTGGAAAATCAACTTGAATTATCAATAGTCGTCCCTTTATTCAATGAAGCAGAGTCTTTACCGGAGCTTCATGCATGGATAAAGCGGGTATTGAACGATCATCATTTATCTTACGAAGTCATTTTTGTAGACGATGGAAGTAAGGACGGATCCTGGAAAGTTATCGAATCATTGAAATTGATCGACTCCAATGTTCGTGGGATCAAGTTTCAGCGTAATTACGGGAAATCTGCGGCACTTCATACCGGTTTCCAGGCAGCGATGGGGAAAGTGGTGGTTACGATGGATGCCGATCTGCAGGATTCACCTGATGAACTTCCGGAATTACACCGCATGATTACCGAAGAGGATTACGACGTGGTTTCCGGGTGGAAGAAAAAACGCTATGACCCGATCACAAAGACAGTTCCTACCAAACTATACAACTGGGCGGCACGCAGAATGACCGGAATTCATTTGCACGATTTCAATTGCGGATTGAAAGCATATAAGAACGCCGTAGTTAAGAGTATTGAGCTTTACGGGGATATGCACCGCTATATTCCACCACTGGCAAAATTTGCCGGATTTAATAAGATCGGGGAGAAGGTGGTAATCCACCAGGCACGGAAATATGGTACTACGAAATTCGGACTGAATCGTTTTTTGAATGGCCCGCTTGATTTGATGACCGTTGTGTTTATGGGGAAATTCGGCAAGAAACCGATGCACTTTTTTGGCGCGATGGGATCTTTACTGTTTATCCTCGGATTTGGAATTGCGGCTTACCTGGCAATTGATAAATTGTTTGTTCATTCCACGGCTATCAAATTAGCTGATCGCACAGAGTTCTTTATTGGTCTTACAGCAATGATTATGGGAGTTCAGTTCTTTTTGGCGGGTTTCCTGGCAGAATTGGTAGGACGGAATTCTTCTACACGAAATAATTACCTGATCGAAACCGAAATCTGAAAATCGTCATGAAAAACTGGCATTTGGATGGCTCCTGGACACTCTTCCTGGATAGGGACGGGGTGATCAACGAACGTATCATGGATGATTATGTCAAACAAAAAGAGGAATTTATTTTGCTCCCCGGCGTGGCAAAAGCTATTTCCAGGGCAAATAAACTGTTTTCACACGTTTTTGTAGTGACCAACCAACAGGGAATCGGAAAAGGATTGATGACTGAGCGTAACCTTTCGGAAATCCATAGTTATTGTAGTGAATTACTGAAAACTGAAAACGGCCGCATTGACCGCTATTATTTTGCTCCGAATTTAGCTTCAGACAATTCAGACTTACGAAAACCAAATCCGGGCATGGCGCTTTTAGCCCGAAAAGAATTTCCTACAGTTGATTTTCACAAATCAATTATGGTGGGTGATTCTGATTCGGATATCGAATTTGGCAGGAAACTTGGAATGAAAACCGTGTTTATAGGGCATAACGTTGTTACTGAACACGAAAAGGCTGATTTAACTTGTGATTCGCTTGAATCGTTTATAAACTTATTGGTATGATAACTAGGATTCTTTTTACGGTATTGCTTTTTATTGCTTCCCAGGGATTGGGACAAACAGTTAATCAGAAAGATACGCAGGGCAGAAAACAAGGTCCCTGGCAGAAAACGTATCCAAAATCCCGGGCTTTTGAATACAAAGGACAGTTTAAAGATGATAAGCCGGTGGGAACGTTCTATTATTATTATCCTTCCACAAAGAAAAAAGCGGTTGTAACCCATGATGAGAAAACCGGTCGTTCAACTTCAGTGATGTACCATGAAAATGGGGTCCTGATGGCAAAAGGGATTTTCAGAAACCAGGAAAAAGACAGCATTTGGGAATATTACGGTCCTTCCGGGAAATTAAGTACCAAAGAAACGTATACGAAAGGAAAGCTAAACGGGAACCACACGATCTATTATGTAATGGAAGACCCGAATGATAAGCGCATAATTCCGGCAAAAGTGACACCTTATAAAATGGGAGTGATCCACGGGGATGTTATTGAGTATTTCGATACGAATGTGATCAAAAGCAAAGTCACTTATGTCAACGGAAAGAAAGAAGGAGTTGCAATAATAAACCATCCGAACGGAAAGGTGATGATCACAGAGCGTTATAAAGGAGGTGTTCAGCATGGCTGGCAGTCTGCTCACGATCAAACCGGGAAGGAAACCGGAAAACAATACTATCGTTTCGGGAAACGAATTGAGGGAAAGGAGCTTGACTCTTATTTGAAGCAATGTAAAGCAAAAGGAATCAATCCGAACGGTTAAATTCTCAATTAAATACGTATTTTGAACATTTGCTTGACTTGAAACTACTTTTTTAAGTATCTTGCGCCTCATGCGTAAGAATTTAAAAGTCATAGCTATAGCTGTGTTACTACTACCCCCATTCCTATTGATCAGTTCTTGTAAGAAAGACACGAATTTTGATATGTATTACAACTACTTTCCGCTGAATGAAGGACATTATGCCATTTATTCGGTTCGGGAAGTGATCGTTGACCAGCAGGTAAACGTCAGAGATACTTTCGATTATTTCATCAAGACAGTTATCGGTGATACAATTACGGACAATTCCGGCAGAACAGCCAAACAGTTTGAGCGTTATTACGGATCAAGTGCCAATGGACCCTGGATGATCCATGATATATGGACTGCCATTTATGCTGACGGTAAAGCAGAATTGGTTGAAGAAAACAACCGGGTCATCAAGCTGGTATTTGCACCGAGCGAAGACGATGAATGGGATATGAATGCGTACAATACCCTGGAACCTTTAGAGTGTTATTATTCGAATATCCACCAGTCCTATACGCTTAACGGGAACAGTTACTCTTCTACGGTTACGGTTGAACAGGAAGATTTCTCATCGTATATTGATTCCCGCCGCAAATATGAAGTATATGCACGCGGAGTTGGTTTGGTGCATAAATATTTCAGGGATTTCACCATCAATAACGGTAATCCGAATAATCTCAAAAAGGGAAGATTGCTGACGATGGAATTGGTGAGTTACGGGGATTAGCCCATTTACTTTTCTTGCTATCTTTGCCGAAAAGGAATCCATGTATTTTTCATTTATTATTCCTGTCTACAACAGACCTGATGAAATAGAAGAATTGCTCGAGAGTTTGTCCGGGCAGACTTACAGTAAAGAATTTGAAGTTGTTGTAGTGGAAGACGGTTCCTCTATACCTTGTGGACACATCATCGATTCCTTCAAAGATCAATTAACGATTTCTTATTATTTCAAACCCAATTCAGGCCCGGGTGATTCCCGGAATTTCGGAATGCACCAGGCAAAGGGAGATTATTTCCTCATTTTGGACTCCGATTGTATCCTTCCCGATACTTACCTGCAATCTGTTGCAGAAAACCTGGAACGGGAATATGTGGATTGTTTCGGCGGTCCTGATAATGCATTGGACTCTTTTTCCGATGTTCAGAAGGCGATCAATTTTACGATGACCTCATTCCTCACAACCGGCGGGGTTCGCGGGGGGTCTGAGAAAATCGGCAGATTCCAGCCAAGAAGCTTTAATATGGGGCTTTCCAAAAAGGGGTTTGAAGCTACAGGAGGGTTTGGGAATATCCATCCCGGAGAAGATCCTGATTTATCCATCCGTTTGTGGGAGTTGGGTTTTGACAGTAAACTGTTCAGGGACTCATATGTTTATCACAAAAGAAGGATCGACTGGTCAAAATTCTACAAGCAGGTAAACAAATTCGGCAAAGCAAGACCGATACTTGATTCCTGGTACCCGAAATACAAGAAACTTACTTTTTGGTTTCCTACCTTGTTCCTGATTGGATTTGCAGTATCAGTGATCTTAGCGTTTTTTCTGACTCCTGTTTTTTTGTTCCTGTATGCATTTTATTTTGTATTGATCTTTGTATTCGGAGCAATAAGCAATTCAAGCCTGAAAATAGGTTTTCTTTCACTCATAGCTTGCATTATCCAGTTTTATGGATATGGTATCGGATTCCTGAAATCATTCATTAAAGTATCCTTGCTGAAACAAAAGCCGGAAGCAGCATTTCCAGGGCTGTTTTTCAAAAAGTAGCGGGCTTGTTTCCGGATATTGCACTAACGGTATCGGAATAAAACAGTTATACCTGGGGAAAAATGCTTTGTTGGTTCTAATTTATTCGTGTTAAAAGCCTGAAATCAAAAGATTTAAAAGGACTTATCTTCTTTTTTTTAAAAAGGTTTTACACATAAGTTGACTTTGATAGTCGTAAATGATATATTTGCGGGCTTAAAAAATACAATCAATCAAAATGCGTAATAAAGGATTTTTCTGGTTTTTAACGATTTTGCTTACTGGAGTATGTGTATATCAATTATCATTTACTTGGGTGGCAATCGGCGTTGAAAACGATGCTGAACGTGAGGCACTGGGACTAGTTGAAGATTTAAAAGTAAAGGCAGCTGCTACTGACAGCAACAAAGTTGCTTTATCTAATGGAACTATCATCGATTTCAATAAGCCGGAGGCGTTTGAACTTGCTAAGGCAGCAATGATTAACCAGGTGCTGTCTGAAAAAGCAGAAAAAGCTGTTTACCCGGTTATCGGATCTAAATTCAAGGATGTAAAAGCGCGTTCATTAGCGTTTGGTTTGGACCTTGTGGGTGGTATGAGTGTTACGATGGAAATCGACGTTCCTGCATTCGTTAAATCATATGCACGTAACGCAAGAGATTTGAAATTCCAGGCACCATTCGATGAGGCTTATCTGATTCATACAACAAAAGGTGGAGATTTCATCGATTTGTTCATTGATGCTTATGAAAAGAAGAACGGATCCGAGAAATTGGTTCGCCAGTTGAATATCAGTGAGGTAAAAGAATTGTCTTATAACTCTTCCAATTCGGAAGTTGCTTCTTATTTCCATGATAAGATTGCAAGTTCAATGGATGGGGTAGAGCAGATTATGAGCAAGCGTATCAACCAGTTTGGTGTCGCGCAGCCCAATATTCAGAAAGAATCCCGTAAAAACCGCTTATATATTGAGCTTCCGGGAGTTCAGGATGAGGCAACAGTTGCTAAGAAATTACAATCAACTGCAAACCTTGAGTTCTATGAAACATATGTGTTGGCAGATGCTGGTATCCAGGTCGGTCTATCTAATGCGAATGTTATTTCAAGAAATCCTGAAATCAAGAAAACAGAAATTGATACTGCAGCAAACAGTGCGGATACAACAGGTGTTGATACAGCTAAAGCGGCTGTAAAGCCTGCTAAATCACTTTCTCTTTCGGCGAAGCCTGCGGCTGGCGCTAAAAAGCCTTTGTTCGACTATCTGAAAGTAGCTCCTGGAATGGGACTTGGTACTGCTAATGCAGAAGACAGAGACGAAGTAGATGAAATTTTGAAGCGTTCTGACGTAATCAGCTTATTCCCGCAAGATCTTAAATTCATGTGGTCTGCTAACCTGGAAGATATCGGGGAAGGTAAAAAAGGATACGTATTATATGCTGTAAGAATTCCGGAAGGAGGAAAAGCAATGGTTGGAGGTGAAGATGTAAAATCTGCAGTTCGTTCATTCAATCAGCAAAACCTTCAGACAACTGTAAGTGTAACAATGTCAATCGACGGAACTCAGAAATGGGCTCAGATGACTGAGAGAAACGTTGGACGTTCAGTTGCGATTACTATGGATAACGTAGTTTATTCTGCGCCTGTAGTAAACGAAGCTATTAAAGGAGGAAGCACAGAGATTTCAGGTAACTTCAGTATTGCTGAGGCTGATGACCTTTCCGGATTATTGAACGGAGGATCACTTCCTGCACCTTGTGTGATCAAACAGCAAACCAAAGTCGGACCTACAATCGGTAAGGAAAACTCTGAAGCGGGATTAATCTCTTTTGCTTTTGCATTCTTAGCGGTATTCATATACATGTACTTCTACTACGGAAAAGGAGGTTTGGTAGCAAACATCGCTTTGGCTGTAAACGTTGTATTGATCTTCGGTTGTTTAGCTTCATTCGGAGCAGTATTGACATTAGCAGGTATCGCAGGTATTGTATTAACAATTGGTACGGCGGTCGATGCGAACATCCTGATTTTCGAACGTATTAAAGAAGAAAACGCTTTAGGAAAATCTTCTGAGGATGCAGTGAACATTGGTTTCGTGAAAGCATTGCCATCCATCATCGATGCCAACGTAACTCACTTATTGGTAGCGATGATTTTGAAGATCTTCGGAACAGGTGAGATCGAATCTTTCGCAACTACATTGATCGTGGGTATTTTCACTTCCGTATTCTCTGCTATCATTATTTCTAAATTGATCATTACGTCTTCTTTGGAAAAAGGGAAAAAAGTTTCTTTCAGTACAAAGTATACACACAATATGTTCTCTAATTTCCATTTCGACTGGATCGGTAAGAGAAAATACTTCTACATCTTCTCAATCACGGTTACAATCCTTGGAATCGCTGCTTTTGCGACAAGAGGTTTGAAACAAAGTGTGGAATTTACAGGAGGTAGGACATTTGGTGTTAAAATGGAGAAACCTGCAGACATCGAAACTGTAAGAAAAGCAATGGAGTCGGTATTCATCGAATCAAACGGTGAAAAATCGAACGTGGAGATCAAAACAAAATCCAATGCTTATAACGTAGAGATTACAACAAACTACTTATTGGCGGATGCTACTGCAACTTCAAAAGTAGAAGACAAAATGAAAGAAGGTTTTGCTTCGATCAAAGATAAGTCGGGAGAAATTACCGTAACAGATACACGTTCAATCTCTGCATCCGTATCGGAAGAAATGTGGTCTTCGGCAACACTTTCGATTACATTGGCTTTGATCGCGATCTTTGCATACATCTTCATTCGTTTCGGTCAGTGGCAGTATTCATTGGGTGCGATCTTAGGATTGGCGCATGATGTATTGTTCGTTCTTTCAGTATTCTCATTGCTGCATGGAATTCTGCCATTCAGCTTAGATGTGAACCAGGCGTTCATTGCAGCTATTCTTACGGTAATCGGTTACTCGATGAACGATACCGTGATTGTATTCGACCGTATTCGTGAGAGCTTGAATTTTGATAAGAACCAGCACGAAGCGAAAGAAGTAATCAATGAAGCGTTGAACAAAACCCTGAGCCGTACTTTCAATACATCGATGATCTTGTTCGTAGTATTGTTGATCATGTTCATCTTCGGTGGACCGGCAATCAAAGGATTCTTGTTCGCACTATTGGTTGGTGTTGTTATCGGAACATACTCATCACTATGTGTTGCTACACCGATTCTTGTTGACTTCACGAAGTCATTCAAGATTAAGAGTAAGAAATAATCATACTTAAATAGTTGAGAACGGCCGGTCAATAGATCGGCCGTTTTTTTATGGCTTTTTTTACAACCTTTTACAGGATGTTCCATCAGAGTTTAAAAAGGTTCCAAAGTTCAAAAGCAGTGGCTTCCCGCTTGAAAACAGATACTTGTCCGTTTTTAACTTGAACTTTGTAACTCTTTGAACGATTTAACTTGTAAAAAAACACACGCCATGATAGTCATTGTTTCCCTGGTTCTCGCGCTGCTTGTCGGGAATATCCTAATTCAAAGAAAAGACTAATATAGAATGAAAACGAGAGCGAGAATGATGATCAATTCGTCATTCTCATTCTGCTTATCGTTTTGATAATTATCCTGTGTAAGGAATTTTTAAGGTCTCGCTGTTTTTTCGCAGGTAATACCGCAATATGGTACGTGCATCTTTATCTTCCGGATGAAGTTCGATGTAACGGAGCCAATTCCTGTGAGCCTGTTTAATCGTGTAATAAGGAACAAAACCAAAACCCCGGTAAGAGCCATTTTCGATCCATATAACACTCTTTTCGCGTTTATCCCGACCGTTTTCTACAATGAAGAAATTATCATCGTCAAAAGTCAGTAAATTGATAAGCTGGCTCACACGTTCATTGTAAGATTCCGGGCTTTCAATCCCAACACATGCTCCATGGCATTTCCGTACCTGGTATCCGAAACAGCTGCTACTGGTTTTTTCCAAACTGCATAACTTCTGGCACAACTGGTGTTTTTCAATCAGGCCGAAAATATATTCATTTGCTTCACGTTTGGTTGTGAAAGTGGTGATCGGGGCGTTGGAAGTCTTGTTGATCTTGTCTACATAAAGTTGTAAGTAACCAGCCTGGTCTTCATAATCAAACAAGCCATACGCAAAAGTACTTTTTCGAAGAGCACGGTTATAAATCGGTTTGTGCACTTTGATCAATTCCGATTCGAACAGCAGAGCTATCAATTCAGAACCGGTCAATTCAAATTCGATACGGGCAATTTCCTGCCGCATGATAGAACCTTTCAGCGTCTTGGAGTTTTTGAGGTGCTGCTCGATCCGTTTGCGAATATGTTTGCTTTTACCGATATAAATGAGTTGGTTCGTATCGTTATAAAACTTGTAAACTCCGGGTTTATTCGGAATTTCTTCGAGTATTTCAAGGTCGAGGTTCGGGTGTAGTATTTTCGGGTTGACCTCTTCCTGGATGAAAGTTTGGAGTCCTTTTGAGTCTTTTTGGTGCAGAAGCGTAAATAAATGAGCAGTTGCCTCCGCATCGCCCTTCGCACGGTGCCTGTCAACCAGGTCGATTCCCAGTGCTTTGGTTAGTTTCCCCAAACTATAAGATTCGTGATTCGGAATGACATAGCGGGAAGCTCTTACCGTACACAGATGTGCTTTCCGGTAGTCGTAGCCCAATTGCTTGAATTCATGGCGGATAATTCCATAATCGAACCCGACATTGTGTGCTACGAAAATACAGTCTTCCGTAAATTCAATGATTTGTTTGGCGATTTCATAGAATTTAGGGGCATCTTCAACCATTTTATCGTGAATACCGGTCAGCCTGGAAATAAACTCAGGAATCGGCATTTCGGGGTTAACCAGAGTAGCAAAGGAATCAATGATTTGAGTTCCATCGTGCTTGTATATAGCGATTTCCGTAATCTTGGAAGATTTAGTTGACCCACCGGTTGTTTCGATATCGACAATTGCGTAATTCACGGCACAAATTTACGGATTTTTTAGTGGGTGATTTGTCAAACAACTGTCGTGTCAACAGAATTTAACGATTAGTTCCTGAAATTCCTTAAATTTGCCTAAAATAGTATTGATATGGCAAATAAGAGAGTAATCAAAAAGCAATTGAACGGAATGATCATCGACGTTTTGGATGAATGTTTCTCAATCCAATTGTATAACGAATCCAAAACAGAAGCTACTGATAAATTAATTGAAGAAGCATTGAGTTTCGGAGATGATGTTCTGGCTAAGATCCACGAAGCTAAAACGAAGAAAGATTTCCCTGCTATTCGTCAAATGATGGAAGATAAAGGCGTTTACTTCATTGAGGAATTGAACGGTTTGCAATAAGGTTTTTAGATTAAACACGTAGGGCCGCGATTAATCGCGGCCCTACGTGTTTAATGACGAATGATCTTCCGCATCCACAAATCACAGGCAAAATGCCCGGAATCCCCGTACGGATGCTCCAGGTACTCAAATCCCAAATGCTCGTATAAACCAACAGCAATATGCAATTCCGGAAGGGTTTCCAGGTAGATTTCTGTATAACCTTCCGAGATGGCTGCAGCAATGGATTTTTCCATCAGTTGTTTTCCAAGCCCCACACTTCGATGCGTTTTGGCAACATACAATTTCACTAATTCAGTGCATCCTTCGGGAAGTCCCTTCGTCGGATAAATGCCGCATCCGCCTACAACCTTTCCATTTTCCTTCGCAATGAAATACTGTGAATGTTCGGCTTTGAATAGTTCGAAGAGATTATCTGTAGTTGGGTCAGTAAAGACTGTTCCCGGTTTGTTTGCTCCGAATTCCGTAAGCACTTCCCGGATCAGCTGCGCAATTGCAGTATTGTCTTCCGGCTGTATGTTTCCGATCGTAATCATACTCTGAAGTAACGTTTAAGGTTTAACAGTGGTTTCTCAAAATAACTGTATGAAATAACGGATAGCAAACTGTTTATCACCAGTAATAGAATGAAATACAGCATAAAATATCCTGCTTGTTGTGTCCATCCCATGTATTCGAATGTTTTGCAGATGTAGAAGATAAGAATACAGTGGAAGAGGTAAAAACCATAAGTCAGCTTTCCGGCTCGTTGAAAAAAGGGAATTTGATCGGCTTTAAAAAAAGAATTCCGTGATTTCAATTGTTCAACAATCGCAAAAGCAAAAAAAGTTCCGGAAATCAGGCGTTCAAGTGAAACAAACCTTCCGGGGAGCAGTTTATGTGCTGAAAACAGGAAGCTAATCCCAAGAACATAAATGAGCACAATATGCCATTTTTTGAGATCTTCAATGACCCGGACAGATGGTTTTTCAAAGATCCACGAAGCAAGGATTCCACCGATTGCCATATCGGAAATTACGCTTATTGTGTGGTAATAGAGCAAATCCGGATTTGCTGCGTAATAGAACCTGAAGGCGAAAGAACCGGTAATTACAAGCAAAAAGAAGTATTGAAACGAGCGGATCGTTTTCCATTGGAAAAATCCGATCACCACTGCCCAGCAGATGTAAAACTGCTCTTCAATACTTACACTCCATGTTGCTGTCAGGAAATTGATCGGATCCCGGCTTCCATTGATGATCTCATCGAAATTGGATAAGAATAAACTGTAGCGCCATAATTCGTGCACTGTTGGAGTGCCAAAGGGGAGGTGCGGGAAGACGAAGAATCCGAACAATACGATTACGAAATAAAGCGGCCACAGCCTCAGGATTCTTCTTACTAAAAAGAACCCGATATGGATTTTTCCCCGCTCCTTCAATTCTTTCAACAATAAATACGTAATCAAAAAACCACTCAGGACAAAGAATAAATTGACACCGTAATGTCCGATAGATGTCAGTTTTCTGATCCACAAAAGCGGAGCAGATTCAAAGAAATCTCCCCAAACTTCCCTGTTAATGGTAAAAGCGTGGAACAAAAAGACCATGAAAGCACCTATGAACCGCAATCCATCCAGGTTATCAAAGTGAATTTTTTCTTTTTGCATCGAGACTTAAGTTCAGCTGTTTGTGAAGCTGTTCAAATGTAGTCATTATATACTATTGGTTTTTCTAGTACATTTGCAGAAAATTTACACATTCATGGCATACGATGTAGCAATTATCGGAGGTGGAATAGTAGGTGCAGCGACACTTTACAAAATGCAAAAACGTTACCCGGATTTAGCGATTGTTTTGATTGAGAAAGAAGCAAAGCTTGCGGATCATCAAACAGGAAATAATTCAGGTGTAATCCACAGTGGATTGTACTACAAACCTGGTTCGTTAAAAGCAAAAAACTGCGTTTCGGGTCGCCATGAATTGGTGGCTTTCGCTAAAGAACACCACATTGCACATGATGTATGCGGGAAAGTGGTTGTAGCCGTTGATCAGTCTGAATTGCCTAATATGGAAAAGATTTTCCAGAACGGGTTGGCTAATAATACCGAAGGAATTGAAATGATTGATGCAAAACGCGTGAAGGAAATCGAACCTTACGTTGAAAGCATTGGAGGGATTTGGGTTCCTTGTACGGGAATTATTGATTTTCGCGGAGCGACCGAAAAAATGGCCGAGATTGCACTTTCGATGCAGCCAAAAAGTGCTATGAAGCTGAGTCATGAAGTAGTAGGGATTGAACGTTCGGCAGAAAAAACGATCATTGCAACCAATAAAGGCAATATCGAAGCGAAATACCTGATTTTCTGCGGAGGATTGCAGGCTGATCGTCTGGCTAAAAAAGACGGTGTAAAACTGAAAGAGAAAGTGGTTGGTTTCCGTGGAGATTATTACGAATTAACCGAGGAGGCAAAACACAAGGTGAAAAACCTGATCTACCCGGTTCCTAATCCGGATTTTCCTTTCCTGGGAGTACATTTTACGCGAATGACGAACGGAGAGATAGAATGCGGCCCGAATGCCGTGTTTACATTCAAGCGTGAAGGTTATGGCAAGACCGATTTCTCTATGAAAGATACTTTTGACGCATTGACATATAAAGGAACCTGGAAATTATTCTTCAATAATATGAAATTCGGGATTGATGAATACCGCAGAGCATTTTCCAAACGTTTATTCCTGAAAACACTGCAAAGAATTATTCCTTCGCTTACCATGGAAGATATTCATCCCGGAAGGGCAGGGGTTAGAGCTTTGCTGTTGGCTGAAGACGGTGATACGCGTGACGATTTCCGTTTCGAGTTTCATGAAAACTCCATCCATGTTTTGAATGCACCATCTCCGGCAGCTACAGCGTCATTAGCCATCGGCGGACAGATTGTTGATGAAGCTGAGAAGCATTTTGGCTGGAAGTAGGGCTTAAGTCAATAGGTTGTAATACAATTGAAAGTTTTCCTGGTGAAGGGTAATGTGGTATTCGTGAGTGGCATACTCTACATGAATAAGATCGGCTTCTTTTAAAATTTTAATATGAGCGTGAACGGAAGAGACGCCCATTTTCAGTTCTTTGCACATATCCGTATTTCTAAAAGACTTATTCTCTTTTAACAGGTTAATCATTCTTGATCTTGCAGGATGAGCCATAGCTCTTCCGAATTGAGACATAAGTACTTCTTCATGCGTGTAATTGTTGTCTTTTGATGCTCCCATAATCGATTTAAATTGAATGAATAAGCAGAGGCTTTTACTTTAAGTTAGATAAAAAGTTCATTTGTTGCAATACAACAAACTCTAAAAAATTAAAAATCTCAATATTCGGATATTGAAAAATTCGGATATTGGAACATCGATATATAGCGATGAACCGATGAATCAATTTATGAATTTCATAACATAAGTTTTTAGCCATAATATCCCAGTCACCCAAACTTTTTAGAATAATAATTGACGGTTTACTTGCGTAATTCACAAATTATTATATCTTTGTTATAGTTCCTTTGAGAACCCTCTGAAACCATAATAGTTCATTTTGAATGAATTATTTCTACAAACCTTTAATATTCGACTAAACTGGTAGAATTATAACCAGCTGTTGCGTTTTGATAAAATGGACTGACTGTTTAGTCTGTAAAGGAGTCTTGAAAATAGATGACTTTGACTAAAATTACTACTGAGGAGTTATTTAAAACACACATCTATTAATAAACCATTTGTCTGCTAATAGACCAATGACTACTAACTGTTAGATTATGAAAAGGGATCTGTTCACATGGGCAAAAAGTATGGCTGTAAGCGTTCTTTTTTGTTCGACAGCGTTTTCACAGGAGGAGCATCCGCTCGTTACTACTCCACAATTAAAAATTTCCTACGTGGATGGGCAATGTGACGTTGAATTGGGAAAACAAGCTTATCAATTTGCTTTTTTAAAAATTGAGAACCTGACAAGTAATCCATTGCATGTCGGATTTAATATCGTCACTCAATTTGCAGAAGGATGTTCCGGATGCAACGGAAGTGATGAAAGCCTCTACTATGTTAGTTTGTCGCCTAATCAGGTTTATGCTGCTTCCTGCGCATCTGATGACAAAACTAAAGTCTACTTACGTAATCCGAATTTTTCGGGAGCCTGGAATTTCCAGGAATTGCGAATTGAAAATCTGGTAGTTGAATAAATAAGAGCTCTCCTTATAGAATTATTCGACTTAGAAACTTATTAATATTTACTGAACTACTATGAAAGCAACATTACTAATAATGTGTTTGCTCGGTGTACTTACCGGGTATGCTCAAACATGTGAAGTCTCTATAGCCGGACCTAATCCATTAACAGTTTGTCCGGGGACTGTCATAACTCTAACTGCTACCGGAACTGTAACGCAGTCAAACCAATTCTTTGATTTCAATAACAACGCGCTACCTGCTGGATGGTCAACTTCCGGAACTGCAAACTATGGTGTGTTATGCGGGAATTCATTAGACAATACGCCTTATTTCTGGGCTTCAACAGCTGCTGGAACACCACAGATTACGACAGATAATTTTGACGTGTGTTCGGGAGGTACCTTGGACTTTGAAATGAGATACGCTATTCAGGGGGGAGCTGTTCCATGTGAAGGACCCGATGAGCAGGATGAAGGAGTTTCCATTCAGTACAGCATCGATGGTGGTGCTACCTGGATAGAATTTGTTTATTTCAGTCCGTGGGGCTTTCAGCTGGGAGCAAATCCCGGAGGAAATGCATCTATCAATGGAGCAACCGCTTATACGAACTGGGGACAATTCTCTATTCCTATTCCTGCCGTAGCTGCAACAACGAATACCATGTTCAGATGGATCCAGACCAATTCGTCAGGAGGATGCTGTGATAACTGGGGGTTGGATAACATTTTTATTAATGCGGGGCCTTGTTTGACAACCAATATCGGCTGGGATATCCCCGGAACTAACACTCCGTCTTCAAATACCATTACAATTCCGATTAACAGTGATACCGTCATTGTAGCTGGATTGTATGACAACAATGGAGTTCTCTTATGTCAGTCGCAGCCACTTACCGTAAATGTATATACTCCTGTTATTAACGGCGGACCAGACCAGACAATTTGTGAAGGGCAAAATGTAACATTAAACGGAGCGGGAGGTACCAATTTTGTTTGGGATAACGGAGTAACCGATGGAGTAGCATTTGCTCCTACAACCACACAAACGTATACTGTCAACGGGATCGATTTGAATGGTTGCCCTGCAACAGATCAGGTGATTGTAACAGTGAATCCATCCAACCCATACACATTAACATATCCGAATACGGAATACTGTATGGACGCGGCAGATCCGTCACCAACACTTTCTACGCCTTTGGCAGGAACCTATAGTGTGGCACCGGCTACAGTTACCATTAATGCGAATACAGGAGTTCTGGACTTATCTACCAGTACTACAACAACTTCACAACTGTATACAATTTCCTTTACGCCGAGCGTACCTTGTTATGCCGTTACCACAACCCAGTTAACAATTCATGCATTACCAACTGTTGATGCAGGTGCGGATGCTTCTGTTTGTGAAGGCGATCAAATGCCTATGGTTGCAACAGGAAATGCCGTGAACTATTTTTGGGGAGCAAATACACCTAACGGAACTGTTATAACGCCACCTCTTGGTTCCACCAGTTACACTGCCACAGGGACAAGCGCAGCCGGATGTACTAATACTGACGTCAGAGTGTTGACTGTAAATCCGATACCGACAGCTGCTATTTCAGGAGATGCAACAGTTTGTTTGAATGATGCACAGCCAACAGTTACATTCACTGGATCAGGTGCAACAGCGCCGTATACATTTAGTTATTCATATAATGGTGGTGCACCTGTGCAAGTAGTATCTAATGCGGCCGGAGTTGCTACCATCTCCATTCCAACGAATCCAGCCGGAACTCATCAGTATAGTTTGATCAGTGTAGAAGATGCGAGTACGACTACTTGTTTGAATCAGCAGGCTGGAGTTGTGAACATTACAGTAAATGATCTTCCTACTGCAGCAATAACAGGAGATGCCACAATCTGCCAGTTTTCCAATCAACCCCAGGTCACTTTTACCGGGGGAAATACTGTCGGACCGTACACATTTACTTACACACTGAATGGAGTACAACAAACCGTAACAACCCCGAACGGTAGTAATGATGCTGTAATAACGGTCCCTACAAATACCGTTGGGAACTTTGTCTATAATTTAGTCAGTGTTCAGGATGGTTCTTCAACTGCTTGTGTAAACAATCAGGCCGGTACAGTAACGATTAATGTAAATCCTCTTCCGAATGCGAGTATAGCAGGAGATACCAGTTTATGTCTGAACGAAAATCAGCCGATTGTGACTTTCCAGGGTACAAATGGAGTTTCGCCGTTCACATTCACTTATTCCATAAACGGTGGTGCACCTCAGACTTTGGTTTCTATGTCCGGGCAATCAACTATTTCAGTGCCTACGAATGCTCCGGGAGATTTTACCTATGAATTAATATCCGTACAGGAAGGTTCCGTTTCTATGTGTACCAATCAGGTGGGGGATGACGTAATGGTCCGTGTATGGGATTTACCGAATGTAACAGCCGGAGCTGATTATCCGATCTGTGACGGAGAAGCAACAACTTTGAATGGCCAGGGAGCGGTAACTTATGTGTGGGACAATAACGTAATCAATGGCGTTCCTTTTTATCCCGCAACAACACTCAGCTATACGGTAGAAGGAACGGATATCAATGGTTGTAAAAATACGGATGTAATCCAGGTAACTGTGGTTCCGATTCCTCAGGTGGATTTCTCTGCAACAGAAATAGCGGGATGTTCTCCCCTCATCACAACACTTACAAACCTTTCAACCGGGAATTTGACTAATTGCCAGTGGACTTTATCCAACGGGGCGGAATACTTTGGTTGCGGTACGGTTGATATGGAGCTAAGAAATCCAGGGTGTTATGATGTTACATTGACTGTTTCAACTCCTGAAGGATGTACGAATACAGCTACGAAACCGGCATTTTTATGTGTGTATCCTAATCCGATTGCTGACTTCAATATGACACCGACAGAACTGGAGACTTCCAATACTTTTGTGAACTTGTTTAATAATTCGTACGGAGCGGTAACTTATTCCTGGGATTTTTCCGATGGAAGTATGGGAAGCACTGCTGAAAATCCGACACATGTTTTCCCGGACGAAGAATCTGCGTATTACGACATTATTCTAGTTGCCATCAGTAGCGATGGCTGCAGGGATACAACTTTCAAAACAATTCATGTAGGGGAAGATTTGATTTATTATGTTCCGAATGCTTTTTCACCGGATGGTGATGAATTCAACAACGTTTTTAAACCAATCTTAACTTCAGGATTTGACGTGAACAGTTATCACCTTTCCATTTTCAATAGATGGGGGGAGCTTATCTTCGAATCTTTGAATTACGAACAAGGATGGGATGGAACTTACCACGATAAAAAACTGCTGGACGGAACATATATCTGGAAAATTAAGGTTAAGAACTTGTCGAACGATAACAAAACTGAATTGATAGGACACGTTACCTTACTGAAATAATAGAGACACCTAAACACTGTTCATAGCGTTGAAATCGCCCAGTCCCGTTCTTACGGGATTGAGGCGATTTTTGTTATATTCAACTTGATGAATGAAAACCAATTCGATTTTTTCAACGTATTTTTGAGCAAATCAAAATCCAATTATGAAAGTTCTCATTTCTCCTGCAAAGTCAATCAACGAAAATTGTCAATTCCCCAAATTTGATTTCACACAACCTGCATTTTCCAAAGAAGCAAAAGCCCTTGTCGGAAAGCTGAAAAAAATGAAAGCAAAGGACATCATGGAATTGATGCATGTTTCAAAAGACATTGCCGAGTTAAATGTGAACAGGAATAAATCCTGGTATTTATCCCCTGAACCAACGGATGAAGTCAGACCTGCAGTATTTCTGTTTACCGGAGAAGTCTATAAAGGATTAGAAGCAGAATCACTTTCCGAAAAAGAATTGGAAAAAGCTCAAAAAGACCTTCGGATCTTATCCGGAATGTACGGACTTCTGAAACCAATGGATTTGATTCATCCCTATCGCCTGGAAATGGGAACCAGATGGGAGGTCAAAGAGGGAATCTCAAACCTTTACCAGTTTTGGGGAGATAAACTAACCAAATCACTTTTAAAGGAAACCGAAAAAGGAGAAGCGATTATCAATCTTGCTTCCAATGAGTACAATAAAGCCATTTTATGGAAGAAAGTCAAAAATCCGGTTGTGACCCCCGTATTTAAAGAATTTAAGAACGGTGAATATAAAGTGGTTATGATCTTTGCAAAACATGCCCGGGGCGCAATGGCCAGATACATTATCCAGAATGAACTGACTAACCCGGAGGATCTGAAAAGCTATCATGTAGATGGTTATTCGTTCGATGAAAAACAGTCTTCCCCTTCCGAATGGGTTTTTGTGAGGTAATTCTAAGAATCTAATTAAAACGTTTTATTTCGGGCTATTTAACTCAGAATTCTTAACAATTCACTTATGAAAACTTACCTTTGCAATAGCAGGTATAGTAATTTCTTTGCTTAACCTTGCTTCAGTAAACTCACCCAATGGAACAAATTAGTGTTTTTGATATTTTCAAGATCGGAGTAGGTCCCTCAAGTTCGCATACTATGGGCCCCTGGAGAGCAGCACAGCAATTCATCAATTTATATAAAACAAATCCCGGGATCAAAGAGATCAAACGAATCCATGTGGATTTATATGGATCTTTAGCCAAAACAGGTAAAGGACACGGGACAGATATTGCTGTTCTGCTTGGATTAATGGGGGAAGATCCTGTTACAATTGCTGTGAATACCATCGATCCGAAATTTGAACGGATTCATCAAACAAAAACACTTGAAATTTGTGGGGAACATGTTATTACATTCGACCCTGTGACAGACCTGATTTTCCATTTTGATAAATCACTTCCCGGGCATCCGAACGCTTTGACTTTAACGGTTTTTATGATGGATGGCTCGGAGGAATCACACACCTATTATTCTGTAGGCGGCGGATTCGTCGTGAAAGAGGGCGAAGAAGAAACAAAATCAGCTGATTCCGTACAATTGCCATTTCCTATTGAAACGGCTGCGGATCTTAAAAGATATTGCGATGAACAAGAGGTTAGTATTTCTGAAATCGTACTGCGAAATGAATCGACCTGGAGAACACAGGAAGAAACCTTTGCAGGTTGTTTGGAAATATGGGATGTTATGCGCGAATGTGTCTACAGAGGGGTAAATACGGAAGGTACACTGCCCGGAGGATTGAACGTGAAAAGACGCGCTTATGAAATGAGCAGACGTTTGTTGAACGGAATCGCCTGTAAAGACTCAAAGGATTTTATTAAGCAAATCCAGTCAACGAGCAATATTTTCCAAAATACACTAAACTGGGTAAGTTGTTTTGCGCTTTCAGTAAACGAGGAAAATGCTGCTTTCGGAAGAGTTGTTACAGCTCCTACGAATGGAGCTTCCGGAGTAATTCCTGCGGTTTTGATGTATTATGTCTGCTTTGCCGGTGGAACGGACGATAAAGATATTATCCGTTTTATGACCGTTGCCGCTGAGATTGGAAGTATTTTCAAAAAGCGGTCTACAATTTCTGCTGCAATGGGTGGTTGCCAGGCTGAAATCGGTGTTTCTTCGGCTATGGCAGCGGCTGCTTTAACAGAATGTTTGGGTGGGAATCCGGATCAGGCTATGATGGCTGCTGAAATTGCGATGGAGCATCACCTGGGATTAACTTGTGACCCGATCGGTGGATTGGTTCAAATTCCTTGTATTGAACGCAATACCATGGGAGCCATAAAAGCTATTACGGCTTGTCAGCTCGCTTTACAGGGAAATCCGGATACAGCAAAAGTTTCTTTGGATGGAGTAATCAAAACCATGTGGGAAACCGCTTTGGATATGAATGAGAAATACAAGGAAACGTCTGACGGTGGACTGGCAACAAACATTTCGGTGAATATTTCGGAGTGCTAATTTAGGATTTCAAGGATTAGGAGGGTAAGACGGAATATTACAGAATCATGTGTGTTACTTAGAATTTTGGATATTAGAGGTTTATAAAAATAAACTTCAATTTTTAGGACTCCAACCACTGTTCGTAATTTAGCGAACACGCGAACACGCGAATTCTAAAATTCTAAAACCATTTCCAATACCCATAAACGATAAAATTGATAAGGGCTTCACAGTCTTCTTTCTATCCCGATAGCTCAGGAAGCGATTCTCAATTTTTAATTTTTTCAAAAAGAATTTGCATTTATCAATTTCTTTTAAGAATCTTTGTGCCGTCGCTGAAGCTATTGCACAAGCGATGTGCCGTAATTCTAAGCGAGAAATACAAATAGTTTATACAGAAGAGGCGAGAGACGGACTTTTTGACCCTCTGGCAACCAACTTTAAGTCACGACTGTAAACGTCGGGATTGGAAAACCGGTGCCAACTTCCGAGTTTGATGCAAAGTGTATCGGACGAATATAAATAGTGTGTTATGAAAAGAGCAAACGTTTACAATTCTAAGTATCATCCGGGCCTTCGGATAAAATCCCTTTATTTTTCTTTCGATCAAATGTGTTGTTGTTGCTGTTGTTAATTCCTCAGTCAATTCTAGTTTTTATTTACAACATATTTTTTCATGTCAACAAGTTATTCGGTTCGCGAAAGCGAAAAGGCATTACAGCCATTGCAACATATTTTTTCATTGGGTTCTGAATTCCGATTAGAGTCGGGAAGCAAACTTTCAAACCTGTCTTTGGCCTACCAAACCTGGGGCCAGTTGAACGAGGAAGGTTCAAACGTAATTTGGGTGTGCCATGCGCTTACGGGAAATCACCGTGTGCAGGAGTGGTGGGGCGATTTATTCGGCGAAGGAAAGTGCTTCGATCCGGAAGAGTATTTTATTGTTGCCGTAAATGTTCCGGGAAGTGCGTACGGATCAACAGGTCCTTTGAGTGAAGAACTTCCGTATGATGAGAAATTTGATGCATTTCCGGTGCTGACCATTCGCGATATGGTGAATGGGTTGGAACTGGTCCGGAAAGAACTGAATATCGAAAGCATCCATGTTTTGATCGGGGCATCCCTGGGCGGACAGCAGCTCCTGGAATGGTCTTTAATGATTCCGGAAAAAATTGAGCATATCATTCCAATTGCAACCAATTTAAAACATTCACCTTTCGGAATAGCTTTCAACGAAGCTCAACGCATGGCCATTCAGGCAGATCCGACCTTTTATCAGAAACAACCAAATGGAGGGGAAGCAGGTATGAAAGCTGCTCGTGCAATTGGAATGCTGAGTTACAGAACTTATGAAGGGTATAAAATCACTCAAAGTGAAGAGAACGATGAGGCATTTGACCATTTCAAAGCAAGTTCCTATCAAAAATACCAGGGCGAAAAGCTGGCGAAACGCTTCAATGCATTCAGTTATTGGTACCTGTCGAAAGCAATGGATTCGCACAATGTATTCAGGGGGCGTGACGAAAAAATAGTGGAACGATGTCGCATGCCTGCTTTGGTGATCGGGATTGATTCGGATTTATTATTCCCGATTTCAGAGCAGGAAGAACTAGCAGATAAACTGCAAAACGCGAGACTTATCCGTTTGCAATCCGATTTTGGGCACGACGGATTTTTGGTAGAAACTGAAACATTAACAAACTACATTAAACAATTTTTAAAGATTAACTAAGATGAAAAAACAACTAACAATAGGATTATTTGGTTTCGGATGTGTAGGAACCGGTTTATACGAAGTATTGAACAAAACAACGCTTCTTCAGGCATCGATCAAACACATTGTCATTAAAGATCTGAGCAAAAAACGGATTATTGATTCCGGCTATTTCAGCACGGATGCAAATCGCATTCTAAATGATGAAGAGATTAATGTAGTTGTAGAATTGATCAACGATTACGAAGCCGCCTATGAAATTGTGACACGCGCTCTGAGAGCTGGAAAACATGTGGTTTCAGCCAATAAAAAATTGATCGCCTATTACCTGGATGAGTTGGTTTCCCTGGCGAAAGAGAATAATGTTTCTTTCCTGTATGAAGCTTCGGTAGGAGGTTCTATTCCGATTATCCGCAACCTGGAAGAATACTACAATAACGATTCCCTGTCAAATATCAACGGGATCGTGAATGGTACAACAAACTATATTCTGACAAAAACCGGTGAAGGCGAGTCTTTCGAAGAAGCGCTTAAAAATGCCCAGGACCTTGGTTTTGCAGAGCTAGATCCAACTTCTGATGTGGATGGTTTCGACGCTAAATACAAACTGGTATTGCTGCTCAAGCATGCTTTTGGCTTTACCGCTAAACAAGATGAGGTTTGGAATTACGGGATCCGCCAATTGAAAGACTGGGATGCGGTTTACGCACGTGAAAAAGGATTGAAAATCAAATTGCTGGCTTTCGGAACACGCATCAATAACCAGGTGATTGGTTTTGTGGCCCCGCATTTGATCCCGAATAACCACTTCGCATTCAATGTAGAAAATGAGTTCAATGCGGTAGTAGTAGAAGCTTTGTTTTCCGACAAACAATTATTTCTTGGGAAAGGTGCGGGAAGCCACCCCACAGCAAGTGCTGTACTTTCTGATATCTCGGCTTTGCAATTCGATTATGCATACGAATACAAGAAATCAAAAACCGAAGAAATTCTGAATTTCGAGAATGATTTCTCGCTAAAAGTCTACCTGAGCGCAACAACCCAGGAAAAACTGGACCAGGTCGAATTTACAGAAACACTGGAAACATATTCCGGACAATCACACAGTTATAAGATCGGAATCGTTACGTACTCCGAAATTCAAAAACTGGATTGGAACGATGTTTCAGATTATTTCCTGGCTGTAATTCCCGACAGTGTGACCTTAAACGATAAATCCCGGTTTTCAGCTTCAGGAACCACGGAATTAATAGAAGAATTGTCATGAAATTAGCATTGAAACTAGTAGAATCTCCCTTTGTATTGGAAGCAACTAACGAGTCCGGGATTTCCATAAAAATGGACGCAACAGAGAAAATAGGAGGTAAGAATAAAGGAATGCGCCCGATGGAAGTACTGGCAAGTTCTCTTGCCGGATGTATGTCAATTGATGTGCTGTTGATCCTGCAAAAACAACGTCAGGAAGTGACCTATTACGAAGTAAGCATTGATGCTAACCGTAAAGATGCAGTTCCGGCTTCTTTTGAGATCATCCATTTGGTATTCGTTTTTAATAAAGAAGTAGACCTTGAAAAAGCAGCGGCGGCAGTGAAACTGAGCCACGAAAAGTATTGTTCGGTTTCCGCTTCCCTAAATCCTGAAATAAACATTCAAACAGAAGTCAGACATCAATCATGAGTAATTACAGAAACGAAACTTTAGCGATCCGGATACAAAACGAACGCTCACAAGAAGCGGAACACAGTGTTCCTTTATATTTAACCTCCAGTTATGTATTTGACGATGCAGAGCAAATGCGGGCGGCATTTTCAGACGAAATTGAAGCAAATATCTATTCCCGCTACTCCAACCCGAATGTAGACGAATTACTGGAGAAAGTAGCGCTACTGGAAGCCGGGGAAGCGGCCTGGGCAACAGCAACAGGAATGGCGGCGGTTTTTACCACTTTTGCGGCACTGCTCCAAAAAGGCGATCACATTGTTTCCTCCAAATCTGTCTTCGGCTCTACACACCAGTTATTTGTAAACATTCTTCCGAAATGGGGAATTACAACCACTTATGTTGATGCAATCGACTACGATGGATATGAAAAAGCAATCAAACCGGAAACGAAAATAGTTTACATTGAAACACCTTCCAATCCGGGCCTGGATATTATCGATATCAAAAAATTGGCTGCAATTTGTAAAGCAAAAAATGTTTTGTTGGTGGTCGATAATTGTTTTGCAACACCGGTTTTGCAACAGCCTTTGAAATTGGGTGCTGACATTGCGATCCATTCCGCTACCAAATACATGGATGGGCAGGGAAGAGTACTCGGAGGATTGATCGTGTCAACCAAAGATATCATCGCACAAATTCAGGGATTTGCCCGTCACAGCGGACCTGCATTGTCACCTTTCAATGCCTGGATACTTTCGAAGTCACTGGAAACTTTGCATTTGAGAATGGAGAAACACTGTTCACAAGCATACGAGATTGCCCTGCGATTGGAAAAAAACGAACAGGTAGCCTGGGTAAAATATCCCTTCCTGGATTCACATCCGCAGCAGGCAATTGCGAAAGACCAAATGAAATTTGGAGGAGGAATTGTCACCTTCCAGGTCAAAGGAGGTTTGGAAGCAGGAAGAAGATTCCTCGATAAGCTGAACTTATTTTCCCTGACGCCAAACCTGGGTGACAGCCGCAGTATTGCAACACATCCGGCATCAACAACACACAGTAAATTGAAACCGGAAGAACGTGAAGCAGTTGGCATCTCCGACGGATTGGTAAGGTTAAGCATCGGATTGGAGCACCTGGAAGATATTTGGGAAGATATTGAACAAGCGCTTTTATAATTGCAAATGACAATGTAGGTGCGCAATTAATCGCGCACCTACTGTTTTATTATTGTTTAGTTTTGCAGCATGCAAGTAGAAATCATCCCGTATTCGACTGAGCTGAAAGAACACCTCAAAGCCCTGAATTACGAATGGCTGGAGGAATACTTTCATGTTGAAGAAGGCGACAAAGCTTCGCTTTCCGATCCGCAGGGACAAATCATAGATAAAGGAGGTTTTATCTTTTTTGCCAAATATGCAGAAGAAATAGTCGGAACAGCATCACTTCTGAAAAAGACAAATGAAATCTTCGAGTTGGGAAAAATGGCAGTTTCTAAGCATTCGCGGGGATTGGGGATCGGGAATCAATTGATGGAGCATTGCCTTGAATTTGCAAAACAACAAGATATTCGTGAACTGATCTTGTATTCCAATACGAAATTGGAGCCGGCAATCCATCTGTATAGAAAATTTGGATTTGAAGAAATAGAGCTGGAAGCAGGTGTTTACGAACGTGGAAATATCAAAATGAAAAAGATCCTTTAATGAATTTAAAACCAGGTTTATACACAACTGTAACCTGTAGGAGTCGTTTTTTATTAAATAGTCCGAAACGTTGATTGAATAGAAAAAAGGATCCGGTCCGAATGGTTAATTTTGAGTTCATGGAGCGTTTTGTAACAGTTAAACCCAAGAACGAACTAATTGCAAAGTACATTTCCTACTATTATTTTCATGATTCGGACGAAGCAGACCCGGGCCGGAGTTTTGTTTTTTTTCCCCATTTTAAACATGGTTTCACAGCTTATAAAACCGGAGACTCTTTTGTAACAAAGTATACCATGAATTATGACCGGCAAATGCGTGTAGAATTACCGGAGCCGTTTCATAAATTAGGTGTTGCATTTCATCCCCTTGGAATCAATCATTTTATTTCAGAACCTGTTTTCAAACTTTACAACGGGGAAACAGTGGAATTTTCACACTGGAATCCGGAAATTTACCCCGAACTGGAGGAGGTATTTCGTGCTCATAATCTGGAACATAAAAGAGATTTGTTAGATCAGTTGTTTGAAAAACGTTTCCGGCAGAACCCGGACCTGAAAATTGTACAGCAGGCAGTTGAACGTATTTTCAGCAGTTTTGGAACGATACAGGTAGATGAACTGGCTGATCAGATCGGTGTGAACAGGAAAACACTGCTCCGTCATTTTCACAAGCACCTCAATTGTTCAATCGAAGAGTACAAAAAAGTGGTTAAGTTCCGGACCAGTATCCAGGCAGCTGTCAATATGGGCATGAAAAATCTGACAGAGGTCTCACTTTACAGTCTCTATTACGATCAGTCAGACTTTACCAACCGGTTTAAAGAGTTAACAGGACAAACTCCGGGTAATTTCTTTGCCTCAGTACAGAAAATGGGGGAAGAAGATATTTTTTGGAAATTTGATGAATGAGTCCCAATTCTACAAGTATTTGTTTTTTTGGAGAACTAATTTTGTCTCATAACAAAGCCCAATAAATATCAAATGATCAGAACCACTTTTATATTCAGCATATTCTTCAGTTGCTTTTTCTGGGTGCGAAATGCAAACGCACAACAAGAGCAGGTTTATGATTCGCTTGTAACTCAGGCATTTGGTTTTTATGAAGTTAAAGAGTACAAAGCTTCCGCAGAGAAATACGCGGAAGCTTTTGCTGCTTTTGGAGGGAAGGGGTTTGCCGGAGACCGCTACAATGCAGCGTGTTCATGGGCTTTGGCAGGTGTACCTGATTCTGCTTTCGTTCAGTTATTTAAGATTACCCAAAATGGAGGTTACACGAACCTGGAACACATTTCTTCCGACACCGACCTGAATACTTTACACAAAGACAAGCGCTGGAAAAAAGTCATTAACAGTGTTAAAAAGAATAAGGAAAAAGAAGAAGCAAATTTCGACAAACCGCTTGTAGCAAAGCTGAATAAAATATACGAAGAAGATCAGTCTCACCGTATGCGGATCAATGAAATCAATGAGAAATACGGGTGGAAATCCCCGCAAATGGATTCGATATGGAAAGTCATAGGGTTTCACGATTCCCTGAATTTGATCGAAGTCAAAAAGATCTTAGACACTCGGGGCTGGCTTGGAGCCGATGTGGTGGGCGGAAAAGGAAATTCTACCCTGTTCCTGGTGATCCAGCATGCTGATCAGAAAACGCAGGAACAGTATTTGCCGATGATGCGTGAAGCAGTTGCAAAAGGAAATGCGGCTGCTTCCAGTCTGGCTTTATTGGAAGACCGCGTTGCATTGGGACAAGGAAAGAAACAGATCTATGGAAGCCAGATCGGGATGTTCAAAGAAACCAATGAAAATTATGTATTACCGCTGGAAGATCCTGACAATGTCGACAAGCGAAGAGCAAGTGTAGGATTGGGGAAACTTCAGGATTATGTTTCTTATTGGGGAATGACCTGGAATGTGGAAGAATACAAGCTTAACCTTCCGCGCTATGAAGAAGAGCAAAAGAAATATCATCAGGATTAATCTTGATAATCAATAGAATAGATGTCGTTTTTGAGATAATATTATTGGTTAAAATTACCTACCTATTATTTCGTACGAAATTATTCGTACCTTTGAATGATAAATTTCAAAGGTATATGAACATTCAACCCATTTTAACGACAGCGTTTCTATTTGCAGGCGTTCTGTCTTTCGGACAAAAGAACCAAACCGAAAAACGATTAGATTCTTTATTTACATCTCTGGCAGCGCAAAATCAATTTAGCGGAAGCGTATTGATAGCTGAAAAAGGAAAGATCATTTACAAAGGAGGGAAAGGTTACCGCAATGAGCTTTCCAAAGAGCTGAACAATTCCAAGACTATTTTCGAGCTGGCATCCTGCAGTAAGCAGTTCACGGGAGTAGGAATTGCTTTGCTTCACAGGGATAAAAAGCTGGAATATACAGACGACATTACGAAGTATCTTCCTGAGCTGAGCAGTTTTAAAGGAGTTACCATCTATGATCTGCTTCACCACACAAGTGGAATTCCTGAATTCATACTCGGGCATTTTACACAGGACTGGAAAAATGAACGGATTGCAACTCCGCAGGATGTGGTAGCTTATTTTGCAGAACAAAAAGATACGCTGGAATTTCCGTCTCATTCCAAACAAAGATATACCAATACGAATTACGTACTTTTAGCAGTAATTATCGAAAGGGTTTCCGGGAAGAAGCTGGATGCTTACCTGGCTGAAAAGATCTTTCGCCCGCTTAAAATGGATCACACTTTTATTTACTGTAGACGAGAAGCTCCGCGTAAACTGAAGAATTATGCCTTCGGCTACGAATGGATTAAAAATTCATTTGAAAAAGCAACACCGGATGATGAGCGGATTGGGAAAAAGGAGTACTATTACATGGATGGGGTTTATGGCGCTGCAAAAGTGCATTCCACGGTGGAAGACCTTTACAAATGGATAAATGCGATTAAAAATAATCAATTGCTAACCGCTCAGGAATTTGAAGAAGTGATGGCAATTACCAAAACTTCAGAAGGTAAAGACGTAAAGTACGGATTTGGGTTTGATGTGCGAAAAGGGAGTAGTTCGATCTCGTACGGACATACCGGAAGCTGGGACGGTTATATTACTTTGATACATTACAATTCCAAACAGGACCGCACAGTTATTGTGCTGAATAATTTTCACAATGGAGCTTGTCCGTATCAAACAATCTGTGAGATTATGGACAATAAACCATCTTCGAATGAATTCGTGAAAAAAGCGGATCAAAAGGAAGAAGTGATGAAACTGTATACAGGCGAATATGCCGATCCGGAAAACCCGGATGAAAAGCACATAATCACATACTTGGATGGTCATTTGGTCTATAACACGAATAAAGCGGATTGGGATATGCGCTTTTTCCCTTCTTCGGCGACGGTTTTTCAGGCCATTCGTCAGGGAGGAACCAACGGAGTGATGGAATTCAAACCCCGGGAAGATGGCAGCATGAAGTTGGAAATGAGCATGTACGGGAATGTAATAGGAAGCGGGGTTAGAAAGTAATTATTCATGAATGGAGTTCCCATTTCCGAATTCCGAATGAAATGAGAGAAATGCATAACATCAATTAGGAATTAGGAACCACTTTGGTCCTACAAAAAAGATTTGTCTTTCTTACTTTTCCTTATTTCATGAGATTTTGAATCAATTCTAACTAATAGGGAGGGTGATTTTTGAAATTAAGAATCTAACTTTTTTGATGGCTTGATACGAGTTGCTAAAACGCACAATTACACGGCCTGTAGGAATAGTACAGAATCTTCCAATCATTACCCGTCCTTCAGATTTTTTTGAAGAAACGACAACCAGTCGATTCGGTTATCAATTCCGGAAAGTGCTAATCCTGTAGTGTTTGTAAAACAACTACAGGATTGCATTTTGGATCCTGATCCCGCCTTTTCGTGAATTGATCCGGATCGACTGGTTGGCCGAAAGCTGTAATTGTGCAAAGGCAGTTTTGCCTACTTTTTCTGCCTGGGCAAAAAGTAGGGAGACAAAGAGGATTATCAGAGGTGTTGGAAATTTAACCGGACAACAATGATTAGGAACTCGTAATTCGTAATTATAACCTATCTTTGCACCAAAAAAAATAAGCATGTCACAAGATATTCAGGCAGTTAGTTACTGCATTGGTCTAAGCGTTGCAGATAGTTTGATGCAGCAGGATTTGGGAGGAATCGATCCTTCAGTTATGGCGGAAGCAATTTCGGATGTTTTCAGCGGGAAAACAACGAAATACTCACCCGATCAGGCGAATGAAATTATCCAGAAGTATATCCAGGAAATTACAGCTTCAAAGTTTGAAGTGTATAAAAACGAAGGAGAAGCATTCCTGGCTGAGAACGCTAAGAAAGAAGGAGTTACAACAACTGCTTCAGGTTTGCAGTACGAAGTGGTTGAATTGGGTAACGGACCGAAACCAACCAGTACAGATACGGTAAATGTTCATTACCACGGAACTCTGATCGACGGAACAGTATTCGACAGTTCTGTTACAAGAGGAATTCCTGCAACTTTCGGAGTGCACCAGGTGATTAAAGGATGGACAGAAGCATTGCAATTGATGCCTGTTGGATCGAAATACCGTTTGTACATCCCGCAAGATTTGGCATACGGAGCTCATCCGCATCCGGGGGGAGCAATCAAGCCGTTTATGGCGCTTGTTTTTGACGTTGAACTATTAGGAATTGAAAATAACTAAGATGAAAAAAATCATTCTTGCCTCTCTGCTATTAGCGGTGACTTTTGCATGTGGTGACGATAAAGACGCTACAAAATCATTGCCGTTGAATACACCGAAACAGCGAATTTCCTACCTGATGGGAGCTGACAATGCAGGACAATTGCTTCAGGACCCTAACTTCGCGAAATACGACAAGGACCAAATTCTAAAAGGGTTTGAAGAAGGATTGACAGACGAAAAATCATTTGATGCGGCTTGTCAGACAACCATTCAGAATTTATTGGGACCAAGCCAACAGGAATTCAATGAGAAATACGTGAAGGATGCTTCCTTGTGTATCGGTAAGTTCATCGGGGGAATGTTTAAAACAAGCTGGACACAGGCTAAATCATACAACGAGTTTGATAAAGAATACCTGGTTTACGGTTTTAGTCTTGGTTTGAAGAAAGAAGATACCCTGATCGCGAAAGATTTGAAAGCAACAATGCTGAAAGATTTTATGACAAAAGTCAACACGCGCGTGATGGCTGAAGTAACTAAAAAGGAAACAGCGTTCTTCAATAAAGTGAAACAGATTGCAACCATCAAAGAATTGCCAAACGGATTGTATATGGAAACGATCCAGGCAGGAACAGGTGGAAGTCCGACAGCGACAAGCGATGTGAAAGCTCATTATGTTTTAATGAATACTGAAGGGGATACTTTGCAATCATCCCTTAACGGGCCGCAAATCCCGGTATTTAACCTTGGAGGAGTGATCCCGGGCTGGACAGTTGGTATTCCATTCATGAAAAAAGGAGGGAAGTACAAATTATACGTTCCTCAAAACATGGCTTATGGAAAAGACTCTCCGGACCCGAATACCATTCCGCCGTTCTCAACATTGGTTTTCTATGTTGAACTGGTTGATTTCGGACCAATGGGCAGTGTAAAATAATGGATTAATCCTCTTCGTTTTCGGAGAGGATTTTTTTTGGCCGGGACTTCGCGCTCAGTCTCCGGAAGACTATTAGGAACTGATAAAGGTGAATGAGTCCCGAAGTTTCGGGAAAGGCACAATAATAAAATTATGAACATAAATAAAACAGTTTTCGAACAATTCCCGGTTATTCAAACGGAAAGATTGTTATTGCGGCAAATCCAGCTGAAAGATGCCGTAGAGATCATGCAAATGCGGCAAAATAAACGGGTAAACCAATTTATTGCGCGCAACAGCATGACAGGAGTTGAGGCAGCAGAAGAATTGGTCAAAAAGACTTCGGATGCATTTGAATCAAAAGCGGCTATCGGATGGGCCGGAATCCTGAGAGACGGATCCGAAATTATAGGTACCTGCGGGTTTAACCGGATCGATTATCCGAACAATCGCGCTGAGATCGGGGGTGAGCTTTCTGTCGATTACTGGGGAAAGAATATCGCCCTGGAAGCTGTCCGGGCAATTGTCTCTTTCGGATTTGAAAAAATGAACCTGCATGCCATCGAAGCATTCGTGTCACCGGGAAACAGGGGGGCAATATTCCTGCTGGAATCTTTGGGATTTGAAAAAGAAGCGCATTTCAAAGACAGGGTCTATTTCAACGGAACTTACCAGGATATGGCAGTTTATACACTATTTCGCTCGAAGGTTTAATAGTTCAAATGTTCAAATGTTCAAATGTTCAAATGTTCAAATGTTCAAATGTTCAAATGTTCAAATGTTCAAATGTTCAAATGTTCAAATAGATTCATTTAAGCAACAGTTCACTTTGAACCTTTTTGAACCTTCGAAGTTCGAAGAACGTTTTCAAATCCTGACACTGAAGGTCGTCAGTGAAAGAAGATTTGAACTTTTCAAGCTAAAGCTTGAAAAAGAACGCAATCCGGTAAATCAATGGAATCAGTGCACCCGGTTGACCATTTGCGGTTTGTTTTTTCATGAAATATCCTGGTCTGAAAGGGCTGTTCAGATTATTGATGACATCATACATGATTCCCGCATTTAGTCTGAAATTTCCTTCCTCACCGAATGCGTGAGAGAAACCAAACCCGACTAAAGCAGTGGGAACCCAAACGCGTTTGGGAGCAATAATTCCGTTGGTATTGCTGAAAGGATTGGATAATAGCTCAAATTCAGCACCAACAAACAGGTAGTTGAAAAAACGCCCGTGTATAAAAGCTCCGCCTCCATATACGGAATAAGATCCGCTTAGTCCGTTATTCTTGTAAAAGGAATAATGATAACGTGCAGACGGACCGAAAGAAATATATTTGTTGCGGACAATACCGAACTTTAGTCCCACACCACCGGTTCCACCGAATGTACTGGCTGAAAAGTGAATATCGGCACCAATTTCATTGTATGGAGTAAATTCTTTTGTGGTGGTTTCTTCTTCATCTTTCAGGTAAAGCTCGGTGTCTTCCTGCGCAAAACCGAAATTGCTGCTGCATGCAAGAATCAGGAGTAAAAGGAACTGTTTCATAAAATACGTATAAGTGTTTCTTTATCAATATCGTGTGTGCCTTCAAAACGGGCAATATGTATACCCCGGGATTGATAATCCGCAATCAGGATTTCCTGGTCCGCTTTCGGGAAGAACTCATCCTCAGTACCCAAAACAAAAGAGCTTTTTTTAGCCAGATTTGTATGTTCTTCAACTGCCAGGTCGGGAGGATAAACACTTGCCCAGGAAACAAAATGGTCGCAGTTGACACTGCCGTGTGCAAGCCAGCGAGCAGCCGTTGCTCCGCCTTGTGAAAAGCCGATGACGGTAATCTTTTCCGGTGAATGGTTTTTCAGCATCGCAGCGTGAAGGATGTCCAAACTCAGGATATTCAATCGAATATCTTCTTCCCGCCATTCTTTGGTCATCCAGGAAGCTCCAACTCTGCCGGAAGTTCCTCTGAGGTAAAATCGGTGTCTTCCTTCCGGGAAAACAAACAGAATGTCTTCTTGTGGAACATCCAGGAACTTTTGGCTGAAATATTCGACCAATTGTCCGTAGCCGTGAAGGACGTAAACCAGGTGTTTGACATGTTCGCCTGTTTGAAATGTCCGGTATCTGATTGAAGAAGGGACTTCTATTTTTCCTTCGGTGGAACTCATACTTTCTTCGGCAGGTTTTTGGCAAATTCCGGGTAAAGGCGGTACTTTTTTACAACCGGGTCCAGGAAGAACTTCAATTTCAAGGTTTTTTTCCGGGTAATCGAAGGAATGTATTGGTACATATCACCGATATTTTTGGTGTATGAGTCTATTTCGCTTTCATAGATTGCAATATCCATAGGCACCTGGTTCGGGTTTTCTTCGAATTCATGGAATAGCGCTTCAGGATGGTCCTCACCGGCATAATCAAAGGATTTCCATTGGAAAACCATCATCAGATCGTGTTCGTTAAATACGGAGAAATAACTTTTCCAGCCCGAGTTCCTGATGCGGTATCCTACTATCACATCTTTTCTGGTCGGAGCTACAATTGAGCGGAATTCGATATCCAGTTCTCTTCCCGGGCTTGATGGGGCAAAGATTGGATTGGAAATACGGTCCAGAGCGCCGTCGTAATAGAATATATAGTTGTAGTTCCCGGTGAACCCGATTTCAGCAGCTTTTGCCTCGCGCTTGTTCCTGATGGCTTCGTCCATGGCATATTCCAGTCGGTTGACCGTGATGATCGCGTCCTCAATCGTGTCTGCATTGATGTATTCCTTGTAAATTCTCAGGGAAAACTTTTCGTTAACCGGGATAGCCAAAGATGCCATGATCTCTCTTTTGGCTCTTGCATCCAGGCTCTCATTGCTTTTTTTACCGTCCGTATTTTCGGTAGTTATATTCGCGTCTGATGCAGATTCGTCATTACAGGAACTTGCAATAAGCAGCACGCAAAGCATGCTAATTTCAAGAATTTTCATATACTTAATAATCGATGTCTAAGTTAAAACGGTTCTTCAGGTCGAAAAGGTTTGAATTTTTCTTCGCTAATTTATCGAAACGGTCCGGACCATTCAGGTATTTGACTTCTTCCGGTGCGTCTTTGACCATTTCCAATTGAATGACGAGGTCGTAATTTTGGATTTCCTTGCGGATATATGCCATGACCTCGCCGATTGCACCTTCCAGGCGGGTTAATTGAATGGTATTGTCTACTTCAAACTGGAAAGTTGTTTCATCCAGCTGAACAGGCTCCCGTTTGATCATTACGTGATAAACCTGGTCTTGTCCGTTCAATTTTTGCGTATGCGCCATGGTTTTCCAAAGCCTCACTACGTCGTCTTTATGGAATTCCTTTTTAGGCAAATCACTTTGTGGAACTTGCGCCTTGGCTTTTTGCTGCTCAATTAAGTGATTGATCGATAAATTGTTCGAATTTAAATTTCCAGTTGGTGCTGACAGGACTTTTGCCTCTGGTTTTACCGAGAAAGCAGCTCTTTCAGGGGTTACCGAAGGTTTGTTTATCGGTTTGGATTCATTTCTGAGACTTTGTCCTGCAAATGGAATAATCGGAACAGGGTCAGTTAAGGATTTTTTTTTTCAAGCTCAGATTTAACCGAACAAATTTGCATAAGCGTTAGTTCGACCAGCAGGCGTTGGTTCTTTGCGGATTTGTAATCCACATCTGCTTTACTGAGAACACCCAGGCAGCGCAGTGCAAAAGCTGCGTCTATTTTTTTAGCCTGATCAACAAACAGTTTTTCAGTAGTTTCACCCACTTCCAGTAAGTTCGCAGTTCGCGGATCTTTGCAGATCAAAAGGTTTCTGAAATGCTCGGCAAGCCCGACTATGAAATGATGCCCGTCAAATCCTTTTTCCATGACATCATTGAACAATAAGAGACAAGCCGGAATATCTTCATTCAATGCATTTTCCACGACCTTGAAATAGTAATCGTGATCCAGTACATTGAGGTTTTCCAGTACAGCTTTATGTGTAATCGTCGTTCCGCAAAAGCTTACGATCTGATCGAAAATAGACAAAGCATCGCGCAAAGCACCGTCTGCTTTTTGAGCAATGAGGTGAAGCGCATCCGGATCTGCAGAAATAGCTTCCTGTGTAGCAACATGTGCCAAATGATCGGCAATGTCTTTTACCTTGATGCGTTGAAAATCAAAAATCTGGCAGCGCGATAAAATCGTTGGTAAGATTTTGTGCTTTTCGGTGGTCGCTAAAATAAAGATCGCATGTGCAGGCGGTTCTTCCAGAGTCTTCAAAAAGGCATTGAAAGCTGCTGTTGACAACATGTGAACCTCGTCGATGATATACACCTTGTGGGTTCCCAATTGCGGGGCGATGCGCACCTGGTCAATCAGTCCGCGGATATCGTCAACAGAGTTGTTGGATGCAGCATCTAATTCGTAAACATTCAGAGAAGCTCCTTCATTGAAGGAAAGGCAGCTTTCACACTGATCACAAGCCTCAACAGATTCCGTTCTGTTAAAACAGTTAATAGTTTTCGCAAGGATACGTGCAGTTGTTGTTTTACCAACCCCGCGCGAACCGCAAAACAAGAAAGCCTGCGCTAAATGCTGGTTCTTAATTGCGTTTTTAAGCGTATTGGTAATTGCCTTCTGCCCAACAACCGTATCAAAGGTCTGGGGTCTGTATTTTCTGGCAGAAACAACGAAATCCGACATGAACACAAAGTTAGCTAAACTTTCTCAAACAATTCAAAATGCCAAATTCAAAATTCAAAAAAGTTTGAATAATCAATTGGTTTGGTTTTCCAGTCTACCCAGATCACGGATGCGTTTCTCAAGGACATTGGAATATTGAAGCGCTTCATCTTTTCCACCTTCCACATAAGATTTTTGGATCCAAGCTTTGGCATTCTGCAGATCACCCAACACTTCATAAGCCAAAGCAGCATTGTAAGCTGCCCGTGCTTTAAACTTGGATTTCGGATTGGAATCGTATTCTTCCTTCCAGGTATTTAACGCTCCTTCCCAATCTCTCGTCAATGCTTGCCGTGCTCCAACTTTCATGCGGCCCTTTTTGCCAATGTACATCATACGCTGTTCCCAGAAATAAAGAGGTATCAGGTCGTGCGCGAAAGACTGCCCGGTATAATAGCTGACTTCACTTAAAGCCTCATTGCGCTTAATTAAACGGCCTAAAGCTTCCGCTGGGTTGGTGGAGCGCTGCACCCAGGTTTTGTCCTGTTTGTACATGTCGCGGTAAATAATTGCTTTATTAACGGGATCATAGAGCATAAAACCGGCTCTTGCAGTAGCTTTTCCGGTAATTTCCACTTCAGCATTTCCGTTGAGGATACTTTGCACCGTATTCACAGCAGTGGCTGCCGGGTTGATCACACTGAAATCGGTATCGAAAAACTCCAGGCTTAGTAAAGCGTCTGTACCGTATTTTTTACAAATACTGTCTACCTGTTCCCAGTTCATAGGAGATCCAAAATCCACACTGGTTGGTTTGGAAGCCATCATGGAGCTGTCGCATTGTTTGATCTCGAAACGTGGACTCGTTCGAAGAAGCTGATCGATCCCCCGCATGCATTCATTGGATAGCTCCTTGTCTTGTTTGGGAGTTTCCAAAGTCAGCGTTCCTTCAAGAAGTCCTGCTTTTCCCGGAATGGAGTGATTAAGCAATGCCAATGATTTGATATTCCGATCAACCGAAATTGTTGCGGGCCGTTGTACTTCAATTTGCATACCCTGTGTAGTTCTGCAGGAGCTGAAAATCAATAAGCTGGAAATACTGAGTGCAAGTAGTTGTTTCATAATATGTAGTTCGTTGCAAATATATGGATTCCTTGAATGTACATACCTGCAGCTTTAAAGTCGTTGCAGGAATATCTAAAACCGTGCCGGAGTATTCTGACCACTGACTTTTAAGCATTCCAAAACGGTACATTTCACACTTTCTTCCGTCACTTTTGCATTTTACCTGTTGAATTTTGAATTAAAACTATCTTTGTGTAAAATTCAGTACATGAAAGTTTATAACAACATATTAGAGACTATCGGGAATACGCCTTTAGTCCGACTAAACAAGCTTACCAAAAACTGTAAGGCAACTGTTTTGGCGAAAGTTGAAACAACCAACCCGGGGAACTCTGTAAAAGACCGTATGGCGGTGAAAATGATTGAAGATGCTGAGAAAAACGGACTGTTGAAGCCGGGCGGAACAATTATCGAAGGAACTTCCGGGAATACAGGAATGGGATTAGCACTTGCAGCTATCGTAAAAGGTTATAAACTGATTTGTGTATTGAACGACAAGCAGTCGAAAGAGAAAATGGATATTTTGCGTGCTGTTGGAGCTGAAGTGGTGGTTTGCCCTACAGCTGTTGAGCCTTCTGACCCGCGTTCTTATTATTCTGTTTCTAAAAGACTGGCGAAAGAAATTCCGAATTCCTGGTATGTTAACCAATACGATAACCTGTCGAACCGTGTCGCTCATTATGAGCAGACAGGACCTGAGATCTGGGAACAGACTGACGGGAAAGTAACACACTTTATCGTTGGAGTTGGAACAGGAGGAACTATTTCCGGAGTTGGAAAATATTTGAAAGAGAAAAACCCGAATATCAAGATTTGGGGAATCGATACCTACGGATCTGTTTTCAAGAAATACAAGGAAACAGGGATTTTTGACGAGAACGAGATCTATCCTTACATCACGGAAGGAATCGGGGAGGATATTCTTCCTGCAAACGTGGATTTCGATGTCATTGATTTGTTTGAGAAAGTAACGGATAAAGATGCTGCGGTTTATACACGCCGCCTGGCACGTGAAGAAGGAATTTTCGTTGGAAACTCTGCAGGTGCGGCTATCGGTGGGTTGCTGCAGTTACAGGACCAATTAACAGAAAATGATGTGGTTGTTGTATTATTCCACGATCATGGAAGCCGTTATGTCGGTAAGATTTTCAACGACGATTGGATGCGTGAGCGCGGATTCCTGGAAGAAGAGTTCAAAACAGCAGAAGACGTGATTGCACGTCATGCAGACCTGCCTTTGGTGACTTTGTATTCCGAAGAGCTGGTTTCACATGCCATTATGAAAATGCGCAAATACAACATTTCCCAAATTCCGGTTCTGAGAGACGGTGAATTGGTTGGTTCTTTGAATGATTCCCAGGTTTACCAGTTATTAGTCGATAATCCTGCATTGAGAGACACACCGATTTCGAAGATCATGCAGAAACCTTTCCCGGTTGTTCCCGGAACAGCGAAATTGGAAGACGTAGCGAAATTAATCAACGAGCAAACTCCGGCAGTAATCGTGGAGCGTGCAAACGGAGATAAGAAAATCCTGACTCGCCAGGATGTAATTGCATCATTGGCATAATAAATAAAAACCCGTTGTGGTCAGTCGCGACTAACCACAACGAAGGATTTTTATAAAAATGGATAAAAAGAATTATACAGATCAAATGCAGCGAACGGTGGAGGTGAATTCCACCGTTTCGCGTATTGTGTCGTTGGTTCCTTCGCAAACGGAATTATTGGTGGATTTGGGATTGCGGGATAAGCTGGTCGGGATTACAAAGTTCTGTGTCCATCCCAGAGGGCTGAAAAAAGAAGTGCAGCTGATCGGCGGGACGAAGCATGTGAAGGTTGACCTGGTGAAATCCCTGAATCCGGATTTGGTGATTGGAAATAAAGAAGAAAACAACCAAACGGATATTGAGGAACTGGAAAAATTCCTTCCCACCTGGATGAGTGACATTTTCAACCTGGAGGATGCGCTTGAAATGATCCGGGAGGTAGGATCGCTCACAGGGACTTCACAAAAGGCGGAAGAAATCGTATCGAAAATCAGACAGAACTTTTCCCGGTTGGAAAATCTGAAAAGAACGAATCAAACGGTTCTTTATCTTATTTGGAAAAATCCCTACATCGCAGTCGGTCCGAATACTTTCATTGATGCGATGTTAACCACTTTGGGTTTTCAAAATGCGATAAAGGAAGAACGCTACCCGGAAGTTGAAATGACGGGTTTGAATCCGGAACTGATTTTCCTTAGCTCGGAACCTTATCCCTTCAAGGAAAAACACATCGAAGAATTGCAAAATCAATTTCCCGGAAGCCAGGTTGTACTTGTCGACGGTGAATTCTTTTCCTGGTACGGATCCCGTTTAATAGACGCACCGGCTTATTTTGAAGAATTGTTAAATCAGATCGAAGCCGGATAAGTTTAAAACAGAAGTATTAAATTTATGCAGGCATATCTATTTTACCAATGAAAAAATCATTCTTCACCTTTATTTTCTTCGCGCTCGTTTATGTGGTATCTGTTTCGTTTAAGGCGCCGAATTATCATACGATAACCATTAAAGTAACCAATATCCGAAACAATAACGGTACTATCCAGCTTCAGATTTTCCGGAGTTCAGAAAACTACAACAAAGGACTGGCCTGGAAAGTTAAGGTGGTAGATAAAAGTGAAATGAAAAACAATTCACTCACATGTACGTTTACAGGAATCGAAGAAGGAGAATACGGAATAGCCCTTTTAGATGATGAAAACAAGAATAAGGAAATGGATTACACCATGTTCATGCCCGATGAAGGATTTGGGTTTGCAGATTATTACCACACTTCCTGGAGTAAGCCCAAATATGAAAATTTTAAATTTTCACTCAAGGGTGACAGAACAATGACCGCTAAAATACGCTACGTTTGATTACTGTTCAAAGATCGGCATTGAGAAAACCATTTTGGTCATTTCATGAAGCGGATGCTTGTCTTGCTTGAAATTAATTTTCCCGTTTATAGAGTAGCGATCTCCATTTTTCGGTTTGATCTCTATATGGATCGATTCGGAGCTGTTCAAAAAGTCATTGAATGCCTTAACAGGGCCCATATTCTCAATGAAAGCAGTTACAAAAGTACTTCCATAAATCTTGGTAGATTTTTCCAAATGTCCTTTGATAAAGAAAACATCATTTCCGGAATAGGGGATTATAGCATTCGGATCAACACCAATGAAATAGGTGGTCTCAGAAAGCTGCTTCAAATGGAAGACCGTATTTCCGAAGTTTAATGTCAGGTTTGGTCTGCGAACAGATTCCGGAAATGCTTTCCAAAGGTCTTCAACCTTGCATTCATGCTTCGATCGGATAATCAGGTTCATGACCGGAGTCGGTAAAAAACCTACGATACTCGGAAGACTGTCTTTCGGATCTTCCAAATAAGTCCCTTTAAAATCAACGGCATAAGCTTCGATGTCTTTAAAGTGGGGGAGCCCGTCGGGAAGGAAATTCAACAAAGTATCCGGTAATGCTTCCGGTATAAAGCGGGAATAAACGTACACACCTTCTGGTTTTAACCCGAATTTCAAACTTGGATGTAATTTTTTCGGGTAGGTAATTTCTCCTTCCAGGTTAATGGATTTCTCCTGATGTTGAATGGATAAGTTCATGGTGGAAAAACCACTCTTTGAAGGGAGTTTTCTCACTTTCAATGCAATAAACTCATTCTTTTCGGAAGCGGCCTTTTTTAATTCTTTAAATGGCTGGTTTAAAATATCTTCCAGTATTTTTTCCAATTCTGCCCGGTTCTTTTTTCCTTTGGTCTGCTGGATGAATAATCCGCAGCGGCCTGAAGCTTTTCCGGCCTGGTTGGATTTGCAATAGGCAGTTATGTTTTCACTGAATGCGGCTGCATCTTTTGTTTGGACAGCAATCAGCAGGTAGCTTTTATTGTTCCGGTCAATCCCGTAAAGTACAATATCTTCCTGCGGCTCAATGCGAAGTGATTTCTTATCGGATTCACCGTTGAAGTTCTTATCGATCAACTCGCGTACCTTTAGAATAAAGGCATCGTCTTTATCTGCAAATAAGGTGTTGTAGACTTCTTTCTTAACAAATGATTCCGCATCCAGTCTCAACACCCAGTTGGCGTCATCAGGAACAGGAACAAGCGGATTATTTTGATTAGTAGAGAGGAGATTCAGGCAAATAAAAATCAGTAAACTGGATGCTGTAAGCAGCACTACAAGGAAGGCAGCATAAAAGCGTTTTTTTATTTGCATGGCATAAAGGTAATTTTTTATTGAAATTGTAACTTTGTTTCATGGGAAAATTCTTTTTCTGGATACTTAAGTTATTCGGTTGGAAAATAGATAGTCATACTCCGGTAGGTATTGATAAAGCTGTTGTCGTTGTCGGTCCGCATACTTCTAACTGGGATTTTGTGATAGGTAAAATGGCTTTTGCACACTATAAAGTGAATGCGAAATTCCTGATCAAAAAAGATTTGTTCTTCTTTCCGCTGGGGCCTATCCTAAAGGCTATGGGAGGAATTCCGGTAGACCGTAAGAAAAACAATAACATTACGGAGCAAGCAGTAAATATCTTCAAAAACAATGAAAAGTGCTTTTTGGTATTTACTCCTGAAGGAACGAGAAGCTATCAGCCGCATTGGAAAAAAGGATTTTACTATATCGCACAGAATGCGGGTGTTCCGATCTATATCGCATATATCGATTACAAGCGCAAGATAGGCGGATTCCATTCTCCGTTTACTCCAACCGGGAATGTAGATGCGGATATCAAGTACATTAAAACCATTTTATCTGAATACACCGGGAAAGTCCCTGAAAATGGTATTCGAAAGCCAGATTGATTATGTCGGAATTGTTAAGAACAGTAAATGTTACCCGGTACATTTCTCCCCTGAGAGAAGGAGGTTCGCTTCCGGCACTGGTGGACGCAGATGACGATTTTAAGTACGTCTTGAAATTCAGGGGAGCAGGTCATGGTGTAAAAGCACTGATTTCGGAGTTCCTGGGTGGAGAAATTGCGCGGATGCTCGGATTTAAAGTCCCGGAATTGGTTTTTGTGAACCTGGACGAGGATTTCGGTCGTTCGGAAGCCGATGAAGAAATCCAGGATTTGCTTCGCGCCAGCCACGGATTGAATTTAGGGTTGCACTTTTTAACGGGCGCAATCACATTCGATCCGGTAGTAACGAATGTCGATGAGGAAATAGCTTCACGCATTGTATGGCTGGATGCTTTTATTACGAATATCGACCGCACGTTCAGAAATACAAATATGTTGATCTGGAAGAAAGAACTGTGGCTGATCGACCATGGTGCATCGTTTTATTTTCACCATACCTGGGAGAATTGGAAGCTTACAGCCCAAAGCAATTTCATGTATGTGAAAGATCATGTATTACTTCCCCGGGCTTCCAAAATGGATGAGGCGGAAGCATTCGCACATTCCAGGCTGAACGAAGAAAAACTGCACGCATTGGTAGATGAACTTCCTGAATCCTGGCTGGAATGGGAAGATTTGGAAGCAACACCGGATGAAATTAGAAATGTGTACAAACAGTTTTTAAGTATCCGGCTGAAGAGTTCTGTGAATTTTGTAAACGAAGCTAAAAATGCCCGAAATGTTCTTGTATGAATATGCAGTAATCCGCCTGGTCCCGCAGGTCGAACGCGAAGAATTCATCAACGTGGGTATCATTTTGTTTTCAAAAAAGCAAAAATTTATCCGGACTAAGATTGTGATTCCCGAAGAACGATTGAAACTCTTTAAGTGCGAAATGGATTTAGGCCAGATTAAGGCAAACCTGCATGCATTCGAATTGATCAGTGCAGGATCAAAAGCCGGCGGACCAATTGCATGTGAGGAATTACCGGAACGTTTTCGCTGGCTCACGGCCGTAAGAAGCTCAATTATCCAGACTTCGCGCCCACACCCGGGAAAGACAGCTGATTTGGAGAAAGAAGTGGAGCGGTTGTTTGAGGAATACGTGGGGTAATTATCAATTATCAAGGAATGAATTATCAAGAGTTTCAAACCTCGATAATTGTAAAATTCATAATTGATAATTACTTTCTGAACGAATCCGTTTTTTTATCATACCCATACGGACAGTGTCTGCAGCCACTTTTGCAGCAATGACCACGTTTCAAATGGTATTTTTCCGTAAAAACAATATAACCTTCCGGTGTATAATAAAAGTCTTCCGGATCTAAACCATTATTTTTGGGGAGTGGACGAAAATCATCATTCATACGACAAAATTACGCATTTCATGGAGCTCTTTGATACATCCCTTTCCATTTTACAGGAAATCAAACTGGATTCTGATCAGTTTAGGAATGTTCGTTTGCTGGTAAAACGCGACGATCTGATCCATCCGGAAGTATCCGGGAATAAATGGCGAAAATTGAAATACAACCTTGAATTGGCGGATCACCAGAAGAAAGACGGTATTTTAACCTTTGGCGGGGCTTTTTCAAACCATTTGCTGGCGGTAGCCTCAGCTTGTCATGCGGCAGGATTGAAATCAGTAGGCGTGGTGAGAGGCGAAGAATTGACTGCTGAAAGCAATCACAATCTGAAGCGTTGTTCTGAACTCGGAATGGAACTGAAGTTTATTTCGCGGGAATCTTATGACGAACGCAATGAAAAAAGCTGTCAGGAAGGCTGGAAAGAAGCCTATCCTCATTTCTTATTGGTTCCGGAAGGCGGCTCCAATTATTACGGAATGGTCGGCTGCCAGGAAATTGTAAAAGAACTTCCTACTGAAATTGATCATTTGTTCGTTGCACAGGGCACAACAACTACCAGTTGTGGTTTACTGCTTGGAATAACTGAAGAAACAAGGTTACATGTTGTTCCGGTTTTGAAAGGATTTGATGCACTTGCTGAGATGCGCAAACAGCTTTTTCCTTTCCTGGTTGACGAAGAAACAATCGATGAATATGTGAAAAGGGTAGAAGTGCACCTGGAAGCCCATTTCGGCGGCTATGGAAAATGGACTTCCGAGCTGCTTGATTTTATCTCGGAATGCAAAAAGGAATACAATCTTCCTTTAGATAAAATCTATACCGGAAAAGCATTTTATGCACTCATGGAATGGCTTTCGCAACAGAGTTTTGAAAAACCGCAGACCATCGTTTTCCTGCATACCGGCGGATTGATGAATGGTAGTTTTTGATATCCTCCCCCTTAATCGCCCTTCGGAGAGCTTGTCCCGACAGGAACTCGTCTGGAGGGACAATGGGGGAGGACAAACCTATTTCAATTTTCTTCCCCAGCTCTCAACCTTCTCCAGCCACTTTTTCCGCATTTCGGGGGTAGAATTCCGGACGATACCGATATAACTGACTGTTACCGGACTGATACCGCAGAATTTCAACACAGAACGTCTCAATTGATTAACACTCGGCCGGTGAAAAAACAGGCGGTAAAAGAAACCGGGCTGATCCAGGGTCGTAATGATGTGAGCGGTTTTACCCTTCAGGAGTTTATCCCAGAAATGAGAATTCTCCCGGTACTGAAAAGCAAATCCGGGAAGGAATAGGCGGTCAATGAATCCTTTGGTAATAGCCGGCAGGCCTCCCCACCAAACCGGGTGTATCCAAACCAGGTGGTCTGCCCATTGGATTTTCTCCCATGCTTCCAGCAGGTCGGGTTCCAGTTCCGTGCGTTTCTGGTAACCAAATTGCAGGTTCGGATTGAAATCCAGGTTTGCAATAACTATTTCTTTAACTTCAGTTCCTGTGCTTAAAACTCCTTTTTTATATGCTGCCGCGATTCCGAAATTGAACGAGTCTTTATTCGGATGTCCGTTGATGATCAAAATTTTCTTGCCCATGATTGTTTTTTGAGTAAAGCTAGTTTCATCTGATTCCTTAAAAAAGGACATTTGTCATCAAACGACAGATTTTCTTATCCTGCTCAGATGTCGTTGGGTAATTCCCAGGTACGAAGCCAGGTGCTGAACGGATATCCGACGGACGTATTCGGGCTGTTCTTCGATGAGGTTCTGGTAGCGTTCCTGTGCAGAGTCTCGCTGTAATTGGAATACGCGTCCTTCCAGTTCGAGGTATTGCTGCTCTGCCATGATTTTCAAAAAATGAATCCATGCCGGACTTTTCGCTAATAAGTCATCAATCCGGTCTTTTGGAATGACCAACAATTCTGCATCAGACAATGCCTGTATGTATTCCACGCTCCCTTTTCCGGTAATGAATGCAGAATAGGCAGCCATCATGTCGCCCGGAAAGCGAAAGCAATAGGTCATTTCGTCGCCTTTCGTAGTCATGTAGAAAGAACGGAAGACACCTTTTTCAATAAAAGCGACTTCCGAACATTTTTCACCTTCCCGGACAAAATGACTTCCTTTTTTGAAAGTCTTTTTGGAGAACAAGAGTATAGCTTCTTCTATTTCGGTTTCTGTAAACAGGTTAAACTGTGCTAAAAATAATTTCAATTGCATGGAACGAAGTTAGCAAAGTTCACCTCAAAGCTTATTCCTTCACGATCTTTTTGACAGCTGTTTTCCCGGATTGATCCGTGATTACCAATTGATAGACTCCGCCAGCCAGTGTGTTCAAATGCAAGGTGTTTTCCATGTTGGGAATGAATGAAGCAATAATTCTTCCGGCTTCATCTGCCAACTTTACTTCAACGATTTCTGCATTCGTGATAGAAATGTTTAGATCCGATGAAAAAGGATTCGGGTAAACAGTCATTCCATCCAAGTTTTCTTCGGAAAGCGTTAAACTTTGATTGATGTCAATGTCTGCCAGCATAAAATCCGAACCGTTGCTTAATAAACCGGATGAGCCACCAACCAGTAGGTGTCCGTTGTCTTTCAGCTTCATCTGCTGCAGGTAATCATTTTCCGGAGAAATATCAGCTGTAAATGTCCCTGTTCCGTTGAAACTATTGTCCAAAGTTCCGTCAGTATTTAAACGGGTAATTGAAAAACCGGCATTGTAATCCGTAATGATATGGCTTCCGCCGATCAGGAATTTACCATCTGCCTGGACTTCAAAATCAGCGTAGGGGTAGGGATGGTTCAAAATCCCGTTGTTTCCAAAATTACTGACAAGTGTTCCGTCTGCATTTATCTTCATAAGCATTGATCCCATAGCCTGCCCGCCGATTACGATCTGACCGGTTGGAAGTTCGATGGCTTTTTGCAAAAATTCAACCACTTCAGGAAAGCCCCCGGCAAATAGATCCATCACTACTTTTCCGTTTTGACCGAAATTCGAAACAAAATTGCCATCCAGATCCAGTTTACAGTAAGCCGGTTTCATGTTGTTCAAATCATTGCCGTCGTATCCAACGCAAAGAATGGTGTTGTCTGAAAGCAGGATAGCATCCCAGAGAAGAAAGGTGAAATTGGCATCAGAAAGAAATTTGGAGCCGCCGTTCCCAAAATTCGGGTCCAATACTCCGTTTGAATTGATTTTGCTGACTGTACCGGTGCCGTAACTGTTTCCTGCTAAAAGAACAGCTCCGTTTGATAATACAATCATTTTTGCAATGTGACTGTCCGAATGGTTCAGTTTAAAGATACCGTTGTTCGCAAAAGTATTGTCTAAATCACCTGTTGGTGTGTATCGAACTACAAAAGAATTGTAATCTCCCGGTCCGCTTTGGGTAGGACCTAAGTAGGACGAACCTGCAACCAGGATTTTCCCGTCGCTCTGGAGTTGAATATCCAATGGGAATTCCGAATAATCAATGGTGGTCGTAACCAATCCGTTGGTACCGAAATTAGAAATTGGAGCTCCGTGAATACCGTTTTTTGCAACAGTCAGGTGATAAATTCCCGTTCCGCCGCTCTCAATGCTGTATCCTGCACTAAAGATAACCCCGTTCGGGTCAATGGCAATCCGGTTGATTTCTGAAGTGTTGGGTGTAATGACAATTCCGTTATTCCCAAAAGTGGGATTTAAATGAACGGTCTGGGCAAATGCCGAAATTCCAGCGATTGAGATGAAAAGAGTAGAAAATAATTTCATGTTGTATGGAGTATTTGTTATCCCTAATACAACTTGAAAAAGCGAAGGTTGTCAATCAAAATAAAAAAAACATGTGGACAGACGATTAATCGCCTGCCCACGAAATGATTGGAGTTATTGTTTGATTAATTTCTTACTGATAACTTCTTGTCTATTATTCGTGAAAACAAGGTGATACACACCTGCTTCCAAATTTTCCAACGATAAAAGAGCGGTTTTGTTTACCGGGTAACTGTTAATAATCCTTCCTGTTGCATCCGTTAATTGAACTGTCGTAACAGATTCGTTTTCGATGGAAACAGTTACGTTGTCGGAGAAAGGATTCGGGTAAATGGAAAGTACTTCGGATTTGTTTCCGGTCAATCCCAACGACTCGCTCATATCAATTTGTGCCAGTGCAAAAATCGAGTTAAAATCAATCGGACGCATGGAACCTCCAATCAATAAGTGCTCGGGGCCTGCTAATCTCATGCAGTACAAAAGATCGTTTCTTTCCGTAAGATCTGTTTCAAATGTTCCGGTACTGTTGAAGCCGAGATCAATAGTTCCGTCACTGTTAAACCTTGTGATCGAGAAACCATAGTTGTTCATTGATATCAAGGAGGAACCGCCGATTACGATTTTCCCGTTCGGCTGAACGAGCATATCCCTGAAAGGGAACGTATGATTTAAAATCCCGTTTACGGAGAAACTGCTGTCAGCGGTCCCATCGGCCTTTATCTTAAGAATCAGGTTATCAGTGGCACTTCCTCCAAGAATTATTTTCCCATCGGGCAATTCCTGGGCATTTGTAATTAGTTCAATAGTATTGGGATCCGGATCCAGGTCGAAAGAAGAGATTCCGTTCTGTCCGAAAGAAGTGATCAGATCTCCCGAAGCATTTATTTTTACACAGGTTAGTTTAGAATTGGTAAAACCGGTGTCATCCAAACCATAAGATAAAATGGAACCGTCGTTTAAGGTAATTGCCCCCCGGTTAAAGAAAAAGAAAGTGCTAAGATCACTAATTGCCCTGCTTCCATTCGTTCCGAATGAATTATCCAATGTTCCTGCAGAAGTTAATTTGGTGATGTAGGTAATACCATCTGAGTATGATATCAAGCGCAGGGACTGATCGCTTTGTACCAGAACAGCATTAAATTCGCTTTGGTTGTAATCAGTCACCTCGAAAACTCCGTTCGTAGCGAAACTGGAGTCGATAACCCCGTTCGGATGATACCGCATAACGAATGCATGGATAATAGGTGAGCCACCTGGCCCGGTATCTAATCCGGTGTAATTGGATCCTGCCAGAAGAATTTTTCCGTCGGCCTGTAATTGAATATCACGTAAATCAACCGAATTAAAATTGCTGTTAAGTGCAACTCCACCCGTTCCGAATGTAAGATCCTGTGTTCCGATGGCATCATGCTTTGTCAGAACGATATTAGAACCACCGGATATGAATTTACGTCCGGCGCTGATAATGCTGCCATCCGGATTCAGGGCAATTTTGTTAATTTCTGAGGTGTTTTCCACGTAGGTAAAACCTTCATAACCGAAGGTGGGATCCAAAAAAATGTTTTGCGAGGAAGCAAAGAAACAGCATAAACATGCAAGGGGAGTAATAATGGTTCTCATAAATCAAGGTTTTGCGTTATAAGAATCAGAACGAGACTTCTTCTTAATTCGTTGGTCTTCTAACAAAAAAAGCTGTGCCGAAGGCGCAGATAATAAATAGTACAATGAATAATCTGCTAGATCTGCGGGAAGTGAAAAGAACCGTGCCCGAAGGCGCAGACCTAATCCTATCATTATTCTTAGTGCACCTGGTGCGCTTTGCGGTCAAAAAAAATCCCGCCTCAGCTCAGCCAAGACGGGATCTCCATTCAAATCGAATAATGCTTACTCAAACAATGCTTTATCAACTTCTCCGTTGAATTCAATTGTTTTTACAGTTCCTGAAAGTGTCATTTCACCCATTACCTGATTCAGTTTGTGAGCAAAAAGGAACCCGTTCACTTCTTTGTAATCATCATACATCGTTGTAGCTTCCATGGTTTCCTCACCTTCTTTAGTAATTGAAACTGTTTTGAATTTCAGGTTTGTTGCAGCATCAAAGTAGTCGTAAGACTCTTTTTGACCATCGTTTGTCATCAACACGTAATAGTCTTTTCCTGCAATGGTCTCGATACCTTTGATTTCGTATTTCATTCCTGAAGTCTTGTAAGTGGATTCAGGGAATAAGCCTTCACCTTTCTTTTTCGCAGCAATATCTTCTGCAGACATGGCTTCTTTTCCGGTTTGCATATTCATTTCAGAACCTTTTGTTCCGTCGTAATAAGAACTTTGGAAAACCATTCCCTGTGCTTCAATTTTCATTGCTTCCTTGTTCGGAGCAACAAAAGCATCAGTCATAGTGATAACTACCGGAATCTGAGGAGAAGAAAGTTCTATTTTCTTAACTACAGACTTCACTTTCTTCATTTTCTTAGCCAGCTCTTTCGCGTTCGCAGTTTTAGTAACGGTATTGATATAGCGTTCAATCAATTGATCGGCAGTGATGTCTGCTTTCTTCATTTCCTTTACAGGATTTCCGAACGGATCCAGTTTCTCGATCACACCATCCGTATCAAAAGCTTTCAACTTTGGCAAAATATCTTCGTTACCTACAACTACAATATTGAATCCGTTTTTGAAGTATTTCTGTGCTACTGTCAATACATCGTCTTTGGTAATTGCATCCAGGCGCTTCAAATAAGTTTGGTAGTAATCAGCCGGAAGATTGTCACGGATGATATTCAATGCAAAACGTGCAACTGTTTGAGGTCTTTCCAATGAACGTGCAAAGCTTCCTGCCATTGCTGATTTTGCCAGGTTTAATTCGTCATCAGTCACATAGCTGTCGCTGATTTTTCGGATCTCAGCCAATAATTCGGTGATTGCAGAATCAGTCACTTCATTTCTGAAGCTTCCGGATGTTCCGAACCAGCTTCCGTTTCTGGTTACTTCAAAGGAAGAGTAAGCACCGTAAGTATAAGCTTTGTTTTCACGTAAATTCTGCATGATACGTGCTCCGAATGAACCACCACCTAAAATGCTGTTCATAACGTTCAAAGCAATTTGATCGTTAGCTCCCGGTTTCATTTCGATAGGGAAGGTGATAGAGATCACGGATTGTACAGCTCCCGGTTTGTTTACGAAGATTACGCGGTTTCCTTTTGCTTTCAACCCGGTTCCGAAATCTTCCTTGTAAGCTTGTCCGCCTTTCCATGCTCCGAAATACTTCTCAGCCATTTTCATAGCATTCTCTTTCGTGATGTCACCTACAATTACCAAATATGCTCCGTTCGGTGTAAATACTTGTTTGTAGTTGTTTTTTACATCATCCAAAGTGATTGCAGCCAAAGAAGCTTCGTCCATAACTTCACCAAGCGGGTGGTTCGGGAAATCGATCTTTGATTCTGCGTTCGAAGCCATGGTGTTCGGATCTGATTTCGCAGATAACAACCCGGATTCGTTTTGTTTCTTGATACGCTCGAATTCACTTTGAGGGAAAGCAGCATTCATGGTCACATCCTGCATGATGTCCAATCCTGTTTCCATGTGTTTTGTCAAACATGAGAAGTAAACGGAATGTCCGTCTGCACTTAAGTCAGCTCCCATATTGTCAACTTCTTTATCCAATACGTCTTTCGAACGCTTGGTTGTTCCCGAAGTCAATAATTGCCCCATCATGTTGTTAGTTCCTGCTTTAGAACCTTCGATCATCGGGGAAGCTCCCATTGTAAGCGAGAAAGAAACACGCGGTAATTTGTGGTTTTCAGAAAGGATTACGGTAATACCGTTACTCAGTTTGAAAACTTCTGAGTTTTTAATATTGATAGTTGGCGCCGCAGCTGCAGCAGGTCTTACAGAACGATCAATTTGTTGTCCGTAAACCCCTGTAAATGCTGTTAAAGCAACCAGTGTAATTAACTTTTTCATGACTATTCTGTTAGTTTGCCTTTGGTAAATAATGAAGGATGATACGGTTGTCTTGAGTCAAATATTTTTTAGCAACGCGCTGAATATCTTCACGAGTAATGCTCATGTAAATATCCATTTGCTTATTGATCAATTCCGTGCTTCCGAAATACATTTTGTTTTGTGCCAAATTCTCTGCGATACCAGCTACAGTTGAGTTAGAACTTACGATCTGATTCTCGAACTGGTTGCGCACTGCCTGGAATTCTTCTTCGGAGATCAGGTTGTCCTGGATGGATTTAATTTCTTCATCCAATGATTTTTCCAAATCTTCTACTTTTGTTCCGTTAGCAGCAATTGCAGCAACAATCCCCAATCCCGGATCTTCCATATTGAATGCGAAAGAGAATGCAGCAACTGCCTGTTGTTTTTTCTCAACGATGTTTTTATTCATACGGGAAGAGTTACTTCCGGATAAAACTGCGTTCAGCATTTCAATGGCTGCAAAATCCTTATCCGTTTCTTTCGGGAATTTGTACCCCATGAATACCGCCGGAAGCTGGATATTGTCGTAAACAGTTTCTCTTTGAACGCCTGAGATAGGCTCAAACGCAGGATTTGGTTTCGGGATGTCGCAGGGCATTGCCGTATATTTTTTCAGCAATTCTTTTGCTTTCGCATCCGTTGGGTTGTTGAAGTTTTTTGCATCGAAAGCCATCTTCTCAACTCCGTATTTTGTTTTGAATTCCCCTTCACCCAGGTTCTCAAAATCGCGGAATAAGTTGATTGCCTGTCCTTTTGGAACAGATGCAAAATATTTATCGATCCACTTTTTAGTTTGCTCGATGTTGATATCTCCGGCGATGGAAAGGATTGCGTTGGATGGAACATAGAATGTGTGGTAGAAATTCACATAATCAATTTCCTGAGCCGCATTTAAATCCTCCATGCTTCCGATCGGTACCCAGCGGTAAGGATGGTTTTTGTAAGCCATTTTGAAGAGATTCTCCATAAATGTAGCGTAAGGCTGGTTGTCTACACGCTGTCTTTTTTCTTCTTTTACAACTTCGCGCTGTGTCTCAACACCGGTTTGGTCGACTTTCGCGTGCAATAAACGCTCGCTTTCCAGCCATAAACCCAATTCCAACTGATTGGAAGGAAGGATTTCATAATAGTATGTTCTGTCCTGGCTGGTATTTGCATTCAATGCTCCGCCGTTCTTTTCAACCAATTCGGAGTATTCTCCTCTTTTGATATTCGTAGAACCTTCAAATAGTAAATGTTCAAAAAAGTGAGCAAATCCCGTTCTGGACGGATTTTCGTTTTTAGAACCTACGTGGTACATCACAGAAACCGCTACAATTGGAGTAGCGTGCTCCTCGTGTAAAATAACATGCATTCCGTTTGCCAGATCGTATTCGATGTATTTTACCTTCTCTTGTGAGAATCCGGTGATCGAAGACGAAAGCAACAATGCTGTAAAAAGACTTTTTTTCATGTTGAATTTTTCGACTTGTTTGCACGAAAATAACAACAAAAATTGCTTTACAACTATTTCGATGAATTTCGGACAGAAAAGCGGACGAACGGCTTTAGTCAATTACGAATTCCCAATTACGAATTCCGAATTGTTTGAAAACTTTTTTGGAACGTCCGTTTGTCATTCCAAAGATTATCAGGAATTAGGGGATGATGAATACGTTGAAGATGTCCTGAATAATTAGGAATTCGGCATTCGTAATTCGCAATTAGGAATGGTTTTTGTTATATTCGGGACTATGAAATTATTGACTTTCGGCTTTGTGCTTCTTTCAACCGGTCTTTTCGCTCAGAAACAGACGGTATTTGCCTACATGGATTACAATAACTTTTTTCATTCGTTTAAAGACGGGTATTTCAACCAGGTCGATCACCAGGCGGTTACAAATATTGCTTATGGCGATGAAGTGATTGCCTACTACAACAACCAGCGCGACTTTAAGATTTACGACGGGACATTTTCACGCGTAATGACCAATCAACCGGCTACTTTCAAGATCTCTGACCATATGGCAGCGTGGAATATCGGTCAGCTGCTTTATTATTATGAAAATGGCAAGCCTCACAACCTGACTTCTTTCGGCGCTGATTACTGGGTTACGGATTCTTTGATCACCTTCCAGGATACACGTTATAATGCTTTGAATGTGGTTTACCAGGGAAAAATTTCCACACTGGTGCAGAGTACAATGGAACTTCCTGCCCCGGTGGTCCAGGGTGATAATTTGGTGGTTTTTAAAGACAACGGGGATATTTTTAAGGTTTTTTACCGTGGACAGATTTACGATATCGGTACCTATAACGGGACGGACTTCGAGTTTTTTGCAGGAACAGATATACTGGGCTTTAACGATCCACAAACACGGACCTTCGCGGTTTTCCAGGATGGTGAATTTTTCGATGTAGAAGAATTCAGAGTCCCAAAGGTAAAGGCCGGAAGAGGATTCCTCGCTTATGAAGATTTGCAGGGAAATTTGAAGTATTACGGAAAAGGAAAGTACGAAACACTGAGTTCTTTCGCGCAATTCTGGGATGCTAAGGACGATCTGGTGGTTTGGGGAGATGCAAATACAACTTATCAATATTATAAAGGTGAAAAGAAAAACCTGGCGAATTTCGTCGTAAAAGAATGGCAGATGAAAAATGATGTGGTGGCATTCAGGACTTTAATGGGAGGAGTAGGAGCCTCTGTGGCTGGTGTCTACAAAGAAGTTACTTCTATCAATGACACTGATTTCCTGATCAATGGTCACGGCGTTATGGTGCAAATGAAGAACCGTGCAGTGATCGTTTTATACAACGGACAGATCTACCGGGATTAAACTTCGACTCCGCTGCGCCTTTGCTGTAGCTTCTGCGTAAGCATTCAGTTTTCTTTATTCTTTTTTTCAGTTGATTAAGCTCTCTTAAAGGTGGCTGATCAGAGTCGAAGCCACAATTCTGTTTTTTAACGTTATAACTTTTGAATTTTGCATTTTTCATTTTGAATTAGTCGTATTTTTGTTTTTCTAAAATTTTGATTGAATGAATAGTTGGTTTACCGTAAAGGTTAAATATACAAAGCAGCTGGAAGACGGTACTTTCAAGCGTGTTTCAGAACCATATTTGGTGGCTGCAATGACTTTCACGGATGCGGAAGCACGTATCTATGAAGAACTTGGAAGCCTGATCCGCGGTGAGTTTATGGTAACGGGAATGACCAGAACAGATTTTCACGATATTTTTCATTATGAGGATGCGGATGTTTGGTACAAATGCAAGATTACTTACGAAGCCGGAGGTGATGGCGGAGAAGAAGGTGCTAAAGCGAAAAAGGTGTCGCAGAACTTTATTGTGACGGCTCATTCTGTGAAAGATGCTTACGAGCGCTTAAAAGAAAGTTTGGGTGGAATGATGATCGATTACATGATCCCGTCTATTACTGTTTCGCCGATCGTTGATGTGTTTCCTTTTGGTGACGAGCAGGAAGACCGCGTAGCTGCTGACTTCGAAAAGCAGGTAAAAGCTGAAGTTGCCGAGCATGCTATGGGAACTAAGACTGTATTTTCAGCTCCGGGGTCGGATGTAGATGAATTCGAAGATGACGAAGATTCTGTAATTGACGATCAATTCGGAGAAGAAGAATAAAAAATGGATGATTTCCTCAAGGTAATTCGAAACGACCATCATCAATTTGATAAAGGAAAACTGGAAGATCATTTTGGTGATGAACCTTTTGCACTTCTTGCCAGGTGGCTCCGGGAAGCTGTTGAGAAGCCCGCAACAGAATCCAATGCAATGATCGTTTCAACTATAGGATTGAACGGGTTTCCACGATCCCGTGTAGTTTATTGGAAAGAACTCCTTGAAGAAGGAATTGTTTTCTACACCAATTATTCGAGTGATAAAGGAAAGGCTATAGCTGCCAATCCGCACATGCATGCGTTGCTTTACTGGCCTGAAATGGAAAGGCAGATCAGCATTACCGGCATCGCGGAGAAAGTTCCTGCCGAAATGAGCGATGCTTATTTTGAGTCGCGTCCGCGAGGAAGTAAGCTGGGGGCCTGGGCTTCTCACCAAAGTGAATTACTGGGATCAAGGGATGAATTGGAGGTGAGAGTGGCTGAATATGCGGAGAAATTCCCGGATTTTGTACCGAGACCGGAGCATTGGGGCGGTTATCTTATCCGGCCGGTCAATGTTGAATTCTGGCAGGGCAGGCCTTCCCGTTTGCATGATCGCATTGTTTTTAATTTGAAACCGGATAATTCTTGGGAGTTGTATCGCAAGAATCCATAACGAATGATAGAATTATTACCCCATATTTATACGCTTTCAAACGGGCTTCGATTGGTTTATCTGCACGCAGGTTCACCGGTTGCTCATTTGGGGGTTACCGTTCTTGCCGGTTCCAGGTTTGAAGAAGATCACGAAGTGGGTCTGGCCCATTTCCTGGAACACAGTATTTTCAAAGGAACCGGAAAACGGAAGGCTTTTCATATCCTCTCCCGGCTGGATTCGGTTGGAGGCGAATTGAATGCCTATACAACTAAAGAAGAAATCTGCCTGTACGCATCTTTTGTTAAAACGCATCTGAACCGTGCAGCAGAATTATTGTCAGATATTGCCATTAACAGCAATTTTCCGGAGAAGGAAATCCAAAAGGAGAAGGAAATCGTTTTGGATGAATTGAACTCTTACCTTGACAATCCAAGCGACAAGATTTTCGATGATTATGAAGCATTGATCTTTCCAAACCATCCGCTGGGAAATAATATCCTGGGCACACCAGAATCCGTGCAGTCCTTCGGAAGAGAGTCACTCAAGCAATACGTAGATAAGTTCTTTTTTACCGAAAATGCGGTGATCTCTTTTGTGGGCGATATTCCATTGAACACACTGGTGAAATGCCTGGAAAAACACTTTCACGCTATGCCTTCCGGTAAAACAAAAGCAATTCCCAGAGCTTTTGAAAATTATGTTCCGGTTAAGAAACGGGTCGAAGAAGGAAATTACCAGGCACATGCCATCATCGGCGGAATTGCTCCGGGATACAACAGCGAGCATCGAAGAGGAATGACTTTGCTGACGAATGTTCTTGGTGGTCCGGCCATGAATTCCCGCCTGATCCTTTCTGTTCGTGAGAAATACGGCTACACTTACAATATTGAAGCGCAATATTCCCCTTTCCCTGATTTGGGATATTGGTCAATTTACTTCGGAACCGACCAGAAGTATTTGGCAAAAACGATGAAGATCATTTATGCCGAATTGAAGAAACTCCGGGAGGTTCCTTTGACAGCTAAGCAATTGCAGCAGGCTAAAGAGCAGTTAAAAGGGCATATTGCCTTGTCTTTGGATTCTAATTTGGGTTTGATGCAGGGATTGGGAAAATCGATGCTGCTGTTCAATCAAATTGATACGATCGGTGAAATGTATGCAAGTATTGATAAGCTTACCAGCGAGGAATTGCATGAAATAGCGCAGACATATTTCAAAGAGGAGAACATTTCAGAACTCATCTACGATGTAAAGCCGGATATAGGGAGTTAATTTTCAGAATTCGAAAATTCGCTTGTTCGCTAAATTGCGAACAGTGATACTTTATTCTTGAAGTTCTAATAGATTCGTATGGTTTGGTAATTCTGCCATCTTTCAACAAAAATAGGGCTAGGTAATTTTAAAACAGCACATCTCAGTGGTGTATAGATTGAAATGCTATTTGTTAAAGCGCTCCGTTAATTTATCATTTTTTGTGTCAGCTTCAACCGAATTGCCACTAACTTTGAGACATCAAATTTACTGACATGAACTTTCAGGCTTACATTCAACAATTCGAACAAATCTTAAATACGTCAGATCGTCAGGCACCTTACGATAACGAAGATTATTTCAATTACACAAAACTCAATTGGTCACGTATGAACCGCTGGCTGAAAAAGGGAGAAATCCTGCCGCATATAAAAGAAAAAATCCAATCAATTACTGAAAAGCAGGAGTGGATTGTTATTACCGAACCCTGGTGTGGTGATGCTTCCCACATTGTTCCGTTTATTCATATGGTGGCAGAATTAAATCCGCTGATCCATGTTGATTATGAGCTCCGGGATTCAGAACCTTTCCGAATTAATGATTACCTGACAAATGGAGGAAAAGCCATTCCGAAGTTGATTATTAAGAACGATAAAGGAGAAGATTTGGCAAGCTGGGGACCTCGTCCGGTGGAATGTCAATTACTTTACAAAGAAATGCATGAGAATGAAGTTCCTTTTGATGAAGTGAAGATTCGTTTGCAAAACTGGTATAATGAGCACCAGGGAGTGGAGATACAGGAAGAAATCATTGGCCTGATCTAACACGATAGATATTAATAGAATACCTGCAAGACACTCTGTGTCTCGCAGGTATTTTTTATTTGCAGGTATTTTATTTCAATTCGAAGAAATCCCTTTTCCCGACTTTAATGCGCGTTTCTTTCTTCAGCTTGATCATCAGTTGAGAATCAACGATTTTTTTATTGTTTACGAGAACAGCACCACTTTCTATCAGTTTCCGAATTGCAGATTTCGATAAACTGTTCTTCAGTTGAAAACATAGCTCAAGAATCGAAATAGATCCGTTAACTGACTTGATAGCATTCAGTGAAACCGGTTCAAAGACTTTCTTATCGAACGTTTTGTTTTGGAATTGGTTCGAGAAAAAAGCTTCAGCTTTCAGTGCTGCTGCTTCATGATGAAACTGCTTAACAATATTTTTAGCAAGAATCTTTTTCAAGTTCATCGGGTTTTCACCATTATTCAATAATTCATTCAGGTGAAGTTTTTCTTCGGCTGAAAAATCACTTGCCAACTCCAGGAATTCAGGGATCAAACTATCCGGGATAGACATCGTTTTACCAAACATGTCATTCGGTTCTTCTGTCAATCCTATGAAATTATTGAGCGATTTGCTCATCTTTTCCTTTCCGTCCAGCCCTTTCAATAAAGGCATACACAAAACAACCTGTGGATTCATCCCGAAACTTTCCTGTAATTGCCTTCCCATCGTACAGTTGAACAATTGATCGGTTCCGCCCATTTCAATATCTGCACGGATCTTCATCGAATCAAACCCTTGAAGAATTGGGTAAACCAGTTCATGCATGGCAATAGGAGTATTGTTGTTGAAGCGCTGATTAAAATCATTTCGGTGCATCAGCTGGGCAATAGTGACGCGCGATAAGAGCTGAATAATCTCAGAAGTAGAGAGGCCGTCCAGCCAGTCGGAATTGAAAACGATGGTTGCTTTTGAAACGTTAATGAGCTTAGACAACTGGTTCAGGTACGTTTCCGCATTGTGTTGCACGGCTTCCGTACTCAAAGGCTGCCTGCTTTTATTCTTGCCTGTTGGATCACCGATACGCGCAGTGAAACTTCCTACGACAATCGTAATTTGGTGTCCGGCATCCTGGAATTGCTTTAGTTTTTTGAGCACGACGGCGTGTCCAAGATGCAAATCCGGTGCTGTTGGGTCGAAGCCGAGCTTGATGATCAGTTTCCGATTTTCTTTTTGGGCCTGAAGAAGCTTTTCCTCCAAACCATTTACAGGGAGAATGATCTCCACTTTCTGTTTTAACACATGAATTGTTGTTGTTTCCATTTTTTTGAAAATAAAAAAGCCCGGACAAATTGCCCGGGCTTACTGATTATGAGATACTGTTAATTACTTATTCGATTCACTTGAAGTATATGCATAGTCTTTCCGAGCAGGTATTACTCGGTAATAATACGTGCTGAAAAACGGAAGACGCAATATGCTGTTCAACGATTTCATTTGAGACAAATATAAGTGATAATGTTTGATTTACAAACGAGCTAAAGTTCCCTGTCGTGAAATTCTTTGGTAAGGACTTTATAAGCTTCCGAGTAGGAACCGGTTTCAGTGCGGATACACAAGGAATACAATTTAGTTGTTACTGGTTGTTTTTCGAATGCAAGAACCGCACGTGTTAGTTTTCCCGGTTTTCCGAAGATTTCTACCAAATCGGATGCATACAGACCACTTTTACCGGCAAGTGTAATGAGATTTTTCGTGGTTTCAAACGGAACAATAAGCCATGCTTTTCCTTCCGGACTTAACAATCGTGCAATGGATTGAATCAGTTCTGAAAATGAAAGACTTTCGGTATGACGGGCTAATGATTTGTGCTCATCCGGATTTTTCTGGCTGTTCTCAAAGAACGGCGGATTGCTGATTATCGCATCGAATTGTTCTTCGGGAAAGTACTCCTGGATTGCCTGATTTAAGATCGAAATTTGAGAAGGAAAAGGATTATGTTGTGCATTTGTTTGAGCATCTAAAACTGCCTGTTCTGAAATTTCCAGTCCGATAATTTCCTTGAAATCAAAACGCTGGGCACACATCAGTGCTAAAACACCCGTTCCGGTTCCGATATCCAATAAGCGTTTAGGGCTTTCCCAATGACAAAGAGAGCCTAATACCATCGAATCGGTACCTACTTTTAATGCGGCGTGTTTTTGCTGTATCCGGAAGTGCCTGAATTGAAAAACACTCATTATTCACCCATGTACATTTCAATCAGCCCTTCAGGTGAAGTGACGTGCAATGTTTTGGATTCGCGATCGACTTTTTGGATAAGACCGTCGATAAAAGGGATCAGAATTTCTTTTTCACCGTTCAAGACCACAATCAACGGATTTACGCTGTTGTCGACGACCTGTTCGATAATTCCTGTTTCTCCGTAGCGTGTATCGATTAATTTAAAACCAATGATCTCGTGATCGTAAAAGTGTTTGTCGTCTAGTTCCGGGAGAACAGACAAAGGAAGGTAACAGCTCTTCCGCAGGATAATCTTTGCGTCATTTTCAGAATCAACACCTTCCAGTTTAACGGAAGCAAATCCTTTGTTCTTTAATTGAAAAGACTGGACAAAGAAAGGAGTTAACTGGCCGTTAATGTCGATGAAGAATGCGTCGAGTGTTTTGTAATCTTCCGGGTTGGTTACGTCCAAAAAAAGCGAAACTTCACCTTTGTATCCGTGAAGTTTCGCAATATAACCAAGTTGAAAGCAATCAGAATGTTGCATGGATCAACTTTAATGAATTAAGCCTCAGCTTCTCCTTCTTCAGCAGCCGGAGCATCCTCTGCAGGAGCCTCAGTTGTTTCTTCAGCAGCAGCAGCTTCTGTTGATGCTTCAGCTTCCTCTGCAGGAGCTTCAACTTCTTCAACAGCTGGCGTGTTTTTAGCTTCAATAGCTTTTGCTTTAGCCTCATTTGCTTCAGCTTCAGCTTTCAAACGTGCAGCTTTATCAGCTACAGCATCTTTTCCAAGACCCTCAATTTTACCCTGGATTTTAGCAGCTTTCTCAGCTTCCCAAGCAGCAAACTTAGTTTCTACCTGCTCAGCAGTTAAAGCTCCTTTAGTTACACCTTTCAAAAGGTGGTTTTTGTACAATACTCCTTTGTAAGAAAGAATTGCACGAGCAGTGTCAGACATTTCAGCTCCTGTACCAACCCATTTCAAAGTTGATTCGAAATTGATGTCAATTGTAGCAGGGTTTGTGTTCGGATTGTAAACTCCCAATTTCTCGATGAACTTACCATCACGCTTAGCGCGGGAATCAGCTACTACTACGTGGAAAATCGCTTTTCCTTTTTTACCGTGTCTTTGCAAACGAATACGTGTTGCCATAATGTTAATTGTTTGAGGTACGAAACCTCGATTAAAATGAATATTAACTTCTGTTTAGCGAATAAACAGGGTGCAAAGATAGTAAAAGCTTCCCAAACTGCAAATAAAAAAGGGGACGATATTTCTACCGCACCCCTTAACCAATAATTAGTTGAATATCTGCAGGATTTAATCTTCTCCGAATGTAATCTTGATACCTACCTGTAAGAAGAAACTGCTGAAGTTTGCGATTTGTCGGAGCTGTTCCTGAGGTTTGTTTGGATCAGCATTCGCCCCGGTGTTTGAAGAACTGTTTATTTCGTCTACATAATTCACCTTTTTATTATACTCTGTCACTAATTGGTCAACTCCTCCAACAGTATACTTTGTGACTTTTGTTGTTTTTGATTTGACTTGTAAACTATTGGCACCGACTTCAGCAAATATGCCAAACTTTTTACCGAAATGAACATTCAATCCGACCGCTCCAGTATATCCCAGGCTTACTTTTCCTTGAGTTTTTGATTCTCTGTCCACTTCTGCCGAAGGATTGAGATTACTGGAAACATCGGTTTTTACTGAGCCTAACAAAGGCAGAAGTAAACCTGCACGCGCATAGACAGATATTTTTTCTCCTCCTGATTGGATGAATAATGCCGGAGTAATTCTGAACTGTGAGGACGATTGAGTATATGTTGATTTGCCTAGAGGCCCCTCTATTTCGGAAACAGTTGTTTTTGAACCGAAAAATCCGTTTAGGCCTAATTCAAGCCCAAAATGATCTCCTAACATATATCCGGGAGTTAAATTAACATGAACACCATTTCCTAATGTTCCATATATGTTTTTTGAACTTGTAACAATGGAAGAACCGTTAATAACATTTTCCGTTCCAAGAACTTGCCCGGGAGTACCAATTCCATAACCCGCAGAAATGCCCAGGTTAAATTGTGCGGATGCAGTCCCCATAGCCATTACTGCCAATACAGGTAGAATTAATTTTTTCATAAGAGAGATTTTAGATTTTTTTGCAATTTAGAATTTTTAATTAATTAGGCAAGCATAACATCATGAAATATAATCCGAATTTGTTCGAAGAAGTTAAATCAGTTGTGGAACAAAAATTTAGAAATGAAAGCGCCGATCACGACTGGTATCACATAGAACGTGTGTTAAAGCTTGCGGAATACATTCAAAACAGGGAAGGTGGAAATTTGCTTGTCGTGCAATTGGCTGCTTTACTTCATGATATTTCTGATCACAAATTAAATGGTGGTATCAAAAATGACTGTGGAAGAGTGTCTCGTGAACTACTGACAAAATTGCATGCGGATGAAGAATTAATCAGCTGTGTATGTGATATTGTAGATAAAGTTTCTTTCAAAGGGGCTGGAGTGGAGGATGAATCGGGAAGCCTGGAGTTGGATATTGTTCGGGATGCCGACAGGTTGGATGCAATTGGAGCAATTGGTATTGCAAGAGCTTTTCATTACGGAGGAAAAAATAACCGTTCTTTTTACGAACCTGATTTGGGACCGTCGCTGCATGTAGATTTTGATTCCTATTCTTCCGATGAATCACATACTCTGAACCATTTTTATGAAAAATTATTACTCATCAAAGACCGGTTGAGGACCAAAACTGCTCAGCAAATTGGCTTGGAAAGGCATCAGATCATGGTCGACTTTGTGACAGATTTTCTCAAAGAATGGAATGTTAAATTAAAATGAAGCCGGCTACTAAATCAGTTTACTAAAAGTTAATTCTCAAAAAAAAATCCCATTTTTACGGCATGATTGAACATGTTGCATTAGGCATAGATATCGGTGGAACCAATACCGCCTACGGTTTGGTGAATCGGAATGGGGAGGTATTATTCGAAGAATCCATTACTACGACTGATTATTTAATCCCGGAGGATTTAGTTGAAAAGATATATAAGGATATTGAGAAAAACGGATTTTTAGATAATTTATTGGGATTGGGTGTCGGTGCTCCGAATGGAAATGCTTTTACCGGGAACATCGAATTTGCTCCGAACCTGAAATGGAAAGGAGTCATTCCAATAGCTGAATTATTTGAACAGCGCTTTCACAGACCAACCTTATTAGCCAACGATGCAAATGCGGCTGCAATAGGTGAACATTTATTCGGTAATGCAAAAGATCTGAATGATTTTGTTTTGATTACTCTGGGAACCGGACTTGGTTCCGGAATTTTTATTAATGGAGAACTGGTTGTCGGCTCACAGGGATTTGCAGGTGAGTACGGACATATTCGTGTGGTGCATAATGGGCGCTTATGCGGATGCGGAAGGAAAGGTTGTCTGGAAACCTACGTATCAAGTACAGGTGTTGTAAGAAGTGTTGAGGAGCTTGACAGTGTTCATAAAGCAAAATCGAGTTTGAACAAACTTTCAAAGATCTCGGCAAAGGATGTCTTCCTGGCTGCTAATACAGGAGATGAATTTGCATGTGAGATCGTAGATTATACTGCTGAAATGCTGGGGATTGCCTTGGCTGATTTCGCGGCTTTCTCCAACCCGAAAGCATACATTCTTTTCGGAGGTTTGGCACAAAGTGGGGCATATTTTTCCGAAAAGGTCAAAAAACACATGGAAGAAAACCTGCTTCAAATTTACCAGGGACATATTGAAATTCGAAACTCTGCTCTTCACGATATGAATGCGGCTGTATTGGGTACGGCGGCTTCCATGTTCTGGAAAGCGATTAAAAAGTAATGGCATGAAAAATAGCATACTGGCAATTGCGTTGATCTGTTCTTCTGCGGCTTCTGCCCAGATTCAGGAATTAAAAAACAATTCTGATGCGGCAAGGGAGCGGGTTCAACATAAAACAATCGCTAAACCGCTTGTAAAACCGAACCAATACGTGAACCCGTTTGTAGGAACCGGCGGACACGGGCATACTTTTCCCGGAGCTGTACTTCCATTCGGAATGGTGCAGGTGGGGCCGGATACACGCTATGAAGGCTGGGATGGCTGCGGAGGCTACCACTATTCGGATTCGGTAATTTACGGATTTAGCCATACACATTTGAGCGGAACAGGAATTCCCGATTATTCGGATGTGCTTTTGGTACCGCAGCAAGGAAAATTAAATACCGTTCCCGGGTACAAAAAAGCCGGTGGATTCGGTTCTGTATTCAAGCATTCAAAAGAGAAAGCACTCCCGGGTTATTACCATGTGGAATTGGAGAACGGAATTACTGCAGACCTTACAGCGACTTTGCGCTGTGGAGTGCATCGTTATCAATTCTCAAGTCCGAAAGGGAAACGCTATATTATCATAGATTTAGGATACCGCGACCGTGTATTGGAAGTTTTTGCTAAAAAAACATCCTCAAAAACCGTTGAAGGAAGACGCGTCTCCGAAGCATGGGCGCCGCATCAGCACCTGGCTTTCAGTTTGGAAACTTCTATTCCTTTTACCAAAACAAAGTGGATTGAAGATAAAGAAGAGGGGAATTATTTATTCGTGATGGAATTCCCGGAAGGTACGAAAGAAATTTCGGTTTGGGTTGGAATTTCCGGAACCGATGAAGCCGGAGCAGCTGCGAACCTGAAATCGGAATTATTGAGCGGTAATCACGATTTTGATATCATCCGTTCAAGAGCATCGGGAGCATGGGAGCAGGAGCTTGGAAAAATTCAGGTGAATTCAGCTCAGGAAGATGTTTTAAAACATTTTTACACGGCACTTTATCATACGTTTATTCATCCTTCACTTTGGACGGATGTGGACGGAAGATACCGCGATTACAACGACCAGATCCAGATATCCGATAAGTCCTTGTATTCGGTATTTTCTTTGTGGGATACCTATCGCGGAGCAAATCCTTTGTATACGATTATCCAGCCTAAGAAAGTTTCTGATTTCGTGAGTTCATTCTATCAACAATATAAAAATACAGGTCTGCTTCCTGTGTGGACATTGTCGAATAATGAGACGAACTGTATGATCGGTTACCATTCGGTTTCGGTGATTGCAGATGCCTATTTGAAAGGAATTCCTTTGGAAGACCCGGAAGGATTGCTGGAAGCAATGATCGCATCCAGTACGGCAGATCAATTCGGAAAAAAACAATACGAAGAAATTGGTTTCATTTCGGCAAATACACTGGCTGAATCTGTTTCAAGAACACTGGAATATGCCTATGATGACTGGTGTATTTCGAAATTTGCCGAAAAGTTGGGAAAAACTGATATTGCAAAGAAATACCAAGTGCGTTCGGCAAACTGGATGAATCTTTTGCATCCTGAAACTCGCTTTTTCCAGCCAAGAAAAGATGGGATTTTCCTTCCGTTCTTCAAACCGAACGAAGTAAACCACCATTTTACGGAAGCAAACGGATGGCAGTATTCCCTGGCTGCTCCGCAGCATATCCAGGCTTTGATCGATATGCACGGCGGAAACGAAGGAATGGAGAATTTCCTGGATACCATGTTCCTTGGGTCTTCTTCCATGTCGGGGCGCGAGCAGGCAGATATTACAGGTTTGATCGGGCAATATGCACATGGAAATGAACCCTCTCATCACATGGCTTATACTTACAATTATTGTGGTGCTCCTGAGAAAACACAGGCTTTAGTCGACACGATCCTGAAAACTTTTTATACCGATCAGCCGGATGGACTCTCCGGAAATGAAGACTGTGGACAGATGTCGGCATGGTACGTCCTGAGCGCAATGGGCTTTTACCCGGTTTCGCCGGGAAGTCCCACTTATGCAATTGGCCGCCCGATGATGGATTATGTATCGATACCGGGAGAGAAAATCGCTTTTGAGATCAGGACTTTGAATAATTCGGCTGAAAATAAGTATGTGCAATCCATTTCCTGGAACGGGAAAGTATATGAAAAGCTGTTCATTACGCATCAAATGATCAAAGAAGGCGGATTGCTTGAAATTACAATGGGAGCAAAACCTAACAGGCAAATTGCGAATTACGAATTGGATCTGAGACACGAAATCAGTCCGGCATTCGTTCCGGTACCGTTTTTCACCACTTCTCAAACCATGTTTGAAACAACTATGGAGTTGGGAATCGATGTGCTGTTCTTTGAGAAAGGGAGAGTGTACTACAGCTTTGACGGAGAGAAATACCAGCCTTTCTACAAACAGGGCGGAAAGAATATCCACCTGAACGAAACAACAACCGTGTACGCAAAAGTGGTTCGGGAAGACGGTGCAGAAAGTAAAGTGATCAAGACGGTTTTCACGAAGTATGTGCGTGATAAGAAGATTGCGCTGGCTACTGAATATGCCAATCAATATTCCGGTGGCGGTGACCAGGCTTTGGTAGACGGCCAGCGAGGAACGGATGAATACCGTGGGACCGAATGGCAGGGTACTTTCGGGAAAAACGTACAAGGAACAATTGAGTTGAATGAGACACGAGAAATTTCCATGGTCGGATTTTCCTACCTGCAAGACCAAAGATCCTGGATCTTCCCTCCGAAAAGTGTAAGTATCGAAGTTTCTTCAGACGGAGTGAACTATAAAAAACTGGGGAAAGTTCCCGGTGTCCAGGTCAAAGAAGGAGATAGACTGAAAGTAGGCGAAATTGGCTTTGAAGTCGCACCGATAACCTGTAAGTTTATCCGCTTCAGTATAGAAAATTACGGTCCATGCCCGGACTGGCACTTAGGAAAAGGCAACCAAACCTGGTTATTCCTGGATGAGATCACGGTGAAATAATTTTTAGATTTTAAGACTTCAAGATTTTAAGATATTAGGACAGAGAAATGAATTTTGTCCTAATATCCTGTAGTCTTAAAATCCTAATATCAACTTAAAATACATAAACGGTCAATTATTCCTCTTAAAAGTTGTTAACTTTAGCGCTCTTTTAAATTAAACTAAAGAATGAAAAAAATAGTATTGGCATTGGTCTTATTGACCTACTCATTGGGTAACATAGCTCGTGCAGACGAGGGGATGTGGCTTCCTTTCCTTATCGGAAGAAACTATGAGGACATGAAAAAACATGGTCTGAAATTGACCCAGGAGCAAATTTACTCCATCAACAAATCTTCTTTGAAAGATGCGGTTATCTCTTTCGGAGGTTTTTGTACCGGTGAAATTATTTCAAATCAGGGATTGATCCTGACAAACCACCACTGTGGTTACGATGCAATTGCAGGTGCTTCAACTCCTGAGCACAACTACCTGGATAACGGTTTCTGGGCAAAGAATTTCAAAGAAGAAATTGCGGTAAAAGGATTGACAGCTACGTTCATGATTCGTATGGAAGACGTGACAGCGCAGGTTACGAAAGAATTGAATCCGAAAATGACCGCTGAAGAGCGAGCTAAAAAAATCAAAGAAGTAACGGATATCTTGGTGAAAGATGCGGTTGCGGGAACACATTACGAAGCATTTGTGCGTGATTTCTACGATGGAAATGAATTCTATTTGTTCGTAAAAGAAACATTCAAAGATGTACGTTTGGTAGGAACACCTCCTCAATCTGCAGGAAAATTCGGTGGAGATACAGACAACTGGGAATGGCCTCGTCATACTGCAGATTTCTCGATGTTCCGTGTTTATGCCGGATCAGATAACAAACCGGCTGATTTCAGCGATGCGAATGTTCCTTTGAAGCCAAAACATTCATTGCCTATTTCTTTGAAAGGTGTAAAACAAGGAGATTATGCAATGATCATGGGATTCCCCGGAAGAACAAACCGGTATTTGACTTCTTATGGTGTAGATCAGGCGATTTCTTTGGAGCAGCCTAAAATCGTTGATATCCGTGCCAAGAAATTGGAAATCATGAAGAAATACATGGATAAAGATGTAGCGGTTCGTTTGCATTATTCATCCAAGTACGCGCAAGTTGCAAACTACTGGAAATACTTCATAGGTCAGACAAAGCAATTGAAAGCAAATAATGTGGCTGACAAGAAGCGTAAATTAGAGGATGAGTTCACGAAGTTTGCTGCCGGTAAAGCAGAATACAACAATGTGCTTTCTGATATTGAAGCTGCGTTTAAGGCTACAAATGACATCATTTATATCAAAGTATACCAAAGTGAATTCGTTCGCCAGGTAGATATCAACTCCGTTGTTTACTTGTACAAATTGGCTTTGGATGCTAAAAATGCAGGAAATGAGGAGCGTTACAATATGATTTTGGGTGCAGCACAAGAAACTGCAGCGGAGATCTATGCTGAGCGTTCCATGGATATCGAGTTGGAAACATTGGAGGAAGTGTTGAAAATGTACATCCGGGATGTTCCTATGAATCAACAGGTTGGAATCACGAAATCTCTTGGTGAAGATGGCGTTGCAGCATTTATGAGCCGTGTTAAAGCAAATTCGGTATTCGCTTCGAAAGAGCGTTTTGAAGAATTCGTAAAGAACTTCGATGCTACAAAAATGAGCCAGGATCCATTGTTTATCCTGATCAAGGATTTGGATAATGCATATCAGGCTGCAATGGCGCAGGAGGCTGTGAAATCGGCTAATGCGAAACTTGCTGTTGCAAACCGTGTGTTTGTAAAAGGAGTGCGTGAAATGCAGCCAAACAAGAAGTTCTACCCGAATGCAAACTCAACCATGCGTTTGACTTACGGAAATGTATTGGCTTACGATCCGCGTGATGGAGTTCATTACGACTACTTCACTACATTGGACGGAGTGATGCAGAAAGAAGATCCTACAAACCCGGAATTCGTGGTTGATCCGCGCATCAAGGAATTGTGGGAGAAAAAAGACTACGGTCAGTACGGAGTGAACGGGAAATTGCCTGTAAACTTCCTTTCCAACAACGATATCACAGGTGGTAACTCAGGTTCACCGGTAATCAATGCAAACGGAGAATTGATCGGTACTGCATTTGATGGAAACTGGGAAGCAATGTCCGGTGACATCTACTTCGAGCCAAACATTCAGCGTACGATCTCATTGGATGTTCGCTACACTTTGTGGTTGATCGACAAGTGCTACGGCGCAACGAATTTGATTAACGAAATGAAGTTGGTGAAGTAACAAAGCAGACTTTCAGTCGCTTCGTTACTTTGTAAACCGATTTTTAAGAAATAGGAAAGCCCTGATCCCGTACGTACGGGATCGGGGCTTTTTGTTTTTAGACAATTAAACAATTTTCAGGGAGTAAATTTGTCCGTCCCGAATGAGCAGTTGATAAGACAAGACCAGCGGACTACCCGGAAAATTTCCGGAAACTTCTGCTTTTAAGAGACTCTCCGCTGCGTCAAAGCTGAGAGGACTCATGGTCGCTTTGTAACGTTCATTGGCATCTGCAATCCACTCTTCGATTTCTTTTCTTCCATTGTGTGTTTTTCCTTCGTCAAAAACCACGGCCGTTTCTGAAAAACAAGCGGCATAAGCTGCGCTGTCAAAGTCATTTTGTGCTTTCACTAAATCTGATACTACTTTCGGTATGTTCATTTTTTATATTTTAAAGGTTATTAAATGGTTGGTACCGTACCACCATCGATTACAAATTCGGTTCCTGTGAGGTAGTTTGCTCTCGGTGAAACCAAAAAGCCGACTAATTCTGCTACTTCTTCGGGCTCTGCCGGTCTTCCGAATGGTATTCCACCCAGGGCATCCATAACACTTTGTTGAGCCTCCTCCATAGAAATGTTTGAACTTTGAGCGATCGTTCCCAGCCATCGTTCCACATTTTCCGTCCTGATCCATCCCGGTGAAACGGTCAGCACGCGGACACCTTTTGGCGTTACTTCATTGGATAAGCTTTTACTGTAATTGATCAATCCTGCTTTTGCAGTTGCATAAGGCAATGTAGATTCAAATAGTGGCAGTTTGCCTTGAATAGAAGCGATATGAATAATAACACCGCTTTTTCGCTCGATCATTTGTGGCAAAAATCCTCTGTCCAGGCGAACAGGAGCAAGTAAATTGGCTTGTAGGGTTGTTTCCCAATCCTGATCAGTTAATGTGCTAAAACCACCTGCAGGTGTTTCTGAGGAACCGAGATTGTTAACCAAAATATCCAGCCTTCCATAAGTCGAAAGAACTTCACTTACTACTTTTTGCGATCCTTCTGACTTGCTTAGATCTGCGGAAATGAAATGCAGATTTGTGTTTTCTGTTTCGGGTTTGTTTCGTGCAGTTACGATTACTGTTGCACCCGCTTGTAAAAGTCTTTCTGCAATTGCTCTTCCGGCCCCTTTTGTACCTCCTGTTACTAATGCAATTTTGCCGGACAATTCGTTGTTGAAATTAAAATGTTGATCCATTGTTTGTTTTTTGAGCAAATTTCAGTCTTATGGAACGGCTGTGCAAGTACGGAAATACGAATTGCATAGGGATAAATTTTTCCCCTATTGTGCATTTTGGAACATAGGTGTAACTTTATAAAATGTACGAAAGAAAGATATTGCCGAACTTAAATTGCGGACTCGATTTGATCGGCGAAGTTCTCTACGGGAAATGGAAAATCCGCCTGCTGTGGTTTATCCATCAGGGACATCAGCGCCCCAGTGAATTGCAGCGAAAAATCCCGGATGCTTCCCGTAGGGTTTTAAATATCCAGTTGAAAGAATTGGAAGAGCACGAATTGGTTGTACGGAAAGTGTATGCGGTCGTTCCGCCAAAAGTAGAGTACAGTCTGACTGATTTCGGGAAAACGCTCATTCCTGTTATTGCTGCCCTTGGAAACTGGGGAGATGAGCACGAAGAACGATTGCGGACGGTTATTTTAAAGCGATTGGGAACAAGCGGAGAGTTGGGGGAGTAGGAGCCTATAAAAATTCAATCCGCATCCTGGAATCGGTATAATTGACTGCTGATAATCTCAATAATAGCTATAAATTGATGATTGGATTCATTCACATAGATGTGGCGTTCTTTTTGTGAATCGTAATTAGGATCATTCGCAGTGATTATAATCTGTTTGGAGAAGGAAAGCGGAATGTTTTTTTCTTCAACCTTGAACCGCTTCAATTTTTGGTGTTTTAACAGCTCGTATAGGAAAACCTTTCCGGGATTCGTGTAGGTGTCTTTCTCATGGAGAATGTCACTGAATATCGTAAATGCAATTGTTCTAAGCAGACTCGTTTGGGGTGATTTAAGTGCTTCCAGGACCTTTTCCTCTAACCAACCCACGGTTAATCCTTTGGTGCTTTTTGGCAAACGGTGAATTAGTAATTCTGTTCGGGTTGAGATGCGGATACCCACGAATTTGACAGGTATTTTCTCACTTTCCGTAATTTTGATGCTTCCTCAATACTCCTGTTTAATAAATTGCTTTGAATGAATGTTGTTTCCAGACTGAATAACCAAAACATATACACCCGAAGCTAGTTTAGAAGCGTCGAATTTAATTTCATTTCGACCTTTATTTTGTTGTGTTTCTATAATTGTTTGGATGTGAGCTCCCGACAGGTTATAAATATCTACACGAACTTCACTTTCCTTAGGAAGGAAATAAGTCACCGCTGCTGATTGAATCATGGGATTCGGATAAATACTGATTTCTGGATTAAATGCGTAAGTGTTTGTATCTAAAGAGTCTGTTGGGGCATTTTGTTCCGGAATATTTTCGGAAGGGGTTTTCAAGGATCTAATGCCCGATTTGTGAAAAGAAAATTCAGAAAATCCTTCCGTACATTCCTGGTAATATTGAACATCATAGTTATTCAAGGATAATCCAATCAACTCGATACTTCCATCTTGCATTGTTTTTACTTGCATTTCTCCTGACATATAGCACCAGACAGTTTTTTTTTCGTAAATTTTTTCATCAAGGACTTCATATTCTTCAAAATGTAATTTATCGCCAATAATGATCCCTCTCATTTTCATTACGCCATAACTCCCTTTATGCAGGCTTTTAAAGAATGAGGTTCCATGGACTTTGTTTCCCTCTTGTTTTAAATCGAATGAGATGGAAAATTTGGAACGAACAAAACTTCTGGTTTGATCGTAAACGATTTCTTCTCCCTCCCATTCTCCTTTTATGTCTGTACAAGTGGTGTCGTTTTCATTGATCAGCTTATGGTTTTCGTACAAACGAAGTTTTTCAGGCAGTTCCTGGGCTGAAAGAAAAAAGTTAAGAAATCCCCCACAGAGTAAAAACAGAAAACGGTTTATTCGGATTTTCATAGCGTTTATTTACAATTGTATAGTAATAGTTCATCTACCTTTGGATCTCCATAAACTTTCGCTAGTTTCCAGTCTTTGCAAGCATCATCCATTTTTTTCATTCGAGCTTTTACTTCCCCGCGTTGAGTGTAAAGATGTCCCATTTTAGGGTGAATTGCAATATCTTCATTGATGAGTTCTATTGCTTTTTCGTATTCACCTCTCAAGTCATAAATGATTGCTAAATAATGATATAATCCAATTTGAGCAATGTATGGATCGTTGTTTTCGTTAGTCACAGCATCTTCATAATCTTTCAAAGCTCCATCCAGGTCTTTGCTAAGCAAACGCTTTAAATCGCCTCTTAAAATAAAGTTAGAGGACCAGGAATTATCTAATTTAATAGCTGAACTTAAATCCTGAATTGCCGCAAGCGAGTCTCCCATATCTCTGTCTCTTATACACATCTCCGAGCCCACGAGACTAAGGCGAATCTCGTATGCCGTCTTCTGCTTGAAAAAAAAAA
>NZ_CABHOL010000046.1 GCF_902168135.1 uncultured Fluviicola sp.
GTTGGAGTGATACTCTATGTGGTGAATATGCTTTTATTCGGTGCAGTTGTAGGGAAAATCCGTGATGAGATCGGAAAAACCGAACGAATTGGTGCGGCTCTCCGGGCTTACAGCGAAATGCTCCGGTTGATCGAAAACAGGGAATGGAAGTCTGCCAGATTACAAGAAATCCATTCAAAAGTCCATTCGAAAAACCAGGCAGCAAGTGCATTACTGAAAGAAGCTTCCAAAATCTATGAAAATATGGACAGCATCAACAATGGCATGGCTGTTTTCTTATTGAACGGCACCATTCAATTCCACGTGCATATTTTCCGACAGCTGGTCAAATGGAAAAAGAACCACCGCGAATCGATCAGTCAGTGGATCGAGCAGATTGCAGAAGTGGAATGCATACTTTCATTTAGCAATTTCCGGGTCAATAATCCTGAATACTGTTTCCCGGATTTAAACAGCGATCAGATTTCTTTCGAAGAATTGGGACATCCGTTAATCTCAAAAGACAAACGTGTCTGCAACTCCATTGCCTTCGACCAGGAACGCTTCGTTATTCTTACCGGATCAAATATGTCGGGGAAAAGTACCTTCCTCAGAACACTTGGAATTGGAGTGATTCTTTCCAATGCAGGTTCGGTTGTTCCTGCTAAAAGTGCGCGGTTCTACCCCATTCCATTATTGGTTTCCATGCGTTTGAGCGATTCACTGGAAGAAAGTACTTCTTATTTCTTTTCCGAAGTAAAGCGTTTGAAATTGATCATCGATAACCTGAACCAGGGTCCGGCTTTTGTTCTGCTGGATGAGATTCTGCGTGGAACGAACTCAGACGACAAGCAAAACGGTACAATCGGAATCGTGGAGCAAATGGTGCGTTTGAATGCAATTGGAATGATTGCTACACACGATTTGGAGGTTTGTGAAACCACCCGTTCACATCCGGCGTATTTAAAAAACAAATGCTTCGAAGTAGAAATCAGGGACAACGATTTGTTTTTTGACTATAAACTCCGGGATGGAATTTGTAAAAATAAAAGTGCTACATTCATCATGAAAAAATACCAGGTAATTTGAAAACAAAACTTATACTTTCGCTGCTGCTCTTCCCTATTTTAGGAAATGCCCAATTAACAGATATTACAGCTCAGATCACTCAAAATCCGGGGAACCTGAACGCCTATGTTCATGAACCGATCAATAAACCAACGAAGAAGGTTCCGCTGGTATTGGTACTTCACGGCTGCAACCAGGATGCCGCTGAAATCTCAAACGGATCCGGTTGGAACAAACTGGCAGATTCATTGAACTTTTTTGTCCTTTATCCGGAGCAAAAAAACGCCAACAACATGCTAAGATGCTTCAATTGGTTTTCAAAAGAGGACCATGAAAAAGACAAAGGTGAAATTGCCAGTATCCATGAAATGGTAAACTATGCGGTTTCTCATTATTCTGTTGATCCTGCGAAAATCTATATTTACGGTGTCAGCGCAGGTGCAGCAATGAGTGTTAACTACATGGCTTGTTATCCGAATACAATCAAATCGGGAGCAATTTTGGCAGGGACCGCTTACAAACAGGTTGAATCCGTAGGAAAATCTTTTTCAGAAATGAAGCAGCCAACCATGTTCAGCGACTCGATACTTCGTAAGCGTTTGTACTCCCAGGATTCGCTTTACAAAGGAGAATTCCCCCAACTGATTGTTGTTCACGGAACCGATGACAAAGTAGTTCAATACGGGAACGGAGAAGTATTGATCAAACAGTGGAAAACAGCATTCAATGTTACCTCCGAATCAATGAAACAAATGTCAGGCGGGCCAGCTACACCGACCATCATGCGCACCGACTACAAAGATACAAAAGGCCGCTCGGTGATTATTTTGTACAAAGCCAGCAAATGGGGGCATTATTTAATGATCGATCCGGGACCCGGTATCAACCAGGGTGGAGAAGTTTCCAAACATGCAAAGGACGGTGATTTTTTCAGCACCTACCAGATTGCAAAAGACTGGGATTTAATTAAAAAGTGAAAAGTTAAAATTGAAAAAGAGAGAAAACTTCGCTTCCGTTAAACATCAGGCATCAACACCGTTTCTCTTCAATTCCCGCCTTTCAATTATCACTTTCAGATTAACAAGTTATTAACCTTTGAATCAAAGCAATAACAAGCAAATCAAAGCGTTAAGAAGGTTTAAACGAAGCATTTGTTCTTATTCTGTTAATATTTATACTGAAAAAAGGGTGAATTTTTGACGGATACATGTACTTTTGCACCGAAATAAGTTAGCCTTTACGCTTTCGCAGTAGCTTCAGCGAAGGCACAAGGGCAAAACAAAAAGACATTTTATGAATGAATTTGGTAAACGAGGAAAAAACGCCGATTTAAAAGCAACTATCGGATTAGAAAATCTCGGTAACGTATTTTGGAACTTAACGCCAGCAGAACTAGTAGAAGACACTATCATCAGTGGTCAGGGTGTGTTAACGGACACCGGGGCAATCGCTATTGAAACAGGTGAATTCACTGGTAGATCTCCGAAAGATCGTTTTGTTGTTCGCGATGCTAACACAGAAAACAGTGTTTGGTGGGGTGATGTTAACATTCCTGTTTCTACAGAACAATTCGATGCGTTATACAACCGCATGAAGGCTTATTTGATCGGGAAAGACCTGTATGTGCGTGATGCATATGCTTGTGCTGACGACAAATTCAGAATGAACATTCGTGTAACAACCGAGTTCCCATGGTCAAACATGTTTGCATACAACATGTTCCTTCGTCCGACAGATGCTGAGATTGAAAACTTTGACGCTGAGTGGAACATCGTTTGTGCTCCGGGATTCAAAGCTGATCCTGCAATCGACGGAACACGCCAGTCGAATTTCGCAATTTTGAACTTCACTCGTAAAATGATCATTATCGGTGGTACGGGATATACAGGTGAAATCAAGAAAGGTATTTTCTCTGTATTGAACTACGTATTGCCACACGAGAAAAATGTACTTTCCATGCACTGCTCTGCAAACGTAGGAGAGAATGGCGATACAGCAATTTTCTTTGGGTTGTCAGGAACAGGAAAAACAACTTTATCTTCTGATCCGAACCGTCGTTTGATCGGTGACGATGAGCACGGCTGGTCTGATAATACGGTATTCAACTTCGAAGGAGGTTGTTACGCAAAAACAATCGATCTTTCCAAAGAAAAAGAACCGCAGATTTACGATGCAATCAAGTTTGGAGCAATTTTGGAAAACATCGGTTTCCACGAAGGTACTTCAACTCCTGATTACACAGATGGTTCTATCACAGAAAACACACGTGTTTCCTACCCTATCGATTACATCGACAATATCATGAGTCCGTCTATCGGGTCAGGACCCAAAAATATTTTCTTCCTTACAGCTGATGCATTCGGTGTATTGCCTCCGATCTCCCGTTTGACGAATGAGCAGGCTATGTACCACTTTATGTCGGGATATACAGCTAAAGTTGCAGGAACTGAGGTTGGTATTACAGAACCGACAACAACGTTCTCTGCTTGTTTCGGAAAAGCATTCTTACCGCTTCACCCTGCGAAATACGCAAAATTATTGGGTGAAAAATTAGAAGGTACAGACATTAAAGTGTGGTTGATCAACACAGGTTGGTCAGGTGGTTCTTACGGAGTTGGAAGCCGTATGAAATTATCTTACACACGTGCAATGATTACAGCTGCATTAACAGGGAAATTGGATAACGCAGTTTACGAAACATTGCCGGTATTCGAATTATCATTCCCTACTTCTTGTCCGGAAGTTCCAAGCGAGATCCTGAATCCGCGTGAAACCTGGGCAGATAAAACAGCTTATGACAAAACTGCCAACCATTTGGCTGATCAGTTCGTTAAGAACTTTGAACAGTTTGCGGCAGAAACATCAACAGATATTTTAGCAGCAGCTCCTAAGGTTACTGTTTAATCTAGTTTTATTATTTAGCTAAAGGCTCTTTCCGCTGTGGCGGAGGGAGCTTTTTTTTCTTTGTTCTACTAATTGCGAGAAGCTCATGGTGTTTTTTTGCGCGCGGAACGCTTACGCCTTAGCTATGCGCCTACGCTGAAGCTCCGGCGTAAGCATAAGCGTTGGCGCATCTCACAGATTACGCGGAAATTTGAATTATTAGAACTTCGTTAGCTCAGTTAAGTTAGTTCTAAAAAAGCACAAAGAAGATGTTTTAGAAATTGATAAAAAAGTTTAATTATTCATTTAACAGCAAACTTTCAGCTAATTTTCCATCCTTAAATTTTAAACGTTCAATGAACCAAACTTCAACCACCCTTGTAATCAATGAGGGAAAAACTTTAAACTACCTGATCCCGTTAATTTTCTGTGCCCTGGGCGCATTAATCAGCTTAGTACTTTTCTGGCCTCTGGGAATATTATTTTCGGCAATTGCTATCATACTTGGATTGATCGAAACCGGGTTAGAATTTAACCCGCAAACAATGGAGTACCGCAAGTACAAATCGTTATTTGCTTCAAAATGGGGCGAGTGGAAGAAAATCCCGGATCCTGACAGCTTTCATTTGCGCTTATCCGTTGAAAGTCATACCTACCGAACTTACGCAATGGGAGCAAGCCCCAATTATTATGGAAATGGAAATGGTCGGTCAACTTCCAAATCTATTACTTACGACATCATGGTGAAGACCAAAAATGAGCAGTGGATCATTCTTTATGAATTCCTAAGTTATAAACTTGCTCTCAACTTTGTAAAACACATGCGGGAACTTGAATCCTTTGAAATCACGGATCACATAGCTTTAAAACTGGAAGAAAATCAGCAAAAACGCATGAATCGCATGAGATAAATCTGTAAGTTTACATCTATGAAAGCGCTTCTTTTTTCACTGGTTTGCATCGTTTCATTCGGAGTAAATGCACAGTTGGATTTCACTAAATTATCCGACAGTTCTTACGTTTTTACCACTTATCAGACTTACAAAGACGTACGTATCTCGGCTCATGGTTTATTGAAAATTACTTCCGGCAGTTTGGTCATGATCGATACTCCCTGGGACACTACTCAATTTCAGCCCCTTCTCGATTCGATTGACCTTAAATTCCATAAAAAAGTATCATTGGTGATCTGCACGCATTGGCACGAAGACCGATCGGCCGGATTGGAGTTTTACAAGAAAAAGGGAATTGCAACTTACAGCACTTACGCCACTAAAAATTTATGCGCTGAAAATCATTTCCCGCAGGCTGAATATACTTTCGAGAGCGACACTACTTTCCGCATCGACAATACCGTTTTCGAAACATTTTACCCCGGAGCCGGGCATTCTTCAGACAATATTGTCGTTTATTTTCCCGCTGATAAAATCCTGGTCGGCGGCTGTTTTATCAAATCCGTGGAAGCAGAAGACCTTGGAAATCTATCCGATGCCAATATTGGCATGTGGCCTGTTGCTGCCAAAACACTGATCAAAAAATACCCGAAGGTCAAAATTGTGATTCCGGGACATCAAAAAATCGCTCCCGGGAAAAAAGCCCTCAAGCACACCTTGAAATTGGCAAAGCAGAAATACAAAGGTCGGAAACAGGATAAGAAAAAGGCAAAACATTAGTTCCATGTCCCAAATCTTCAAAGAACACCTTCAAAAGTTTATTTCCGTTTCAGACGAAGAGTTTGAAAAAATCCTGGGCTATTTCAAGATTATACAGGTAAAGAAAAAAGAAATCCTGCAGCACGAAGGAAAATTATGCAGACATCAATATTTCGTTCTTACAGGATGCCTTAGAAAATACCTGCTCAATGAAAAAGGCATCGAAGTAACCACCGAATTCGCTCTTGAAACCTGGTGGATCTCCGAAAACCGGGCTTTTGAATTCCAAACGGAATCTTTATTCAGCATTCAGGCAGTTGAAAATTCAGAAATATTGACCATTGATTTTCAATCAATGGAGAAACTATACACCGATTTTCCGATCATGGAACGTTATTTCCGGTTTGTTTATCAGCGTGCATTCGCAGCTTATCAAATGCGGATCAAATTTCTGTACACCATGTCCAAAGAGGACTATTTCTTCCATTTTTACGATTTGTACCCCGAGTTCGTGCAACGCGTTCCTCAATACCTGCTCGCTTCTTTCCTGGGACTCACTCCGGAATATCTCAGTGAACTCAGAAGAAAAAAGCGTTCTTAAACCAGTTTAAGTTTTTTCAGTTGGTTGTTCCTGAACTTTGCTCCATCATTATTTAAAGATCAAACACATGGAAAAGAGAATCAACATTTTGGAGACAGAACCGGCAGCGACAAAAGCCATGTACGGTTTACAGGGGTACATCGAGAAAAGCGGGTTAACGAAGACACACCAGGAACTAATCAAAATAAGAGCTTCTCAGATAAACGGCTGTGCTTTTTGTATCGACATGCATACAAAAGACGCTTTGAAACATGGGGAAACAATCGATCGTATTGTTTTATTAAATGCATGGAGAGAAGTGAATGACCTGTACACCAAAGAAGAACGCATTGTTTTAGCATTGACAGAAGCGGTAACGTTAATCAGTCATGAAGGAATTCCTTCCGGGCTTTACAAAGAAGCCAGCGAAACATTCGACGCCAATTATTTGTCGCAGATCATTGTAGCTATTGTAGGGATCAACTCCTGGAACCGGATCGCAATCAGCGGATTGTTCCAGCCGGCGAAATAAAAGAACAAATACCAATAGCCAAAGCTCCTGGTTTTAAATCAGGGGCTTTTTAAACAACCAGTCTATTTGAAATTTTATACTTGAAGATATAAATAAGCTTGGCGAAGCTGTAAATTAAAAATCCCCCTCAGCATAACCGAGAGGGACTTTATTTTATGTGGTAGCTAACAATTAATCGAGATCTGTAACTAACTGATGTTTCTCGATTAATTTCCTCAAATTAATTAACGCATAACGCATTCTTCCCAATGCAGTATTGATCGAAATATCTTCCATTTCAGCAATATCCTTGAAGGACAGATCCTGGAAAATGCGTTTTTCAATGATTTCTTTTTGACTTTCCGGTAAATGCTGGATCAGTTCGATCATTTGTTTTTCCAATTCTGTTTTGGAAATACGCTGTTCGACATTCAGATCTTCCATTTTCAGGATAGAAAAAATATTAAAGTCCTCGCTCTTCGCATTGCGTTCACTTACCAGTTTCATTCTTCCGTGCTTACGAAAATAATCGATCACCAGGTTTTGTGCGATACGCATGGCCCAGGGCAGGAATTTTCCTTCCTCGTTGTAATTCCCAAGCTTTAAAGTTTGGATAATCTTCACAAATGTTTCCTGGAAAATATCTTCAGCGATCTCACGCTCACGGATCTTATGATAAATGGAACGGTATATTTTGTCTTTATGACGCATCAACAAAACTTCAAAAGCTTGTTCGTTTCCTTCTAAATAATAATGAATAAGGACTTGATCGTCTAGGAATTTCATAGCCATAATTCTACTCTTATACGGGTGCAACCCAGTTGTTTATTAACAGTTTAAAGTAGAATTTTCTCTATAGGCTCTATGAATTATTTTCGGAAAGATAGAATTATTTCAACTAATATCAAAAAAAAACTTAAAAAATTACGAATGCCGAATTCTTAATTACGAATTTGAGGTTTATTAATCCTGGCTATAACTAGTGTTGTTGCTAAAAATAGAACCCAATAAATTCATGTATAATTCGGCTTCCGGAACTCGTAATTCGGAATTAATTACCGAAATTTGTACTATGTCTGAGAGATACATTCACATCAAAGGCGCACGCGTCAATAACCTTAAAAATCTGGAAGTTAAGATCGAACATGGTAAGTTTACTGTTATCACAGGACTGTCCGGTTCCGGGAAATCTTCCCTGGCATTCGATACCCTTTATGCAGAAGGACAAAGACGGTATATCGAAAGTTTATCTTCCTATGCGAGACAGTTCCTTGGGAAATTAGACAAACCAGAAACGGATTTCATCAAGGGAATTGCCCCTGCAATTGCTATTCAGCAAAAAGTAATTACTAATAATCCGCGATCAACAGTTGGTACAACAACAGAGATCTACGATTACCTGAAAATATTATTCGCACGGATCGGAAAAACCTTCTCTCCCATTTCCGGAAATGAAGTCAGAAAAGATTCCGTGACAGATGTCATCAATTACATTTCCAGCCTGGAAAATGACATCCGCTTGTTGATTACAGCTCCTTTTCCCTCCCTGGAAAAATATGGCGTTGAAAAAACGTTAAAACTACTGAAAGAACAAGGTTATGTCCGTGTCATGCACAACCACGAACTCAAGCAGCTGGAAGATCTCCAGGCAAAAGACCTGAAAGTTTCCGATGCTATTCAGATTGTTATTGACCGGATCGTAACCCAGGAAATGGATAATGATTTCTCCGGGCGGTTAGGAGATTCCATTCAGCTTGCTTTTATGGAGGGTCACGGAGATTGTTCGGTGATCCACATGGGAAGCATGGAAGAACGAACTTTTTCCAATCGGTTTGAATTGGATAACATGACGTTTGTAGAACCATCTCCTCACCTCTTCACCTTCAACAATCCATTCGGCGCGTGCAAAACCTGCGAAGGCTACGGATCCATTATCGGGATTGACCCGAATTTAGTGATTCCTGATCCGAGTTTAAGTGTTTACGAAGGTGCGGTTGTTCCCTGGAAAGGCGAAGTAATGGGTGAATACAAAGACGAATTGGTAAGAAATGCCCGGAAATTCGATTTCCCGATCCATCGTCCGGTGGAAGAATTAACGGAAGAACAATTGGAATTGCTGTGGAACGGTAACAGTCACTTCGCAGGAATCAACGGTTTCTTCAAATTCGTGGAGAGCCAATCCTATAAAATTCAGTACCGTGTACTGCTTTCCCGCTACAGGGGAAAAACGCTTTGCCCGGAATGTCACGGAACACGCCTGAGAGAAGACGCGAACTACGTAAAGGTCGGCGGAATCAGCATCAAAGAATTGGTTTTAATGCCCATAGAAAACGCTTTGAAATTCTTTGAGAACCTGGAAGTCGATCCCCTGGAATTAAAAATAACGAACCGTATTTTGCCGGAAATCACTCAGCGGCTTTCCTTCCTGACAGAAGTCGGACTTGGCTACTTAACATTGAACCGTGCTGCAAATACGCTTTCGGGAGGGGAATCCCAACGGATTAACCTGGCAACATCCCTGGGAAGTAGTTTGGTAGGTTCCATGTACATTCTTGATGAGCCGAGTATCGGGCTTCACCCAAGAGACACGGAGCGATTGATCGGGGTTTTGAAAAAACTGCGCGATATCGGGAATACCGTAATTGTAGTAGAACACGAAGAAGACATGATGCTTCATGCAGATGAGATCATCGATATTGGTCCGGCTGCCGGAAAGTTCGGTGGAGAAGTCGTTTTCCAGGGGAAATTTGATGCACTCAAAAAAAACGACACCAGTCTTACCACTCAATACTTAACAGGAGTGCGTGAAATTCCTGTTCCTGCAAAACGCCGCAATGGAAAGAACAAGATTTCTGTTATCGGGGCAAAAGAGCACAACCTGAAAAATGTTTCGGTTGACTTCCCGTTGAACCGAATTGTAGCAGTCACCGGAGTCAGTGGTTCCGGGAAATCCACATTGGTGAAAGAGATCCTTTACCCGGGAATCCGTAAGTACCTCGGACAATTCGGTGACCACCAGGGAAATGTGAAACGCATCGAGGGAGATCTTTCCAGTATTGCCGAAATCGAATTGATCGACCAGAATCCGATCGGGAAATCTTCCAGGAGTAACCCGGTAACTTATGTAAAAGCATTCGACGATATCCGTGAATTATTTGCCAAGCAAAATGCAGCAAAGCACAATGGTTACAAACCCGGATTTTTCTCTTTTAACGTAGAAGGAGGCCGCTGTGAAATGTGTGAAGGAGAAGGTGTTGTAACAGTGAGCATGCAGTTCATGGCCGATGTACATTTGGTGTGTGAAACCTGTGGCGGAAGCCGTTACCGCCAGGAAGCCCTCGAAGTCCTCTACCGTGACAAGAATATTTCAGATATTCTGAATATGGATATATCTTCCGCCCTGGCATTTTTCAAGGAAGGAAAAGACAAATTGGAAGAAAAGATCGTGCAGAAAATCCAGCCGCTGGAAGATGTTGGTTTGGGTTACCTGCAAATGGGACAATCCAGCAGTTCATTGAGCGGTGGTGAAGCACAACGCGTGAAACTCGCTTCTTTCCTGATCAAAGGCGCACAGAAAAGCAATAAGACCTTATTCATTTTTGATGAACCTACAACGGGACTGCATTTCTTCGATATCGAGAAATTACTGATCGCTTTCAATCGCCTGGTTGACGACGGGCATTCCATTATCGTAATCGAACATAACATGGATGTAATTAAAGCAGCGGACTGGATCATTGACATTGGTCCGGAAGGTGGAATCAATGGCGGGAACATTCAATTTACAGGTACTCCGGAGGAATTGGCAGCAGTAAAAGACAATTATACCGGAATGCACTTAAAGCATAAATTGAAGTAAAATCAGCGCTTGAACCGATTCAAAATCATTACTTAAAGCATTTCTTTAAGTGACACTTATTAATCGATGAAACAAGTATTTTACCCGACGAAAACTACAAGAAACAGAAACCTTGTTGAGAAAAAAAAGAGAATAGCTTACCTTAGTCGTATGATTTCAAGGTTAAAAATATTTTGCTTCACACTATTCATTATTAACGGGTTACAATCCTGTTCTACTGAATCAGAAGTGCACGATCAGAACGTTTCTCCGCTTTCCGTTAAGGACTATATCGCCGAAGGAGAAAACGATGATTACACAGCTTCGGCTGAAGATTTAAAAGTGCAGTTCCACGGTTGTAAAGCGCATCAATAGAACCTTAACCATTGCTTGTGCTGAGCTTGTCACTTCAAGCCGTGTCATACGCAACAGCATGGGCACAAAGAATTAAAAAACGACGGATAACTTGGGTTATTCGTCGTTTTTTGCTACAATAAGTTCTCCCTCGCTTCTGGCTATAACTGCTGATGCCAGGCAATTTCCAAGCACATTAACGGAAGTCCGGGCCATATCCATCAAAGCATCTATACCCAAAATAATACCGGCCTTTTCTACGCTGATCCCTAAATGCTTGTAATCCATCAAAGTTGTAGTCAAGATCACAAAAGAGGCTCCGCGAACTCCCGCCACACCTTTACTCGTAAGCATCAGGGTGAGGCAAATCGCAATCTGTTGGCCAATAGTCAGGTCCACTCCGCTCATTTGAGCTACGAAAACGGTTGCCATAGATAAGTACAAGGTTGTCCCGTCCAGATTAAACGAATACCCCGTCGGAATTACAAACCCTACTATTTTTTTAGGAACACCGAAACGTTCCATATTCTCCAATGCTTTAGGCAAGGCTGCTTCACTGCTGGCAGTTGCAAACGCAATAGAGATCGGCTCTGTTACGGCTTTGAGGAATTGGCGTATCGGTACTTTTGACAGCAATGCTATCGGAAGGAGTACCACCAATACAAAAATGATCAGCGTTACGTATAATGTTGCCACCAGTTTCATCAGATTCCCCAACACCTCCGTTCCGGAATTGGCGACCGTATAAGCAATGGAACCAAAGACCGCCAGCGGTGCCACATACATGACCAGGTCTGTAAACTTAAACATGACTTCCGACAAACTTTCCATCCAGTTGAGCATTGTTTCTTTATGCTTCAGGTTTTGTACCAAACTCAAAGCAATGGCAAAGATCAATGAGAAAATTACGATCTGAAGCACCTGGTTCTCCACAATTGACTTGGCAAAGTTCTCCGGGAAAATATCCACCAAATGGTCTTTCGGTTTTTCCAATTGAGCTAGCAGATCAGCAGATTTTTCTTTCATTTTTTCAGTGACTTCAACCTGCTGCACTCCCTTCCCTGCCTGGGAAATATTGATTGCCGCCAATCCAAGGAAAAGCGCAAAAGTGGTTACAATCTCAAAATAAATGATACTCTTTAAACCGATACGTCCAACTTGTTTTAAGTTTCCGTGTCCGGCAATTCCTACAACTAAAGTCGAGAACAGCAATGGAGCAACCAGTGTTTTGATCAGACGCAGGAAAATGTCTCCGAAACGTTTCAATTCCAACGACATTTCCGGGAAGTCGAGACCGAAAGAAACACCGATAATCATGGATGAGAAGATCCAAAGCGACAGTTTCTTGCTGCGCATGGAATAGGCAATCAACCCGCCCATAAGTATGATTTTCAAAAGGAATGCACTAAATGCAAGTGAATCCACCAACATTCTTTCCAGGTAAAGCAAACCGGCAACGGCGAGATACATTGCCAGGTAGTAAACCAAATTTCTTTTGGCCCTGAAAAAGTACAATCCGGCAACCACGCCGCCAACAAAAGTCCCGACTAAGGTCCCAAGGATCAATAATCCGACAGGATCTACCTCATGATTAAATATTCGGACCAGGAATAAGATGGTATAAAACACAACCAACGTAAGAAGCAGGGTAATTAATTTCTTGTTTTTCATGAAGAATCTTTAAACCGAATTTCGCGGTGACCACAAATTTAGCAGTATAATGAAGAAAACAAAACGGTTTTTTTCAATCCGGCATTCACTTCAAAGCCTAATTTAAGTTATAAAAGATCATTTTTTTTGAAAAAAAACAAATTCATAGTGCTTGTCTAAGGAATATTTGTAATATTGCAACATCGTTATTAAAATCACATTGCATTTTCGCAAGTATTCAGTCGAATACAAACAACTAGTCCAAAATTTTATATGAATAAAAAAGACTTAGACGGTAAGTTATTACCAGAATTAAGGGAAATTGCTAAATCTCTGGGAGTAAAGAAAGTAGAATCATTCAAGAAAAATGAATTGATCGAACAAATCCAGGCAAATTCAGCAAGCACTACAACTACTGAAACCGAAAAGGCTCCGGCTAAACCGAAGGCAAAGAAAGCTGCTGAATCGAAAGCACAAGCTCCTGCCACTGATTTATTTTCTACAGAGACTCCGGAAACCGCTAAAACTGAACCAACGGAAGTTAAGCAGGAAACACCGGTATCAAAGGAAAAACGCAAACGCATTTCAACACCTGAGGCAGCCGCGACGGAAATCAAAGCAGAACCGCTAACGGAAGAGAAAACAGAAGCTCCGAAAGTCGCAGAATCAGGAACTCAGGAGGATAAAACTGCCGATAAACCCAAGCCTTTTGAACGTTTATTGAATAAAAAGCCGCAAAACCAAAATCAGCAGAATCCGCAGAATCAGCGCAACCAAAATCAAAATCGCCAGAATCAGCAAAATCAAAATAGTCAGGGCGAAAACCAAAATACTCAGAACAATCCTCAAAACCAGGAGCGTCAGAACAATAATAATCAGCAGCGCAACCAGAACAATGGCAATCAGCGCAATCAGAACCAGAACCAAAATCGCCAGCAGCATCAAAATCAGGCTCAGCAAGAAGAAAAAGTGGATGAAGAAGCTTACAACTTAGTTGGGATTGTTACAGCTGAGGGTGTTTTGGAAGTAATCCAGGATGGATACGGGTTTTTGCGTTCTTCCGATTATAACTACCTGCCGTCTCCGGATGACGTGTACGTTTCTCAAAGCCAGATCAAATTGTTCGGTTTGAAGACCGGAGATACGGTTAGAGGGACAATCCGTCCGCCAAGAGAAGGTGAAAAATTCTTCCCGCTGGTAAAAGTAGATTCAATCAACGGAAGAGATCCGGGTTACATCCGCGATCGCGTTCCATTTGAATACCTGACACCTTTGTTCCCGGACGAAAAGTTCAAATTAACGGGACATAAGGACGAATCCATGTCGACACGTGTAATGGACCTGTTCGCTCCTATCGGTAAAGGTCAGCGCGGAATGATCGTGGCTCAGCCTAAAACAGGTAAAACCATGTTATTGAAAGATGTAGCGAATGCAATTGCTGCGAATCACCCGGAAGTTTACCTGATTGTTTTATTGATTGACGAACGCCCGGAAGAGGTTACGGATATGGCCCGAAGTGTAAAAGCAGAAGTAGTTGCTTCTACTTTTGACGAACCGGCTGACCGCCACGTAAAAGTTGCCAACATTGTATTGGAAAAAGCAAAACGAATGGTTGAATGCGGTCACGATGTAGTGATCCTATTGGATTCCATCACACGTTTGGCTCGTGCATACAACACGGTTTCTCCTGCTTCAGGAAAAGTGCTTTCAGGTGGTGTTGATGCAAATGCATTACACAAACCGAAACGTTTCTTCGGTGCTGCGCGAAAAATTGAGAACGGTGGTTCCCTTTCTATTCTTGCAACTGCATTAACGGAAACAGGTTCTAAAATGGACGAAGTAATCTTCGAAGAATTTAAAGGTACGGGTAATATGGAGCTTCAGCTGGATCGTAAGATCTCCAACAGAAGGATTTACCCGGCTATCGACATCATTGCGTCAGGAACACGCCGCGAAGATTTGCTGGTAGGGAGAGATGTACTTCAAAGAGTTTGGTTACTTCGAAAGTTCATTGCAGACATGAACCCGGTAGAAGCAATGGAGTTCGTAAAAGGACACATGGACAATACCCGTTCCAACGAAGAGTTTTTAGTATCAATGAATTCATAATATCTTGAATCCTTCCGGGCCAGCCGGAAGGATTTTTTCTTTTATCACATGCGCACATCAACAAAAATTGCATTATTGTTTGCAGGTATTTGGTTTTTAGGAAAATACTGCTTCTTTTATTTCCAGGTACTTCAAACTACCGAAAAATATCCTATCCAGGTAATGTGGAATATCCTTTGCCTCCTTTTGGCAATGTCTATCGGAAGTATTATTGAGAAAAGAAAAGAAATCAGAAGTGAAAGCACCGCTTTGGGCGATATCAAATCCATTCTGGGAATTGGAATGATTTATACCCTGGTTGTTGGCGGATTGATCTACCTGTATTATGCCAAAATTGATCCTGCATACAATGAGAACCAGATAGCAGTAATCCAGGAATCCATGGAAAAAATGGTTGAAAACCCGGAAGAACTGAAAAAATTCAAAGCGGAAAGACCGGAATTCGAAGCTTTCTCAAAAGAAGAAATCCTCGAAAAATCTGCTGAAAGCATTCGTCCGTGGTATCAGGCAAGCACAGTAATGACCATCTCCCTTTTGGGAATGCTGATGCTCTCCGTAATCAATGCGCTTGTACTAACAATTATCTATCGCAGGGTACTTTTCAGACAACCCAAACAGTAGTATCTGTATCTTTTTAAGATCAACTAATAATCCGCTTAATCTGCGGAAAAACAGTAGGGGCGGAAAATTTTCCGCCCCTACTGTTTTAAATTCAATCGATGAATTAGAAATTACCGCTCGTTTAGTTATCCAATTAACTCATCCCCCAATTTCTCATAATCAATCCCGTCGAAATTCCCCGATGACATCATCAAAAGCACCGAATTATCCCAATTCTTAGCACGAATAAAGTCCAACACTTCCTGTGTGTTGTTTACGACCTTCACATTTCCTCCAAAAGCGTCCTGAACCTGCTTGATCGTCAAAGGTTCCAGTTTCTTATGCGCTACAACTGCCGGACTAAAATATACCAGTGCTTCATCTGCAGCGTTCATTGCGCCGTCATATAACGGTAAAAACTCCTTTCTCAAAGAAGAAAAAGTATGAAGTTCCATACAGGCAACTACATTCCGATTCGGATATTGTTCCTTAACAGCAGAGGTCGTAGCCTTTAATTTAGACGGAGAATGCGCAAAATCCTTAAACATTGTAAAAGAACCATTTTCTGCTACTTTCTGAAGCCTCTTCCCTGCTCCTTTGAATGTTTTGATTGCTGTCAGGAAATCGTGATTGGGAATATGCATCGATTCAGCCAAATGCATCGCACCAACAAGGTTTTGAAGGTTGTGCGCCCCGAAGACGTTCAACTCATATTCTTTTCCTTCGTAAGACATAATTGTTCCGGTTTCTGTTGTCCGGTATACCGGTGTCTGATATGGTTTGGTTTCCAATTTAGAAGCAAACTCTTCTCCAAGGCTTTTCACCGCCGGATCTTCCGAGTTGTAGACCAATTTTCCACCTGGTTCAATCACTTCGCAGAATTTCCGGAACTGGTCCACGTAATTTTCCCACGTTGGAAACACATTGATATGGTCCCAGGCGATCCCACTAATTAAAGCAGTATCCGGTTTGTATAAATGAAACTTGGGTCTTCTGTCTATCGGTGAACTCAAATACTCATCACCTTCCAGGATCATAAACGCAGCATCTTCTGAAAGTCTCACCATGCAGTCGTATCCTTCCAGCTGGGCTCCGACCATATAATCCACGTTCAAGCCTAATTCATTCACAACGTGAAGCAGCATAGAGGTAATAGTCGTTTTACCATGGCTTCCACCAATTACAATACGGTATTGGTCTTTGCTTTGCTCATACAGGTATTCCGGGTAAGAATAGATCGGGATGTTCAATTCCTTTGCTTTCAACAGCTCCGGGTTATCTTCCCGGGCATGCATTCCAAGAATAACAGCATCCAAATCTCCGGTAATCTTTTCCGGGAACCAACCGATTGAAGCAGGCAGAATTCCTTGTTTTTCCAATCGGGTCCTTGATGGTTCAAATATTTCATCATCGGAACCGGTTACTTTCGCTCCTTTTCGGGACAAAGCAATCGCTAAATTGTGCATTGCACTTCCTCCAATTGCAATAAAATGAACATTCATAGACCTGCTATTTAAATTTAGGTCGAAATTAGTGGAATTGAAAGACAATAAAACAAGTAGGGGCGGAAAATTTTCCGCCCCTACTTGTTCATAATAATAATAACTGTTTTAATAATTACGCTTCAATTTTGCGTCCTGTGTCTCTTTTTGCCAAACCAATTCCGTAGTAGGCTCACCGTTTTTTTGGTATGTTACCATATTCATGGTCTGTGTTCGAATGTAAACATTCGCCTTTCCGTCAATCACAACAACTCTTCTGGTAACAATTGCAGAAACAAGTCCGTCCGATCCCATTTGATCAAACTGCTCCTGGTTAACTCCTTCTTTGTATTTAGTCAAATCCACTTCATAAGCTCCTGTTGTTACTTTAACAGGTTGTTTCGACTCAATTTCATCAATCGACTTTTTAGCTGCCACAGCTCTCTCATCACTTTTTTCAGCGATAATTTTACTCGATGTTCCTAATTCTTTAACAGAATTCTTAAGCAACAAATCATTTTCAGTAGAATGACTGTTTTGACCCGCATTCTCGTTGACCTGTTTTTGGGCGCTGACGATTTTGCTGTTATTCTCAACTATTTTCTGATCATTTACTTTTTGCTGGTCTTGCTGAGATTGATTGTTCGCATTCTGAATTTCTACAAAGTTCTTTTTGTTATCAGCCGCGGCAATAGACGGCAGTTCTGCTCTTTTTTCAACCTCCAGGGCTTTCTCATTCAAAATCTTCTTATTCTCAATATTTTTCACATACGCTTTATTGTAATCAGCTCTGTCGATTTCTGTTTTTTCATCTCTTTTACGCTCAACAATTTCAATATTGTCTTTATGAGCGTCTACTCTGCTGGCGACAGCCTCTGCAACAACCTTGGTAGTTTCTTCATTTTTATCTGCAAAACGCTGTAAATTCTCGGCATGAGCTTTATCATTATCAAGCTTCTTTTCAGAGTGGACCTTCTCGATCTCCTTCATTTTTTCATCATTGTTAAAAGAAAGCTTTTTATCTTCAACGGTTTTAAGTGCAACATTATTCTCCACACCTTTCAGGATCTCCTTGGTTTCAACAGTTCTTTCTGCGGCCTGTTCCGAATTTTCACGCATCAGATCAGACTGTACAATAGAAGCATCTTTTACTTTCTTTTCTTCAGCAAGGCGTTCCTCGAAGTCATCGATCCTGTTTTTCTCCAGGTCCAATCGAATTTCCGTAAAGGCTTTGTCATTTTTTGTAATATCGGAATAGGATTCGTTAGACTTTTCGACTTCAGTAGCATTCAAATTTACGGAAGACTTTTTGAGCACCTCATTATTATCAACAGCAGCTCCGTCCAAAGCACTATTGGAAACAATCACAGCCTGTGTTGCTGCCTCCAGTTGCTGTTTCTGGTTCACGATATTCAACTGATTGATCATGCTGTTTTCCTCGTTGCTTTTCGTCAGTGTCTTCTCTTTTTCGACCATCAAATCAACGTTATTCTGGACTTTTACATACGCTGCAGCGTCACGAGCACTGTTATCAACTCTGATTTCACCCAAAACACTATCTGCCGATAAAGCCTGGCTATTTTGTTTTTGACTTAGTTCACCGGTTCTATCCGTAGTACCTCTTAGCTTCTCCGTCATTTTATTCGTACGTTTCGCTTTCCGTGTTTCAGATGTTTTCTGCAATCTTTTAGCTCCCTCAATCAATGAATTGTCCGTTTCCTCACCTAAACTTGCTAACTCAATTTTATTAGACTTCGGTTCAGTTGTCGTCTTACTTGCTACCGGCTGAGTCGTAATATTCTGAATTTCTCTCAGACGCTGTTTCGGATAAGGATCAGAAGGTCTTAGTCCGGAAGCACGCTCATAAAGTTCTTTTGCTTTCGTATAATTCTTGTTATCAAATTTATCGTCCGCACCGCTGATAATATTTCTGTAAGCACGCTCCTTGTCGGCATCTGCCTCTTCCCTCAGTTTAATTTCACACTTCTTCGACTGCTCATACGCATAAGCATTCGAAGGGAATTTGGTAAGAATATTATCATAAGCAGATTTAGCTGCAGACCATTTACTGTTATTGAACTCCTGGTCGGCCGCAGCAATTAACCCCTGAAGCTCTTTATTCACCGCATTTTCTTTGGCAATATCATCCAGGATTTGACGCATTTCAGCAATTTTATTCTGAGCAGTCTGATCTTTTGCTTTGTGTCTTAAAGCTTCTTCATACTGAGTGATTGCACCGTTGTAATCTTTATTTGAAGCAGCATTATTTCCTCTGTACATCGCCGCGTCGTATAGTTTTTGCTCTTCCGCAGCAGGATCTACTTTATTAGCAAGTAATGCCTGTAATTCGGCAATTTTTTGATCCGGAACAATGTCATCCGGTTTGATCGTTTTTGCTGCCTTGTAAGCATTGATTGCATCTTCCAGTTTATTAGCTTTCGCCAATCCATCAGCTTCGGCCATCTTTTTGGCAAACAGGTTTTGTTGATCTAAAGCCTGCTTTTCTGCCTTTTCAATATCCGCAATTTCCTGCAATTTTTGTTTCGGGTACTGGTCAGCCGGTCTGAAATTGATAGCACGGTTGAACATTTCCTTCGCTTTCACATAATTCTTTTCGTCAAAAGCCCTATTTCCTACATCAATAATCTTTTGATATGCCTGATCACCATCGAATGTTTCCTGTTCAGCCAGCTTTTTCGCTGCATCTGCTTTTTCAACCGGTAGTTTCTCATAAGGCTTGAGCACCAAAGCAGAATTGTAAGCCTGGATTGCATCCGTATATTTTTTTGCCAGGACCAGGTCATCTCCTTTTTTCAAAGCAGCCTGGTATTCTTCTTCCACTTTCTGCTGCTCGGCATTTTGAAGTTTTAATGCTTTGATTGCTTCAATGCGGTTCTTCGGTTCCTGCTCATTGCTCTTTACCGCCAAAGCCTCCCCGTATTTCACGATTGCCTCGTCGTATTTTTTGGCTGCCTCCAACTCTTTTGCTTCGGTTAGAACAGCGTTGTACTTTTTATTGAGTTCAGCATCTTTGAGCTCTTCTGCAATTTTCTTATCACACCAAATAATTGCTTTCGCTACCTCGTCGTCTTCCTTGATTGCTTTCGCTTCCAGGTATTTTTGCTTTGCTTCTACATATTTATTTTGGTTCTGGAACGCCATTCCTTCCCCTTTAAGCTTATCAAAAGCAGCTTGTTTTTGAGCTTCGCTTGCCTGATCATTTTCCAGCTTCAGGATCTCAGTCATTTTTTCAGAAGCAGTATTATTCGATGGATCCAAAGCCAGTACCTGCTGGAATTTTCCTCTTGCTCCGTTCAGGTCTTTTTTGGACAAAGCAGCAGAACCCTCCGTCAACAATTGGTTAATTTGCTTTTCCTTGTCTGCTTTTGCCATCAATCCGTCAATTTCCTGGATTTTTTCTTTCGGAAGTGTTTGTGCCGGATCTAAAACAGAAGCTTCTTCAAATTTCTTCTTTGCTTCTGCCAGCTTGTTTTGCCCCAATAAATCGGTCCCCGCTTTCACAGCGGCATCGTATTTATCTTTCTGAGCAGCGGCCTGCGCATTATCAGCAAGGATCTTGGTTACTTCATCCAGCTTATCTTTTGCCTCTTTCTTCGTATTATCAATCGTAGTTGCTGCAAGGAATTTCTCTTTAGCCGTCGTGTAATCCTTTGAACTCAACGCTGCCATACCCGCATTAAATGCATCCAGGTATTTTTGGTTCTTATCTTTCTCGGCATTCGCAGCGGCCTCTTTTTTACCAAGTTCGATCAGTTTTTGTTTTGGAACTTGTGAAGCGGCATCCAGCAGTTGAGCTTCTTCATACTTCTTTTTAGCTGTTTCAAAGTTCGAAGCCGTCAAAGCAGCATCACCATCCGCAATTGCCTGATCAAATTTCGCCTTATTCTCAGCTTTCTTGCTTTCTGCCAGAATTTTTGCATCCACAGCATCAATCTTAGCCTGAACAGCCGCATCCGGGATCAAAGCAATCGATTCTTGGTATTTTGCTTTCGCATCGGTATACTTCATGGTTTTGTCTAAAGCATCACCTTCTGCTACCAATTGTTTGGCTTTTGCAATTTTCTCCGCATTTGCCTTTTCAAATTCCAATTGTTTATTAACCTCTTCTATTTTTGCCTTCGCCTCAGCATTATCTTTATCCAAAGTCAAAACCTGCTCGAACTTAGCTTTTGCTCCCGGATATTGTTTTGCGGTAAGAGCCGTATTTCCTTCCGCCAGTAATTTGGTGATTTGCTCTTTCAGGGCATTTGCTTTCGCAATTTCATCCAGCTTGACTTTTGCCTCTGCGATTTTATCTTTCGGGTAAGTTGCCGAAGCTTCAAAAGTCAAAGCTTCCTGGTATTTGGCAACTGCCTCAGACCATTTTTCTTCTCCCATTAAAGCATCACCGGCTGCAACTGCATCGTTGTATTTTTGTTTCTTGTCCTGTTCTGCTTTTTGTGCATTCAGTTTACCTTCCAAATCAGCCAGTTTCGCAGTAGCTGTAGCATCACCCGGTCTGATCTTTAACGCTTCTTTGTATTTATCGCGTGCAGCCATCCAGCTTTTTTGACCATAAAACCCGTCTCCGGCTTTCATTGCTGCATCGTATTTCGCTTTGTTTTCTTCGTCTTTCTTAGCAGTTTCAATGGCTAGTTCTGCTTTCACAATTTCATCTTTCGGATACTGTTCCTGCTTTTTCCCCAGTGCTTCATTGTACCTCGCAATAGCTTCCGTATATTTTTTCTGGTCTCTTAATGCATCAGCTGAAGCAATCAAAGCCTTGTACTCACTATCCAACTGCGCATTTGCAAGATTGGCGGATTTCGCAGCTTTTAAAATTCCATCAATTTCAATAATTCGATCATTCGGATGTTTTTCAGCTTCTTTCCCTTTGATTTTTGTAGCTGCCTCATACTGAGTTAAGGCTTCTTCGTATTTCTTAGCTGTAAACAGGGCATCTGCCTGCTTGATAATCGAATTATAATTAGCTTCCCCCTGTTTTTGAGCACCTTCCGCATCTTTCATGATTTTCTCGATCTTCTTCGCCATTTTATCGGCAAGGATCTGGTCGTACTGCAAAACGGTATTCTGACCGTCAAAGTAGAATTCCGTGATCGGGTTGGTTTTGACGTAGCTGTAATCGACATTCGGTTGTTCATCGAACAGGGAAATTTGTGCCTGACCTTCCGGCTTGGATGTTCCCTGGAGTAATTCGTCGTTTACATTGGAAACGTTGATATTCAACAAGCGGGAAACCTTACCGGCTTTTGATACTTCGACTTTATACTTCTTCCCGGCTTTGAGCAATAACTTCACTTCACCTGAAGCGTCTGTAGTCATGGTTGACACAGTACTTGAGCCCTCCATTAGCTTTACTGTAACACCGGATTCCTTCTTACCTGTGGTATAGTTGGTAGTTTTAATGAAGAAATTCATATCAATCTGTCCAAAAACCAGGTTGGTCAGAAAGAAAAAGGAAATTAAAATAAGGAGTTTCACTCTCATGTTTTTAGTTTATTCTAGTCGTAGTACAACCGAAATTGATTTTGGTTTAAATTCGCTGCGTATATTCATACAAATATCGGTAAAAAAAGTTCATTTTCACTGCAATGATTCAATTTAAACAACTCAGTTTTTGGGAAAAAGTTACGCTTTTGGAAAATATTGATTTCCTGATAGTTGGAAGCGGGATAGCAGGCTCTGCATGTGCTCTGGAACTGAGAAGGAGAAATCCGGATGCAAAAATTGCGGTCCTTGAACGCAGTTATCTGCCCCTCGGGGCCAGTACAAAAAATGCCGGATTTGCGTGCTTCGGAAGTGTAACAGAACTTTTGGACGACCTCGAAAACGTTTCTGAAGAAAGCGTTTGGAACACGGTAAAATTGCGCTACGAAGGCTTGGAACGCTTGCTCCAACGCTTTTCAAAAGAAGATTTGAATTATGAGAATTGCGGTTCTTATGACCTGATTACCGAAGAAGAAGATTTAGCCGTTTATCATCCGAAACTGGATTATTTGAACCGGCAAATCGAATTTATAACCGGTCAAAAAAATTGTTATTCCTTCGAGAAAAATGTAAACGGGAAATTTGGTTTCAAAAGTTTTAAAGGCGGTTATTTCAATCGGCTGGAAGGTGCGATTGATACCGGAAAACTACTTTTAGCAACCCAAAAAGACCTGGCAAAAAACGGGATTATTGTATTAAACGGAATTGAGGTTCTTCAAATCCATTCCGATCAAAACGAGGTAATTCTTGAAACAAATTACGGGGAAATCCGATCAAAAAAAGCAGGAATTACCATCAATGGATTCGCTAAAAAACTGTTGCCGCAATTAGCTGTGGAACCAGCGAGAGCACAGGTCTTAGTTACTTCTGAGATCCAGAACCTTCCGGTAAAAGGAACCTTCCATTTAGACAAAGGCTATTATTACTTCCGGAATGTTGGGAACCGTATTTTATTCGGCGGGGGAAGGAACCTGGACTTCAAAGCGGAAAACACCTTTGATTTAAACCAGTCAAACCTGATCCAAAACGCTTTGGAAAAACTGCTCAGAGAGCAAATTATCCCGGATACAAAGTTTTCGATTGACTACAGATGGTCCGGAACAATGGGAGTTGGAACAGAAAAAGGGCCTATCATTGAGAAAATCGGACAAAACACTGCTGTTGGTGTACGTCTTGGCGGAATGGGCGTTGCAATCGGCTCATTAATAGGCGAAAGACTTGCCCACATTCTGAACGACTGAAAAATCCATGTATTTCAACGAAATGGTCAGTCAGATTTTCATTTTATTCTTGTATTTTCGAGCCAAATTAAACTCTTATGAACGCAGCACATTCGCACTTAATTATTAACCATTTTCCGATTATCGGATTAATTCTTGGAATCATTGTTCTTCTAATCGGAATACTTGCAAAATCCACCGTTACAAGGAGAGTCGGGTTATTGCTTTTTATCATAGCAGGGATCACTGCCCAAATTTCGGACGCAACCGGTGAAGGTGCCGAACACTTTGTGGAAGAAGCCGTAGAACAGCGTACCATTTCTCAGGACTGTCCGGATGCCATTCAGCAGACTCTTGAAAACACCGAAGAAACCGAAACATTGATCCATATCCACGAAGAACATGCGGAAGAACTAATGCCGATCATATGGGGAATCATGGCTTTATCCATTATTGCACTATTCCTGGAATTTAAGAAGAAATCAATGGCAATGCCCGCATCTATTATTGTGCTGATTATTGGTGTTATTGCAGCTTATTTTGCAAAAGAAGTGGGGAATTCGGGCGGCGAGATTTCTCACCCGGAAATCCGAAAAGACTTCAAGTTGAAGGAAAACACCTACCAGGACGAAGACTAAGAAATAATTATATAATACAGTAGGGGCGCGATTAATCGCGCCCCTACTGTATTAAACCAAATATTAGCAATTCATAAAACCATGCTCGAAAAATTCAACGCTTACTACCAGCCCGATGCAGATTGTGTTCCTGCATCCGCAGAAACCATCGAACGCTACCAGGACAAGGTCCCGGAATCCTTGATTGAGATCTGGAAAACCAGCGGATTCGGAAAATACAACAACGGACTGATCGAATTTGTGAACCCGGCAGATTTTGAAGACAGTTTATGGACATGGCTGGGAAGAGAAGTTTCGAATTACGTCCCGTTTGCAATCAGCGCATTCGGTGAACTGTTCTATTACCGGAGACTGACGGAAGTAGATGAAGATGTCTGCATCATTGATATTCAGTACCGTGAGATCAAAACGCTGATTTGGAGCATGAAGGGTTTCCTGGAAGATCTTTTACCGGACGAAGAAGACCGCTCTGTTTGGCTGCGCGAAAAACTCTTTACCGAAGCATTCAAACAACTTGGAAAACTGGAAAAAAACGAAGTATTTACTTTTGTTCCCATTCTGGCATTCGGAGGAGCCGAAGAAGTCGAATATCTTCAAAAAGGAAACGCACAGGTTTACCTGGACCTGGTATTCCAGATGACAAGTTAATAGAAACAAGTAGGGGCGCGATTAATCGCGCCCCTACTTGTTTATTGTTGCAATATTTTATTCCTGCGCCAAATCTTTTTTCGGTTCTTCAACCGGTTGGTCCAGTGTTGGATTTTCATCCGGTACATCGACTGCCGGTGATGAGGGATTTGGCATCCCGAAAGGCTTGGAAAATTGGGTTGGAGTTTGAATAATCTGATCCATTTTCACGGATTCTTCCAAAAGCGGTTTTTCGATAATATCTGTTGTTTCCCGAACCATTTTCTGAAGATCAAAATCAGTCTTCACGTCACCTGCTGATTTTTTAATCTCATTTTGAACGTCTTGTGAAGCCTGCCTGATCTGATGCATCGTTTTACCCATAGTACGGGCGATTCCCGGGATGCTTTTAGAACCAAAAAACATCAATATAACCAGTAAGATCAAAACGATTTCAGAACCGCCGACATCACTAAGAAATAAGGGTAAAACTGTCATAATGACAACAAAAGTAATCGATTTAATTGAGCTATCCTAGCAGATTGTCTTAGGAAACGTTAATTTTTAATCGTTTTTTAGATGATAATTTGGTTATATTTGCGCCCGAAAACATTAAAAAAGAAGCATGGCAACTACCGCAGATATTCGAAACGGACTGTGTATCAGATTCAACGACAAAATCAGTCAGATCATTGAATTCCAGCACGTAAAACCTGGTAAGGGACCGGCTTTCGTTCGTACGAAAATGCGTGTGATCGAATCCGGAAAAGTAATTGACAATACATTCTCTGCCGGTCACAAAATTGACATCGTTCGTGTAGAAAACCGCGAATACCAGTACTTGTACCAGGAAGATGACAACTTTATCTTCATGAATAACGAAACGTTTGAACAAGTTCCTATTCCTACAAAAATGGTGGAAAAACCTGCTTTCTTATTGGAGGGAATGATCTGTAACATTTTATATGATGCAAACGATGAAGTTCCATTAGTTGTTGAATTACCGATGTACTTGATTTCCGAAGTAACTTACACGGAGCCGGGAGTTAAAGGAGATACAGCTACAAACTCTATGAAAGCTGCAACCATTGCAACCGGTGCAGAGGTGAAAGTTCCTTTATTCATCGATATGGGAGAAGTTATTAAAATCGACACCAGAACAGGTGTTTATGTAGAGCGTGTAAAGAACTGATACGAATATTTAATTTTAAGGAAAAAGGAGATCTGCGGGTTTCCTTTTTTTGTAGATGGATTACGGTAGGGGTGGAAAATTTTCCGCCCCTACCTGCATAACAAAATGGAAAAATGGAAAAAATCATTCGCTTAGGAGCCAAAGAAATCAATATCCAATGGATCAATCCGGGTTCCGCCATTGATTCCAAACCCGTTTTGATATTCCTTCATGAGGCATTGGGCAGTATTATCCAATGGAAGAGCTTCCCAACCGAATTATGCCGTTCATTAAACCTTCCGGGAGTCGTTATTGAACGAACAGGACACGGGAAATCAAGTGGATTATCCGGAAAACGTGACATTCATTACCTGCACAATTATACAGACGAAACACAAGAAGTTCTTAAAGAAATTCTGAATCCGGACCAGAAAATCATTCTTATCGGGCACAGTGACGGCGGAAGCATTGCCCTGCTTCTTGCTTCCCGGGAACTAAAAAACCTGCTGGCTGTTGTTACAATAGCTGCACATACCTTTGTAGAAGAGGAAACGTTGGCGGGAATTCATCCGGCAATTGAAGCATTTGAAGCCGGGAAACTGGATGGATTATTCCGCATTCACGGAGATAAAACAAAAGAACTATTCTACGCCTGGTCAGATACCTGGCTGGAGCCATCCTTTAAAAGCTGGGACATCCGCCATGAGATCCAATCTTTTCGAATTCCTGCAATGGCCATGCAGGGAAAAAACGACCAGTACGGAACCGAAGAGCAAGTCAACTCGATAGTTTCAGATCGTAAAAACCGAAAAGGAAGCATGATCCCCGGCTGTGGTCATCACCCGCATTTGGAAAAGAAGGATTGGGTTATTACCGAGATTGAAAACTGGATCAACACCATGCTTTTCAAGCAGTAACAAACCAAATCAAAAAAAGGATTTAATTCCATTACCACCAAAAAAATCTCCTTTTAACGAATGATCCGACAATAGCAATTTGCAATTCAAAATTCGCAATTATTACGGAATCGTTATTTTTTCAAATAAACATGCTCTAAACCATCTAAAACCAGTAACTTTGCGCTCGTTTTTATAATTTATACTGAATAGCTAATGAGTAATGCATTGGGGAACCATATTCTGGTTGAGTTTATGGGGTGCGATCCGCACATTATGAATGATGTATCTTCGATCGAGCGCGACATGGTAGACGCGGCTTTGAAAGCAGGTGCAACTGTGATTAACTCTACATTCCACCATTTTTCTCCCTATGGAGTTTCCGGTGTAGTGGTAATTCAAGAAAGCCATTTGGCAATTCATACATGGCCGGAATACGGTTATGCTGCAGTGGATTTGTTCACTTGCGGGGAAATGGATGCCTGGATTTCATTTGATTATCTGAAGGAGTGTTTTGGTGCCAAGAACTATTCTGCTTTGGAAATGAAGCGTGGAGCAGTTCAGTTATTAACAAGAAATGACTTCGATATTTCATCTATGCGCCAGAAAGCAGGCGAATGGACAAATCCTGAAATGTATACACGCAACGTGTGGTTTACAGATAAGGACGACAACCAGGCATTGTCTCTTCGCTACACAGGTGAAGTATTCTATGACGTTCAGTCGCCATTCCAGCGCGTACGCATCCTGGAATCTCCGAAATACGGGAAGTTGCTGACTTTGGACGATATGTTCATGACCACTGAAAAAGATGAGTTTCATTACCACGAAATGATCTCCCACCCTGCTATGTTTACACATGGGAATGCTAAGAACATTTTGGTGATCGGTGGCGGTGACGGTGGAACTGTGCGTGAATTTTTACGTCATGACAGCGTTGAAAAAGTAACCATGGTTGAAATCGACGGTGAAGTAATCAAAGCATGTAAAGAACACCTGCCGGGAATCGCTGCTTCTTTCGACCATCCGAAACTGAACCTGATCGTTGGTGACGGGATTGCTTTTGCAAAAGAAGCTGCCGACGAAACGTATGACCTGGTAATCGTAGACGGATCGGATCCGGTGGGTCCGGCAGAAGGATTGTTCTCCGTAGAATTCTACAGAAACTGTCACCGTATTATGAAACCGGGCGGGATTTTGGTAGCTCAGGGAGAATCACCGAAATTCAACGAGCAGGCATTCACGGAATTAAACATCACATTACAGCATATTTTCGGAAAAGAGAACGCTCCTGTTTCTTTATTCTTCGTTCCAACATATCCAACAGGAATGTGGAGCTTCCAATACGGATTAAAAGGAAGTGCTCAGCCGAAATCAATTACAAACGATACGGAAATTGACCAGTTTGTAAGCGCTAAAGGATTGAAATACTACAATGCTGACATTCACAAAGCAAGTTTCGCTTTACCTAATTTCGTGAAAAATCTGATTAATGGATAATTCAAAGAAATTTGATCCGAACGGAGTTGGTATTGCAAACGGGAATATTTTCGGATTTCCGGTTGAAGAACAGCATGCGGATATTGTCATTATTCCTGTGCCCTGGGATGCAACAGCATCTTACGGAAAAGGAACCAGTGACGGACCAAAAGCTATCCTGGATGCCAGCACGCAGTTAGACTTTTACCATCCGCAGTTGCCGGAAGCATGGAATACGCAGGTTTTCATGACACCGATTTCCGTAGAAATGAAACAGATCAACGACCAGATGTGTATTGATACGGTTCAGTACATCGGTTTCCTGGAAGAAGGTGGCGAACTGGATGAAAACAGTCCGTTTAATGAAGTACTTGAGAAAGTAAATGCAACTTCGGACCTGTTGAAAAACAATCTGAAGGAACGCGCAAAAAAACTGCTTGGTGAGCATAAAATTGTGGCCGTTTTGGGCGGGGAACACAGTACTCCGTTAGGTTTAATGGAAGCTTTAAATGACCAGGGACAACCATTTGGCATTCTTCAAATTGATGCTCATGCCGATTTGAGAGAAGCATACGAAGGTTTCCAGCAATCACACGCTAGTATCATGTACAATGTATTACAATCCTGTAACAACCTTGAGAAGTTAGTGCAGGTTGGAATTCGCGATATTGCACATTCGGAAGTACAACTCTCAGATTCAGACCCGCGGGTAAAGACATTTTACGACTGGGACCTGAAAAAAGGACAGTTTGAAGGCCAGACATGGAAAGAACAGGTTGCCATGATCTTAAACGAATTGCCGCAACGGGTTTACATTTCTTTCGACATAGATGGATTGCTTCCTTCTCTTTGTCCGAATACAGGAACTCCGGTTGTAGGCGGATTCGAATTGGAGCAAATCAATTACTTGTTCTTCCAGCTTGTAGAATCGGGAAGGAAGATCATTGGTTTCGACCTGAACGAAGTTGCCCCGGGAAAAGAGGGTGACTGGGACGCTAACGTAGGCGCCAGAGCCTTGTGGAATCTCGTTTGTGCAACGGAAAAAAGCCGTAAGTTAAACTACTGATATTTCACTTCAAACAGTGAAGGGAACACCTGAAGAAAAATAAGCTTCAGGTGTTTTTTTATTTATATATTCGTATCGTATAAAGGAAAGAAATGTTGAAAAACAAGCTGGTACTCTTATTGATTCTTTTTACTGTTCATTTTGCGGCACTTTCCCCTGCTCAGAACATTACCTTACAAGGAAGGATCAATACGAAGCACTTTTCGATCAATGACTATGGAAGCGCCGGACAGATCTGGACGGGATTGCAGTCAGCCAATGGGAATGTGCTTTTCGGAAACAGACAGGATATCCTTTCTTTTAACGGGATTGAATGGTCTAAAATCAAAACCGATAAGGAGAAAACAAAGAAAGCCATTCAGGAAAGCTGCACAGACACCTATGTTTCCAAATTATATTTAGCTTCTGACGACCGCGTTTACGTGGGGCGCGATAACAATTTCGGTTACCTGGATTACTCCAGCAAAGGTGAATTGGTTTATTACCCGGTTTTTTACGGCGGACTCAAAAACAATATCGGTCAGGTATGGAATATTTTTGAGCTGGGAGACAATTCCGTTCTTTTCGCAGCCGAAAAAGGATTGTTTGTTTTCAAGAACGGGAAAGCCACTCAACTTCAATTGCCAGATACCTTCCAGGAATTGGAGTGCAGAACATCCTGCCGGGTGCTAAATGGTGTTTTATTAACTTTTCAATCAAAAGCCGAGTTCAAATCGCGGGTTGAGAATTACCTGTATTACGACGTTGTAAACTCAAAGCTGAAAGAAATCAAACTACCGCTTTCGGTGCACATCAAAAATATCCGAGGAAGCTTCCAGATAGATAACATTTGGTACGTTGTGGATGCGCGAAGTAAAATTTACAGTGTTAGCAATTCTGCCGGAAACATACAGCGCTGGGATTCCGTGCCGCGAACGAAATTCCCTTGTTTGAGTAAATATTTCGTAAATACCGTAACAAAAGCCGGCAACTATCTTTTGGTAAGTACGGAAAACAACGGTTTGGTGATCGGGGATCTTTCCGGTAAAATTATCCGGGAATACAACCTGGAAGATGATTTGGCGAACCTAACGATCAATCAATCATTCTTCGACAACGATTTCAACCTGTGGTTGTGCCTTGGGAATGGTATCCAGTTTATCGAGACAGGTTCTCCTCTCTCCTACTTCCATAAAAATGAAGGGGTCACCTCTCAGATTGAGACCATTGATTTTAACTCCGGAATTCCTTTGATCGGAACCCATAATGGAGTTATTTCTCCGCTAAGGAACGAATCTGGAACAAAACTGGTCCCTTTCGGATCATTGAATGAAATTATTTTCGACATCGAAACGATCAAAACCCGTGAAGGAAATAAATCCATGGTTATCGGGTATAACGGTGTTTTCGATCTGAATACTTTATCTGGCAAACATATTTCGGCATCCTATCAATACGCAATTGCCTTTGAAAAAAATCCAAAAGACCCGAATTCCATTTACCTCACGCTGGAAGGCGGTCTGGCAAAATTAAACCTGCTTCCGAACGGAAAATGGGAATACGAAGAATTGGTTGGAGATGCCGGTGGTGAAACAGTGAGTTTAGCCTATTTGAATAATAAAGTTTTCTTCAGTATCCGTTCAAAAGGAGTTGGAATCTATGATCTGGCTGCAAAGAAGTTTAAAACGGTAACCATACCAAGTCTCAGCAAAGAGGATCAGAACAATAACTTTTATGTAGAGGAGTTTAAAGGCCAGTTATTTGTCGGAACAGCAAACGGGATGTTCGTTTACAATGAGAAAACGGGTAAAATTGATCCGTTTGAGCCATCGAAAGTATTCAAAACCAGGAATTACAAGAACACCATTCACCGTATTGTCAACGTTAATAATGAACAGCTTTGGGTGGTTATTTACCAGGATAAGAAAGACGGGAAGTTTGAAAACATCTTCGGTTGGTTTGAAAAACGTGGTTCCGAATGGAAATGGACATCCTGGCCGCTAGCAGGCCTGAAAAATGCCGGATTGGTTTTCGCAGTGGAAAAAAATCCATTAGCAAATGAAGTATGGATCGGAGCTAACGACGGTTTGTTTATTTTAAACCTGGATGCGATCCGTAAAAACAGGAATCCGTTTAAGGTTCAGATCGACCGCCTGGAAGTAAACGGGAAAAGTTTCCTGTTCGATGTTTCCAAAAGCAAGAAACTGGAAGGATTGGATTATGCTCAAAACTCCTTCAAACTGATCTTTCATGCGAATTCTTTCTCTTGTTTGGGACCAACAACTTTCAGTTACAAGTTAGAAGGATTTAGTGATCAATGGTCACAGTGGTCTCCGCTGAACTTCGCCAACTTCGAAAAAATCCCTGAAGGAACTTACACTTTCAAAGTAAAAGCGAAATCAGCATATGGTATTGAAAGTGAAATCCTGACTTACGAAATCGTAGTGCTCCCACCCTGGTACAGAACAGTCTGGGCTTATATTTTCTACGTAATCCTTTTGATATTCCTGATCTATTTTGTTGTTCATCTTTCTACCCAGCGTGTAAAAAGACAAAATCAGAAACTGGAGGAAATTGTACAGCAGCGTACCAAGGAAATTGCGGAACAAAATCACCAGCTGGAAATTCAGAAAGAGGAGATTACCGCTAAAACAATGGATATTTTGGACAGTATCCATTACGCCAAACGTATCCAGTCGACCATCCTGCCTACCACTTCCCGTTTGAACGAACTATTCAGACAGCACTTTGTGTTCTACCGCCCGAAAGATATCGTTTCCGGAGATTTTTACTGGGCTCGTGAAGTTCAGGGTAAAGTAATTTTCTCAGCGGTCGATTGTACCGGACACGGAGTTCCCGGAGCCTTGGTAAGTATTGTCGGTAACAACGGCTTGCTTCGTGCTATCAATGAGTTTAAACTGACCGAACCGAATGACATCCTGAACAAACTGCGTGAGATCGTAATTGACGCTTTCCGTGCAGAAGGGCAATCGGACGTGAAAGACGGAATGGATATTGCACTTTGTTCCATTGATCAGCAGACGGGAATTTTAAAGTTCTCAGGAGCAAACAATGAATGTGTGATTATCCGTCAGGGAGAAATCATTGAATTAAAACCCAACAAACAGCCTATCGGTCAATTCATCGATGCAAAACCATTTACTTCCGAAGAATTCCAATTGCAGCATGGAGACTGCGTTTATCTGTATACGGACGGGTACGTGGACCAGTTTGGGGGCGACCGTTTGAAAAAGTTCAAATCCAGACCTTTTAAGTCCTTGCTGGCAACGATCTATCACCTGGATATGAACGAACAATACAAAGAAATCCAACGAACTTTTGATACCTGGAAACACGATGTTGACCAAGTTGATGATGTATGTGTATTTGCAGTAAAATATATAAACCCTTCGCATGAGAGCTAAATGGCCCGCATTACTGGCATGGGTGTTTTTAGCACTTATGATCTTACTTTTTTTAGGATGGAGTGAATTTTCCTGGAGACTGACCAGGGTTCTTCCGTTTTTTATAAGCTGCCTGTTCCTGTTTTTCCAGGTATTGACGGTTAGTAAGATCAGTTCGGGAACATTTCGCCTGATCAACATTTCCTTACTGATTATACAGGTTTTGTTTCTGGTTTCATTTTTACTTTCATTGGTAGAAATCTCACAAATCTGGAAATTAAATATGCTGTTCCTGCTCGCGGCAACACATGTTTATCTATTAGACCTGAATAACCGTTTTATTCAAAGAAGGTTTTTTTCCAAATGGCTGCTCCTGATTTTACTGGTAATAAGCCTCGTTGCATTCTTATTCATAGAGAAATCACCGTACTTAATGAACGTCGGATTTATCAGTGCAATTATTTCCGGTTTGGTGGTTTTAATGAATATCTTTTTATTCAATCCGAAGAGGGAATTATAAATTTTATAATTATCAAGACTTTGTCTTCCTATCCTTGATAATTGATAATTATTATTCCCCTTTTACATACGTCCCGATCGCATACAAGCGCTTCAGCCAGTATTCAGAATCTTCAATATTCGTAATAATCACACCTTTACTTGAACTGGCATGAATCATCGTCAGAGGTTCTCCTTTTGCAGAAACAATAATTCCAACATGTGAAATTCCCGAACCATTATTAAAGAACACCAAATCTCCTTTTTGCGCATTTTTCTGTTTCACTTTCACAGACGCATTGTATTGGTCTTCTGCCCTTCTGCTTAAAGCAACTTTAAATTCTTTCATCACAAAACTGGTGAATCCGCTGCAGTCAAATCCATTAGCATCAATTCCTGCCCATTTGTATGGAACTCCGATGTATTTTTTGGCATACTTAACAATTTTCTCACGCTCTTCAGAACTAGCAGGCGTTTCCTTAATTTCAGGTGCGTCTACAGCCGGCGGTTGAATTTCTCCGGGAACATCCAGGTCCGGAATGCGGTCGAACAGTCCAAACAGGATTTGCTGAACCTCGTCATACTTTGCCTGTTTTCCTTCGGATTTGTAAGCCAGCGCTTTTTGAACCAGGTCGCGTTTCAATTGTGAAACATGATTCAGATGCGTATTGAATACTTTGATTCCATCCGGAGAAGCCAATACCTGGCTGAATAATTCACGTGCCTCCTGTAATGCTTTCGGATGGAACTCACCCCACAATCCCTTGTCGGCCAACTGAAAAAGCGCCAGGCTTTTGTAAAATTCAGGTTTGAATGAATAATCGTAATCCGGTTGATCCAATAGTCTATTCGCTTTCCGCAGGACCATATTATAATGTCCCTGATCGTACAATACTTCCAGCTTATCTAATGCTTTTACCTGCCCGAAAGAAGTGAGTGAAACAAAAATAAGGGCGGTCAATAAAAAGATTTTCGAGTGCTTCATAACTGAACTATACGCTTTAAAATTACAAAAAGCACCTGTTTGTTGGATGAATAAAAGACCAACAGCGAATTGTTGATAAGAGAACGGGATACGGAATGAGAATGAGGAATGGATCTTAATTCGAATCCGGATTTGTTCTTAAGGAACTATATACTCATTCTCCGCTCTCGTACTCATTTTGTTTTTTTTAACATGAAACGTGAACTTAGACTGTTTCTAACAAGTCGATTGAACGTTTTATCCTTATATTAGTATTCTTAAGAAAATTGTATGAAATACCATGTCTTTTTGTTGATCCTTGGATTAAGCTTCAACTCTTTTACATCCTCCGCCCAAAAAGTTCCTGCTGAACCAAAAACTCCTACAAACGGTCAGCGCCTGGATGAAATCTTCACTTATGTAGACAAATTATACGTTGACCCGGTTAACGACAAAGAATTAATGGATGCAGCAATTATAGGCATGCTGGAGAAACTGGACCCGCATACGGTTTATATCCCAAAAGATGAAGTAGATGCTGCAAACGTGGCTATCGACGGAAGCTTTGTGGGAATTGGGGTTCGATTCCAAATACTGAAAGATACTTTAATGGTTGTTGAAACAATTGTCGGAGGTCCGTCTGAAAAATTAGGAATCCGTGCAGGTGATAAAATTGTTGCCATTGACGGACAAAGTGTTGCTGGTATCGGTTTGAAAAATGCCCAGGTTCGCGAAAAACTCCTTGGAGAAGCCGGCACAAAAGTGAAAGTCGATATCATGCGTAAAGCACAGAAAAAATTAATAAACTATGTCATTACACGAGACAAGGTTCCGGTAAATTCGGTTGATTGTTCATATATGATCAGCCCGAAAATCGGTTATTTGAAACTAACTTCCTTCTCGCGCAGTTCTCATGACGAGATCAAAAAAGGCCTGGATAAACTGAAGTCCCAGGGAATGGAAAGCCTGATTCTGGATTTGCAGGGAAATGGAGGCGGATTGCTTTATGCCGCTCAATTAATTGCCGATGAATTCCTGTCAGATAATAAATTGATCGTATACTCGGAAGGACGCGCGCAGCCTCGCCAGGATCTAAGTGCAGGACGAAATGGTTCCTGGGAAAAAGGAAAAGTAATCGTTTTAATCGATGACAATTCTGCGTCTGCTTCCGAAATCCTTTCCGGGGCAATCCAGGATTGGGACCGTGGACTGATTGTTGGCCGACGAAGCTATGGGAAAGGGCTGGTTCAACGACCGATCGACCTTTCGGACGGATCTCAGATGCGTCTGACAATTGCCCGTTACTTCACTCCTTCCGGGCGCTTTATTCAACGTCCGTATGAAAATATCGATGATTACAAGAACGAATACATGCGTCGCTTCATGCACGGTGAATTTTCTCACATCGACAGCATCAAACTTCCGGATTCTTTGAAATTTGAAACCCGCGTAACCAAAAGACCTGTTTATGGCGGCGGCGGAATCATGCCTGATTTCTTCGTTCCGATTGATACTTCCGAAATCACGGACCTTTACCGAAATACTGTTCAAAACGGAGCTTTCACGAGCTTCCCTTTAACTTATGTGGATAAAAACCGGGATGAATTACACAAAAAATATGAAACTGTAGAACAGTTCATCGCTAATTTTAATGTCGACAAAAAACTGATGGACGAATTCTTTGCTTATGTGAAGAAAGAAAACAAAGATTTTGAGTTCAACGAAGAGCAATATAAGCAGAGTAAAGACATTATGGAATTGAGATTAAAGGCAACCATTGCCAATGATTTATATGGCATTGAAGCTTTTTATATGATCTACAACCAAAAGAATGAAATCCTGCAAAAAGCAATTCAATTGCTTGAATCAAATGAATACGACAAACAAAAACTGGCATTAAACTAAACATGAAAAAGAGAAGTTTCTTTATCGGCCTTATACTCTTAGGCGGACTGACCGTTGCTTGTTCAGGCAATACCGAAAAAACAGAAAGCGAAAGCACTGCAATCATGGAAGTTGCGGACGATCCGGAAACGATCAAAGCAAATGAACAAGCATTAAAGGAATTAAAAGAACAACAGCGCATTGAAGCTGAATCCAGCACATCGATGAAAATCGATAAAGAAATCCATGATTTCGGGAAGGTAGTGGACGGAGTAGAAAATCATTGTACGTTTACGGTGACAAACACCGGAGACAAGCCTTTGGTACTATCAGATGTAAAAGCAAGCTGCGGATGCACCACTCCAAGCAAGCCGGAAGGCCCTATTGCCCCGGGGAAATCAGACAAGATTGAAGTCGGTTTCAAACCCAGCGGAAAAGGAGTCAGCGAAAAAACAATTACAATAACTGCAAACACATATCCTCGAATTACCGTGGTAAGAGTGAAAGCAGACGTCCAATAATTGAAATTTATGCAAACATGTAGGGGGTGCGATTAATCGCACCCCCTACATGTTTATTATAATAGGTTTTTCAAAGAAGCAGATTTCTTAGCATACGATTCAATCGCTGCCTTTGTAGATTCTTTCAACTTGCTGTAACCGCTCACAATACTAACAACATCTTCCTCAATATTTCCGTTGTATTTCAACTGCTTCGGTGCGTTTTCCTGGATCAGTAAACGCAAAAACCGGTATTCTGCATTCCCGTCATTCGATTTGATCTCAGATTCCAATAATTTTTTACCAATACTGAACAGGCTCATTTTGTCCTTAGGCGTTTTTTGGAATTGGGCTGCTTTCATTTGCAATGCACCTTTAAAGGCCTTTACCTCAGATGACTCTTTCATGTTTATAATCCCGTCCAATTGTTTCTGAACAATATCTTTCGAATCACTGGCAAGTGCATTATAAATAGCTTTTCGATCCAATTGAGCCTGCGCATTCAATGTTAGAACAGTAATGAAAATGAAAGTCAGAAATTTCATAGCGTTTATTTTGTACAAAGATACTTTGTTAACTCCAGAATGATGAGTTCTAAATGCAAAAACTACACCAAAACCAGCTACGAAAGATCCAAAAACTTCTGCATGCTGCCGGTTCTCCGGCACACCGGGATTCAATATTTGCATTCGGCAGCGAATTTTGTTAAATTTATACTTACAAATCATTCAAAGATGTTCATAGAAATTAATCCGGATAATATTGACAACCGTCTCATTCAGCAAGTTGTGGACGAATTGAAAAAAGGAGGAATTATTATTATTCCTACTGATGCGGTTTACGCAGTTGCTTGTGATGTCATGAACAAAAAGGGATTGGCAGAACTTGCCCGATGGAAGGATGTGAAACTGTCAAAAGCAAACTTTTCCATCATTTGTTCGGACATGAGCCAGGTTTCGGAATATGTAAAGCAGCTAGACAGAAACACTTTCCGTTTATTGAAACATTACCTGCCCGGACCTTTCACATTCATTTTGGATGCCACCAACGAAGTTTCCAAACTGTTTGATTCCAGTAAAAAAGAGATCGGTATTCGTATTCCCGACAATAAAATTGTGCAGGCAATTGTAGAGCGTTTGGGAAATCCGATGGCTGTTACCTCACTTCATGATTCCGAGGATGAAATCATGGATTATTTCGTGGATCCGGCATCTATCTATGAGCGCTACGACGATGAAGTAGCTGTTATTATTGATGGCGGTCCGGGGAAACTGGATGCTTCAACCATTGTAGATTGCACAAACGGAAATGCTGAAATCATCCGTCAGGGAGTTGGCCAAATAGATTTATGATTGTCATTATAGACTGCGGAAGTTCGAAAACGCCTCTCATTGAATCCATCATTTATGAATTCATGGACACGCGGATTGTTCCTCTTTTTGAATTCCAAAGAGAGCTTCACAACGACGCGCTTGGCTTTGTGATTTCCGGAGCTCCCATTCTTATTACGGAAGTTGATACGGAACCATACCTGAAACAATTCGAGTGGCTGAAAACAGAGACACTCCCCGTTTTAGGAATTTGTTTCGGCCACCAGATGCTTGGACTAACTTTCGGAGCACTTTCCAACAGGCAGCGAGAAGACCGTGACTGGCAAATTATCGAGGTGATTACAGACTGCCCGCTTTTCGACAAACTTCCAACGGAGATCGAATTGATGGAAGATCATTGCGAAGCAATCAGTATTCCTGCGGATTTTATCCACACAGCCGTTTCTGATGCGACCGTAAACGAAGGAATGATGCACAAAAGCCTTCCGCTTTACGGCGTACAATTCCATCCGGAAGTATCCGGGAATCACGGCGTTATTATTCTTGAAAACTTTGTTCATATTTGTGAACGCCATTCGAAATAGAAGCACAATAATTTCCGATTTTTGATTCATGGTATTGAATCGAGTTTGGATTGGGATGTTCGTCATCGCAATCATTATGGGGTTTTCAAAACTTCTGTTTTGGCAGGATACTTTCATTCTTCAAAAAATGATGGATGCACTGTTTGAAGCCGCTAAGTCTGCATTTGAACTTGCACTGTACATGACAGGAATTCTTGCACTCTGGATGGGGTTGATGAAAATCGGTGAAGATAGTGGTGCGGTAAACATACTTTCACGCATGGTCTATCCACTCTTTTCGAAATTATTTCCTGACATCCCTAAAAATCACCCTGCAATGGGAAGTATTATGCTGAATTTCTCTGCAAACATGCTCGGATTGGATAATGCCGCTACACCTGCAGGATTGAGAGCGATGCAACAATTACAGGATATCAATCCGGAAAAAGAAACTGCATCGAATGCCCAAATCATGTTCCTGGTGTTGAACGCTTCCGGATTAACGATCATACCCGTATCCATTCTTGCTACGCGTGCAGCTGAAAATTCTCAAAATCCGGCATCTGTTTTCATTCCTATCTTGCTTACAACCTATTTTGCTACGTTAGGCGGGCTAATTTTCGTTGCTATTCGTCAAAAAATCAATCTGTTTCAAAGAAATATCCTGCTCTACATCGGAGGTTTAACAACATTAATCATCGGATTGCTTTGGTACCTCAACGGACACCCTAAGGAAATTGATACTATTTCCAGAGTTCTCAGTACAACGATTATTTTCGGATTCATTACCTTTTTTATCGTTATGGCTCTTAAGTCTAAAATTCAAGCCTATGAGTCATTTATTGAAGGAGCAAAAGGTGGATTTCAGGTTGCGCTGAATATTGTTCCCTATTTGGTTGCGATGCTCTGTGCAGTTGCCCTGTTTCGTTCCTGTGGAGCTCTGGAAGATCTGATAAACAACGCGAAGTACCTGCTAACAATCGCTGGCATAAAAGCGCTGGAGTTTGTCGATGCACTTCCTGTAATACTCATGAAACCCTTCTCAGGATCCGGAGCACGCGGATTGATGGTAGAAAACATGAAAGCTTTCGGGCCTGATTCATTTGTCAGCAACTTATCGGCAACTTTCCAGGGAAGTACAGAGACTACTTTTTATGTTTTATCCGTATATTTCGGTTCGGTAGGGATCAAAAAGACTCGCTACGCGGCAACAGCAGGATTATTCTGCGATTTAGTAGGTGCCATAGCAGCCGTATTGATCGCTTATTTATTTTTCTCATAATATGAATTGGTTTAAACGCATATTTGGAAAAGAGCCTTTAGAGGAAAAGAAAAAGGTGGAGGTGAAAAAGGCAGACATTGCGTTCGCGGAGTTTAATTATCCGACCAAAATTATCCTTGCCTGGATCAAAGCACTTGAAGGACATAAGGAACTGGAAAAATTTCTTTACGACAACGGTTACGAAGAAATCTTCTTTCTAAATCAGGCACTCACTCTCAAACAGGAAGCCCGGGATTGGCTGCTTGCAAACGGATATCCGCACTTAATGGCTTTCGTAAATGCCGCCGAGGGAAATGAAAGCGCCCAGCACTGGCTCCAGGTTCACGGATTTGAATTCCTATACCACGCCGCAATGGCTGTAGACGGTGAAGAAACCAGTTTTAAATGGCTGAACCTGAATACCGATGAATTCACTTTCGGGCTGATCAAAACTATTAAAAATGTAAAAGACAAGATCGAATTCAATCACAACGATATGTATTCTTTCGGAAAAGATCTCTAATATGATTCACATTCGCTTAGCCGAAAAAAAGGATGTTACTTCCATATGGGAAGTTGCTGAAAAAACCTGGCCCGTTTCTTACAAAGATGTTATTTCTGCGGAACAAATCCGGTATATGCTCGATCTCATGTATAGTGCAGAAAAAATTGAAGCGGCGATCAACGATCCATCCCAGGCTTTCTGGCTTGCTGAAGAAAATGGGAAAGTCCTTGGTTTTTGCGGGATCGAACACGGATACCCTGAATCCCGAGTTACACGCATCCATAAGTTGTACATCCTTCCTGAAACACAAGGTTCCGGAATTGGTAAAATCCTGGTTGATCACGTGGCAAAAGAAGCGCTGAAATGCGGTTGTACAAAACTTCACCTTAACGTGAACAAACGGAATACTGCAGTCGGATTCTATCAAAAGAACGGTTTTGTTACTGATCACGAAGAAGTCCTTGATATCGGTAACGGATATGTGATGGATGATTTTGTGATGGTAAAAGAATTGAATTGATTTTTGTAACTTGTTAAAAAAAGAACACCATGAACTATCTGTTTTCAGGAATCATATTGTCCCTTGCTCTTGCCTCCTGCATGGGAAACAACGTAGTGAAAAAAAAACGTAACCTGAAGTTTGAATGTACCAATGACTTTCAGGTATCTTTTTCAGAAGATATTACTTTCCTGAATGGTGACAGCACCGGTAAAATTACCGTAAGAGTTCGGAGTCCGCGATTAGACGGAGAATACCAAATGGAACAAGCACCTGCAGCAAGTGGTGTGAAATACGTATCTAAAAACGGAAAATACATTTTCTGGGAGCACCAGGGAGAGTTTAGCTTTGGAACGGAAGACTCTACTTACTGTTTGTGTAAATAAAAGTTCAACTTTTATTTGGTTTTCGAATAAAGATCTGAAGGATTAAAAATGGAAGTATCGCTGCCAGGATAAACAGCACATCGAAATAGAACCTAAAAGGTGGAAAAACAGCATAGCCTGGTAAAAAAGGATTAGCATCTTTTAATGAGCTTGGTAATGAGAACATCCATTCAAAACCCAGCAAACAAATCAGGACTAAAAAACAAAGCATTGTGGTTAATATCATCAAATAAGGGATAAACCCACGTTGCTGAAAACGCCTCTTCCAAAGATAGAATGCAGTAATAGCAGTACTTGAAATCGAAATTGCTGCAATCAGGGAATGTAATTCAAAACCTATGACATACCTTGTCCGGAACGAAAAGTACTTACTGATTAAATGGATAATATCTGAAAAACAAAGTAAACTGAATACAAATGCGAGCAGAAAAAGTGAACGGGCAACGACTTTAACAACAGGATCGCTTTTCTGCTGTGCAGTCGGATGAATCACATTTAAATCATCAATCGGATTTTCTTCCATAAGAAATCACCAATTCGGGTGAAATTCAATAGCAGTTGCTCCTTTGCCGTATTCCAGGAAATCAGCATCATAGACTTCAATTTGGTCTTGCTGTGCCAAATAGGTACGGATCTCATTTTTGAGCACTCCTTCTCCTACTCCATGAATAACAACTAATTTGTGAACGGATTGATTCTTTGCCTTCTTGAAAGTCGCACGAAATTCAGCCATTTGCTTTAATAGGATTTCCGTATTCGACAGGCCTTGTGTGGACTCCAGGATTTCTTCAATGTGCAGGTCGATTTCCCAAACGGTACGTGGTTTCTTTACTCCAGTGCGCTCCTGAATCACCCGGAAAGTTGTTTCAGGCTCCAGGTCTTCTTTGGAGATCGTTATTTCATCATCTGCATACTTTTCAGAATGGATAAAAACCAATTCATTCAAAGGAAACCAACGGTCAAAGCCGGAGTCATCCGTAACCTGCGCACGGTTTTTCTCCAAACTCAAAATTACACCATCTCCTTTTTCATACAAAAAAGAAACTTTCTGCCCGATCTTAAACATAAAAACCATTAAATACTCCCCGACTCCACATCAGGTAAATCGGGCCAAAAATAGCCAAAATCCAGGCAATAATTACGATTACTTTCATAAACGCATTCACATCCTGGGTCATTGGAGGAACCAACATATTCTTAACCTCATTGGCAACAACCGTTTTGGTATCCTCTCCTTCCATGTTCTCTACAAAACGGCGAAGTCCCGGTGTGTTTTCAAGTACATGGTTCTTTACAAAATGATAAGAACGGTCCGAAAGATTATCGTATGTCGAATTAAAATTCACTTCATCTTCTTTCAGTCCTTTATGGATCAGGTAACGACGGTGCAGACTTCTAACCTGGAATCCCATCAGGAATCCAAATAACATAATCACATAGAATTCAAAGAAATAACCGATCGCTATTAAAGCCATGGATGAAATGAATGAGAAAATGACCTGGAACAATTCAATGCGCTCAAAAAATAAAATACTCAGCATACGACCGCCGTCCAAAGGAAGAATCGGAAGCAGGTTCAAAATATTAACTGCAAAGAGAATCATGGCTGTTTCGACCATCCAATGAATTTCGTAGTGAAACCCTAAAAGCCATAAAGCTATTCCGACAATAATTCCCGGAAGCGGTCCTGCCAGTATCACCATTAAACTTTCCCGCTGGCGGTAAGATTCTTTATGTCCGTGGACAAAAGCCCCCATTAATGGAAGGAACAGCATGCGAACATTCTCATACCCGTACAATTTCATAAACAGGTAATGCCCGCCTTCATGCAGGATCAGAACAGCAACTAATTCTATCAGGAAGACAAACTGGTTATCGAAAAAAACCAGGAAACTCAAAACAAAAAGCATCAAAGAGAATACCGTTACGGCAATGTGTCCTTGCCTGATAGGCTCCTTTTCCAAAAATGGTTTTGGCGGATAGAGAGAATTAAAGTCGTTGTCCATAATGACACTAATTTACAAAATAACTTTCTCAGAATCAATTATCGGAATGTAAAATTACGGGGGCTTTTTTCCAAACAACGATTTTTTTATCATCGCCGTAACTGACAAAGGTTTGGTTGTCTACAAATACTAATCCGTTAACAGAGCGATTGTGACCGCCGTCTTTGAACTCAATGCGCTGATCCACTTTTGAAAAATCCGGACTCCAAATTTTTATCGTTTTATCCATAGAAGCCGTTACAAATTGATTTCCAACACGAATCAATCCATAAATCGTTTGATAATGAGCCGGGATTCTTTTAATGATCTCGTAAACTGAATTGCTGATTACAAGATGCGCATCTCTCCCACCGGTAATCAATTCGTTTTTTTGCATGTCTGCATAAAGCACATTGCTCCCTAGTTCATTGGGTTCCCAGGATGCCAGTTCATTCCAGTTCTCACAGGAAAAAACAAGTACACCGATCAATTGTGTGCTGACGTAACAATTATTGTTTACAATACTCAGTGTCCGGATCTTTCCGGCAGCCAAAGGAAGGTGCAAAATCCGTTTTCCGGTCTGCAGTTCCAAAACCACCAGGTTTCCTTCGGAATCGCCCGCTACCAACCAACCATGTTTTGTATCAATTGATAAAGAAAACCACGCATTGCCGAAGAAATTGTGTTCCCAGGCCATATTTTTGGTTTCGGTGTCAATCCCCAACAAAGTACCGTCAGTACATCCGATAAAGCAAAACCCTTCACCGGCCTTCAATGCATAAGCCGCATGCTCTAATTTTACAGTAAATGAAGAATCCTGTAATCCTTCGGTAAGATCCCAGCGTGTCACATATTTATCACCGGAAGAGCTGTATAAAAAATTTCCATCCCAGGAAGCCGCATAAATCGGTCCTGCATGTCCGTTCAATACAACTTTAGCCTGGAACATTATGCTTCTTCTTCCTCTTCAGGATCGTCTGAATCGACCTGTTTTAAGCGCTGTGCGTAATCGTCCGGAAGGAATTCAAAGAAAGTATCCCCGCGCAGTCCCAAACGAAGGCATTCCAACGGAATTACTTCATTCGGTGCTATATTTCCAAGATTTACATTTGCTCCGAACAGTTTGATGAACCAAACCTGCTGATTTTTTTGCGGTGCTTCCCACAGGATATCTTCCGGTTTCACTTTCGCAATGATCTTATTGATCAACATGGTATGAGCTGTTCCGTTAGGACGGAAAACACCAACGTTCCCTGCCTCACGACCTTCTGCGATCACTTTCCAGGAACCTGCTTCCAATTCGGAGCTCATCATTTTGATCCACCTTCCCGGACTGATCAAAATTCCGGAATCTTTCGATCCTACTTCTGAAAGTACTGTTCTTGTTTTAGCCAAACGCTGGATCAATTCCAACTTTTCATCGTGATTGATGATTATGGACCCATCCGAAATCTCCGCAAGGTCCAAATTGTACTTATCCAATAAACGCAGGTAGTCCTCAAAACGTCCGCGAGCATAGAAAGCTTCAAAAAGAGTTCCTCCGAAATAAGGCCTTAAACCTGCAGAGCGGTATAATTTGAGTTTTTCTTCGAGGTTGTTTGTAACAAATGCGGTTCCGAAACCAAACTTTACAATGTCCGTTAAGTGACCGTTTGCCTGGATAAAGTTCTCGGCTTCATTTAAGCTCAGGCCTTTATCCATCATCATTGTAATCCCGTTATTACGCGGCTGTTGTGTACGTTCCGGAATATGTGGTAAACTAAAATTCATTCTTTGATAAATTGAGTACTATCGACAAATGTCAAACTATAGCTCTAAGAGCGAGTCAAATTTACTAATTCTTGGACATCTGCCAATTCAGGATAGCGAATAAAAACTTCTTTTGTTTTTTCAGGATCTTTATTCAGGGACTCAACTAACACAAGCTTAGCACCTTCCTGATTTTCAGCTACCCAATTCAGGTAAATAATCGGTAAGATGGAGAAAAACAATTGATGCTTTAAAATGTAATTTTCCACGAAAGTTCTCGCTTCACCCACCTTGTGTTCCAACAGGAAATCCACATAGTCGAAGAAACAATCCTCATTTTCCGGGTCTAAAGTGAGGCACGCCAGGTATGCTTCTTCCGCTTCGGGCAAAAGTTCCGCGTTTTCAAGTGCACCTGCATAAACGTGATAATAGCCGTCCATATTTGGTTCCAGCTCCAAAGCTCTTTCAATGTAGTGAAGGCTTTCCTTCGGCTGTCCCTGCAAATCCTTCACGATTCCCAGTCCAAGCCATGCTTCGGCCAGAGTCGGAGACATAGACAATGCTTTTTGATAAAAATCCCAGGCAATGGTCAGATTATTCAACTGTTCATTTGCTTCCCCCAGGTAACAATAAGTTAAAGGGTCATCTCCGTCAATTTCAATGCAGCGTTCAAACGATTCGATCGATTCTTTGTATTGCTCAATCGTTAGCTGGGCATTTCCCATATTGAAATAAGCAGGAGAAAAACGGTCATTGATTGCTACACAATATTCGTAAGCCGTAATAGCATCATTGAACTTCTCTTCTTTCGAATAAGTATTCCCGAGGTTGTACCAGGCAGTAAATGAATACGGATTATCGTCCAAAAAGCGTCTGTAAGTTTGAATCGCACGGGCATTATTCCCGAGCTGATCAAAACAGAATGCCAATTCGTATAAGGCTCCCTCGTTCTTTGGATTCGAGCGCATGGCTTCTTCCAATACTTCTACAGCCCCTTTAAAGTCTTTTAACTGCTCTAATTCGGTTGCCAGGTCCAGGAAAATCTCGTCTTTTTCTTCCCGGTCTGCCAATTCCAACGCACGACGGAAAAAATTCACAGCCCTTTTACTGTCTCTCAGCTGACTGAAAATAGTTGCTTTGGTCAGGTAAAGCTCCATGGATTCCGAATCAATCTGCTCAGCGGCATCCAGCAATTCCAGTGCTTCTTTCAGCTTTCCCAATCCCGACATGGCCTGAGCTCTGCGGATCTGGAATAAAGTATTGAATGGATATTGTTGTGTTCCGATTTCGGCAGCCAATTCTCCTTTGGAATAATTACCGTTCATCAGGTAATGATCGATGATCGCTTCTAAACGATCACTATCAAAAAAACCCACCGAGTTGGTAGCCAATTGTGATTCGAATTTAGCCAAATCATCATTCAGGTGGTTTTCAAAATTGTCGTTATCGTCTTCCCAATCAAACATACGCTGTAGTTGTGTTTCTATAAAATTAGCGAAAATCGGAGGCCTAGTGAAAAGTTTTAGGAAAGTTTATGAACAGGTTATTAAACAATTTCCAATTACTAATGCCTAATTACGAATTAGTTAAGCACCTACCACCCACTGAATGAATCCTTTACTAAAAACGAAATTGTTTGCAGGATATTATACGTGGTTTTACCAAACAACATAAGGGCGAAATTTTTTTTCACACTTCCAATCATCGTTTAAAATGATTCTTAAACGAGATTACCATTAATTGTCCTTAATCGATTTCAGTGCCACTTTAGCAATCGCACTATTGGAAACAGTTGTTTCCTGCGAATCGATAATTTGCGAAAGCAATTGCTTCGCAGTTTCCTTATCTCCTCTTTCATTGAAAACCATCGCTTTATTCAACAGTAAAATTCCCTTGGTTTCACGATCCGGATTTCCGGCAAGCCCCTGCTCAATAGCGTACAAACGTTCTTCAGGATCTGTCTGTAAATAGACAATCTCTTTCCAGGCCGGAGCAAACAAAGGCACATTATCCACAATCTGTTTAGCAATGCTGTATTTCTTTTCGGGTTCCTCCGTCCACTCGATCTGCATGTAAAAAGTATACAATCCTTCGGGGAACAATCCCGCCTTCTCTCCTTCCAGTGTATAAATGGCTGTTTTGGTTGTGAAGAAACCATCCGGTTCGATAGCATCCGTTTCCCGGTAATATTTTAAAGCGTTGTCAAAATCCCCCATCAACAGATAGGTAAATGCAAGATCATAAACCGGATAAGCCCATAATGGTTCGATCCTCATAGCTTCCAGCAATTTTTCAACTGCTACCTGATAATTTCCCGCCTGACCGGCTTCTCTCGCTTCTAAGTGTAATAAATTCGCTAATTCGTTAATAGGTCCAGTTTCCATTGATTGTTTTGAGTTTAGTTTGCGAACATGAACTTAATCAATTCGCTTGAATTATGAGCGGGTTTCTCGAAATTCTTCATTTCTTTGGCTCTTAAAAGGCATTTTATCCCATTTTCATGTAAAATTAATTGACTGCCCTTAAAAGGTTCCGAAATTGTTTTTTCAGCCTGGTTTCATTCTTCGAAAGGGTGTCAAATTTCGGAGACGAACAGTTTATCAAATAGTAACTTCTCCATTCATCAATTGTGTGATCGGTGGTATCTTCTACTTCGTGATTGTATGAACTATAATCGTAAACCAAAGACTGGAATTGCTTGTTTTTTGCTTTAAAAAGCCAGGAAGTGCGCTGAGCCGCATCACCAGCATCACCAAAACTTATTGAAAGATTAAAATACTCTTTCAACAGCTGATCTTTTTTGCGGTCGAAAATAAAGAACCCAACCGTTGTTGCTTCATATTCGCCAGGAATTCGTGCAATTAATCCTATATGGGACGAATCAATCGGAAATTGATAACAAGCATATGCTCCGGACAACTTTCCGAAATAATTATCTGTCAAGCCAATAGGCAGTATTTTGGCTTCTTTGAGCGTTAATTCCTCTCCTTTGAACCTCTTGTCTTTGCTGTCATAATAATATTCCACTCTTAGCGTATCGAACGAAATAAGTTTGAATTTACTAAGGAATTCCGCATATGCACTTTCTTTTTCCCTGAAAGAAGAATCGTTTTTTTGGACAACTACCTCTTTCTCCGGCTGCTTTTCAGAGTTATTTTTACCTCCACAAGCAATTAAAAATCCGCAGAGAAAAATGACAGGAATAACGGGAAATTGATTTTTAAACATGAACATTGATTTGCTCCGAATCTAACCAATTTTCCCGAAATCTAAGACAAATTAATGGCGTTAAAAACTTCTGCCAAAATGCCGTAGGACCTCAATCGTTTCTCGTTGTCGAAAATATTTCCGGTGATCATCAGTTCATCTACTCCGTGTTCATCAATAAAACGGCTAAACTTTTCAATCAGCGTGTCTTTATCTCCGACAAATGTACAGGCTGTCATTTCCCGAACGGCATCCAATAACTCTTGCGGCCAGGAATCCAGTAAGTTTGGAATGGGCGGAGACAGTGGCTTTCTGGAATTTGTCAGGATGCCTGAAAACATTTGATACAAGCTCATGGATAACAATTCTGCTTCTTCATTGCTATCAGCGGCAATCCCGTTCACGCATGCCAATACATAAGGTTTATCCAGGTATTGAGAAGGTCGGAAATTATTGCGGTAAATCTGCACAGCAATTTTGAATTGTCTGGGTGCAAAGTGTGAGGCAAATGCATACGGCAGTCCCATTTCTGCAGCCAAATAAGCGCTGTCTGTGCTTGAACCAAGTATCCAGATTGGAATATTCAATCCTTCACCGGGAAAAGCGCGTACCGAAGCCGTTCTGTTACTTTCACTAAAATAGGTTTGCAGCGCAGTCACATCTTTTGGAAACTGGTATGCTGTATTCAGATCTCCTCTTCTCAAAGCCGTGGCTGTTTGCTGATCCGTTCCGGGAGCCCTTCCCAATCCCAGGTCAATGCGCGAAGGATAAAGGGTTTCTAGTGTTCCGAATTGCTCTGCAATTGCTAACGGGGCATGATTTGGAAGCATGATTCCTCCTGATCCAACCCGGATACTTTTCGTTTGAGAGGCCACATGACCGATCAGAACAGAAGTTGCAGAACTGGCTATAAACTCCATATTATGGTGCTCTGCCAGCCAAACGCGTTCGTACCCTAATTCTTCTGCCTTTTTTGCTAAATCTACTGTTCTTTTAATGGCTGTTGCGGCATTGCCGTCCTTGGTAATCACGGATAAATCCAGGACGGAATATTTGATTTTTTTCATGGGTTAAAATTACGGATTGAAGAGGCAAAGACAAATTGGAATACGTTAAATTTTGTAGTTGGTTTCCTGGAAGAAACCAGGTAAAGCTTATCATCCGGAGATCACAAATCAATAATTGAGATACTGTGAAAAAATGCAGAACATTGATGTAAATTTGTACTGTTAATTTTGTGCCGTGAAAAATATCCTGATTATAGATGACGAAGAAAAGCACCGATCTTTACTTGCCCGAATTATCCGTTCGGAAGGATATGAAGTCTGTGAAACCGGCGATTGTGCTTCCGGACTAAAAAAGCTGGCCCAAAAACCAATAAATGTCATTCTTTGTGATGTAAAACTCCCTGATGGAAATGGGATTGAGCTTGTTCCGAAAATTAAGGAACGCTTTCCGGATACCGAAATCATTCTCCTGACTGCATTCGGAAATATTGCTGATAGTGTACAATCCATGAAAGACGGCGCATTTGACTATATCGTCAAAGGAAATGACAACGACAAGATTATTCCATTACTGTCGCGTGCATTTGAGAAAGTAGCACTCAGAAACCGTGTCCGCGACCTGGAAAAGCGTGTCGGTAAAAAATACACTTTTGATTCGATCATCGGGAATTCCTCTGCCATTTTAAAAGCAATCGAACTGGCCCGAAAGGTTTCTGTAACAGATGCAACCGTTTTACTTACAGGAGAAACGGGTACCGGAAAAGAAGTTTTCGCAGAAGCCATCCATTTGGCAAGCAGCCGGTCGAACAATAGCTTCGTAGCACTCAATTGCAGTGCTTTTAGCAAGGAAATCCTTGAAAGTGAGCTATTCGGGCACAAACAGGGATCATTTACAGGTGCTGTCAAAGATCAGAAAGGACTCATTGAGGAAGCAAACGGCGGAACACTTTTCCTGGATGAAATCGGAGAAATGCCCTTGGAATTACAGGCAAAACTTTTAAGATTATTAGAAACTTCCGAATATTTAAAGATTGGTGACACCAAACCAAGCCACTCCAATTTCAGGCTGATTGCTGCTACCAACAGAGACTTGAAAAAAGAATCGGAAGAACAGCGTTTTCGATCAGATCTGTATTTCAGGCTAAACGTTTTTCAGGTAGAACTACCTTCTTTAAAAAATCGTGTAAAGGATCTTAAGCTGCTAACGAAGCATTTTGTAGAGCAATTCTCTGCAAAGTCTAACCGAAAAACCTTAGGTATTGACGAGAGTTTCCTGGAAAAACTGAGCTTGTATTCCTGGCCGGGAAATATCCGTGAATTGAAGAATATTGTAGAACGCGCGGTTATTTTGGCCGACAATGATGTTCTTACAGTTGATGACCTTCCACCCGAAATTCAATTTGTTCACGAACAAAAGAATAACACCTTATCCGCATTCTCCATGGCGAGCGTTGAGAAATTGCACATTTTAAAAGTCCTCAATCACACCAAGGGAAATAAAGCCGAAGCAGCACGCTTATTGGAAATCGGCATTGCAACCCTGTACCGGAAAATTGAAGAATACAAATTATAAGTCATAAGCTATCATTTTGATAAGAGCCTATCATTTTGATAGGCTTTTTTTATACTCAAAATCCCCTCCGTTTTCTAAAACTCCTATTTATCAGCTCATTGAATCTGTGTGCCATTAATTGGAACGGCAATTGGCATTGCGCATTTAAAATTTTAAAAAATGATGCACAATAGAACCAATTACAGACGAATGAACCATTTGGCTGAATTAACCAAACAGTATGTGTTGAAAGGAAATTTCAAACGCGTAAATGATTGCCTTGCTATCGCTGAACACCAGTTACGCACAGGAACGGCAGAAATGAGAAATGCTGTCATAAACGGTTTCCTGTTTTCCTACAGCTGTTTTATGGAAATGAACAGAACAGCTTTAAACATTCCTCTTCCGGAATTATTGGAGAAAGAGTACGTAAAGCAAGTAAATGCTTTCGGGGTTTAAACGGCTGTTTATGGAAGCAACATTACTCTGTACAATAACACTCCTGCTCTTTTGGCTGTGTTACAAAGCCGTTCAATTTTTTGAAAAGGTATAATCATGACAGCATTATTTATTCTTGCGATAGCCGTGTTCATTTACCTCGGCTATGTACTTCTCAAACCTGAAAAATTCTAATCCATGAATACCCAATTATTTGGCGTTATTGCCATGTTTATTCTTACCGTTGCGATCGCTATTCCTTTGGGAAGGTATATCGGGAAGGTTTACCTGGGAGAGAAAACCCTGCTTGATCCTGTTTTTAACCCGGTTGAACGCTTTCTCTTTCGTATCAGCGGTTTGGACGGAAACCGGGAAATGAACTGGAAGCAGCACATTTACGCGCTCCTGGGCATTAACCTGGTTTGGTTCTTTATCTGCTTTTTAGTGTTATTGAACCAAGGCTGGCTTCCATTGAACCCGGATCACAATCCTTCGATGTCACCTGACCTTGCATTCAATACAACCATTTCCTTTTTGGTGAATTGCAACCTGCAGCATTATTCAGGTGAAACAGGACTTTCCTACCTCTCACAAATTGGCGGCATTATGTTCCTGCAATTTGTGACAGCCGGAACAGGAATGGCGGCCTGCGCCATGGTTTTCAATGCCATGCGAAACAGACAAAGCAATCAGCTGGGCAATTTTTACAACTACTTCATCAAAAGTTGTACACGTGTCCTACTGCCCGTTTCTTTTGTTGCCTCGGTTATCCTGGTTGTAAGCGGTACTCCCATGACCTGGGAAGGAAAACAAACAATCACAACGCTGCAGGGAGAAGAACAAATCGTTTCCCGAGGGCCCGCGGCCGCAATGGTCGCTATCAAACAAGCCGGTACAAATGGAGGCGGATTTTTCGGGGTCAACTCTGCCCATCCGCTGGAAAACCCAACTTACCTGACAAACATGGTGGAGAACATTCTCATTGTATTGATCCCGATCGCTATGGTTTTCGCATTGGGCTATTACCTGAAACGAAAGCGAATGGCTTGGATGATTATGGGAGTTATGACCGTTGGATTTCTGGCATTGTTCCTTCCATCCATTACCAATGAGGTCAAAGGAAATCCGGCAATCACGGAAATGGGAATCGATCAATCAGCCGGAAGCATGGAGGGAAAAGAAGTACGTCTCGGAGCTGAAGCGTCTGCATATTGGGGAATTACCACCACCGTTACTTCCAACGGTTCCGTAAACTCCATGCACGACAGCTTTACCCCGATTACCGGTGGAATGGCCATGCTCGGGATGATGGCAAACTCTTTTTACGGAGGGGTTGGTGTCGGATTCCTGAATTTCTACATTTTCATTATTCTGGCGGTGTTTATTTCCGGGTTAATGGTAGGCCGTACACCCGAATTCTTAGGGAAAAAAGTAGAAGCCCGGGAGGTGAAAATCGCAGCGTTCATTGCAATTCTTCACCCACTGCTGATCCTTGCCGGAACAGCACTTTCATCCTGGCTGGTTTCCCACAACACAGCTATGGGATATTGGTACAACGGAAATGCATCCGCCTGGTTAAACAATCCAGGATATCATGGCTTTTCGGAAATGCTTTACGAATATACTTCCAGCGCTGCAAATAACGGAAGTGGTTTCGAAGGCTTGTCAGATAATAATCCTTTTTGGAATATTACCACCGGGATCGTCTTGCTGTTAAGCCGTTATTTACCGATCATCGGGCCACTGGCCATTGCCGGATTACTGGCAGGCAAAAAGCACATCCCGGAAAGTGCAGGAACACTTCGAACCGACACACCGATTTTCGGAATTATGATTTTCGCTGTGATTTTCATTGTTGCTGCCCTATCCTTTTTTCCTGCACTTGCATTAGGACCATTCGCTGAATATTTCTCTCAAATTCATTAGAAATCATGAGTAATCAACAAATAGCTTTATTTGACAGACAACTTGTTAAAGATGCTTTCAAAGAGTCTTTCATCAAGTTCAAACCACAGATTATGTGGAAAAACCCGGTCATGTTCACTGTAGAGATTGGAACAGCTGTCATGCTTGCAGTTTGCATTTCCATTCTTGCCGGAGCACAAAACCAGGGAAGTTTCGGTTACAACATTACCATCTTTCTGATCCTTTTCGCCACTTTGTTGTTTGCTAATTTTGCAGAAGCACTGGCAGAAGCACGCGGAAAAGCACAGGCAGACAGCCTGAGAAAAACCAGGGAAGAAACTCCGGCAAAACAACTATTGGAAAACGGTGAAATTCGTTCGGTCAATTCCTCCGCCCTGCGCAAAGGAGATATTTTCATCTGCGAAACAGAAGATACCATCCCAACCGACGGAGAAATCATTGAAGGAATTGCAACAATCGATGAAAGCGCCATTACCGGTGAATCTGCACCGGTTATTCGGGAGGCCGGCGGAGATAAGAGCAGTGTAACCGGCGGAACAAAGGTTTTATCGGATAAGATCAAAGTGGTAGTGACCACAGAACCGGGTGAAAGCTTCCTGGATAAAATGATTGCTTTGGTAGAAGGTGCAAGCCGTCAGAAAACGCCCAATGAAATTGCACTGACAATTCTGCTTGCGGCTTTTACACTCATTTTTATCATTGTATGTGTTACTTTAAAACCATTCGCCGATTACGCTAACACACCGATAACAATCGCTGCATTCATCTCTCTGTTTGTCTGCCTGATCCCAACCACAATCGGCGGATTGCTTTCTGCCATAGGGATTGCCGGAATGGACCGTGCACTGCGGGCTAATGTTGTAACCAAATCCGGAAAAGCGGTAGAAACTGCCGGTGATATAGACGTTCTGCTGCTTGATAAAACCGGTACTATTACCATCGGGAATCGCAAGGCAACGGCTTTTCATCCTTCCAATGACCGGGACAAGAAATACCTGATCAAATGTGCTGTTTTGTCTTCCTTGAAAGATGATACGCCGGAAGGGAAATCCATTCTTGAACTGGCTCAGCAATTGGGTACAGATGTAGAAACGCTCCGCAAAAGTGCATTTTCTGCAACATTTATCCGATTCACTGCAGAAACCCGGAGCTCCGGAATACAATTAGAAGGAACCACGATTCGCAAAGGTGCTTTCGATGCTATTCGAAACATCGTAGAATCCGCAGGAAATATCTTTCCCAATGAGACTATCACAGCCGTTACAACGATTTCCAGTAACGGTGGAACTCCCCTTGTTGTTTGTGAGAATAACCAGGTAATCGGAGTAGTTGAATTACAGGACATTATCAAACCAGGAATCCTGGAGCGTTTTGAAAGACTTCGTAAAATGGGAGTTAAGACGGTGATGGTAACAGGAGACAATCCGTTGACTGCCAGATTCATTGCCGAAAAAGCAGGTGTAGATGATTTTATCGCAGAAGCCAAGCCGGAAGACAAAATGACTTACATCAAGAAAGAACAAGAAAGCGGGAAACTGGTTGCCATGATGGGAGACGGTACCAATGACGCTCCGGCATTGGCTCAGGCAGATGTGGGTGTAGCAATGAATAGCGGTACCCAGGCTGCCAAAGAAGCCGGGAACATGGTGGATTTAGACAATGATCCAACAAAACTGATCGAAATCGTTGAAATTGGAAAACAGCTGCTGATGACACGTGGAACTTTGACGACTTTCTCTATTGCAAACGATATCGCAAAATATTTTGCAATAATTCCTGCCTTGTTTATCGTGTCTATTCCATCGTTAGAGGGATTAAATATCATGCACCTCCACAGTCCGGAAAGTGCTATTCTTTCTGCTGTAATCTTTAATGCATTAATCATTCCGGCATTGATTCCACTGGCTTTGAAAGGAGTTGCGTATAAACCAATAGGAGCCAGCGCCATTCTTCGCCGCAACTTGTTGATCTACGGGCTCGGAGGGGTTGTCATTCCTTTTGTCGGGATCAAATTACTCGATTTATTCATCTCACTCTTCATTTAAAAAATAGAAATCATGATAAAGAAAATAATCTCTGTTAACATTTTTACTTTCGGGTGTATGATCCTGCTTTCCGTTGCCTACCCGCTCCTCATTTCAGGAATCGGGAAACTAACTCCAGGCCAGGGAAAAGGCAGAACTGTTTCTTATAAAGGAAAAACCGTTGGATTCACGCAGGAAGGACAGCAATTTACTGATAACCGGTATTTCTGGGGAAGACCATCTGCTGTTGGTTATAATGGTTCAGGAAGCGGTGGCAGTAATAAAGGTCCTTCAAACCCGGTATATCTGGAGGAAGTTGAAAAGCGTATTGACACATTCCTAATCTGTCATCCGTACCTGGAACGAAAAGAGGTGCCTGCGGAAATGGTTACAGCTTCCGGAAGTGGTCTGGACCCGCATATTTCTCAAAAAGCAGCGGAAGTGCAGATCAAACGAGTAGCCCGGGCAAGAGGATTGGACGAACAGGAAGTTCGGTCACTGGTCAAAAAACACATGGAACCTCCTCTTCTAAACGTCTTCGGGCCACAAAAAATCAATGTCCTGGAGCTAAACCTGGCATTGGAAAAGCATCAAACGAATAACCAATAAAATTTCACCTATTAAACACTCTCGAAGCAGAGGAGTTGTACAATTTCAGTAAAATAATCCAAGAAAACGGATACCACAAATAATAAAACAAAATGAAAAAAATCACTACGTGTATTGCGGTTGCAATCAGTTTACAACTTGCTGCACAGCAAAATGAAACAGCAGAAAAAATTCCCTTCGACGGGATCGACATGACCTGGCATAATGGTGGAGATCGTCGGGATTCCGCTATCTGGACAAGTAAATATTTCACTCCGGTTATCATGATTGACGTGAATTACAATTATTCATTCAATAACCCGATTGATAACACTGTTGTAGGTTCTACAGCTATGGCCCGTCACAATGAAGTTCAGTTATCATCTGCAAATTTGGGCGCGGATTTTAATTATAAGGGTGCTCGTGGACGCATCGTTACCCAATTTGGCACAAGATCAACGGTTGTTCCAAGAAATGATTACAGCCCTTACAAAGGACAGTATGAATTGGCGAATGTCTACCGTTATTTGAGTGAAGCTTACGCAGGTTATCATTTTAAAAAATGGTACGGAATTAATGTGGATGCGGGGATGTTCATGTCTTACATCGGATTGAACTCTTACTACCAGAATGAGAACTGGGAATACCAGGCTTCTTTTACCTCAGACAACACACCGTGGTTCTTTAATGGATTGAGAGTTCAAATCCACCCGTCAAAAACACTGAAGATCGAGCCGTGGCTAATCAACGGCTGGCAGAGTTATGGAAAATTCAATGCCATGCCAGGATTCGGAGCAAATATTACCTGGATTCCTAACAGCAGCGTGAAGCTTTTGACCAATGATTATTACGGAACTGATGCAGCAGGATTGAAAGACCGTAAGCGTTTCCATTCCGACAATAGTTTATTAGTAAGGTACTACAACAGACCGGAATCAAAAGGAATCAGCCGCATGGCGTTCTCTCTGACCGGTGATTTTGGTTTCGAAAAAGGAGGCGGTGTAAACGGATTGAAAAACGGAGACAGTATTGAAGGACCAGCTCAGTACTTTGCCAGTCTCATGTTCTACAACAGAATCTGGTTCGGAAAGAATAAATTTGCATGGACAATCGGTGGTGGTGTTATGACAAACCCGGGGCGATACCTGGTACTTTACCCGACCGGACAAGCAAGTCCGCTTCCTAATCCAAACGATCCTACCCAAACTGCAGGAGCATATCCTTTCAGCGCGAATCCCGGAGATCAGTTCAAAGGCTGGGACATTTCAACCAATTTCGACTGGATGCCAAATCAGAGTATTACATTCCGCGCAGAGTTGATTCATCGTCAGTCGAGTGTTCCTTACTTTGCCGGGCACGGAGGTGTAACCTCTCCAACAGGTTACACCACTACACCGCTTCCTTCAGACTGGAGACCTGATCTTGTAAAATCAGAGACTCGACTGGTATTTGCTATCCTGTTCAGAATCTAAACGAAAGTAGGTTATTATTGGTTTAAACAGTCGTATCTTTCCGGTGCGGCTGTTTTGAAGTTTACACTCGGTCATGACAGAAAAGGAAAACAATGTAAAGCACTTTTTAGAGCTCATCCAGCGTTCCCGACGAGGAAAGTTCAAAGTATACATCGGTATGAGTGCCGGAGTCGGTAAAACATACCGTATGCTCCAGGAAGCACATTCCCTGCTACGAAATGGAATTGATGTAAAAATCGGTTACATTGAAACCCACGGACGTGAGGAAACAGAGGAATTGGTAATTGGACTGCCTATTATCCCGAGAAAACAACTCTTTTATAAAGGCAAGAATCTCGAAGAAATGGATTTACAGGCAATTATCAACCTTCGTCCGGAGGTGGTAATTGTGGATGAATTGGCCCACACCAATATCGAAGGTTCCAAAAACGAAAAGCGCTGGCAGGACATCCTGGACATTCTGGAAGCAGGAATCAATGTTATCAGTGCCGTAAATATCCAGCACATTGAAAGTCTGAACGGAGAAATCAAGCAAATTACCGGCATTGAAGTTTCCGAGAGAATTCCTGACAGCGTATTGCAGCTCGCTGATGAGGTCGTAAATATAGATCTGACTTCCGACGAACTGGTAAACCGCTTAAAAGAGGGAAAAATATACACGGCAGATAAAATACAGCGGGCACTCACCCATTTCTTTAAGTCGGAAAACATTCTGCAGTTAAGAGAATTAGCCTTAAAAGAGGTTGCCAGCCAGGTTGAGCGTAAAGTAGAAGCCGAAATTGCCCACGATGTCTCATTCAGACATGAGAAACTACTGGCCTGTATCAGCAGCAACGAAAAAACAGCAAAAAAAGTAATCCGGAAAACAGCGCGTCTTGCGAATTATTATCACAGCAAATGGTTTGTATTATACGTTCAAATACCATCTGAAAGCAATGACCGCATACCTTTGGACAAACAACGTCATTTAATTAATAATTTCAAGCTAGCTACTGAATTGGGAGCACAAGTTATCCGACTCGAAGAACAAAATGTCACAGATGCCATTATGAAAGTTGCTGAAGAAAAAAAGATAACAACACTTTGTATCGGGAAACCCCATTTCAGTTTATTTAAAGTCATCATGGCAACCTCTGTTTTTAACAAATTACTCAATAAATTAGCCGAAACGGATATAGATTTAATTATTCTTTCCTGAATTATGAAAATTAAAACAAAACTCACGCTTGGAGTCGGACTTCTCTTTCTATTGATCATCCTGTTATCACTAGTTTCAGGCGGTTATATCCTAATGCTGAAAGCTGATACCAATAACATTTTGAAAGCCAACTACAACAGTTTGAACTATTCTCGCAAGATGTTACTATCACTTGACGAAGAAACGGAAGATAAAACTGCGGAAAAACGTTTCAGAACGAATCTCCGGCTTCAGAACAAAAACATCACCGAACCCGGTGAAAATGAACTTACCCAGCGTTTAAACGATCATGTAGCCGAAATGAATAACACCAGTAAAAACAGGGAACATTTCCGCAAATTAATCCGACAGGATATTCTGCAGATCATGCAGTTAAACATGACTGCTATCCAGCGAAAAAGCCAGCTTGCAGATCAATCATCCAATGATGCACTATTCTGGATCTTTTTAACCGGAAGTTCCTGTTTCATCATTGCTTTCGTATTACTGGTTCAGCTACCCAAAAACATCGCAAAACCAATAAAAGAGCTCACGAATAGTATCCGTCAGATTGCTTCCAGAAACTACAAGCAACGAGTAGCTTTTGAAGGGCACAGTGAATTCGGAGATCTTGCGAAATCGTTCAACAGCATGGCAGAGAAGCTGGATGAATACAACAGCACGCAACTGGCAGAAGTATTGAATGAAAAGAAGCGGATCGAAACCCTTATCAATAATATGAATGATCCGGTGATCGGTTTGGATGAACAAGGAAAGATCATGTTTGTAAACAACGAAGCGATTCACATCCTTAATCTTTCCAAATCCGAGTTAATGGGAGCTGCTGCAAAAGAACTTGCATTATCCAACGATTTGATGCGCACATTACTTCGTGATCTTCCGACGGAAACAAGTCCTCAAAAAACAGCCAATGCTATCACGATACTCAACAATGGTAAAGAACAATATTTCGAAAAAGAACTGATCACAATTGCTACAACACATACTGAAGAAAGTGAGCAGCAGTCAATCGGAAACGTCATCATACTCCGAAATGTAACGTCATTTAAAGAACTGGAATTCGCCAAAACGAATTTCATGGCTACCATTTCGCATGAATTGAAAACACCTATTTCTTCTATTAAAATGAGTCTTCAATTACTGGAGAGAAAAGATGTAGGAGCCGTTAACGAAGAACAAATGAACTTAATCAATAGCATCCGTGAAGACAACGAACGCCTATTAAAAATAACGGGGGAATTACTGAACCTTACTCAACTAGAGACCGGGAACATCAAATTATACATGCAGTCTTCGGATCCGTATCAAATAATTAATTATGCTGTCGAAGCAGTAAAGAAAGAAGCTGAACACTTTGGAGTACGAATACAAATCCTCACAGAGAAAAATCTTCCGAATCTATCCGCTGACACAGATAAAACACAATGGGTTTTAATCAATTTACTGGTCAATGCCATTCATTATTCACCTGCAGGAGAAACGGTCACGATTTCCTTAAAAGAATCCGGGAGCCAGCTGCGATTTGAAATAAAAGATCAGGGAGACGGTATAGCTGATGAATACACCTCACGCATTTTTGACCGGTATTTCCAGGTTCCGGGGATCAGCAAACCCGGTACAGGTCTTGGACTTGCCATTTGCAAAGAGTTTATAGAAGCTCAGGGAGGAACAATTGGTGTTGAAAGCAGTTGTGGTCAAGGAAGTACTTTCTTTTTCGTACTAGACCTCTAGATTAATTACGAATTCATTAGATAAACCGAAAAGAATAAAAGGGCGCGGAGTTTGGTATTTTATTTTCTCTGTGCACTTGCATTCTTTTCGGTTAAAAAAACACTAAGCCCGCATAAGTTTAACATTTGCCCATAATTGAGGGGTCAGCTCGTACGTGATATACGGGTACTTTTTTCCTTTGATTTCCTTCATGAAGTGTTCCTTTTCCACTACTCCAAACCTGGAAGTCCCTATCTGAGAACGGATGTTTTGTTCTGCAATTTCAAAAATAATTTTGTCAACGAACTGAAATGCATAATCCAACACCAATTCTTTGATAGCAAAATTATAGCTTCCTCCCCAATGGGCGCGGTCTAAGAAAGTCCCTCCGATCTTAACGGAAGCATTATTCTCATCATAATCATAATAACGGGTACTCCCAAAAATCTTATTTGTTCCTTCTCCCCAGCTAACTTGTGTAAGTTAAATTTTGATGGTTCAAAACTTAATAATGGTAATGCTTCTTTAGGCTTTGTGATTAGAAATAGTGGAGGTGATGTCTTGTTGGCTGGCGCCAAAGCTCTAGGTCCGAATATTTCTATTATCCAAGCCGAGGCTTGGGCTATGAAAGAACGAATTAGGGGAGCTCTCTCGCGTAGTATCTCGATCTCATCCTATCATTGAAGGAGACAATTTAGGAGTTATCATATCTATGCATAACTCTTGGC
>NZ_CABHOL010000047.1 GCF_902168135.1 uncultured Fluviicola sp.
ATTTACTTTAATTTTAACCCGTTATAGAACTATTATTACTTTTTATGAAACTACTACTAAGGGGATCTCTCACCCTGATTTTATTACAGCTTTTCTCTTTTTCCTACGGACAAACTGTTACTCAGCAGTTAACTCTTGAACAGGTCACTGGTAGGTTAAATGATGTTTATGGAAGCAATTTTCTGCTTCAGAACCCGGAATTGCCGGCTGTTTATGCTAAGATTATAAATGAACGGATAGATTATATCGTAACTGCCGCTACAACTGATGAAAAGTATGCTCTTTTGTCATCTGTGCCACTGATGACAAAATTGAATCCTGAAATCCAAGGCGCAAATTTTTTGAATTTTAATCTGAATGAGTTTAATCCTCTGGCTTATTACATTGATTACTTTTCAGATAGAACTCAAGTTTACCGCGTCGACAATACGGACTATATTATGGTTATAAAACCCGTTACCAGAAACTAGATCATGAAAAATATATTACTGCAACTACACAAAATAACCTTAATAGGGTTATTCCTGGCTTTTAACGCTCAAATTTCCTGGTCTCAATCGGATGAATGCGCTACCGCTCCTGCTTTAACGGTTGGAACATCCTGTGTAACTTCAAACTGGAATGTTCAATCATTATGGACTACATCAGGAATTGCCAATCCCGGGTGTGCATCAGCCAATTTTCGTGACGGGTGGTTTTCCTTTGTGGCAACATCTGCAACATCTAATGTGAACTGTACAAATACCAACAGAACTATGGCGGTAGCTGTTTATTCCAGTTGCGCTGCAGCAAGCTTATTGGCATGTGCTGATGCTGTTGCAACTCAGGGTACTGAAACATTAAATGTTCCGACAGTGGTGGGAAATACCTATTACATCCGAATCATTCGGACAAATAATGACAACAATAATGATATGAACGGGACTATTTGTGTTACATCAACGGTTTCATCTGGTTCAATCACTATGACGAACGGAAATACAAGCACTTGCGGAACTACTTTTCTTGATCCGGGTGGTAATTCTGATTATGCTGATAACTCTGACTTTACGTATACGATTTGTCCTTCGACTGCTGGTGCAAGAGTTCAGGCAGTATTCACAGCCTTTGCAACCGAACTTGATTTTGATTATCTATATGTTTATGATGGAAACTCAACTGGGGCAGCTCTTTTGGGAACGTATACCGGATCGACCAATCCGGGTACGATTGCTGCATCTGTTGGAAATGCAACCGGCTGTTTAACATTCAGGTTTACCTCTGACGGATCCAGTGTAGATGCCGGATGGTCTGCAGATATTTCATGTATTTTCTCTTGTCAAACGATCACGTCTAACTGGGTAAGTTCGAACGAAGCTCCGGGAGGCGACGGTATTATCCGAATTTGTCAGGGGCAGAGTATTAACCTGGTAGGGAGCGGTACATTCGGAACTTCCGGAACAGGCGCAACTTATGCCTGGAACATGGGGAATGGTGTAATCGTAAATGGCGCCAACATCAATTACACTTATCCGGCTGTGGGGAGTTACCTGGCAAACCTCATTATAACCGATCCGGACGGATGTACAAATACGAATTCGATTAACAGGAATATCCAGGTTTCGACTACACCAACGATCAGTACTTCTGCAACGCCTGCAACCTTATGTACAAATCAAACATCGGCTTTAGCTGCGAATGTGACAATGACTCCCTATGTCATTAACTGTACACCTCCTGTTTCCGGTACCACTTTTTTGCCTGATGGGTCCGGGGTTTCTTACTCAACTTCAATTACAACGAATTGTTATAGTCCGAGTGCAACTGTAGCTACAGCTGCGGATATCACCAATATTTGTTTGAATATGGAACACTCTTATTCCGGGGATTTATCGATAGAAATTCAATGTCCGAATGGACAATCTACCAGTTTGATCACTTTTCCTTCGGGAACTGGTTCTGCAAATTTAGGCATTCCTTGGTCAGAAGGGACAGTAGATGGAAGTTCATCAACAATTACACCAGGGGTAGGTTCCACGTATTGTTTTTCAATGACTGGAGGTACTGCATGGGCCAGTGCTTCTGTATCCGGGGGGACCTTTCCGGATGGAGATGGTCCAGGAACGTATACGGATACTTACATTCCTGCCGGAACATATACACCAATGGAAGGTTTTGCCAATTTGGTTGGGTGTCCTTTAAACGGGGATTGGACTATCGTTGTAACCGATAATACCGGTTTTGATAATGGCTATATTTTTGACTGGGATATCAATTTCAATGCTGCTCTTCTATCTGCTTCTTCATTTACACCAACAATTGTTTCCCAGGGGTGGGTAGCTGCAACAACGCTTTCAAGTACGGGTGCAACAACAGCGAACGTAACACCAACGAACCAGGGAACTCCTTGTTTTACATACAGTGTAACGGATAATTTCGGATGTACTTATACACAACCGCAATGTATTACTGTTAACTGTGGAACTTCAATGCCTGTCGGATTAGTAAGCTTTGAAGCAACTGCATTAAATAATAATGTTGTTAGATTAAACTGGGAAACAAGTTCCGAGCAAAACAACGATTACTTTGTAATTGAGAGATCCATTAGTGGTGAAGATGGCTGGGAGGCAATTGCAACCGTTGATGGTGCGGGTAATTCCGAAACACCGAATGACTATACGGATGTTGATAATATGCCGTTAAACGGGATTTCTTATTACCGTTTAAGACAAGTTGATTTTAACGGACAGGAACGCGTTCACGAAATGGAATCTGTTTACATTGATGGTATTGGAATGGGGGATTTGGTGATCTTCCCGAATCCGGCAACCGGTCTTGTAACTTTGAAAGGTGATATTGTTTCTTTGAGCACATTTAAATTGTTGAATGCAATGGGACAGGATATCCGCATGAATGTTTCTTCCTATAAACAGGGAGACGGATCATTGGTGCTGGATATTTCTTCATTGAGAGCCGGTGTTTACATCGTTAAGAACGGTTCCAAAGTATATTCATTGGTGAAGCAATAAAATAGTTTTTAATAGGTAGGAGTGGGCGCGCGATTCATTGTGCGCCCACTATTTTTATGGCTGATATTAGAAATATATTCCCTATTTTGCAGACAAATTAATGAAAGATGAAATACCTGGTTGGAGCAGTTATTGCTTTGTTTTTACTGAGCGGAATAGTTTCCTGCGGTGCTAAAGAAGAAGAAAAAGCAGCTGTTGGAGTAGATCAAAGTACACCTGAATATAAAGCATATGATATTGTGCAGAACCTGAAAGTCGTCAAAGATCTGAAGGCAAGTGCCGAAGCGAAGAATCAATCCATTTCATTGAAAATGAGTAAAGATTTACTGAATAAGGGGAATGGATTTTACTGGTTCCAGGTGGTTCAGCATGTTGGCAGTGCAACTGTTGTTAAGTTGAATTTAACGGTACACGAAAAGACATTCGATGTATTGATCCGTGATGATGAAAGTGGTGATAACCTCACTCCTGAAGAATACGAGGCCAAGTATCCTGCGGAATAATCCCTAGATTCGGTCTAATACATATTGAATTAATCCGTTCATTTCGGATTCGTAGCCTTTGCTGAATTCCATGCGCGGTCGATTTGCAATTCCCAGGCAGATGGTAATGCATTGGTGGCCCATGGCTTTGCCTAAAGCGAAAAGAGCGGAGCTTTCCATTTCAAAATTCACTACCCGGTGATTTTCAAAAGAAAATTGTTCCAGTTTTTCATTGACTTCCGAAGTCCTGGTACCAAGACGAAGTGATCTTCCTTGCGGAGCATAAAATCCCGAACTTGTAACAGTAATTCCTCTTCGTACTTTTTCTCCATCCAGTTTTCGGACCCAAGCAGGTGAACTTTCCGAACAATATGGGATAACCTCTTCAGGGAATCCTACAAAAGTATCCAGGGCTTGTGCAATGGACTTTTCTTCAGGATTGAATTCAATGGGGTAAAAGTGGGCCACATTGTCGATTCCAACCGCATGAGTAGAAAGGATGTAACTGTGCACATCAATATCTGCCTGCAGGATCCCGCAGGTGCCGATCCGTATTAAATTCAATGAAGTAAGCTCTTTTTTATTTTCCCGGTTTTCCAGGTCGATATTTACCAGTGCATCCAATTCATTGATTACAATATCAATGTTATCCGTTCCGATTCCGGTTGAAAGGGCGGTAATTCTTTTTCCTTTATAAGTTCCGGTATGACAAACAAACTCACGGTGTTTGGACTGATGAGTAATTTCATCAAAGAAAGCAGAAATAGACGCAACACGGTCCTGGTCACCTACCAATAAAATAGTCGCAGCAATATCTTGGGGAGATACTCCCAAATGGTAGATATGTCCTTTGGAATCTAATACCAGTTCTGATGCAGGATACTTCATTTAATGGAAAGTTGAAAATTTTAAAATGTAAAAGTTAATGAAAAAATTGGGAAGTAAATTGCATGGATCTGCTTCAGTGTTTTATTGAAAGCATTGTTTGTACTTCTTTTCAATTATCCATTATTCCATTGTCCATTATTTTTTGATGCTTCCGAATACCTTAGTAAGCAAATCTGTTACGCGTGCGGCAGGATCTTTACGAATTTTATTTTCTTCCTTTTCCACCATTTGGAATAACCCGGAAATCGCTCTTTCAGTGATGTATTGGTTCAGGTCCGGATTGATTTTCTCTCCTCCGGTCAAACTCATCGCGCTGTTGTATTTGGTAATGATCGGGTTCCAGTATTCCGTTAGCTTTACTTTAGAAATAGCATCTTTCACTTTTGGAGAAAAGGCTGCTACTAACTTGGAAGTCGTGTTGTCTTTCAGGAAACGCGTTGCAGCTCCGTCACCGCCGTTTAGAATACTAAATCCGTCCGAGATACTCATATTCAGGATTGCATCCTTGAAAATAGGAAGTGCTTCTTTGGTAGCCTCTTCGGCAGCTCTGTTGAGTGTTGTTTCAAACTTTTCTACTTGTCCGCTAAGTCCCCAGTCCATTGCCTTCTGGCGTACTTTTAAAGCATCAGGAGGGAAAGGCAGGCGAATGGCATCGTTTTTCAGAAAACCATCCGTTACTGAAGTTAAATTCACCGAATTTTGAATGCCTACCGTGAGCGCTTCTTTCAAACCGGAAATCACTTCTGCATTTGTAAGTGCCGGGGTTGTGTTTGTTCCGGTGTTTAATGCTCCGGCAGCTTCTTTTACTGTTTCACAAGCCTGTAAACCGACAATTATACTGCCTAAAGCGAGGATTCGTGTGAATTTTCTCATGGGATAATTTTTTATGTTCAAACTTAAGAATAATTTTGTCTCAGCTCAAAAACAGTACCATGATTAATGTTGAAATAATTTCTATCGGAGATGAATTGTTGATCGGACAGACAATTAATACAAATGCTTCATGGATGGGGTCTCGACTGGCACTCGAGGGGATGAAGGTTTCTTATGTTGCAACTATCTCGGATACCTGGGAAGCAATTACGGGTGCTTTGACGGATGCTCACAAGAGAAGCCAGGTAGTTTTGATCACCGGAGGTTTGGGACCTACAAAAGACGATATCACCAAACAGGTTCTTTGTGCTTACTTTGATACCAAACTGGTTTTGGACCAGAAAGTCCTGGATCATGTGGAATCATTTTTTACAAAGAGAAACCGTCCGATGCTGGAAGTTAATAAGATGCAGGCAATGGTTCCCGAAGCATGTGAGGTCTTATTTAATGAGCAGGGGACCGCTCCCGGAATGTTGTTTGAAAAAGAGGATACCATATTTGTCTCTATGCCGGGAGTTCCCTATGAAATGAAATACCTGATGGAAACCCATGTGGTCCCGCGTTTAACGAATAAATATCCGCTCAGGAAGTTGGTCCAGCGGACTTATTTAACGCAGGGGATAGGGGAGTCTTTCCTGGCCGAAAAGATAAGCGATTGGGAAAACCGGCTGCGTTCCGAAGGACTGGACCTGGCATATCTGCCTTCTCCCGGAATGGTGAAGCTTCGTATCAGTTCCGCTTCCGGGGACCAGGATCGGGTTGCGTCCTACGGAGAGGAGCTTAAAAAAATGATTCCCGGTTATTTATTTGGAGAAGAAGAGGATACATTGCCTGAAGTCGTTGGAAAGTTATTGCTGCAAAAAGGAGCGACCGTTGGGACTGTTGAAAGTTGTACCGGCGGAAGTATTATGGCGGCTTTGACCGGTATTTCAGGGTCATCTTCCTATGTGCTCGGAGGACTAATTACCTATAGCAATGACCTGAAAATGAAGTTGGCCGGAGTTAGTGGTCAAACCCTGGAAGATTTCGGAGCTGTATCGGAAGAAACAGTATTGGAAATGGCTGCCGGAGGAAAGAAAGTGCTGGATGTGGATTGGTGTGTTTCTGTTTCAGGAATAGCCGGGCCGCTTGGCGGCAGTGATGAGAAACCGGTGGGCACGGTTTGGATAGCAATAGATGGCCCGGATCGAAAAATATCCCGGAAATTTTTATTCGGAACGGATCGTCAAAGAACAGTGCAAATGACGGTGCTTACAGCTTTAAACTTATTACGTTGCGAGATTTTGGGAATAAATATTGAAAAAAAGCAAAGTTAATGTTGCTTAATTGTTAGAATTTGCTTTTCTTTGCACCCGCTTTTAGAATAAGGAAAAATAAAATACAATGTCACGAGTTTGTCAAATCACAGGAAAGTCGGTAATGGTAGGGAACAACGTTTCTCACTCAAACCGCAAAACAAAACGCAAGTTTTACCCGAACTTGTTAACTAAGAAGTTCTACGTACCAGAAGACGATATGTATGTTACATTAAAGATCTCTGCTGCAGCTTTAAGAACAATTAATAAGAAAGGTATTTCTGCGTGTTTGAAAGAAGCACGTGAAAAAGGTTTTTTAAAGTAAGGGTCAGCTGCGGCTGACGATTTTTCCAACCATAGGTTGGGTAACCAATCAAATTGAATTAAAATGGCTAAGAAAGCAAAAGGAAATAGAATCCAGGTTATTTTAGAGTGTACTGAGCACAAAGAGTCTGGAATGGCGGGAACGTCCCGTTACATTACGATGAAAAATCGTAAAAACACTCCTGATCGTTTGGAGATTAAAAAATTCAACCCGATCTTGAAGCGTTATACAGTTCATAAAGAGATTAAGTAAGAGATCCGCCGAGGCGGATCGATTTGATGGCCACCGATAGGTGGGAATAACTTCAGATTAAAAAAATATAAAACATTAAGTCATGGCTAAGAAAGTAGTAGCATCCCTACAAAAAGGTGGAGGAAAAGAGCATACGAAAGTGATCAAGATGGTTAAGTCTAAAACCGGTTCTTTCACATTCAAAGAAGAAATCGTACACAACGATAAAGTAAAAGACTGGTTCAGCAAATAATCAGATTCTTTAAGTTGTAAACTCGATATTGTTTTAAAACCTCTTCGCCGTCGCGGAGGGGTTTTTTTTGTAATTTTGGACTATGGCATTATTTGGTTGGTTTTCGAAGGAAAACAAAGAAACACTTGATAAAGGACTTGAAAAAACAAAGGAAAGTTTTTTCGGTAAGTTAACGCGTTCCCTGGTAGGAAAATCAAGAGTTGATGACGAAGTTCTCGACGAATTGGAAGAGATCCTTATCAGCTCCGATGTCGGGGTAAATACAACTCTGAAAATTATTGATCGAATCAACGAGCGCGTTTCAAGGGATAAATATGTTGGTACGGATGAACTGAACAAAGTCCTCAAAGAAGAAATTGCTTCGTTATTGTCTGAAAATGATAATAACGGACCAAGCGAGTATAATATCCCGAGCCATGACGGAAATCCGCATGTAATTATGGTTGTGGGCGTCAATGGAGTAGGGAAGACTACTTCTATCGGAAAGCTGGCAAACCAATTCAAGAAGGCAGGTAAGAAAGTTGTTTTGGGAGCTGCTGATACATTCCGTGCTGCTGCAGTAGATCAATTGATTATCTGGTCAGAGCGCGTTGGTGTTCCGATTGTTCAGCAGGGAATGGGAGCTGATCCGGCATCTGTTGCTTTTGATGCGCTAAGCTCGGCAAAGGCTCAGGGAGCGGATGTTGTTATTATTGATACGGCAGGACGATTACACAACAAGGTAAACCTGATGAATGAGCTTTCAAAGATCAAACGCGTAATGGAGAAAGTTGTTCCGGATGCCCCTCACGAAATCTTGTTGGTGCTGGATGGTTCTACCGGACAAAATGCATTCGAACAGGCAAAACAATTCGCATTGGCAACCTCTTTGACAGGTTTGATCATAACCAAACTCGACGGAACAGCAAAAGGCGGAGTTGTAATCGGGATTTCAGATCAAATGAGTATTCCTGTACGCTTTATCGGTGTTGGAGAAGGAATTGAAGATCTCCAGGTCTTCCGTAAAGAAGAGTTTGTAGCTTCCATCTTTGGTGAATAAATGTGAAAATCGCTCGATTAAACTGATCATCTGCGAATTTTGTAACTAATTTTATAATTTTAGGTCGTATATTCATGTGACTGTATATTGACATGAATTCGAAATCGCTTAATAAAACAGTTGCAATAGTAGCTTATTGTACCTTGATCGGTTGGATTATTGCACTTGTCAGGGTTTCATCTTTGGAAGGTGAAGAAAGGAAATTTGCTGCTTTTCATTTGCGCCAAATGCTTCTTTTAATGTTGCTTGGAGCGGCTGTAAGCATTGTTGATACCATCTTTTTCTTTGTTCCGTATTTCGGACTTTTTGTAATCAATATTTTATCCTTCACTCTTTTTATTTGTTGGCTGTTAGGATTGATTTCGGCTGTTCAGGGTCAAAAGAAAACCGTTCCTTTTGTGGGAAAAGCAGGCGAAAATATGCTCGGAGATATGTTTGAATGAATTAAAACATTGTTGATAAGTCAATGTTAAAATTTAAACTTTACAACCCCTGTAATCATTTTTTTTTAGTATCATTGGTTCGCTAAAACTAGAATTGAGTGCTCTAAATCAATTATTTCCATCAAGGATTAAGAGTATTCGTTCAAAAAATGAAAACTGCTTTTATGAAAACTAACGGAGTAAAACTACGTGCCCTCTTCGCATGTTTGTTTTTTTCGATGCTCTTTAATGGAGTATCCGCTCAAACAAACGGAATTGTTAGGTGCTACACAGATGAACAAGATGCTATCCTGCATGCAAACCACCCGGAATTAGAATCAACACAACAATTTGAACAATGGATCCAGTCTGAAATGACTGCAAACATGGCGTCCGGTAAAATTATCGGAGGTGTTTACCAAATTCCTGTTGTGGTCCACGTGATCCACAACGGAGAAGCTGTTGGTACGGGAACAAATGTATCTTATGCTGCAATCCAGTCGCAAATCGATGTGCTGAATGAAGATTTCAGAAGAATATTCGGTACCAATGGATACAATACAAACCCGGTAGGTGCAGATACCCAAATTGAATTTTGTCTGGCAAAAAGAAGACCGGATGGTTCTGCGTTCCCTAACGGAGAAGACGGAGTAAACAGGATTCCACGCTCGACAGCCGGTTTTACAGCACCTCCGTATGCAACCAATTATATTGATGCAACCATTAAACCTTATACCTATAACAACGGTACACCTGCAGTTGTTGCGGGCTTTGCCAGAGGCTGGTCGCCGGATAAATACATGAATATCTGGTTGTGTAATATCAGTGGAGGTATTTTGGGATATGCTCAGTTTCCTCAATCTCCTATCGGAGGAATGGGGTGTGGAACGCAAGCTGCAGCGACTGATGGAGTAGTCTTTTTATACAATTCAATCGGGAAAAGTTCCGTTACAGGTTTTCCCGGACCATATAATGAAGGACGAACTGCAACACATGAAATAGGCCACTGGTTGGGATTACGCCATATTTGGGGAGATGGTGGTTGTGGAGTTGATGACTACTGCAATGATACTCCTTTGGCAGGGGGACCAAATTACGGTTGCCCTACCATCAACAGCTGCACGAATGCACCGGACCCGGGAAATGATATGGTAGAAAATTACATGGATTATACGGATGACGACTGTATGAGTATTTTTACCAATGACCAAAAACAACGGATGCGTGCGGTATTAGAGGGATCTCCTATGCGTGTTTCTTTGATTAATTCGGATGCTTGTACTCCTCCAAATCCAAGTGATGCATCCATAACGGACGTTTTCGCACCGGTTGGAGATAACTGTGTGGGAGCAATCACTCCAAGTGTCCAGTTAAAGAACCGCGGATCCAATAACCTGACATCCGCAACAATTTCTTACTCAATTGATAACGGAACCCCGGTAACGTTCAGCTGGACAGGTAACCTGACACCTAATTCAACAGTAACAGTTGCTCTACCCGCATTTACTGCTGCGTTGGGAACACATTCCTTTAGAGCTTATTCCACACTTCCCAATGGGGTTGCAGATCCTTATACCGTTTATGATACTTCGGGAATTGATTTTGTGGTTTCTAACGGTATCATGCCGAATTACACACAGGATTTTGAAGGTCAGTCTTTTCCGCCGGATGCCAGATGGAGAGTTGATAACGTAAATGGTGACTGTTTCAAGTGGTCCCCGGCTTCCGGAATTTCTTCAACAGGATCATTTGTAAATAATATTGCTGAGATTCCTTGTTTCGGGAATAGCTCTACCTCGAACGAGGATTTATATACTCCGGTTTTCCTGCTTCCTTGTAATGCGCTCACAGCAACACTTAAGTTTGATGTGGCATACCGCAGAAGATTATCAGGGTCCAACGACCAGTTAATCGTACAAATTTCCACTGATTGCGGAGCGACATGGACGAATGTGTACAATAAAACAGGTAATGGTGCACAACCTTTGTATCAAAGTGCAACGTTATCCGCGGGAGAATATTATCCTACCGTCGCGGGAGATTGGAGAACAGAAACCATTGATTTGATGTCTTATGTTTCGGCAGCTTCAGACAATATCCGATTCCGTTTCAGAGGAGTTTCCAATAATGGTAATAACATCTTTATTGATAATGTGAAATTTGAAGGAACAACTCCGGGAGAAATCAATGTTACAGCTGCTGGTTCTGATGTGCTTGACGGCGGATTTTATACTTATTCAAATACGCAATCCGGAGGATCTTCAACAGCAACATTTACCGTTACGAATACAGGAACCACGAACCTGACATTGACAAACCCGATCACGGTTACAGGAACCGGTTTTGCGCTTGGAACAGGATTCGGTACAACAACTGTTGCACCGGGCGCTACTACTACCTTTACGGTAACCTTTTCTCCGAATGCGGCTGGTAATTTTACAGGGAATGTTTCCTTTGCTACGAACGACTGCGATGAAGGAACCTATAACTTCGTATTGAATGGTTTGGGAGTTGTTAGCCCGCCGGTGGCAGATTTCTCAGCTGCGCAAACAACCGTGTGTCAGGGGTCTGCAATAACATTTACAAATTTATCCACTTTTGCAACGTCTTATTCCTGGACTTTCACCGGTGGAACTCCATCAACATCAACTGCGGTAAACCCTACAGTTACTTATAACACGGCAGGAACATACGCAGTAACGCTTGTGGCTACAAATGCAAACGGATCGGATACGGAAACCAAGAATGGGTATATAACAGTGGTTGCTTCAACAGCAACAGCTTTACCTTTGAATGAAGGATTTACGACAACGCCTTTCGTTCCAACCGGATGGACACTAGTCAATAATAATGCGTCTCCTACATCATGGGCAAGATCAACAACAGTTGGTTGTGCACCTACTGCAGGAAATTCTATGTGGTTCAATAACTTTGACTACAATGATGCAGATGACGATGAAGTAAGAATAAAGCCGCTTATTTTTACAGGATTTTCTTCTGCTCAAATGACTTTTGATGTAGCTTATGCTCCTTATAATGGTGCGAATTTTGACGGTTTGGAAGTCTTGATCTCTACAAATTGCGGGAGTTCATTTACTTCTGTTTACTCAAAGTCAAACACGACATTGGCAACTGCATCTGCAACCACGTCTGCATTCGTTCCGACAACTGCTCAATGGCGGACGGAAACGATTGACCTGACGCCTTATGTGGGTCAGGCAAATGTGATTATTGCGTTCAAAAACTTGTCCGGTTATGGGAACAATTTGTATGTGGATAACATCAATGTAACCGGAGTAACAGCATCAACACCTCCGACTCCAAGCTTTACAACCGTTTCAAGTACCGTATGCGCCGGGCAAAGTATTACCTATACAAATACGTCAACCGGTTCACCGACATCGTATTCCTGGTCTTTCCCAGGTGGGACACCTTCCACTTCAACGGCTGAAAGTCCAACAGTTACTTATTCAACTGCCGGAACATACAACGTAGTATTAACTGCTACGAATGGTTCCGGGTCAAATACAACCACAATGACCAATTACGTAACTGTAAACGCTGTTCCGGCAGCTCCGACAATTACAACAGGTGGTTCAACAACATTCTGTTCGGGTGGATCCGTTACACTGACTTCGAGTGCAGGAAATTCCTACTTATGGTCAACTGGGGCAACCAGTCAGTCTATTACTGCAACTACAGCAGGTACTTATACTGTTCAAGTCAGCAGCGCGGCAGGTTGTCAAAGTGCGGCGAGTTCAGCAACAACAGTCACCGTGAATCCGACTCCATCGGCACCAACGATTTCTGCAGGCGGAGCGACCACTTTTTGTTCCGGTGGTTCCGTGACTTTAACTTCCACTACCGGAGCTTCGTATTTATGGTCAACAGGAGCAACCACACAATCAATTACGGTAACGACAGCAGGAACTTATACCTGTAAAGTAGTCAGTGGAGGTTGCCAAAGTCCGAATAGTAACTCCATTACGGTAACTATTAATCCGACTCCTGCGGCACCAACCATTACGGCTGGCGGATCAACGACATTCTGTGCGGGCGGATCGGTTACCCTGACTTCCAGTGCCGGTAACTCTTATTTATGGTCGAATGGCGCTACTACCCAATCCATTACCGCAACAACTTCCGGAACTTACACCGTTCAGGTTTCGAACGCTTCCAATTGTCAAAGTGCTGCAAGTTCCGCTACAACGGTAACGGTAAACCCAACTCCGGCTGCTCCGACAATTACCACAGGTGGTTCAACAACATTCTGTGCGGGCGGATCGGTTACCCTGACTTCCAGTGCCGGTAACTCTTATTTATGGTCGAATGGAGCAACCTCGCAGTCCATAACCGCAACAACTTCCGGAACTTATATCGTTCAGGTTTCGAACGCTTCCAATTGTCAAAGTGCTGCCAGTTCAGCTACAACGGTAACGGTAAACCCAACTCCGGCTATTACCTTGGGAACATTGACAAATCCGGCTTCTTGCGGTTCGACAACCGGATCAATTGCGGTTAATGGAACAGGTTCGGGTTCCGTTTCATGGTCCGGAACAGCTTCCGGATCTGCAGCGATAGCATCTTTACCAACGACAATCCCGAATTTGGGTGCAGGGTCATATACAGTTGTTCTGACAAGTGGAGCAGGATGTATTTCCAATACGATCACCGGAAGCTTAACAGATCCGGGAGCACCAACACCTCCGGTAATCACACCAAGTTCGGCAGTTTTATGTCCGGGAGGAACTGTAACGCTGACTTCGTCTTATCCTTCGGGAAATACCTGGTCAACTGCTGAAACAACAGCAGCTATCACCGTTACATCAGCAGGAACGTATTCCGTTCAGGTTACGAATGCAGGATGTACTTCAACATCAGATCCGATCACGATTACAGCAGCGGCATTTAGTGTGAGTGCAGGAGATGATCAGGCTGTTTGTTCGGGTAATTCCATTACTCTGACAGGAGTTTCAACCGGCTCCCCGACTTTAGGATGGGATAATGGAATCCAGGATGGCGTTGCTTTCGTGCCAACAGGGACAACTACTTACACTGTAACAGCAACAGATGGAAACGGATGTGAGTTAACAGACCAGGTTACTGTTACCGTAAATTCAAATCCGACAGTTGGATTTGCAGACTTAGGCCAGGTTTGTACCTATAATCCTGCATTTGCTCTAACCGGAGGAACACCGGCGGGAGGAACATATTCCGGAACCGGAGTTACTGCAGGGAATTTTAATCCGGCGGTAAGCGGTGCAGGAAGTTTCCCGATTACTTATATGTACACGGACGCAAATGGCTGTTCGGGAACTGCGCAAAGTACCATTATTGTTGATCCGTGTTTATCAGTCAGTGAGCATGAGAAATGGAACATGTCTATCTATCCAAATCCATCCGTTGGAAACATTGAGATCGTATCGGACATACCATATTCAACATTGAAAATGATGGATGCACAAGGAAAATTGATCTTCGACATGGAGATCGATGAGTTCGAAAATGTCAAAATGATTGATTTATCTGCTTATGCTAACGGACATTATACCTTGCAGATCCTGGGTGAATTTGGTGTCAAATACCACCAGCTGGTGATTAGTAAGTAATTGCATCTGGCATATAAAAAGTAGGGGCAGAAAATTTTCTGCCCCTACTTTTTTCCTAAATTTGAAGGAAAGATTCCATCAAACATGCAGAAACTAAAGATCAATGGTCACGGACATATCCTGCCTGAACCTTCGGAAATTCCGAAATTCATGCGTGAGAAAAAGTTGTTTTGGATAGATGACGATAAGAAATTCATGAGACAGGATGATTGGGCCCGCCCAATTACAGATCCAAGTTTCTTTTTCGATGAGAAAATCGAATGGATGGAAAGACACAGCATTGATCATGGAGTTATGTTGAACCTTTCGCAGGTTTACTGCAACGGTTGGTCGAAACAAGATGCTTTTGATGCAATCCGCTGGCAGAATGATTTCAATGCAAGCGTACAGGAACGCCGCCCGGATAAATTTACAAGCGGGTTCGTTGTACAGCCTTTATACATGGACGACGCATTGAATGAGATTCGCCGCTGTGTAGAAGATCTCAATATGAATTTATTGTGCCTGCCAACCCACTTTTTGAACAAGGATAACGAATGGCTTTCCGTGGTGGACGACTCAACCCTGCCTTTGTTCGATTTAGCAAATGAATACAAACTGGCAATTGAGATCCACCCTTATGACGGTGAGAAAATGGTTGCACTGAAAGATATGTATTGGCGTTTCCACCTGGTTTGGATGATGGCGCAGACGGCAGATACGCTGCACATGTATGCACTAAAGGATTTTGTCAATAAATATCCGGATATCCGTACTTGTTTTGCACATGGCTGTATGCTTGGCCAGGCAAATTACGGAAGAAGGTTACAAGGATTTGACGGGCGACCGGACCTGTTCACCGAAACAAGGGATCCGCGTGCCAGCTTAGGTCACCCCAACTTGTTCTTTGATACCCTTGTCCATGATTCTTATACACTTCAATTGCTGAAGATCAGGGTTGGTTCCTCTCAAATTGTTGCAGGACTGGATGATCCGTATCCTTTGGGAGAAATGGAAGGTGTTGCAAATTCATACCCGGGAAGAGTTATCGATTTTGCGGTAGAAGTCGGAATTTTGGAACAAAAAGAATCCGATGCAATTTGGTACGATAATGTATTGCGCTGGTTAGGGAAGACTTCAATTTAATGATATGTTTCAACGGATTTTCTTTCTACCGTTTGCTATTGGCATCTTATCCCTTTTTCAGGCTCTTTATGGTTTTTCACAAGAAAGAAAAGATTCACTCGGACACTTACCTATTGAATATGCTCGTTTTGTCAGGAATCAGAACCAGCGGTATGGTTTTTATGAACGGGTAAACAA
>NZ_CABHOL010000048.1 GCF_902168135.1 uncultured Fluviicola sp.
TTCAAGCAGAAGACGGCATACGAGATGCTCAGGAGTCTCGTGGGCTCGGAGATGTGTATAAGAGACAGGATATTTTCACGGCAACCGACCGGTATTATTCCCAGGGAATCTTTTTGCAGTACGAACACCACAACCTGGACCTGAAGTGGCTCAATCCGTTTTTCCTGCGTGTTCCGGATATGGAACGGACTCTGAAATCGGGGATCGATCAGAGAGGCTATACACCGTCTACGATTCAGTCGGATACTTTTTTGAAGGGAGATCGCCCCTATGCAGCAACAATTACCTATGGAAATCAGTTTTTTTCCAGGAGCCTGAATCGGAATTACCGCTTAAACTGGGGTGTGTTTTTAGGATTTATAGGGAAGCCTGCTTTTGGGGAATATACCCAGAAAACGGTCCATAAGTGGATTGACAGTCCGAATCCGAAGGGTTGGGAATACCAGCTGAATACCGGTTTTGTGATGGATTTAAACATAGGTTACACGAAACTATTTTTCACCCGGAGCAGGTGGGTCCGCCTGGAGCTTGGAAATCTTCTGACAATCGGGAATTTAACGAATGACATGCGTATACATGCCGGATTGAAATTGGGATACATCGGTAACCGCAGGCAATTCTATCTGTACTACACACCTGAATTGCGGATTGTGGCTTATGACGGAACACTTCAGGGGGTAATTTTCGTGAAACCGAGTATGGCGGCTATTTCTGCTAAATCCATCGAGCGCTTTGTAGGCGAACAGCAGGTAGGGATTTATCTCCGGTACAAACCGTTTTACGCGACGGCTCATTTCCATTACCAGTCGAGGCTGTTTAAATATGCCATGAACCACATGTGGGGCGGGATATCGATCGGGTATATGTTGTGGGATAATATTCAAAATGAATGGTAAAGCAAGCAGGTGGGCATGCGATTAATCGCATACCCACGGAATCATTTTTTATCATAAACAATCAAATAGGTACTCACCACCCGGAACCCGATGGTTGGTTTTCCCTCGGTGATTCCTTTGTAAGGATCCGGAGCGTAGATTTTGATATCATCACCGGAGCTTCGCCAGGAACCTCCTGCTGTTCCGGGTTCGTTTTTATTCATGCCTTCGTAGACCATTTCTGCCACATTACCGGCCATATTGTACAAACCAAGTGCATTCGGCCAGAATGATTTGGATCGTGCCGTTAAATCGGAATTGTCATAGATTATTGTGTTTCCCCATCCGGAGGTATCAATTTGATCTTTCACAATATCATGGGTGAAATTTGCCTGGAATAATCCGCGTGAATTCCGGCGGTATTGCCCGTCCCATGGATACGGAAGCTGTTTGCCTTCGTTGCTTGCTGCTTTGACCCATTCGGCTCGAAGTGGTAAGCGAACGTCGTTGTATTTGCCCTCTTTCTCATCGCCTACGTATTTGCGTACTTCCTGGGAAAGCCATTTGCAGTACAATTCGGCTCCCTCGCGACTTACATTCACCACCGGATAATCATCGTAAGCTTTATGCGAGAAGTAATGTTCTTCCAATGCTTTTCCTCCGTCATTTAACTCTTTCTTCCATGCTGACTGATCCGGTTTTGCCTTCAGAAATTCGTCTTTTCGGCCTTGAATAATGAGGTCGAACAGGAATGTGCGGTACTCGAAATTGGTGACTTCGGTGGTTCCCATGTAGAAAGCCTGGGCAGAAACCTGTTTGCCATTGTAATCAAAGCTCCCGCTTGGGATGAAGACATAAGCGTCTTTATCGTGCTTTGCCAAAGCTTTCAGCATGGACTTCTTTTTCTTTTTGGTAATGGCTATTTCTTCTTCTGTTAGCTTGGGAAATTGGTACGGAATATCATCCATCGGTTTAATGGAAGCCATCCTACGATTGTATGAATGATCATTTGGGGCTTCCGTTCCTTTGTTTTCCGAAACTATCGAAGACAATGGGAGCTCGGTCACCAGTTCTTGCATGACATTTACAAATGGGGCCGGTTTTTGAATAGGTGCCGGTTTGATTTGGGGTTCCGGATTTTGCTGAGCAGGAATGGAAGTATTTTTAGAAATGATAGTGACTGATTCCTGCGTTTTTGTAAATGAAGGAGTTTTATCCGGTTTTCCATCATTCCATAAAAGGAATAAGGAAATGCTTAAGGTGCTTACAATTGTTAACATGATAATCCATTTTTTAGTGAATATTTGCTTTGTTTTGGGTTTATTCACCACAGGATTATTCAAAGACGCAATGAACCGGTCTTTGGTCTGCTCAAACGACTGTATCGCCTGATCTTGTTTCGCATGGGCGAAAAGCTGATCCAATTGTTGCTGCTTATCCATGACTTGATACTGTTTTTAAAGAAGATTCGTATGTGAGTATTTCCATCAGTTTTTCACGTCCCCGTTTCAGGCGCTGTTTCACTGCCGACTCGGATGCGTTTTGAATGACGGTAATCTCCCGGATGCTGAATCCCGAAATCTCAAAAAGGATAATGCTTTCCCGTTGTTCTTCGGATAGTTGTGCCAAAGCTTCGTAGAGATAATGAATATCTGCATGTGCCTGCGGATTGGCATCCCTGTCCCGGATTTCCAGGTGCATCGTTCCTTCCGGAAGCCGGAAAGCGCGCTTCTTTTGGTGATAATTCCCTAAAACATGTACACAAATACTGAACAAAAAGGAAAGAAAGGCTTCTTTTGATTTCAGGGAATCGAATTTTTCATAAGCCACCAAAAGGGTGTCGTTCATCAAATCCCTAAAATCCATTTCATTGTAAACCCTCGCCCTGCAGAAGCGTTCAAACCGTTCATGAACCGGTTCGTAGAGTTTCAGAAATGCGTCTTGTTTGTCTTTCATGCTCGTTGATCACGTATTGGGTACAAGGGTAAGTTTGACAAAAATGGAAAAAGTTACATGAGAATTGAAAATTGAGAAGATAAAAGTTCAATGAATTCAAAATGCAAAAACTCAAAAGGTCCAAAGATATTCCGGTGGTTGGAATTCTTTGAACCTTTTGGTAACGGATATATTTTAATTATCAATTATGAATGTCCCGATAGCTATCGGGAGAATTATCAAATGGGTTCCCTTCTTGATAATTCATCATTGATAATTGCTTTTTAGCTTGTGCGTTGCAAAACCACTTTCCCGCTCAGCCAATGGTTGTTTTCGTCGAGGTAGCGGATGAGGTAGATTCCCGTTGCATATCCCGAAAGGTCGACCTGGATGCGTTCGTCTTTTTTCAGTTTCGGAAGGATCTGCAAGACTTTTCCGCTTAAATCTGAAACGTATAATTCTTTGATATCTGTGTTCGGAAGAATCGTAATGATCCCGTTTGTCGGATTCGGATAATAGCTCCAGGTAATGTTCAGTGCCTTCGGATCCGGTTTTGTTTGCACGGCACTGGTATCTGTTGAATCGGCAGGCTGAAGTGTTGAAACGATAGAATCCGGAATGTTTAAAGCCAGATCCGGGATGTTTTGCTGGCAATCCGGCATATAGGTATAGCTTTTCAGGATTCGAACCAGGATGGCATTCAGTGTTTCCACTTCGTAGCTGTCTGTCGAAGGTTTGATGTGACTGTTGCCGATTCCGCTGTGATCTGTCAGGAAAGTATATGTTCCGTTTGTTCCCAAAGCCAGGGCGCGCATCAGGTATTCGGTGCTTTTATCAATACCGCTTGCCCCGACAGGAACAATGCGGATTCCTTTTTCTGCAGCCTGGAGCATCAATCGCTGTAAACGCTCATTGATCTGTGATCCCTGGTGCGGAGGTGCGTCCAAAATCAGGAACAGGATGCGCGCACGGGCACTTTCGCTCCAGCTCAGGTTGTTAATCGCCGAATCCAAACCAATGTCCATTGCCTCGGGGAAATCTCCGCCGCCGCCTGCGGATTGCTCATTGATAAATGCATCCGATTCGGACAGGATGCGGTTAAAATTCATGCTTTTAGTAACATATGAATCCCCGGCATCCCGGTAATAGACATTCGCAAACCGGAAATTCAATTTGTTACTAATTTGTTTTGACTGGAAAATGACATCGCTCATTTCCGCTTGCAGGAACCTGATCTCGTCCCCCATGGAACCGGTTGCATCGACAACGAAAGCTACGTCTACATTTTGGACTTCCTGGCAGGAGATATTTAATTTCTGATGGTTCAACCCATTCTCAAAAGCACTTACTTTGTTGATGGCCGATACTTTTCCGTCGTAAGTGATTTGGATAGATAGTTTTCCGTTTACAGTCGGAGTTTCATTCTTGACGGTCAGCCAGCATTCTGCTTTACCGGTGTTGTCTGTCCGGGTGGTGAAAACCACATCGCGGTTTAAAAGCAACTGAACAATAGCGTCCACTATTGGAATACCACTTTCGGATTGTAGCATGACGGTGTATCTTCCGGATGGAGCAATTTCCCAGGTTTTTTGGTAAGCTGCCAGTTCCCCTTTGTTCAGGTCCTGCCACATTTTCCATTTCGAAAAGTCGTTGATCTCACCGGCAGTCAATAGCTTTGAACTGACTGTTCCGCCGTAAGCTCCGCCGGATCCCGGATGCGCAGCCATGACAGTTCCCTCGGCGCGTATTCTTGAGGGATCGGCACCGTAGCTGTCGGATCTCATTTTTTTGGATGAAACCGATTTCGTACTGATAACCGCAACCTCTTCAATGGAGCGCATTTCTTTGCGCAGGTCGAGGTCGTCTTCGGCTTTTGCAGGGTGCCTGGTTGCAGTGGGATCTTCTTTCATTTTAAAGTTTGCAACCTCATCTCCGGTAACTTTGATTTCTTTCCTGATTGGGGAGTACCCGGCGTAGTTCATCACGCAGACATACGTTCCGGTGTCGAGTGCAATGGCAAAATTCCCCAATTTATCCGTGAGAACAGAGGCCACTAATTTGTCGCCTTTATAGATGTCAACATTTCCGTAACGAAGGGCTTCGCTGTGGGCTTCGGAGTTCATATTTCCGGAAATGGATTGGGAAAAGGCAGCGCCCGTTCCGAGTAAAATGATGCATAGAAGGGTAACGAATCTCATAACATGCAGTTTAGAATTAGTACTAATTACACCTAAGATGCATGTTGGTTCAAAAATCCATAAAACAATTACGAATTAAATCGATTACGACAGTAGGCATGCGATTAATCGCATGCCTACTGTATGTTAAACAAATGTTTGATCCCCGTTATCCCGATCTGCAATCCTACACAAAAAATCAGGAATGCCATGATGCGGTTAAGTATTTGTTCTCCTTCTTTGCCAATAACGCGGATAATTTTTTTGGTGTTCAGGTAGAAAAAATAAATCAACGAACAAATAACGATGATTGCCAGCAGGATGGCTCCGGTATTGATCAGGTATAAGTTGATATGTGCATTGGCACTGTGCGCACTCAGGGTAAAAAGAACCGAAATGGATCCGGCTCCGGTTGTGATCGGAAAAGTAATGGGGTAAAACAATTTATCCTGGATCAGTGAGTAATTGGAACTAAGGGTGTTCCCTTCTTCGTCCACGTCAGCCTTTGCTTCTTTTTTATCTGAAGAAAGGAATTCCCAGCCGATCTTACAGATCATGATTCCTCCTGCAAGCTGAACAACCGGAATCGTAATGCCGAAAATTTCCAGGATCCAATGTCCTGCGAAAAGAGCTATCGTGCATAGGATAAATGCGTAAAGTGCAATTTTCTTGACCGCTTTTCTTTTTTCCCGGATCTCCAGGTTTGACAAGTAAGGATTGACAATAAATGCAGATCCTATCGGATTGACAACCGGGAAGAGGGTAATTACCCCGATAAAAAGCATATCGATGAAAGATTGGATGAAATTCATTCGAATAAATTTTGGATTAATAATACATATAATTCCGAATTATTTTCCTTCAACGGTGCAGTAGTGACCGGATTAATTGGGTTGTGAATGTTAAAACACGCTTTTTGTTCCGTTTTTTCATTGCCGGTACGTTCATTTAATTAGATTTGAGTATAATTAATTACACACTATTTATGAAGAAACACTATTTGCTGGGAATGACCTTCCTGTTACTCACCATTTTTTCGTCCTTCGCACAACAAGTGCCGCGTGAGAAAATAGTTTCGTGCTATTTTGACGAGTTATTGTCCAAACAACTTCAGGAAGATCCGTCGCTTCAGAAAAAACTGGACGAGATGGACCACGAAATTGAACGATTTAAAGCTGCTAAGAAAAAAGGAGGCGGCGCGGTTTCAAAAAGTTTAAGCGACAAGTTACTGATCCCTGTTGTAGTCAATGTGGTGCACCAGAATGGTCCCGAAAATATTTCGGACATGCAGGTAATCAGCCAAATCAATGCACTGAATACGTATTATGAAGATTATGGTATCCAGTTTTGTCTTGCAACAAAAAAAGGAACGGTAAACCTCACATCGATCAGTACACCGGCAGGAATTACCAGTTCTACTCCGGGTATTTTTCATTATTACAATCCAACTCTTACCAATCACGATGTAAGCCAGATCAATTCACTGGCTGCTGTTGGAGCTTCATTGCCCGCGGATAACTACCTGCGTATCTGGGTTGTTAAAAGCATTACTTCTGCGTCCGTTCCGCCAGGATCCATTATCCAGGGGTATTCTTCCTTCCCGGGAAGTTACAATTATACAGATGGGATTGTGATGGATTACAGGGCTTTCGGAGATATCGCAACCTGCGGTTGTTCAACACTGGCTTCTTACAGTCAGCTGGGTAGAATTGCCGTACATGAAGTGGGCCACTACCTGGGATTATACCACACTTTTCAGGACGGCTGTGCGGGAATGAATACCTCTACCTGCGCATCTCAGGGTGACAGAGTTTGTGATACGCCTCCGGTTGCAATACCCGGAAATACCGGCTGTCCGGCTGCGGGATGGAATACCTGTAACGAGACTCCGAACCTGCCCGATGATATTCACAACTATATGGATTATGTAGACGAAGGTTGTATGACGGGGTTTACCAACGGACAGAACGACCGTATGGATGGCAGTATCGCTTTGTATCGTGCAAACCTGGTTAGCTCAAACAACATGGTTTATACGGGTATTAATTGTAACGGGCAGATTATGGCGCATTTTACGGCGGATAATTATGCACCTTGTACGGGAACTTCCGTAACATTTACAGCGAATCCGGTAAGTGGAGCTATTTATTCCTGGGATTTCGGGGATGGATCTACCGGAAGCGGACAGGTTGTTTCTCATACTTACACAACTGCGTACGCACCGGCAATCGTGACGCTTACAGTTACAAGCGGGAGTAATCCGAGCGATTTTGCAGAAAATGAAGAGCTTGTTTTTCCTACGAACTGTACAGCGATCAGCAACACCCAAAGTACATGGATGTTCAGCAATCAGGCCGGACTGGATTTCTCATCGGGGGTTCCTGTTTATGATAATTCTGCTGACGTGAATAATACCATGCAGGGAAATATAGAAGATGTTGTTTCTCAATGTGATGCCAGTGGAAACTTGCTCTTTTACAGCAGCGGAGATAATATTTGGGATCAGAACCACAATTTGATTGCATCTGCTCTCAACGCAGATAACAGTAGTGCAACGGGATCAATATCTATACCTAACCCGGCAAATTCCAGCCAGTATTTGCAGTTCAACACTAGTTTTAATCAAGGTGGATTGCTATACAGTGTTATTTCGATTACCGGTACACAGGCTTCTATCGTGAGCAATAACAATCCGGTTCCGGTTCCTGCAGGATATATTCAGTCAGGAGCAACGCTGTGGAGCGGTGAAGGGGTAACTGCTGTCAAGGCTTGTAATTATTACTGGCTGATCGTCCATGGAAAAAAGAGTGAATACCAGCATTTCCTGATGGTTTACAAAGTTTCCGCTTCCGGAATTGCTTTCCATTCAGATTATTTACTGAATAGTTTCGATGGTATTTATTGCACGATCGAAGCTTCTCCCGACGGAACGAAGATACTCGTATCTGAATTTGTTGGCAACAGTATGTTCCTGTGTGATTTTAACCCGGTAAGCGGTTTTATAACCGGTGATGAGATCATTAATCGAGAGCGTGTCTACGGGACATCTTTCAGTCCGGATTCCAAATTGTTTTATGCTGTTCAGGAAACCACCGGAGATGTGTTCCAGTACGATGCAACCGCATCGAATGTATTCCTTTCTGAAGTGAAGGTGGGGAATTTGATAGCACCTAATTCCGTAAAACGATTGGGAATGCAGTGCGGACCGGATAACAAGATCTACATTTCCCGGAATATGACACAGCTGGGGGCTATCCATGCTCCGAATACGCAATCAACAATCAGCCAGCCCAACCTGTGTTTGTTTACCAATAACGGACCTTACCTGGATATACTTGCTGCAGGAAGCGGCTTACCGAATATGTTAGATGCCGATCAGGTTCAGCTATTCACCGGTGATTCGATCTTCGCAGAAGAAGTGCGTTGTGATACATACATTTTCAGCACGAATATTTGTGCGAATTCCTATTCCTGGAATTTCGGTGATCCGGCTTCGGGTTCTGCCAATACTGCTTCCGGAGCTTCTCCGACCCATATTTTCTCCGGTCCGGGAACTTATAACGTTGTTGTTTCCGGAAATGGTATCACACTGAATTATACCATTGTTGTAGCTCAGGGCTGTGAGCCGTGTGTTTGTCCTGAGAATGGATCATTCTCGTATTCAATTGTTGAAGAAGAATGTTATGTAAAGTTCCATGCGAATTACGTGGCGGACCCATGCCTGGAGAATGTGGAATATACCTGGGATTTCGGTGACGGAACAACTGCAACAGGGATTGATGTCGATCATGCTTTTGCAACTGCCGGAACACACACCATTTGTTTGACAATAACGGCGCTAAACGACTCTGAACTGTGTACGACTCAAGGCTGTAAAACCTTTGAAACGCGTTGTACTCCGCCATGTGATTGCAAACTGCGTCCGGGATTCAATGTTAGTTTTGATGATAAGGAGTGTATCTATACGTTTGAAGGATTCCACGGAGGTCCCGAATGTCTGAAGTATGCGGAATACTACTGGGATTTTGGCGACGGAACAACATCCATCGGTCAAACTACAGGACACGTTTTCCCGGCTGCAGGATCGTATGATGTTTGTGTTACGGCTGTTATCAGAAACGAAAAGGGAGATGTCCTTTGTACGGAAAGATACTGTGAGAAAATAGAGGCTCGCTGCGGAGGAAGATGTGACTGTAAATTGAAGCCCGGGTTCGATATGGTTAATTCCGGAGATTGTAATATGCTGTTTACCGGTTTCTCAGGTTCAAATTGTGCGAATATTACCCAGATGGAATGGACTGTCAACGGAGCCGGACCTTATTACGGACAATACCTGGCGCAGCAATTCCAGGTAAATACACCTTATGAGATTTGTCTGACAGTGACCGGAAATAATGGTGACGTGGAATGCAAAGAAACTTACTGCCAGGAATATTTTTACACGGATTGTTATCCTGCACATGGGAAGTCTTTGGCAACAACTCCGACTGCTCCGCAATGGCAGCTGTATCCGAATCCTGCGAGCAAAACCGTTCAGCTGAAGGTTTCTTTCCGTCCGGAAAGCAGCACGATTGTTACTTTGAAAACTGCGGATGGCAAGCTGATCGGACGATATGTATTTGATAAGGAGGAACAGGAAATGAGCCTGGATATTCCTCAGAGTGTTTCCAGTGGATTTGTTTTTGTAGAAATACAATCCGGAGATCATTTCTTTACGGAAAAACTAATGATCATGCATTGATCTTTTTTAGTGTAAAAACAGTAGGGGTGTAAAATTTTACACCCCTACTGTTTTATTAGAATTACTCCACGGTAAATTCCTCTTTTTCATTCGGGCTGCTCTTTTCTTTCAGCTTTTCGCCGAATTTCTTGAGACCCTTTTTCTCCTTCTCGATCTTTTTCTTTTCCTCAAACGGGTTAACTTCTTCTTCCTTACCGAATTCAATTTGCAGTACTTCGTAGTCTTTTTTCGGAGGCTGGTATTTTTTGATCGTTGTGTCTTTTTTGAACAGGCCTAATTCGCTTTTCAGGATCGAAATGGCTTCTTGCTTGGCTTCTTCACGGTTTTGTTTGGCTTCTTCCTTGCGCGAAGTTTTATCCCATTCAATGACCGGGTTAGCAAGGTTTCCGTACATGCGGACGAATATTTTGATTCCTGTTCCGTCGTCTTCCACAATTCCGAATTCTGATTCGTCTTTTTTCTCTTTTAACTCCCGGAAACGGAAAGCAAATTTGTAATCAATATCGTTGTTGAATTTGTGTTTCCCTTCCACGCTGATGTTGAGTGCACTGGACTTGATCTCCATTCTTGGAATGACGATTGTACTTTTCTTGATCAGGATCGTATTTTCCAAAGTCTCAAAACGGATGTCGTTCAACTTGTTCCCAAGCGCATCAATTTCACCGGCTTTCAGTACCAGCTTCGTTTTGGCTGTTTTTAAATCCTTAGCAAGGGCAGTGAATGTACTGACGTTTTTCAATTGTCCGCCTATAATCTTCATTTGGATCTGGGCTTCCAGCTCGTCCTTGAGGATTCCGTAAGTCAGATCGAAAGGAGCTCTCAAATCCAAAATAGCTTCCGCACGACCGCTGATGTTGTCTTCTGTGATCACTTCCTGTTCAAAGTTGTTCCATTCGCGGAAAATCGGTTTGAAATAAATATCCTTCGAACTCAGGTTGGTTGCCAGCTGGAAATATTCCGGGGAGGATTCCACAACTGCAAGTGTCCCGCGAACGGTCGCATTTCCGGTTATTCCGTGGAGCTTTTGAATCGAAATTGTTCGGTTTCCAACAGTCATTTCTCCATTGATCTGTGAGAAGGTATGATGGTCCATGTGGATCGCATCGACATTCAATTTGACATTTCCGTTAATTAGTGTCGGAAGCATCCATTCCCGGTTGATGGAAGTTGTTTTCGGATCGCCCGCAATGGAATTGGTGAAATCTTTCAGGTTAATTTTGCTGCTTTCGGCAATTACGGACACATCCAGGGTATGCTTATCCTGCAGGAACAGGTCAATGTAATTAAAACTTCCGTTTAGCTCCAAATCCGATTCTCCCAAATGGACTTTCAATCCCTCCAGTAAGGCATTGCTTCTGTTCAGGATGAGGTTTCCGTAAATGTCATAGAACTTCCGTGAGTCGTTTTGAAGTCTGAAATCAACATTGTCCATCAATGCGGTACCATTACCATCTGCGATCTCAACCACGGCTTCATTGTTCTCAAACACTGTTTCCAGGTAGAAATTCGTATTAACTTTGACCTTTCCTGAAAGCTCTTCGATCTTTGGGATGCGGAACAGGGCATGAATAACTTCAAGGTCAACAGATCCTTTAGCCGTTCCGCGATAGCTTGGTTTGGAGAAACGGCGTATAGCTAAATTGCCCGAGAAAGGTCCGCTGACGGTTTGGAAGGAAACATTTTTGATGGTAAGTTCTTCTTTGTCTCTTCCTTTTAAAGTCGAATAGTATCCTTTCAAATCAATGTCGCGAAGTGTCAATCCTTTGGTTGGTTCGGTTAATCTTCCGTTGTCGATGGAGAAGTTGCAGTCAACCATCGGGTAGGAATCTTTTGCGAGTTTGTTTTCGAACGACAAGTGGAAAGTTCCTGTTCCCGAACCTTTGAGTTCCGAAACGGTCTTGACTTCTTTGACGGCTAATTTATTGGCCAGCTCGGCAAGTGGAACTTTATCCGCATCGATTTTCAACCGGACTTCGGTAGTATCGACTTTAACATCAAAGTCAAACGGGATTCCGGAAAGCAATAGTTTCCCGCGGTCGATGGAAAAGGTTTCCGATACCCGATCAATGTGAATGGCAACATCTGTTGAAGCCTGCTGATTGATGATAAAGGGCACCAATCCGTTTTGGATACGCTGAATGTAGAAGTTCGCTTTGGTTGCAATGTCGAATTTATCCTGGGTGAAATTCCCCACCAGCCGGAGATCCTGGACTTTGGTTTTATAACTGTTGTCATTGACTTTGTTCGAATAGGAAAAACGGATCCCTGTAGCGTGAATGGATTCCAGCTTCAGGTTAAAATTCGTTTTTTCATCGGATTCGGATTCTCTGAAAATGTCATAGTTTACATCGCCTTTTTTGTCGACCTTCAGTTTCAGTGTTCCGGGCTTAATAGCTACTTTCTTGACGTTGTACTTTTCATTCCAGATGTCCATCGGGCTGAATTTCAACCGGACCTGCTCGGTGTAGAGAAGCGTATCCTGCCGGGTTGCATAAGGGAAAGCATCCTGGATGAAAACTTTGTTGAAATCGAGACTTAAGTTCGGGAACGTGGCCCAGAAGGTGACGTCGATCTCATCTACATGAACTTCTGTTTTCAGGGTTTTATTGATCTCCGAAACGGCGTAATCGATAATGTCGTCTTTGAAGATGTAAAGCAGGAAACTAATGAGCAAAACAAGAGTGATCAGGATTCCGAAGAACCATTTCACAGATCTCACCAGCCACTTTTTCCACTTCATAAATCAAATTTACGCCGAAACCAACGCTTAAATTCACTGGTCCTCAAATAGTAATTAACGTTGGATTTTTAATTTGTTTCAGTTTTCCACGGATTATTTCACAACATAGAATAATAAATGAACCACATAGGAACATAGTGCACATAGTTTTTAGTGCAATAGATACTACTTGTGTTCTATGTGCTCTATGTGGTAAAAAATCCGCTGGAAACAAAAAAGGAGCCTGTTAAGACTCCTTTCTATACTAACCTCTTCTTCCTGGTGTTGAAATGGGTTTTGATGGTGTTGATGCCGGTGTCGAAACGGGCGTGCTTGCGGGACGCGGCGTTGGAGTTGATACCGGTTTGCTTGGCGGCGGTGTATATCTTGGTTCTGTTTTAATCGGTTGTGTTCTTACGGGTTCAGTTCTCACAGGTTCCGTTTTAACAGGTTCTTTGTAAACCGGCTTGTTATAAACCGGTACCGGTCTTTTGACTTCCGGTTCTTTTACCGGCTCAGGAGTTTTAACCGATTCGTTTGTAGTGGATGAAGAACCTGAGTTAAATACACGTGGATTCACACCTTCTGCCGGTTTTGTTTCCACAGGAGCACTTGAAGATGATTCTTTAGAAGTCGTTCTTGTACTTGTATTTGTTGAGCTACCGCTGGTTCCTGCCGATTCCGGGGTTTTAACAGCGCCCTTGCTTGCTTCTGTATCCGTAACCGTTCTTGATGTTCCGGATCCTCCTGAAGCCTTATCGTCTCTTGGAACTCCGCTGTTACCGGTATTTCCTCCGGGGATTTCTTCCGATCTGTGTTCCGGATAACGCTCTCTGTATGGCTTTTGCCCCGGGTTTACATTGGGAGCAGGAGTTCTTACAGGTTCCAGTTGTCTTCCTGCCGTACGGTTCGGAAGAACAGGTTTCGGAGTCGGTTCGATACGTAAGAATCCATTGTCGTAGATGCATGCGCTCAAATCGCTTCCTGTAAAGCCTCTGCGCTCACATTCTCTCTGTGCTCTTCTGAAATCGTCTCCGTTCATGTCACCCAAAGTTCTGTGAACACGAGGGAAGGACTCATCTGTGAAAGCAAAAGTACTTTGATTGAATCCGTAGTCGAACAAAGATTCCTGCGGAGTAATACGGTATTGTCTTGCGAAATCCTTAGCCAGGAAAGCCAGGTATTCTTTTTCCAGTTGCTGATCGCGGGAGTTGGTTGAACCGAAAACGCCCATGTTCCAGTTGGAAGATGCAATTCCGCCCATGTTGTTGCGTACATCGAAATCATCGGATGTTCTTCCGTTAGCATTTCCAAGGATTCCGTCATAACTTTCAGTACAAGGATAGACTTCCATGGCGATGTTATAGAATCCCATTCCGCCGGTGGATGAAGCGTCCAACTTTACCTTTTCACCTGTGGGCCAGGTAACGACGTAATCATTTCTTCCTGATTTGGTAATTGTTCCACCATGTTCCAGGTAATAATTGCTTCCGTCGATGTATACCGGCTCTCCGTTTATACGTAACGGAGTAGTGGTATTACCGTCCGGCTTCTCATGTGCGTAAAAACAAACGCGGTCTCCGCCAACATTCATAGCTACTGCCGTATTCAATGAGAAATCATCGGATTGATTGCGCTGACGAACTTGTACATTGACATTTCCGCTGGCTGATCTTGCGAGTGTAAATTCTCCGACTGTCTGGAAGGAATACGTAGCTCCGTCGAAAGACTTCAAATGTGGATCTCCGTAAGTTCTTCCCATTACGGGCTTACAATCCGGAGTTCGGTTTGTAAAACTGCTCAATCGCGCCCATTGTGCGCGTGATGCACTGTCACTGGTAGTACTCGATCGCTGGATATGCGACCGGACTTTGTCTTGAGTAGTACCTGGCATGGCACTAAACATTTCTGCAGGGGTGTATTCTTCCGGAAAATTACGGTCCGGAGTTGGTCTTTTATTCGCCATCGCTTCCATCGACTGAGCCAACCACTCACCACGAACGGCATCCCAGGCAACCATTTCATTTCTGATTGACTGGAAATCGGTTCCGAAGTTTGCTTTTTCCTGAGCGTTTGCAGATCCAAGCGCTAGAAGAGCGAATAATCCAAAGAATGTAACATGTTTTTTCATAACAGTTGGTTTAATTCGAAAGGGAGTTAAACAATAAACGTACCGAAAAATGAACAGATTAAAAGTTGTTAAAATAAAAACGAATTTCAGTTCGATAGTTTTAAAATTTAAAACAAGTTGGTATTCAAGTCATTGAAGATACGTAAATACTTAATGAATTCCACGTGACTTATACCTAAATATTTGCGTACATTTGCCCAAATAAATTAAGAAAATGAGTCTATTGACAGTTGGTAGTGTGGCATTTGATGCTATTGAAACACCATTCGGAAAAACGGATAAGATTGTAGGTGGTGCAGGAACTTTCATTGCATTGTCTGCTTCAAACTTTATAAAAGACCAGCGTATTGTCTCTGTTGTCGGAGATGATTTTCCGCAGGAAACATTGGATTTGCTTCGTTCTAAAGGTGTTGCTTTGGAAGGATTGCAAATTAAGGAAGGTGAAAAGACTTTCTTCTGGTCAGGTCGTTACCACAACGATATGAATTCCAGAGATACCTTAGTAACGGAACTGAATGTATTGGGTGATTTCGATCCGATCATTCCGGACTCATACCAGGGAGCGGAATACGTGATGCTGGGGAATTTAAGCCCGCAGGTACAACGCCAGGTTATTGAGCGCTTGACAACACGTCCGAAGCTGATTGCTATGGATACCATGAACTTCTGGATGGACATCGCATTGGATGATCTGAAACAAACATTGAAACTGATCGATGTGTTGATCATCAATGACGAAGAAGCACGCCAGTTGTCGGGAGAATATTCGTTGGTAAAAGCAAGTCGTGTGATCCGTGAAATGGGACCAAAGACTTTGATCATTAAAAAAGGAGAGCATGGTGCTTTGTTGTTCCAGGGCGACCAGGTATTCTTTGCACCGGCTTTACCGTTGGAGGATGTATTTGATCCGACAGGAGCAGGAGACACCTTTGCAGGTGGATTCATCGGTTACATTGCAGCAACGGATGATGCTTCTTTTGAAAATATGAAACGTGCAATTATTGCAGGTTCAGCATTAGCGTCTTTCTGTGTGGAAAAGTTCGGAACAGAGCGCTTATTGGAAATTAGTCATGATGAAGTGGAGGCCAGAATTGCCCGCTTTATTTCATTGACAAATTTTGAAATGTCAACTGTAGTTGGTTAAATAGTTGTAAATTGAGGAACCACTAAAAAGCTTTATCATGGAAAAGGCAAGTTTATTAGAATCGTTAAAAAATCTCGTGCAGCAGGAAGACGCGCTGGTTGTAGCGCGCGAAGTGAGTGAATTACGTAATCAGTTTGAGGATGTAGTTTTGGAAGAGGATCGTCAGTTCCAAATCAAGCAGCTGGAAGCCCAGGAAAAGGGTGAAGCGGTTGAGGAACGTACTGCTGATCCGGTGCGAGAAGAGTTTTATAACTTGTATAACGAATTCCGTGAGCGTAAAAACGGATTGCAAAAAGCGAAAAAAGAAGCTGAAGAATCCAACTTACGCCGTAAGAAAGCACTTTTGGAGCGCCTCAAAGATGTGGTAGAGAAAGAAGAGAACATCGGTGCGGCAATGACTGCATACAAGGAAATCCACGATGCATGGAAAGAGGTTGGAGATATTCCGCGTGAAAAGCGCCAGGATATCCAATCCGAATATTCCCGCTTATTGGAAACGTTCTTTTATCATATCAAAATTTACCGCGAATTGCGCGAGCACGATCTGCACCGCAATCACCAATTGAAATTGGATGTAATCCGCAGGATACAGGATTTGTCGAAAGTTGAGCATGTAAAAGATGTGGAACAGGCCATCAAAACGCTTCAAAACGAATGGGACGAAACCGGGCCCGTTGGGAATGATGCCTGGGAAAGCCTCAAAAATTCATACTGGGATGCTGTTCGTGCGGTTTATGCACGTATCCAGGCTTTCTATGATGAAAAACGTTCGGAATTGTCTGCAAACCTGGAACTGAAAAAAGAAATAGCCCGAAAAGCTGCTGAATTGGTGAAAGACTTTGCGTCTACAAGTACGAAAGATTGGGATCATGCAACTGCTTCGCTGCTGGCCCTTCAGGAAGAATGGAAGAAAATAGGTTTCGGACCGCGAAAGGAAAACGAAGAAGTTTGGAAAGAATTCCGTGCTTCCTGCGATGAGTTCTTCGCGAAAAAGAAAGCATTCTTTGATTCAGTGAGAGGTAAATTTGATGAAGTAGCTGCGAAAAAACAGCAATTGGTCGACAAACTGGAAGAATTGAAAAATTCCACGGAATGGAAGAAAACAACCGATCAAATCCTGGCAATCCAGAAAGACTGGAAAGAATTGGGAAGTGCAGGACAGCGGTTTGAACAAAAACTGTGGAAAGATTTCCGTGCTGCTTGTGATCATTTCTTTGAAGCAAAACAAGCTCATTTCAGTTCGAAAGACAAAGAATTCGAAGGGAACCTGGCTTTGAAAATGGAATTGATCGACCGCATTAAATCGGCAACGATACCTGAAGATAAGAAAGAGGCAATGTCTTTGTTGAAAGGCTTCGCAACGGAATTTAACGACATCGGCCATGTTCCGATGAAAGAGAAAGACCGTGTTTTCAATGCTTACAAAGAAGCCCTGGACGCACATTATAAGAAATTGAAACTCGAAGGCGAAGAACAGGAGAAAATGCTGTTCCAGGCGCGTTTGGATACCATGAAGGCAGATCCGAATGCAGAACGCGCTCTGGCAAGAGAAAAGTACGACCTGCACGATAAAATAAACAAGCTGAAATCAGATATTTTGCAATTTGAGAACAACCTTGGTTTCTTCGCGAAATCAAAAGGTGCAGACTTGTTGAAAAAAGAGGTGGAAGGTAAAATAGCAGCAGCTCAGCGCAAAATTGACGAGCTGAAAGCAAAGATTAAAATGATCCAGTAAGCGATGAATCGTTCTATAAATATTTTACTGATTTTTTTCTCTTTTCCGGCATTTGCATTTATCATTTGTGTAGCGTTTGATATTCATTTTTTCAATATCCCGATAGCGGAACTTCCGTTCAAATTCCATATTTTCATTGGGATTGCAACACTTTTGCTGTTGTTGATCATCCGCAGGTCTGCAAGCCGTTGGGTGGGTGTTTCGATGACCCGGAAACCCGAACGCTTTTTGTGGAGCACCCCCGTTTCGAAAGAACGTAAAAAGCAGGTACGCCTGTTTTTGATACTGGAGGCCTTCATTGCATTGTTTGCAATGATTACAGCCTTAGTACTCACCACGGAAGCCTGGCCGGTGGCATTGGTTTACGGGATTATGGTGCTGGACCAATTGTTGTTCCTGCTAATTGCACAATCCGGTTTCCGGGTTGGAATTACACATAAAGCGGTAGTGGTGGCTGATCGCGAAGTACGGTTATTGTTCTTTTCCGGTTTGAGACGTATTGAAACGCATCAACAAACACTTTACTTTGAATACATCGAAGATTTGCAGTTATTTTTCCCGGTGAATTGCATTCCGGAAGGAAAATATGAAGAGTTCAGAACTGCGGTAGAAGAGCGGGTAAACCGCGACCGGGTTTTCTTTTCAGAAGGATTTAAAGCATTGAATTAATCATGGGAGCAATCTTGAAAAGGCCCATTTTACTCGGAATTTTGATTGGAGTATTGTTACTGGTACTCTGTATTTTTGTCCCGATACCGATGTATGACGGTATTTTCCACTACAATCACGAACTGGTTCACATTCAGACAGAAGGAAAAGTAGCCCTAAGCTATTACTTTGGTTTTGGATTGGAACAGGTGCGGGCAAATGGAATTCTCCCGACACAAATCGCTTTAAAACCAATCGGTTATGCGCTTATTGTGCTAATTCATATTGGTCTGCCGGCTTTGGTAGCTATTCGTTTCAGAATGAGCAACGCAAAAAATGCTTACTCTGAAGCTTCAGCGAAGGAGCAGAAAATCGAAAACCCGCCCAATGAGTAAAGACCTGCGAAGCTGGATAACTCTATTCGTTTTAGCACTTATTTGGGGAGCTTCTTTTATCTTGATGAAGCGTGGAATGTACGACGAGGTTGGAGGACACATTTTCTCTGATTCACAAGTCGGTGCATTGCGGATGGCAATTGCAGGATTGGTGATGCTGCCTTTCGGATTGATGAACCTGCGCAAGATCAAAAACTGGAAACAGGTGGTTTACTTGTTGGTGGTCGGTACCTGCGGAAATTTCTTTCCGGCCTTTTTATTCACCTTTGCAGAAACAAAACTCTCTTCCGGATTGGCGGGAATGCTGAACAGTTTTACTCCATTCTTTACACTGATCCTGGGCTTTTTGTTCTTCAGGCAAAAGATCCGTTTGAAACAAGTTGCAGGATTGATTATTGCATTTATGGGAATCTGCATCCTGGTGGGGATCCTCAATGATGCACCGGTTGAGATTTCCATGCTGCACGTAGGAGCCATTCTTCTGGCAACCCTGATGTATGCTACCAGTTTGAATACAATCAAATTTAAGCTCAGCGAATTCAAATCCCTTGAAATTGCTTCTCTGTCCTTTACTTTTCTATCCATTCCGGCGTGGATCGTTACTTTAAGCCTGAAAACTTCTCACGTACTTCAAACCAATGAGCATGCGTTTGAAGCTTTGGGTTATATCAGCATTTTAAGTGTATTTGGAACTTGTTTGGCGCTCCTGCTGTTCAACCAGATCATTGCCCTGAAATCCCCGATGTTTGCCAGTTCGGTTACTTATATGATCCCGATCGTTGCAGTCATTCTGGGCGTTCTTTTGAATCATGAAAAATTCTATGTATCGCAGTTTTTGGGAATGATTGTGATAGTTGGCGGGGTTTATTTGGTGAATTCTAAGCAGAAGGAAAAATGAAAGGAATTATCAATTATTAATTATCAAGGGGTCTGATTTGTCTTGATAATTGAATCGTTTATAATTGATAATTCCTCTAATCAAAACTCCAAACGATAACTCAACACAGGCAATAGTGGTGTCTGATACCAATATTTCACTTCCCCGGTTTTGCTGTCGAAGTATTGCCCGCCTACATTTTTACGGTTTATTGTATTTTGGATATCAAGCGCAACTGTACTTGTGATGCGTTTGTAGTTGCGTTTCAGGCTCAACCGGATGTCAAGCCGGTAATAATCAGGCATTCTTTTGGAATACGTTTGCGAAGTCACAAATTTGGTTTCTCCGGCTGCAATAGAAGCACTCAGGTCTATTGGCGTATAACGGAAACCTCCGACATAAATGGACTTTATGTTAAAGCCGATGGTCCGGTTTTTTCCTTTTTTGTTGAGCAGCCATTCTTTGCCGATCGTTAGGGAAGTAGCATAATTCGTGTTGAACCGTGTATCATACCAGTTTCCGTCAGCTGCTTTGTATTTGGATTCATACATGGATGCGGATAGTAAATAATACAGGTTTTTGAAGAGAAAACGCTCGTAGGTCAATTCCACTCCGTAGTTCTTTCCAAGTCCGGTGTTACTTAGCGATTCAGAAGGAAAACCATCTGTTGAATTCAGGATCGAATAGGTACTTGTCGGGTCCTGGCTGATCGGAGTATGGAATAAATGCTGGTAATAGACTTCTGTCTTAATGTGTTCGTGATCATTGATCACAAAGTCGTACCCGAAAACAGCGTGGTGTGCTTTACTCAGCTTTAGGTTTTTGTTTGGAAGTCTCGTAATTCCGTTTTCGTTTTGCTCCACGAAATAAACACCTATCGGCTGCAGCTGGCTATGAAGGCCGTATCCCAAAGTAAGATGATGTTTCGGATGAACATCATAACGCAAAGATGCCCGTGGTTCAATGGAATTGCTGTTGTTCAGGAATAGTTGAAAGTAATGCAATCCGACATTTGCCGTCCATTTTTCAGTAATGTGGGTATTCCATTGGAAAAATAGCTGCATGGTTTCTGTTCCGCCTTTTTCATTGATCTGTTCTGTTAAAACTGTTGAATCTCCCATGTCGCTTTGCTTTAAGCTATATCCCAGGTGATTCAGGATAAATCCGGTCCGGATATTGTTTTTCGGATTGATCTTTTGCGTGTAGGTACTTGAAAGTGTCAGTTTGTTCTGAAGGAATCGCTGTTCGTATTCTCTGATCAATGTGCTGTAATCGTCCTGGAGCTCGTCTTGCTTGTAGCCGTTTTCTGTTCCTGAAAATACCAGGGCGGTCTTCAAATAGGATTTGTTGCGGAAGAGTTTGGTGTTTGTAATTCCGACTGCTCCGGTGTTGCTGTAGAAGTTTGTGTTTAATCTTAAGAAATCATCTTCCTGCCAGCGGAGAGAATCTTTTTCAGCGGTGGTCGTCTGGTAGCTCAATCCGCCAAAGCCGAAGACAGTAAACTTTCCGAGTTTTTTCGTCGGTAAATAGAAATTGAATGACAAGTCCTGGAAATTGGTGTTTGCATCACCGATCGGAATACCGATTTTCCCAAGGATATTGAGTGTTGAATAGCGGTAATTGATCAGGTAGGACCCTTCATAGCCTTTTTTGAACGGACCTTCGGTTGCTACATCCAAGCCAAGGATTCCGAGCTGCACGGTGTACTCCCGTTTTTCGTTATTCCCTTTTCGAAGTCGCAGATCAAATACGCCGGAAAGTGCATTCCCGTATTCTGCGGCAAATGCCCCGGTTGAGAAGTCTGAATTACTCATTAATTGTGCACTCAAAATAGAAATTCCGCCTCCGGCAGTCCCGACATTCGAAAAATGGTTCGGGTTTGGAATTTCCACGCCTTCCATGCGCCATAGCAAACCGTTCGGCGAGTTCCCGCGGATGGAAATATGATTGTTCCCGTCGCCGGCTGTTACAACTCCGGCAAAAGAGGTTGCCATTCTTGCAGGGTCGTTTACTGCAGCAGCAAATTTCTGGGTTTCTTCCACAGAAAATGTTCTGGTACTAACGGTGGAAAGCTCATTCAACGGACTGTTTTTGTCTGTTTTAGCGGAAATCACCACTTCGTTTATTGCCCGGATATCTTCTTCCAGGTTGATATTGAGCACGAGCTCCTTTCCGGCATTTACGGTTATGTTTTGCATGATCACCGGTTTATAATCGGTTGCGGTGATTTCAATGCTTCGGTTTCCGACCGGAACGCGCAGCAGGGTGAATTTACCATCCTCGTCTGTTACGGCATGAATAAGGGAATCTAACCCGGTAACTTTCACAATCGCTCCGGGGATCGAGGACTGGGAAATATTGTCGACAACTGTGCCGCGAACCGTTTGTGTTTGAGAAAAACAGGTGTTCACAATAAAGCATAGCAATCCTGATACGAAGAATTTCGTTAATTTTTTTTGGAACATGGATTTGTTTTTTTGTTTGTGATTGTTCGTAGGTACGCAATTAATCACGTACCTGCAGGTTTTTGGATATTGATTAAATGTGAATGAGAGATCCAGATCCGCTAATCGTGGTATTTACCTCCGGATTCCCTTTGTAACGGATATCACCGCTTCCGGAAATGGTGGCGCGCAACTGGTCAATAGCCCAAACAGAAATATTTCCGGAACCACTGATCTTAGCATCCGAATGATTTGCGGCAAGGCCTGTCATTTCAATGTTTCCGGAACCGCTGATGGTCGTTTTTTGATTGGTAACCGTTCCGCCTGAAGCCGTGATATTTCCGGATCCGCTGATCTTTGCTTCCAATTCAGCAGAATTGACTGCAGCCAGGGAAATGTTTCCCGAACCGCTTATTTTGAGTTCCAGGGTGGATGTTGAAATGGCATACGCCGATTCGATGTTTCCGCTTCCACTGATATCCAGGGAGTAAAGATCCGGTGAGTGAACAATGACCTTAATGCCGTTGTGTTTGCGAATCCATTTCTTAGAGTCGATTTCCAATTCACCGGAGCTGATTTCAGTTGTAATGACATTCAATACATTTTGCTGTGCCGAAATCTCTACGTAATAAATTGAATCCTGCGTATAGTAAACATCTGCGTCAATATCCAGCGAAATTTTATTGAAACCGCTCAAATCACGTGTTTCGGTAACTGTTGCCCCTTTTCCCTTGATGGAATTGAACAAATGTTTCTTACAAGATGTCAATGATATGGCAAACACCAAAATTCCCGGAATCATCCATTTTAAACTTTTCATAAAGACTTTTATTTTGTTAGTTATCTCTATGACAATCCAGGTTGAGTTTACCCCTATGTCGGATGAAGATTTTTTTCGATTTATCATGTCCTCCCCCTAGTGCCCCCTCTGACGGAGTCTGACACTCGTCTGAGTCGTCAAGACCTCCCAAAGGGAGAGACCTCGGACACCATGAACTTATCGATCCGTGTAAGGTAATTTTTTCCTAAAATATCACTCAAAAAAGCGATTATTCCGTAACTTCAAGTCGGTTAATTTTACATTCCGTCAACAGGGATTTATCCTCCCGCTGATCACGCAGAATAAAAAACTGGGAAACAAAATAACGGTTCATACAAATTCAAAACACCATGGAATACCGCATCGAAAAAGACACAATGGGCGAAGTAAAAGTCCCTGCCCAAGCATACTGGGGCGCTCAAACGGAACGCAGCATCGAAAACTTCAAAATCGCTCAGGACATCAACAAAATGCCCAAAGAGATCATTCGCGCATTTGCCTACCTGAAAAAGGCAGCCGCACTCACAAATTTAGACGCCGGAGTACTTTCCAAAGAGAAATCCGATCTCATCGGACAGGTAGCAGATGAAATCCTGGCAGGAAAACTCGACGATCAATTCCCCTTGGTCATTTGGCAAACAGGCAGCGGGACACAAAGCAACATGAATGTCAACGAAGTCATTGCTTACCGCGCCCATGTCATCAACGGCGGGGCTTTAACCGACAAAGAAAAAGTACTGCACCCGAATGACGATGTGAACAAATCGCAGTCTTCGAACGACACCTTCCCTACCGCGATGCACATTGCCGCTTACCAGATTCTCGTCGAAACAACCATCCCGGGAATCGAGAAACTACGCGATACCTTAGCTCAGAAAAGCAAGGACTACATGCAGGTAGTGAAGATCGGGCGCACGCACTTTATGGATGCAACACCCTTAACACTCGGACAAGAGATCAGCGGATACGTGAGCCAGCTCAACCACGGTTTGAAAGCTATTAAAAATACACTGGCACATTTGAGCGAACTGGCTTTGGGCGGAACGGCTGTCGGAACAGGAATCAACACCCCTCCGGGATATTCTGAGAACGTAGCGAAACACATTGCCGACTTAACCGGACTTCCGTTCATTACCGCAGAAAATAAATTTGAAGCACTGGCAGCACATGACGCCATTGTAGAAGCTCACGGAGCATTGAAAACCGTTGCTGTGAGTTTGATGAAAATTGCCAATGATATCCGCATGCTTTCATCAGGACCCCGAAGCGGCATCGGAGAAATCCACATTCCGGATAACGAACCGGGATCCTCCATCATGCCCGGAAAAGTAAACCCTACCCAGTGCGAAGCTTTAACCATGATTGCAGCACAGGTGATGGGGAACGATGTAGCTATCAACATTGGCGGGGCAAACGGACATTTCGAATTGAATGTCTTCAAACCCGTGATGATCGCCAACTTCCTGCATTCCGCGAGACTGATCGGTGACGGGTGTGTTTCTTTCAACGACAAATGCGCCGTTGGAATCGAACCGATCACGGCAAACATCAAAAAACACGTCGATAACAGCCTGATGCTGGTAACCGCTCTAAACACGAAAATCGGTTATTACAAAGCGGCAGAAATTGCTCAGAAAGCACATACCGAAGGAACAACCCTGAAAGAAATGGCCGTGAAACTCGGGTATTTGACCGCGGAAGAGTTTGATCAATGGGTGGTGCCGGAGAACATGGTTTAGAAAATTACGAATTCCCAATTCCCAATTACGAATTTTACAGATTTGTAGGTACGCGATGGCTCGCGTGCCTGCGGATCTGAAACCCGGCCGATTAATCACCATAAGCAATCAAATCACTTTTCGTTTCAAGAGCGGTATTAATGAGACGAAGTAATTTAATTACATCTGTATCGAAATGCATTTGTTTCCGATCAATTCGTTCGCGTATCTGATTCAAGATCAATTTACTCCAACGGAAATCAGAATAGTAATCGAAGCGATCATCAATAATTCCTTTCTTTTGAAGATTTGCAAATGTTTTGTTATCAAGATCACCAGCAAAATCGAGTCCTAATGGTTCGTTAATCGGTTTTGAAATTTCTTCAGCTATAAAGTAGAAATCCAACATCGTTTTATTTTTTCAGAATTTTGAAAGAATCGAAGAAAACTAAAGCGGATTTATTCGGAAACTTTGGATCACGTGTCATTATTGTTAGTCGATAAAGAATACCATCAGTGTAATACCATTTATGGTATATCAGTATATCATCAATAGAAGGTATACGCATTCTTGAAATAAAATATCTTCCAGGTATACCATACAGGTCAATCTCCTCTTCTGATTCAATTACTACTTCTGAAGCAGAGTCAAATTCTTTTAATCTGGAAATCAATTCAGTCATAACATAGTCTCTTTGATCATCAAACATCTGTTTAACAGAACCAAAATCAATAGAATCCAAATGATTATAATCTATTTGATAAGCAAGATTTTCATCATTTATATTTTGCACCTGAGCTATGTAGTGATAAAGGTTAATGCCATCCTGCACAGTTGTGGTAGGTATAACATAGCTTTTCTTTACAGGAAAAGTCAATTCAAAATGAAATTCAGGAACAGATAACAAATAATGATCTTTGACCGATCTTCCCTTGTCTAAAACCTGGGATTCTACTTGAAATGGAATCCAAGAACTAAATCCAATTAAAAACAAACTGAAGATTCCGGTGATCTGAACAATTCTCATAATTACATTTTGAACGATAAAAGTACAAATTGATTTTGCAACAGATCATTATCTTTGGAATTATATGGAACAACCGGTCAAAATACTAAAACCGCTTAACAGAATACCTTTCACGCTGGCAATTTTCATGCGGCTGCTGGTTTTGATTCCCATTTTCGGGATTTCTATCCTGATGATGGTTACCGGTTTCATCGGTGCGTTTAAGGGAGAACTAATGGAACTCCCCACACTGCTCGTTGGAATCGCATTCTTTGTGATTACTTCGTTTTTCCTGCTGAATATACTCGTTCTGAAAAAGCGTCGGCTTTCACAACTCCAATACCTTTTTTACCCCGACCGTTTGGTCATTTACAATGAACAGAAAGACCAAATCCTCCACGAAGTATTTTACGATCAGTTTCCCGATTTTACTTTTCACGAAAACCTGACGAATTTTGGCCACATCGTGATCGGAAAGAATGAGCCGGTAATGGCACGCGGAGGAATATTCGGTCAAAACTACGGCATCAACATGAAAGACCCGGACATTATGCTGGAAAATCTGCCCGAAGTAAAGAAAGAATACCTTTTCCTGAAGGAATTGGTCGAAGCGCAGCAAAAAAACTCAGCAAAAGAATAAATACGTCCTCCCCCTTTACCTTGCAGTTTCCGCACTACCGCTTGTCACTGCTTTGTCTTCAAGCACAAAGTGCTTTCTCCCGCCTCCGAAGGGGGAAAGCGATCCGACTCCTAGGTTGGAAACTATAGCTAGTTAGTTTAATTGTTTTTCAGAACTTCGATCTTTAACTCAAAGGGGGAGGAAATGAGGAGGAAGTGGGGAGGAAAAGAGAATCACCTTCAATTACACACATCTGTAACACTTCGCAAAATCCTGCATTTGAACTACTAATGATGCGGCGGTCCGTGTGGTCCTCCATCTTCCGGCTTCTCCTCTTTCGTTTCCGGAGCTTTCGTACCGAAGTTCCGCAGGTTGTAAGTCAAGGTCACCATGTAATACCGGTTCAGTACATTCGACTTCACGTCTTCGATGTAAGATTCCGTCACGTTTCGCGTAATGCTGTTGTTGTTGTTCAGGATATCGAACACGGAAACACGCAGTTCCAGTTGTTTTTTCTTCAGGAGCTTGTACCCGATCCCGCCGTTCCACAACATGATTGTCTGGTTGAAGCCCGAGCCCAAACCGGCATAGGCATTTACGGAATAAGTACTGTTGATCACCAAACGCTCTTTGATGATCCAGTTGAAACGCGCATTGACATTGTGTACGAAATATTCGTTGCTGGCTACATTCTGGCGGGTATTGACCACGTTGTTGTAGTTCAGGGTATAACCCACCGTGAAATCCAGGTTCTCACTGATATTGCTCGAAACAGTCAAACCTCCGTTGGCATTCGAAGTCTTCGCTTTATTGACCACATTGTTGATCAAACCGGGAGCAACGGTATACGCTCCGCCCAGGTAGAAATTCAGGTTCAGTTTCAGCTTCGTTAAAGAAAAACCGTAAGAGATCGATGAACGCCCATTGTAGCTTCCCGGCAGGTTTACCGGCTGACGGAACTGCGCCCCGCGAAGCAATACCACATTTCCATTGACAACCGTATCGTTCGTGGCAATGATCGTTCCGTTCGAAATGTAATTCTGGTTCACCTCTCCGCCGAAGAATACATTGAAATTGGTAGCTTTCTGAACGTTTGTTTTGTTGAAGCGTCCGAATACGCGGTGGTTATACTGCTGCTTCAGATCCGGGTTCCCCGATGACAGGGAAAGCGGGTTGGAGTTGTCGATCACATTCTGCAATTGGTCAATCGTGGGGTTGCGTGTACCTGCCCGGTAGACAAGCATCAAAGAAGTTCCCTTCGAGAATTCATACCTGAAACGCATATTCGGCAAAAGGGAATTGAACGATAAATTCACATTGCGGGTAGTAGGGAATTCCTGCACATTCATCAACAGGGAATTCTGGTAGCCGATCCCCACCTGGAAACTTGCTTTCCCCTTCTGGAACCGGAAATTCGTTCCGCCTTCGTTCACAATAGTTTGGTTCCCGAACACGTTTGAAAGCGTCGTATCCATGAAATAGTAGGAATTCGTTACCGTATCGAAATCATAAGTGCGCTTGTCTGCATTGCTCGTTGTGTAGGCCGGAGCATAGTAAAACTCACTCGACCAGGACTTGCTGAGCGGTTCCGTAAAGGAAAAACGCCCGCTCACCCCGTAACCATTCGTGTTGTTATCGGTGTGCTGGTCGATCTCTGCCAGGGAATCCTGTCCCAGTTCATCGTAATAGCGCGACGAAGAAAGCTGTCCGTTATTCCCCTCTTTCACGTTGTAAGTTCCGGTGATATTTGCCGAGAATGTACGTCTCGGTTTCGCAAAGCGGTGGCGCCACAACACGCTGGTACTTGCATTCAGTCCTTTGGTATCGCTGAAGGTGCGGTTATTGATCTGGTTGATGAGCACATTACCGGCATCCGCTGTTGTTCCGTCGGTAGTCTGTGTGCGCTCATTTCCCTGGTAACTCACTTTCGGATTAATCACCAGCGAGTTCATGGAATCCAGGGCGATATCGAACTTGAAGTTCAGGCGGTGGTTCGCGTTTTTCATCGTAGACAAAAAGTCCTCGTTGTAGATTTGTCCGGCAGTTGTAGAAAGCACGTAAGTCCGGCTGGTCTGCTGCGAGTTTTTCGTATCGGAGGCGTTGAAGAAATAGCTTCCCGTCACTTTGGTATTCTTGTTCTTTCCCCATTTATCCGAAAGGTTCAGTCCCAGTCCGTGCGTCATGCTCACCCCGTTTTGCTGCGACACCAGGTAGTTCTCATTATCGCCGCCGCCAAAGCGTCCGCCCCTGCCACGCGCGTTTCCTGTTCCACCCGTTGCTCCCAGGATATCATCCGTAGAAAAATTCTGTTGGTTCACGTTATTCGACATTCCCACGATGGAAAGACGGCGCGTTCCCTTAAAGAAGTTCACGTTCAGTCCCGCCAGGTACAAATCGTTCGGAGTTCCGTATCCGGCATAGATCTTCCCGAACTGCCCGTTGTTTTTCCCGGTTTTGGTTACAATGTTGAGGGCCTTAGCCTCATTCCCGTCCGAAATCCCTGTAAACTTGGCCTGGTCACTCGCCTGGTCGTAAACCTGGATCTTAGAAACGATCTCAGCCGGCAGGTTCTTCATAGCCGCCGCGGCATCGTCCCCAAAGAATTCCTGTCCGTCGATCATCACCTTGGTGATCTGTTCGCCCTGTGCTTTCACCACCCCGTTTTCCAGCGTAATTCCCGGCATCTTGGTGATGAGGTCCTGCACCGTCGCATCTACATTTACCTTGTATGCATCCGCATTGTACTGCGTGGTATCGCCTTTCTGTTCCACCCGCACCGCATTGGCTTCGATGGTTACTTCGTCGAGCTTCGTATCGGTTTTCATCACCACATCCAAAACGGTTTTCCCCTCCGGCAAAACCACGTTCCGGAACTGGTCGACGTACTCAAAAAGTGTGACTTTCAGGATGTAATTCCCGGGAGTGAGGTCTGTCAAAAGGTACATCCCGTTCTCGTCGGTATTCACAGCTGTGATAACGGAAGAATCCGCCGCTGCGAGCAATGCCACGCGGGCATCCATCAATTTCTCGGATGTTTTGGGATCGGTAACTTTCCCGGAAAGTTCGGTTTGTGAGTAGCCAATAAAAGAAGTAAGGATGGTAACGCATGTAAAAAGTGCGATTCGAATCTGCATAAATTGGGTTTGTTTGTGTCCTTTGGATGTTTCCGGGGGCAAAAGGTTTAGTTTGCGAAGGGAAAAAATCGGTCGGAATATGCAAAAATCGTGCCTGGGGGAAGGTTGAAGAGTTCAATTGAATCAACCAATACTTAACCATTTGAACATTTTGAACTAAAAATTGTATTTTTGAATCAAGTCCAATCACCGTATGAAGACAATCACTCTTATTCTCCTGCTTTTACTAATCAGCACAAACACTGTCAACTCCCAGAAAAATCTTTTATGCATTCGTGTGCTATTAGGCGATGACACCCCGGCAAAAGCACTTCCTGTAAACGTTCACAATCCCAATGACTCACTCATCGCCAGTTTGACAACAGATAAAGACGGTAACGTAAATTTTCGCTGTAATGAGCTCATTGTGAACCTTGACATTCGTTCCAACGATCTGAAATTCAAATCCACTTATGACCGCTGCTACTTGCTTCAGAATGACACGACACAAAAGATTTACATACTCTGCAACCGCAGTGCAGATGAAGTTGCTATGATTAAACAGGGAATGAAAAAAATCTCCTTTATAGGGAGAAGTAACATTCCACACGGGTCTTGTCCTGAAATTATTCCGGCACAGGATCCAGAAACAATGAAAGAAATCCATGCCTGCCTGATCGAAAATCTTCATTACCCGGAAATAGCTGTGGAAAACGATCTCGAAGCAAAGATCAAAATTCGCTTTTTAGTGGACGAAAACGATCAAATCAGAAACCTCCAAATCTTCAACGGCTCCTACGCTATCCTCGAAGAAGAAGCACTCCGTGCAGCTTCATGCCTTTCGGGATACGTAGCCGTATCCTGCGATGGAAAAAAGGTGCCGACGATGTTTACACTGCCTTTGAGTTTTCGATTGAATTAGGGGTGAATCTTCGATTTTGTAATGGCTAAATCAATGTATCAACAACTATGTACCTCAATTCTGAATTCTTTGGTCGATAACCTTTGCATGCATCCCGATTAAAGCAAATCAATTTCATAACATCTTGATTTTCGGTATTTTTCAATTTACTTCTTGTTTTGAATAGTTTCGTCATAAAAAAAGTAGGGGCTGTATTGAATGCCTCTGCATAAAAAACAGGATTATCATCCACATCGAATCCAATGATGTCATGTTTTTGTTTATTAGAATGACCAAAATCAACCTCTACTCTTTTAAAAGAAGGTAACGCTTCAATTTTATTCTCAAAAATCAGGAGAAGTGTATTATAAATGACGCAATCAGTAAGAATGCGATTAGCAGATTCTAATAAAGTAACATGAGGATATGGTCCTTTTTTTATTATATCCCGTTTTAAACACTGCATTAATTCCAGCGACGAATTCGCAGAAATCACAGGATCTATTTCATTCAGTTGATGTTTAAATCCCACTATTTCGCTTTGAACTTCTTGCAACGAATCGAATGTCGATTTTCTATTTATTTTCGGTAAGTTTTCGATCATTATAAAGGTAACTCGTTCAACTTTTTTTTCTGGGCACGCCACAGTGGAAGAAACTGATCCATCAACTGGATGAATCGTTTATTATGACGTCTCTCAATTAAATGAATCATTTCATGAACTACTATATATTCAATGCATTCCAATGGTTTTTTAGCCAATTCGATATTGAAAAATAATGTACCGCTATCAGCACAACTTCCCCATTTAGTTTTCATGCTTCGAATGGTGATTTTGGGGGTTGGAACCAACATAATTAAAGAATATTTCTCAAGAAATAATTCAATTCGCTCGCGAAGATTCTTTCTATAAAAAGTGTTCAGCACCCTTTGTTTAGAAGAGAAATCATTAGTATCATTTACATAGATGACTAATCTTTTTCCCTTCTTCTCAACTCGGGATTTTTTAGATTGTTCGATCAGCAATAAATAACGCTCACCAAGAAAATAATGACTTTCCTGATTAATAAATAATCGAGGTTCTTCTCTTAATTGATTTTTGAATTTACGTTGTTCCTTTTTTATCCATCCCAACTTGGTAGCCACGTAAATTCTAACTTTTTCAAGATCATAGAATTCGGGGGACGAAATGGTTACTCGCCCTTCCGGAGGATGAACGCTGAGATGAAGGTTTTTTATCGCTTTAAAAGTAACTTCTATCTCCAAATTGGAATATTTCAAAATATGTTTTTCCACTAATAGTCGTCTTTGTGGGATTCTATTACTTTGTAAATTTCCTCTACCTTTTTTGCATCTGGAATAACCTCATAAATTGCTTTCTTAACCAAGTTCCGCTTAGCCAGATTTTCCCGGAAGCCATCCTGTTTAGCGTATTGAATTGCAACATCACATGCTATTGTTAATTCTTCATTATCATCAAGTGTATGATAAAGAGCAACCTTACCTTTTGTATTTATGGAATTTGGAACATCATCCTTTTTCCCTCGATTCACCTGGCGAATTAGTTCCGCCATTTCTTTTAGATATTGCTGGTAGGAAACGATTTCAGATTTACGTCGTTCGATCAATTCCTGAAGCAAAACAGACATTTGATCAAAATACTTCGGATCAAGCAAGTGCTCTTCAACTATTTTACTTCTGACATTATTTTCAATAACTTCTGCTACCGCATCTCTATTTGCCCTTATTTCTTTTGGGAGCGAATCAATGGCTTTCTGCATGTTTGTCTCCAGCAGATCAAGCAGCGAAATATCTTCAAATGGGGTGATCGTTTCAGACTCTTCTGCCCGTATGTATGTATCAATAAGAAAACGCATATCTGCTTCGTAAGCTTTTAAATTAATCGTTTCACCACTTGCAATTCGAATAATTTCACGCAGATTTAGATAATCTTCCATTTTCTGATGAAAGTTCTTTATCTCTTTGTCCGTATAACTTGTTTCGGCGAAATCTGCTTTCAACCCGGTGTAAGCGCGAATGTATTCTACGATAGCTTTGTACAATGCCATCCGTTTGTATTCATTCGATTTTAAATCGTCCGGATTTTCTGTATTACCACAGAAGTATTGGATGTATTGTAAATCCGTTCTTGGATTCTCAACATTTTGACAAATGCTTTCCACGGTTTCCAGCGCTGTTTCTAACCTGTCAATTGCAATTTTGAGTCTGTTTTTCAATTGAACTTCAACCTCCGATTTCGAAAAGCCTTCACAATCCAATTCAGAAGTATAAACATTGATTGCATCGGTAACATTTCCAAATAACTCCATGTAGTCAATAATATAACCGTAGTCTTTGTCATCTGTATCCAAACGGTTTACGCGGCAAATTGCCTGGAACAATGTATGGTCCTGCATCTTTTTATCAATGTAGATATAAGAACAAGGTGGCGAATCAAAACCCGTTAGCAGTTTAGAAACGACAATAAGCAACTTCATCCGTGCAGGTTCTTTTCTGAATTGCTCCTTGGAATAACTTTCATAGGTTTCCGTGGCAGATTTCCCTCCTTTAACACCAACGTTTTTCAAAAGTTCAGTATAGGTGTTATAAATAAACTGACGATCGGTCTCACTATCCGTTCCAGTATCTTCCAAAGAAACATCACTTGCATTCGGATTGTAAGATGTGATAACTGCACATTTATTTTTCAATTCAGTATTGAGAAATAAACTATAATATTTACAGGCTTCATATATGTTTGATGCCACCAAAATAGCATTTCCCATTTGCGATTTTAAACGCGGTTTAACTGAAAAATCCATCAGGATATCGGACACAATTTTTTCCATCCGACTTTTAGAACTGAGGACATTTTGCATCGTACCCCATTTCTTTTTTAATTCGTTTTTCTGGAATTCATTTAATCCAGCTGTTTTGGCTTCAAACCATTGATCAACTTTGGTTTGAGAAGTCAGGTTTTGTTCAATAGAGCGTCCTTCATACATTAAGTCTTTTACAACCCCATCTTCAACCGCTTCGTTGAATTTGTAAGTATGAATATATCGTCCGAAAACATCCATAGTTGTTTTCTTATCTTGTTTCAAGAGCGGGGTTCCCGTGAATCCAATAAATACCGCATTGTGCAACACAGCTTTCATTACCTGGTTCAACTTACCTCCTTGTGTGCGGTGACATTCATCTATGAATACAAAAATCTCTCCTTGCGTTTTCACCGGATTGCTTTGCAACTCGGCAATAAATGAATCAAAATCAGTCTCCTGTTTATTACCAAACTTATGAATAAGGGAGCAAACCAAACGTGGTCTAGACGAGGTTAAAAACTGCATCAATTCTTTTCCTGAACGAGTTCTTGCTACATCTGTTTCACCTACATCTTTGAATACACGTTCTATCTGATCGTCGAGTTCTGTGCGGTCAGTTAAAATGACTACACGTGAATTCGGAACATTCTCCAAAATCCATTTCCCTAACATCACCATCAAAAGTGATTTTCCGGAACCTTGTGTATGCCAGATAATCCCCCCTTCTTTTCTTCGAACAAATTTCTGAGCCTCCTTAAGTCCAAAATACTGATGAGGACGTGGAAGCTTCTTTAATCCTGCATCGAAGACTACACCATCGTGAATCAGATCAATCAAACGATCCTTTCCACACAGTTTCTTAAGATACTTATCCAGTTTGTAACCGGAATTATCATCTTCATCTTCTTTCCAGGGAAGATAATACTTCGCCTGGGTTTCAATGGTTCCATATCTCAACCCTTGGGTATTGTTCCCGGCCATCAGTAATTGAACAGTGGTATAAAACCATTCATTAAACATCTCCTTTTGGTTGGAAATGCATTGATTGATACTTTCTGATAAATCTGTAGTACCACGTTTCAATTCCAATACTCCGATAGCAATGCCGTTGATGTACAATACAATATCTGGACGTCGGTTATTTTCTCCTTTGGTCAGGGTTACTTCTTCTGCAATACCAAATTCGTTCTTCTCAAAGTTATTCCAGTCAATCGGGAAAATTGTCTCAAACTGCTCTCCCAGTTCCGGTCGCGCTTTTACTCCGTAACGCAGTAACGAGTACATGTTCTTATTACGCTCATACAAATTACCCGTTGTTGCCATAGCGAGATCATAAGTCTCCTTCACAGCTTTTTCTGCAAGTACTTCGGAGTAACCCCTGCTAATCAAATTCTTTTTCAGAATAAATACTTCAACATTATAGTTTTGTAGGCGTGTTTCCCAGTTACCATAATAAGTGTAACCAAGTTCTTCCACAAAGAGCTTAATGATACGATTCTGGGTTTCGCGTTCTATAGGGTTGATCATAATAAACTTTGTTTTAAAAGTTCAACGATAGATTGATTATGCACTTTGATTTCATCAACAGACCAAGATTTGTCAAACTTCATCATTTCCATTTGCTTAATACTGTCTTTTGACTGCGATTTTGTATAATGTTCTCTTTTTGACATCGGTAAATAGTTACTAAGCTTTGAATTATTGCTATGAGATATCAAACACAAATTGCCAATGCAATTTAATACAGAATCATCCTCAATTCTATCTCCACTAATCGGATTTTGAGGGTAATAATGTTCGACCGAACTCCTAAATGAAAACTCGAACTCTTTGTATTCCTCTTTATTAATTTGCCACAAAAGATAATCAATGTAATTGAAAACAAGATTATTTCTAATTTGCCCGTAACTTAAGAGATCCAAATTAAAAGATTCATTCTTCTCTTCAAGATTATCATACAACAGTTCATCATAACTCAATTCTTGTTCTCCATTCAAAAATCTATATTTCAAAAATTTAATTGCAACTGACCTCAAAAAATCAGCATAGTTTTCGAAATGAACATTTTCAGGATTTTCCAAACCTTTTTTATTTGCATGGAAGCTATATACTTCATTGAGAAACTTTAACGCCTCAAACAACCAATATTTATAGACTTGTGTTGGTATAGAAACATGGAACATCGAGAGCAGCAGAATAAGCTCATCATTCTTATTCTTATCTGAATAAAGGTTGACATAATTATATGACTCTTTATCCCGAACGTTCTCTACCTTCGGATAAAATTTCAGTACTTCCAGACTCCAGAAATCCTCTCCAACCAAATATTTTCTTTTAATAACATACTGATCCAACAAGAATTTATTCTTTAATAACTGATAGGCGAATTCCTTAACGAACTGCTCTTTATCCTTTGCTTTCTCCAGAGTTATCTTGAAAAAACTCAACAATCTTTTATCATCCAAACTAACAGAAAAATCAGGATTGGTCAATTTTAAAGTGTGGAGAAGAAAATTCTCGAAATTAATAATCGGCTGATATTGTTTAGAATCTGATTCATTAATGATGTTTTCGTCTTGCAATTGTTCAATCTTCTTTGTCAAAACGGATAAATCTTTCGTGTTTACAATATCAGAAAACGATATTCCTTCATTCTCAGTTTTAAAAACTGATGAACTACTATCCATCAGTTGAAACATTTGTTCACTTGATTCGGGTACAAACTGAAACCAACGATCTCCGAAAAGTTTCATTCGCAACTCTTTAGGAAACAGTAATTGGACATATGTATCCATTTGTGAACAGGCTTCCCAGATCATGTTGAATTGTCTTCTAATCACTTTTGCGTTAGAACAGTTATTTAATTCCTTCATCATTCGGGACTTAAGAATCTCATGCTTCTCTAACTGTTCCCCTCTGGAATTCATTATTTCAAAATAATGATTCAAATCAGTGTCTAGAGGAACTTGAACCCTAACAATTATGACCTTATGAAATAAGTAATTTAAAAACCCTTCAAAGGTTTTGCTCTTCCAACTTACTTCTTTCCTAATTGAAGAAAATTGTTCTTCTAACTGTTTTAGCTGATTATACAGAACTCTGTTTCCAGCAATAATATTGTCGTTAAAGTCCGTAAAGTTGGGTTTGTCAGAACCATTATTAAAAACAAACTCTATTGTTTTCTCTGAAATCGGTCGTGATTCAAAGTGAATAATTGTTTTGGATAGGAAATCATTCACCGATTCTGGAATTTTGTTTTCCATCGCCAATGCTTTTAGAGCGCAGATTAATAAATTAAATGTTGTTAGTCTCTGTTGCCCGTCAATAGTCTCATACAAAGGTTCCTTGCTTTCTAAACGACGGTTAACCACCAATGTCCCTATATAATACTGCTTGTCTTCTTCCTCAATGTAATAATCTTTGATATCTTCAATAAGCTGAATAATCTGTTTATCCTCCCATTCGTAATTACGCTGATATATTGGAATTAGGTACTTATCACTTCCTGTAAACAGCTCCTTAATCGTTAAGTTCTTTATATCCTGATTATTAGTTTGCATAATAATTATTGCTTTTAAAAAAAGTAACGATTCGTTGATCTATTCTTCTTGAACCCTCTTTCGAGAAATCTTCTATTTGCTGATAACCTGGCAATTGCAACACTGGTGCTTTGATCACTTCCTTCGGTTGAATCGCATTTTTGATAATCAGAAAAAGATTGTTCTTAATGACATAATTATCAACAGAGTCGAAACCCAAACGTTGATATTCAAACCGCAAATAATAACACCAAACAAAGGCTTTCTCAATAAACTCCTGCAACTCATTCTCACCAAACTTATCAATGTAATAAATAGTCACGCATTCAAACAAATCTTTCAGGTAACTTTCTCCCTCACGGTAACTATATTGATTGCGATAAACATATTTTACCAACAATTCCGTAGAAGTACAATCACTATCTAAACTACCAATGGGTTTTAGGAATTTTTCTTTGAATCGTTCATTAATCCCCAAATAATAATCGATATATTCAAAAAAGCGTCTCCCATTAATCATCAACTGGTCAATTTGAAAGGGAAAACTCATGTATTGTCTATCAATTTTCCGTTCAACATTCTCATTGTAATTATCTACCAGGTGATGCGCAATTTGCATTGCTTTTACGTATGGAAAACTTTCAATTTTATCTATGCTAATGCCTTTAAAAAGATCAATATGTTGTTTACCGAAATATCTGGAAGAACGACTATTGCTCCAACCTTTAATTCTAAATAAATAATCTGAAAAAAGTGCTGCCAATTTACTTGAAGTATACTTTTCCCAATGATCTACGATTCGCGTTTGTGCATCCCTATCAGAACTATCAAACTCTCTTAAGTGATAAGCTTTTAATAAATCATGGGGATACAAATCTTTCCCTCTGGAATTCTGTGAATCAAAGAACTGAAAGGCCTCAGTTTCATCCGTAATAAAGAAAACAACCACCTGAAATTTCAATACAAAGTTCGTAATGGTTTCATCATCGAAATTTTGGATGGATCTTTTAATAAGCTGATAATTCTCGTTAATGGTTTGAATGCTTGTTTTATTGGTGTACTCAATAGCTATTGCATCCAGTTTAATTTTTAAATCTTGCAGCAAATTTCTAGTATTCCCCTGGTATCTGGAGTTATCTTTTGTTTGCTGACATAATGCATAAATGAGTAATCGCAAGGTGGTATAACGTTGCTGACCATCTACAATATCGTGGTAAGTTGTATGAACATCATCTTCTATTAACGAATTTTCATGAATAACGATTGTTCCAAAACGATAATGCGATTTCTTGCGAAAACTGTGAATGTCATCTATTAACTGTACTACATTTTTTGAATTCCATTTGTATGGTCTTTGGTACTCAGGAATTCTGATCTTCTTCAGACTGATGAATTCTTGTATGGAATAGATTTCGGCTCGGTTATTCATGAATGTGTTTGTTTAGATAAATCTTGTCCTTCCTGTCAACAACTCCTGCATCATGCCCTGCTTTATTTGCCGGGCTTTTGCCAATTGATTATCTAATGTTTCCAGCTCTATATCCATGTCTGACAAAATGGTGGCGATGCGGGTTTGTTCTTCGAGGGATTTTGGAATCATAATTTTAATATTCCCCAAATTTCCTCTTGAAATTCTTTTATGAGTAGTTCCTCCAACCTGTTCTAAAACTTGTTTAAACCATTCATCTGTAGAAAGCAGATATAATAAAACCCTTCTATCAAAGACATTAACATCAGGTCTGTAAATTGTTACATCAACAGAAGTTACACTTTTCCTATCTTCAGTTTTAGGAAAAATACAAACTCTTCCAGCAGGTTCTGCTAAACGGCAAATCAATAAATCTCCTTCTAATATTTCCTTGCACTTTAAATCAACAAAGGATTTTTCAGAAATGTATTTTTTATTGCTCTTATTTAAAAATTTACCAACTCCAATATTTCCAGTTTGAATTAATCTTATCCCTTCTTCTTTTATGTGAATAGCTTCAACCCAATCTCCGTCATTAAATAAATCTCTTTTTTTCTCAGCTATTTCAAAAATTGTTTTTTCCTCCCAATCATCTTTCGGAGTTAACAACTTCTGCATTGCACCTTGTTTGATCAGACGTTTTTTATTAACGAGTTTTTCCAGACTTTCGATCCAAGTATCCGTGTCACTCAACGCTTCCGCTATAAATTCTTGTTCTGGCAAGGGGGGGAGAGGAATTTGAAAACCTTTAATTTCATTAGAATTAATTCCTGGTTGTCCACTTCTCATTGAATTAGAAATAATCCAATTTTTGTAATATGTTGTTTGAGTATTGTAGAAAACGAATTTTGAACTTGCTTCCTCAGTATTAATTTTTAGTCGAATTAAGAAGCCTGCAAATACTAATCTGCCATCATATTCCTTATACAAATATGTTTTTCCTACACTCGCACCTGTTCTTGCAAATACAATTTCATCCTTATTCAAATAATATTTTTCAGAATTTATATTATTCACTGATGATAAATTTTTTTTAATAAAATTCCCTTCATCATCAATATCTGTAATTCTCAAATAAGTTGGCAAAGCATCATTGTATTTCACAGCTGAGGCATTTATTCCATAATCAGGATTTGACAACAAAATATCTCCTAAACTCATCACCTCCCAATCCTCAGGCAACAAACCAATCTCTGTTTGCTTCATTGTCGTTTCCTTCACCATACCAATCCCATTTTCTCCAGATGGAGTTTTACTTTTTGAGAAGCCTCATTCACTTCTGTTTCTAAAGCTGAAAGGGGATTTTCATACCGATCTGCCAGTTGCTTAATTCGTTGGGTCAAATTTTGGCTCAACTTCTCCTGCTCATTATTCAAAGCTTGTTGTAATACGAATGTCCATTTATGGTTAATGACCAAGTCTTTTATTTCAGCTTCGCTTAATAAGGGATACTGTGCAACAATTTTCGCTTCCAGATTCTCTTTGGCAATTTTAATCAGCTTATTAATACCAGCCAAAGCTTCATGCGTATCGATATAATTTTTAATGTATTTTAATTCTTCTTTGGGTGCTTTATCTGCTTTACGTGTTTTGTAAAGGTCTTTTACGTTTTTCAAATTGATCTTTTCCAAATCACTGAAAATGCCTTCTTCTCCGCTGTTCTCTTCTTCCATTTCAGTAAGAGCTTCCTGGGTTAGGTTCAACTGATTTTCCAACTCTTGTAAAGCATCATACTGTTCTTTAAAGAAATAGTTAATCAACATTGTCGGTGTTATCATTCTGCCTTCAATTCCAACCAAACCGGAAATGTCTTTATCCGCACTCGTTTTGCCATCTTTCCCTTTCTTACCTTTGATCACCAAACGTGTGAATTCATTTCCTGCTTTCCAGCCATCCATTGCAATGCTGTAAAAATCATCCTGCATTGTTTCTCCCCAGTATGCCATAAGATGTTGATACATGGCATATTTATTAACCAGTACATTATTCTCAAAATGATCTAGTAAGGATTGAGAAATGCTGTCAATATGCTCTTTCACCGCAAAACCCTCTTTCAAATTATTCCAGTTGTTTTGCTGTAGGTGTAACCATTTATCAAATTCAGTATGCATAGCAGCATTGAAATTCACAAATTCCGGATGATTGAAAATAGTAGATTTAATGGTTTCGGAAGATACCTTTAGTTCAAAATACCCCGTTCTTGCCGTACTAAACAATTCAGCTTTCAGTGCTGGAAACAAATCCCAATAAGCCTGTAAAGAATCTATATCTTTCTGTGGTATTCCACCCAGTAAATGACCACTAAGATCCTGAATATCTTCGGCCTCTTGTGTATCAATATAGCGTGGTATATTAAGATTGTAATCGTTTTTCTCATCACTGATTTCAGAAATGGAAACCATGCGGCTGAATTTTGGAACCTCTGCAAAAGCATCAAATACATCCGTAATCTTGCGAATATCTTGCTCACGCAGACGATTCTTGTTACCGTCTTTGACAAATCCCTTGCTGGCATCTATCATAAAAATGCCTTTACGCTGTTCCGCATTTTCTTTATCAAGCACAAGGATACATGCCGGAATTCCTGTTCCATAAAACAAATTGGCAGGTAAACCTATAATTGCTTTAATGTAACCCTTCTTCAGAATGTTCTTACGGATTTCGCCTTCCGCATTACCTCGAAACAAAACACCGTGTGGCAATACAACTGCACCTTTTCCTTTCGACTTCAGTGATTGAAGTATGTGTAACAGGAATGCATAATCCCCATTCTTCTCAGGAGGAACTCCCAAAGCGAAACGATTGTATTCATCACTTTCAATATTTACACCATTACTCCAGCTTTTCAATGAAAATGGTGGATTAGCAACTACGTAATCAAACTTTTTCAGACTTCCATCAGCCTCCTTATAGTACGGTCGTGACAAGGTATTATCTGCATAAATTGTCGCCGTTTCAGCCCCATGCAGAATCATGTTCATGTGTGCCAGATTGGCTGTGGTAGTTTCTTTTTCCTGTCCGTAAAGGTCAATGTTCTTTCCCGCTTCGTTCATCACCTTAAGCAGCAATGACCCAGAACCACATGTGGGATCATAAGCAGTCGTTTGACGAGAAGAATTCTTCTCATTGATACCAATCACTTTTGCCAATATGCGAGAAACTTCTGCTGGTGTATAAAATTGTCCTTTGGATTTCCCTGATTCGGTTGCAAAATGACGCATGAGGTATTCATACGCATCGCCTAAGATATCATCACCTTCTGCAGAATTGCCGGAAAAATCAAGGCTCGGATCATTAAAGATCAGAACCAAATTGGAAACAGTATCAATCAGGTCCTTCCCTTTTCCAAGTTTCGATTCATCGTTGAAATCCGGAAATTCGTTTAGTTTATTTGCTTCCTTAATTGGATTTAGAATTTGCTTGTTGATCTTATCGCCAATTTCATCATTCCCGATAAGATTAACCATATCATCAAAACTAGCACCTTCTGGAACTGTTATCGCAGAATAAGGATTTCCCTTGTACTTGTCGGAAACATACTTTACAAATAGCAAAGTCAGCACATAATCTTTGTATTGAGACGCGTCCATTCCACCGCGTAATTCGTCGCAACTTGCCCAAAGAGAGCTATATAATTCAGATTTTTTTATGGCCATGTGGTAATTCCCAAAATTAAAGCGTTAAAGATAGAAAAAAGCGCCTTTGAGGATAAGTAAAACTTATCTCTTTTAATTCCTATCAATCACTCCTCCCCATCCAAAACCTCATTCATCATAAAAATATAGCTGTTTCTTCTGAGCATCATCGTGGTCAATTTATAGATCACTAAAAAGAGGAGTGCTACAGTCATAACCGGAAAGGCCTGTTCACCGGAATCCACCGCTTTCAAATGAGCAAGCTCTTTGAATAGTTTGATAAATGATTCATCGTCTTTTGGGACAGGTGGGTTTTCATACGAAAGGTACATGTAAACACTAATCCCCGCCAGGACAAAAAATCCCGCCAAACTGGTATACCTGACCAGTAACATAAACAAAGAATTTCCGATAGCGCTGGGCTGGTACTTTCGCAGGCCCCGGATACGCGCAAGAGTTTGTTGAGGTGTTTCCATACAGTGAATAGTTTAATAGTAGGAAACAAGTTTACAGAAAAAGAATGAGAAAAAGTAAAACCTTTTGAAAAGCGAACTATTTCCCCTAAAACACCCGCTCCGGCATTTCCCTCTTCAACCTTCTTCGAATATCCATCGGAAATTCATCGGTCTCTTTCACGCGCTTGGGAAAAAGCGTATCGAGGTACTGGTAGAAATTGCTTAGTCCGTCCGCTTTGATGAAATAGGCAGCCGTTCGGCCGTTGCGGAAATAATAGGCTGTACCGCCTTTGAAACTATGGCGATACACCTCCGTCCATTCATCGGGTCGGATCCGTATGAGTTGGGTCCTCTTCCGGAAGAAGAAACTGAATTTACGGAGCGGCCTCAGGAATACCAATTCTCCATCCAGGTAATAGACTCGGATGTAAGTATTGACCGCGATCTCAAAGACGAGATACCAAATAATGAGGCCCACGATAAGCGAACCATAATATGCAGGATTCCGGATGACGTTATAAATAAACATTCCGCCAAACGCCAGAAAAAGCATTGAATTAAAGGTCATGGTAAATGCATTACTCCACGTTCGCTCCTGACCATCGGTGATAAAGTCCGGTTTTTCCATACGCTAAAAATACTCAAATAAGATTTTGAATCCATTTTAACTAATGACGAGTGTTTTTTGAAAATTAAAGATTTAACCTTTTTGGCGGATCGATACCAGTTGCCAAAACACACAATTACACGACCTGTAGGAATAGCACAGAATTTTCCAATCATTACCCGTCCTTCAGATCTATTGGAAGAAGCGACAGCCGGCCGATCTGCTATCAATCCCGAAAAGTGCTAATCCTGTAGTGTTTGCAAAACAACTACAGGATTGCATTTTGGATCCTGATCCCGCCTTTTCGTGGATTGATCAAGATCGGCAGGTTGGCTGAAAGCTGTAATTGTGCAAAGGCGTTTTTGCTACTTTTTGGGCCTGTACAAGAGGCCGCAAAGCGGGTGAAGACGAAACAGTGACAAACGTTAGTGCGAAAACTGTAAGGTAAGTAGGGAGACAAAGAGGATCGTTAGGAGATGTTGGAAATTTAAGCGGACAACACTGATTGCAAACCCTTCAACTACCCCATAAATTCCAACAAGCTCGCTTAATTAACCACAAGGCGCACCAGGCACACAAGGTTTATTTTCTATCATTAACAGGGATTACCAAAGAAGATGATCCCTTTTTAGTTATCCTCCGAAGCCAAAAACAAATCAACTTAGGGGATTTAAAAACCGGCCCTTATGCTGAAGATGTAGAAAATTTGTTTTTTGGAGCGTTGCCGAACCCCTGTTTGAACTCAGTCCTCGACTTTTTTGTAAAAAAAGACGCAAAGGACGTTTGTGAGTTGGGGTACAGGCAGTGCCGGAAAACTTAATTTTCAAGTCTTCGAATACAGGCCTAGACCTTTTTGTTACTTTTTGGGGCAATGCCAAAAAGTAAGATTGATCTGGCAGGTATGCTTTCTGCTGTTTACTAGTCAATCCCCCATACATTTCAATAACCCCGATAAACAAAAAAGCACTCCCACACAAACATCCCCCTTCTCACCTACCGCAATTCGAGAACCTACCCTATACAAACACTCACACCAACGTAAACAAACCCAAACATGAGGGCAAGCATCTCCCCGCAGCTGTGCTGCAACTGCACAACACACCCCAAACAAACCCGCAGACAACCCCATACAAACACAAAGTGCACCCCATACAAAGACAGAATACACCCTATACAAAGACAGAGTGCACCCTGTACAAAGCCGGAGCACATCCCAAACAAGTCCCTGAAAACAAAAAAAACAGGATAATTCAAACCGACACTTTGAAAAACCACGGGAGTGTTTCACTCAATAAAACGCCTGATTTAACGAGCGTTAACAACTGTCCCCCAGTGTTTTGGCACAATATTCCCGACTGGTATTACGATACTATAAAAAATAGAAGTCATGAACAAGTCAACATTGCACCACATGGCGATGTACCAGAATGTACTCGCGGTGGTAAAGGACCATCAAAGCAGCTGGAACGGGATTCCGGCAATTGTATCTGTAGTAAGTCAATTCGAAACCTTGCTAAATAACCTGGGAAGCCGCCTCACCGGACAAAACAGCATCACACAGGGAATCAGCGAAGAAAAACAGGTGTTCCTGGATCAACTGATCAAAGACATGAGCCTGCTCAAAAAAGGACTGTTCCTGTATGCCACACAGGCAAACGACCTGGCATTGCGTGCGCGCCACAAAGAGTCGCTGACTTTATTGAAACGAACTTCGGCAGACCGCTTGCAGGTTCTAAGTACGGTCTTGTTGGAAGACCTGGAAACATATGAAAGCTTCCTGCCCGATTTTGGGATTACAACTACGCAAATCCAGGCATTCCGCGACCATGCCGGACTTATCGAAGAACGCAAGAACAGTGTGAGGCAGGCCATCATTGAGCGCTCGCTGGAGACCAAATCCATCAAAGAACTCGAAAAGCAGCTCAACAAACTGCTCATCGAACAACTCGACCGCTTCATCAGCCTGTTCCAAAGCACCAACAATCCCTTCTACGTGACCTACAAGGCCGCGCGCAGGATTATCGGGAAAAGCGGCCCGGGTAGTACTAAGCCAGCAGTTTAACCACAACGGAGCGTGATGCCAAGGGTATAATTAACCACGAGGCGCACCAGGCACACGAAGTTTATTTTTATCATTAACAGGGATTATCCGTAAAAGGGTGATCCTTTTTTAGTTAAAATCTTCGAAGCATAAAACAATTCCTCTTAGAGGATCTCAATATGGCGCCTTAGTAAACGAGATCGGGTACCTGTGCAGGATATGACAGGAAAATTCACCTTCTGTTTGAGGCGGAACGCTGAGTTTAAGGTGAATTCTGTCATGACCTGCTAACAGGTCGATCGGTTTACCCGCGCCTAGACCTTACCTTACAACTTTCGCACTAACGCTTACGCAGTAGCTTGTGCCGCCGCTAAAGCTTTGGCGACATGCCGGTCAGCGAAGGCGCAACGTTTGTCGTTGTTTCGTCTTCAAAAGCTACGCTTTTTCTTAGCTCCACCTTTTTACGGCAATGGAAAAAAGGTGGAAACAATTAGAAGTCGAAGCACTAAAGCCGCACGAAGAATCATCGGGAAAAACGGCCCGGGCGCAACAAAGAACAAACCGGCAGGTACCTAGATAACCGTAGGTGCGCGATTAATCGCGCACCTACTTTCCAGCGCTTGCCAATCAAATCACCGCGAATATGAATTGCTGCTGAACTTTACTGCGCATTCCATTGAAAACACTGTAGCAGCAGTTACTTTTACCACGTATTAAAATTTACCTTCAACATGAAAAAAAATCTTTTTTACCTGCTTATCGGAGTATCTTTCCTGGCTGCTTCCTGCTCCAGAACTCCTGAAAACAAAGAAACAACATACACTTCCAACGTAAAAGGCTTCCTGAACGGGAAAAACAACGAAGAAGGAGAACCGGTATACAACATCATGTCCCTGGCTTCCGTGTCGGATGATTGGGATGGGAAAGAGGATTACAGCCCGAACAGCGGAGAGGAAAAACTGATCAAAATAGAAATTTCGGTTCAGTCAACCGATTCTAAAACCGACATCGGTATGCTTGAAACAAACATCGCATTGTTTGACGCAACGGCAAAGAAAACCTACAGTCCAATTGTTTCATTGAGCGCAGGGCCATCTTTCAAAGGCATGTCATCTACTTACCAAACAGGTTTTGCGGTTTACAGTGTTCCTCTTGACTCCAAATTGGAGAACCTGTACCTGGCTTCTTCTTCTGAGGCGGCAATCGACATGGACCTGAGCAAAGAGTCAACTAAAAACATGCTTCCTTTGAAGAAAATGGATGAGCAGAAAGAGAAAACAGTCGCATTGAACTCACAATTTAAAGTAGAAGATGGTATTTTTCAATTGACAAAAATATACACCATCAAAAGCATCACTTACAATGCAAACGACGAGAAAGTGAAAAAGTTCCGCACTTCAAGCCCTGAAAGCTCAAACATGAGCATTGTAAAAGTGGATATTGAAATCGAAAACACCTCAGCTTCCGCAGATGCCTGGATCTCCATGCCATGGTTGATCTCAGAATACGGAAACGAACTACCTGATTACAATTTCGGTGAGACTCCGTCCAACATCAAACCGGGGAAACACACATTCTCACTTTATTACCGCGTTTACGCAGGTGAAAAAATAATGAGCCTGAACGGAGAAAGCAAAGAAGGAGACGATTACAGCATAAAGCTTTAATTGCCCGGAATAACAAGTAATTTAGAGATGAAGACGATCGCGAAAACGGTCGTCTTTTTAGTTGTCCGAAACAATCCTGGTTCACCAACCCAAAAGGGCGATCCCTTTTATATGGAACAAACCTATTCCTGACCGGATCGCTTTCTCTTTTCAATCCACCACATCACCACGCCGCACAAAATAGAACCTGCAATTGTCATCCAGCCAACAAAGAGGATACTGAAAAAACTCAGAACTATTCCAAATGCGAACATTCCGAAAATACTTTCGGGTGCATCTCCGAAGGAATCCGTGCATCCGCCGAAACACCAGTAGCAAAGGTTCATGAAAATACCGGCGAATATCCACGTCAGGTAATGAGCAATGATTCCCACCAGTATTCCGAGGAAAATGATCCTGCCCGCCTCGATTTTTTCGTTCTTCATGGTTGCTTTCCAGAACAAAGCCCCGATACAAAACATCCCCAAAGGTGCCGCGAGCATTAGCACCTCGTATCCGTCACCAATTGCCTGGGTGAAAACATAAAAAGCAACGATCAATCCGACAAGCGCATTGAGTAATCCATACGTTACCGCTGGACTTAAACCGGAAAGGCGGCGGTTTAATTTCATGGAATTAAAGATAGGATAAAGCATCTGTAAAACAATGAATCAACCACTGGCATATCCTGTTAATGTGACGTTTTTTTTCGAAATTATCCCTTATTTTTGTTCGTATGAAAACAATCCTGACATCCATCCTTGTGCTGATCGCAGCGATCAGCTTCGCACAGGAACCACCGGAGAAATACCAGAAAATCTGGAATGATATCAATGAAGGTGATGGTTCTTATGCTCAAAAAGAGTTGAAAAAAATAATCAAAACCAACCCAAAAGATCCCTGGCCTTATTGGTTGATGGGCATTTCATTTAATCCCTACCAGGATCAGGAAGCCTCTGCTTACTACGAACAGGCAATTGCTGCAGATTCTACTTTTGCACCTGCTTACTATAACCTGGGAAGCTGTTTACAATCAGACTCCGTAAACTATCCAAGGGTTGAAAAACTATACAGCAAGGCTATTGAACTGGAGCCGAATGACAATCATCACTACATAGCAAGAGCCAGTCTTTACGAGGATTGGAAGAAATACGACCAGGCCATCAAAGACTGTAAAATAGCCAAATTGATCGAACCGGCTGATTGTTACTTCGCCAACAAGATCATTATCCAGTCGCTATACGCACAGGGAAAGATGGATGACCTGAGAATCTTCCTCAAATTGAATGATCCTAATGCCGGTGGTGGTCCGCCTGATGGAGAGTATCAGTTTTTCCTGGGGGGACTTTACGAAGGCTGGGGAGAACCCGAAAAAGCGTGCCCTTTTTACCAGCAAGCGGTAGAAGATACCGAATTTATGCTGGATATTGTAGATCCGGGAGTTTTAGACGAAGAACTGGAGCAATACCGGTCAAAAGTGAAAGCAATCTGTAAATAGATTCTATGATGAAACCAAAACCTATGATAACCGTCAGATTCGTAAAACGTTTCTTAGCGGTATTCTTTGGGTACATCATCCTGGTCTTCCTGTTACCAGCTGGCTTTGGAGGTATTCTATTCCATGGATTATTGATTACAGGAATCCTGGCAGTAGTTGTCTTGAAGCATGGTTTCCCGCAAACACAAGTCATTGTAGATGAAACAACCATTCACTTCAAAAGGGAATTTCCGAGCTGGTATTTTCTCAAAAACTATTACCTGCATGACTTGGTTATTTCCCACAAAGAGTGGAATAACTGGGTGAAAATAAGATTGTCAGACAGGGAAGGAAGTATTCAGAACTTCTACCTTTTCTTTATGGATGTAAAATTGTGCTTTGCCGCTGAAACAACCGAAAACAACGATTTGGAATTTTGGGTTCAGACGAAATTTCCTGAAAGATCCCTGCAAACAGCCAACAGTTTTAGAAAATACAGAGACAAATACGATACTCTGAAAGAAAAACAACGGATGAGGGTGTTTTAGGATGGATTCTGAGTTTATTCATCGGTCCGCAATGATTCGTTTTTACTACGGTTATTTTTTTCTTACCTTGCAATACAAATCCCTGTATATGAAACAGCTAGCCCTCACAACAAAATACCTTTTCCTTTTGATCATTCTGATCTCACAATCGGGGATGCTGTTCGCCCAAACTTCCGTACTGGAATGGGTACATGCCCTGGGCGGTCCGCAGAGCGACAATGGCCAGGCAGTTGCAACCGACAGCCAGAATAATGTCTATGTTACCGGAACTTTCTCCGGGACGGCTGATTTCGATCCGGGAACAGGAACGGCCTACATCAATTCGGGCGCAGGTTCGAACGTGTTTATCCAAAAGCTCAGTCCCGACGGAAATTTCATCTGGGCAAAGGTATTTCCGGCGGGAAGCAGCACCATTATCACTTCCATCACCATAGATCCTTCAGACCATGTGATTCTCGGGGGGCGTTTTACAGGAACGATGGTTTTTCCTACTGTCGACAGTACTTCTACCATCTCATCCCCGGGGCAGGCCGATGCTTATATCGTGAAATTGAATCCAGGCGGGCAATTCGTTTGGGCAAGATCTTTTGGAAATCCGAATGACACTGACGGCGATCCCGACCTGATCCAGGCACTGAAAACGGATGCTTCCGGGAACATTTATTCCACCGGGCATTTTTACGGAGCCGCTGATTTTGACCCGAGCAACATGGGAGCAGTGATTGTAACTGCAACTGGTTCCAACAAGGATATTTTCATCCAGAAATTAAGTCCAGGAGGTGATTTTATTTGGGTAGAGAAAATCGGGGGCGGTGATACGGAGGAATCCGTTTCTATGAGCATCAATCAAAACACCCTTTTGCTAACCGGCTGGTTCCGGCAAACCGTCGATTTCGACCCTTCCGCTTCCATTACTTCACTGAGCTCACAGGGATATGCTGATATTTTTCTCTTATCCCTGACAACGGATGGAGATTTCAACCAGGTCAATCAATTCGGCTCAGTATTCAACGATAAAGGCGTGGATTTAACTACAGATCCGAACGGTGCGATTTACCTGACCGGCATTTTCGATGCCGAAATTGATCTGGATCCGGGAACAGGAACCAACTACGTTACTCCAGCCGGCGGAACGGACTTTTTCATTCTGAAACTGACTCCTTCTGCGGATTTTTCCTGGGCGAAAACCTTTCCCGGAACTTATTACAAATACAGCCAATCCATGGCATACCATCCCGATAACGGAATCGTGGTAACCGGCATTTTCGGTGACTCGGTATATTTCGATCCGGGAAACCCGGCCGGAAGTTTCTCCTCCATATTAGAGGACATATTCCTGGTTTACCTGGACCAGGACGGGAATTACATCTGGGCGGGAACTTACGGGCATCAGGGAGTCCTGGACCATGATTATGTGAGCGGGATTGCGGTAGATAACCTGGGCGGGATTTATTCCACCGGGCTGTTTGTCGGAGATGTGGATTTCGACTGCGGACCGGGAGTGGAGATACTTAGTCCTTCCGGCCCGAGTGATGTCTATATTCAAAAATTGAACGGAAGTATCCTGTCCCTTACTTCCCATTCCCCGGACGACTTCAAACTCTATCCGAATCCGGCGAGCCAGCAGCTTTTCATTTCAGCGGCGAGCTTAAACAACTGCCGGATTACCATTTACAATTCCCTTGGAATGATCGTATTGGAAAAGGAGTTATCCGGCACGGACTCTCAACTGGACATTCAAAACCTTTCACCGGGAAGTTATGTGGTGAACCTTACGAATGAATCCGGATCAAGACATCAGAAAATGGTAAAATCCATGGACTAAATCTCACCGGCTCGTAAACAACACATCCTGTCAGGCACAGTGTCCGCCCTGGAGTGAAATATTCCGACATGAACTGTTTTCACCTGTTTATTTGTATTTTTAGCTCTATCAATAAATCACTTACAATATGAAACACCTGAATCTGTTATTAACACTAACACTTTTAACAACGCTTTCTTTTGCCCAGACTCCCGAGTTTGAATGGGTACACACTTATGGAACTACGGAAAGTGAGTGGGGAAAAGCACTTGCTGTTGATAACCAAAATAATGTTTACGCAGCCGGTATGTTCGAGGGAACAATTGATTTTGACCCGGGTACCGGAGTTACAAACCTGTCTTCGGGAGGCGGGAGAAATATCTTCATCCAAAAACTGAATCCTGCCGGAGACCTCCTTTGGGCCAAAGTATTCCCTTCCGGAAGTTCATTCAATGTTACGGCAATAACGACCGATTATCAGAACAATGTGATCATTGCAGGATACTTTAACGGAAATTCCAGTTTCCCAACAGTTGACAGTACGTCTACTATCTCTAATCAAACCTCACAATCCGATGCTTTTATTGTTAAAATGAATGCAGCCGGGCAATTCCTTTGGGCAAGATCCTTTGGCAGCCCTACTGATTCAGGAATAGCCGGTGATCAGATTACAGGCATAAAAACAGATAACTCCGGAAATATTTATTCAACAGGCTATTATTACGGCACTGCGGATTTCGATCCGGGACCGGCAACTGCAAACCTCAGCAACTCTTCCGGAAACAGCGATATTTTCATCCAGAAACTGAATCCGCAGGGAAACTATGTTTGGGCAAAAAGAGTGGGAGGAAGCGGATATGACCAGGCAACTTCACTGGAAGTTTATCAAAACACAGTTCTGATCACCGGCTGGTTCCAGCTTGCGGTCGATTTTAATCCGGGACCTGCCACCAACCAGCTGATCGCCGGGGCATTATCTACCGATATGTTTCTCTTGTTTCTTACAACGGATGGTGATTTCAACCAGGTAAAACATTTCGACGGTCCGTACACGAATAAAGGGGTTGATGTAGCCACAACAACTACCGGCGAAATCTACCTCACCGGTACTTACAGTGACACTCTTGATTTGGATCCCGGAACAGGTACTTTTTTAATTTCCAGTGATATCACAAGCTTCTTCGTACTAAAACTAACGCCAACAGGGGATTTCATTTGGGGAAAAGGCTTTTCGGATGACGGTTTCAAATATTCCATTGCATTGGATGTGCTTCAACAGAAAGGAGTCGTCATTTCCGGTATGTTCAGCGATACGGTTGATTTTGATCCCGGGAATGGTATCAGTAACCTGGAAGCAATTGGAGAGGTGGATGTCTTCCTGCTTTACCTGGACGAAAATGGGGATTATGTTTGGGCGGGCTCTTATGGAAACACCTCACCCTTTTACAATGATCTGTTATGGGATATCGCTACTGACAACAGCGGAAGCATTTACTCCACCGGTTGGTATATCGAAACCGTAGATTTTGATTGTGGGTCGGGATTAGAGGAACGAACGTCCGTTTTATATGACGATATCTTCATCTTAAAAATGCATGCGGACCTGTTATCTGTAAGTGAGTATTCAATTCCTGATTTCAAACTCTACCCCAACCCATCGAGCGGGAATCTTTTTATTTCAGCCGAAAACCTGAATAACTGTAAGGTTGAGATCTATAGTTCCATGGGAACAACCGTATTGACAAAAGAATTGTCGGACACAGATAACCAACTGGAAGTTCAAAACCTTTCACCGGGAAGTTATGTGGTTCAATTGACAAACGAATACGGCTCAAAACGCCAAAACTTCGTGAAAATCGATTGATCAGGGGTATTTTACCACCAGGCACACGAAGTTCTTTTGCATTGACACAAAAGGATTATCCGTAATAGACGGATACTTTTTAAATCCTCCCCCTTTACCTTGCAGTTTCCGCACTGCCGCTTGTCACTGCTGCGTCTTCATCAGCCGCCGCTGATTCTCCCCCTCCGAAGGGGGAGATTGAAAATCACTCTTCGAAGTATAAAACAATTCCCCTTAGAGGATCTCAATATGGCGCATTGGTGAACAAGATCGGGCACCTGTGCAGTAAATGACAGTAAATTTCTCATATTGTTTGAGGCGTAGCTGAGTTTATGAGAAGAGCCAGCCATGGCTGGTGAAGACTGAAGCTAGCCAGTATGGCTTAAGCTGAATGAGTCATGACCTGCTAACAGGTCGATCGGTTTACTCGCGCCTAGACTACCTCACAACTTTCGCACTAACGTTTGTCGTTGTTTCGTCTTCAAAAGCTACGCTTTTTCTTAGCTCCACCTTTTTACGGCAATGGTAAAAAGGTGGAACCATATTTAGTTAGGACTACAAATTCGCGAAGAAATCATTCCCTTTATCATCCGTAATGATAAACGCCGGGAAATCCTTGATGGTAATCTTTCTCACAGCCTCCATTCCCATGTCTTCGAAATCGACCAGTTCCACGGAAAGGATGTTCTCTTTAGCTAAGATCGCCGCCGGACCACCAACAGATCCCAGGTAGAATCCGCCGTACTTCTGACACGCGTTGGTAACATCTTTTGAACGGTTTCCTTTTGCCAGCATGATCATACTTCCGCCCATGCTCTGGAACAAGTCCACGTAGGAATCCATACGGCCCGCCGTTGTAGGCCCGAAACTTCCGGACGGCATTCCTTCCGGTGTTTTCGCAGGACCGGCATAATATACCGGGTGGTTCTTAAAGTATTCCGGCATCGGCTGACCTGCATCCAGCATGTCTTTGATACGTGCATGCGCGGCATCGCGGGCAACAATCAGTGTTCCGTTCAGTTTCAAACGCGTTTTGATCGGGTATTTGGACAATTCAGCCAATACTTCTGCCATCGGACGATCCAAATCGATCGTTACAGGCGGCTCCAAATGCGGCGGAACTTCAGGCAGTAATCTGCGCGGGTTTTTCTCCAGTTGCTCTACGAACAATCCTTCTTTGGTAATCTTTGCTTTGATGTTTCTATCGGCAGAACAGGAAACTCCCAATCCAACCGGACAGGATGCAGCGTGGCGCGGTAAACGGATCACACGCACATCGTGCGTAAAGTATTTCCCTCCGAATTGCGCTCCGATCGTACTTTCCTGGCAGATCTTCTGAACGCGCTTTTCCCACTCCAGATCACGGAAAGCCTGGCCTCCCATGTTTCCTTCCGTCGGTAAATGGTCGTAATACCCTGCAGAAGCTTTTTTCACTGCTGCCAGGTTCGCCTCAGCAGAAGTTCCTCCTACTACGAATGCCAAATGGTAGGGCGGACAAGCAGAGGTTCCCAAATCTTTGATCTTTTCCTTGATAAACTCTTCCAAAGAAGCATCGTTGAGCAATGATTTCGTTTTTTGGTAAAGGAACGTTTTGTTTGCCGAGCCTCCACCCTTCGCTAAAAACAGGAATTCGTACTTCGCTCCCTGACTTGCATAAATATCAATTTGTGCCGGAAGATTGGAACCCGAGTTCTTCTCTTCAAACATATCCAAAGCCACAATTTGCGAATAACGCAGGTTGCGCTCCTGGTACGTGTTGTAAATTCCTTTGGAAAGGTATTCGGCATCATTTACACCGGTATACACATCCTCGCCTTTTTTACCAACCACAATAGCAGTTCCCGTATCCTGGCAGGAAGGAAGTTGTCCTTCCGCAGCAATCGTTGCGTTCTGCAACAAGTTGTAAGCCACAAAACGGTCGTTATCCGTAGCTTCCGGGTCGTCCAAAATAGCGCGCAGTTTCTCCAAATGGGAAGTTCGCAGGTAAAAAGAAACATCCGCCAATGCCTCCTGTGCTAAGAATTCCAATCCCTTCGGATCAATGTTCAATACTTCCCGGTTTCCGATCTTTTCAACAGTTACGAAATCAGAAGAAACTTTGCGGTATTCGGTCGTATCCTTTTGGATCGGGTACGGTTCCTGGTAAAAAAAGTCAGCCATTTTTATTTCTAGTTGTTCACGCGCAAAAGTAATGAAAAAGCGTTTTTCTATTCCCAAATGACTAATTCAGAATGAAGCTAAATAATGGAAAATTGAAAATAGACAATTGACAAGGTCTTTAATTATCAATTATAAATGATTGAATTGTCAAGTCAGAGACTCATAATTGATCATTCCTTCTCAATTTTCAATTGTCCATTCTCAACTCAAAACAATTTAACTATCAAAACCCCGTTTTTAATTACATTCGTAAATCATGAATTTATACTCCAACAAACAGAAATGGAAAATCGTGCTGCTGGTGATCGCCCTGATTACCGTAGCTGCTTCTTTGTGGGTATCCAATTCAACCGTGCAAAAGGTATCCGACCGCGAACGACTGCGGGCAAAACAATGGGCGGATGCCATCAAGAAAAAAGCCGAACTGGTCGAATTTACCAATCGTGCTTTCCGGCAATTGCGCGGGTATGAACGCCGGAAAATCAAGTTGTACCTGGATGCCACGAAAGAAATCTCCAAGGAACCTGCAGATATCAACTGTTTCCCGGATTACCGCTTCCCCATCAGTATCATTGATGAGAACAAGGATATCCCGGTGATTTTGGTGGACGACCGCAACCAGATCTCCAGCTATACCAATATCGACTTTGACACGGCGGATCTGCGCGTACTCTACCCGGAAGCCTCGAAAAAAGAACTGATCCGGAAATTTGAGGACAGTTTGCTGGTCCTGACAACCATTTGGGAGAAAAAACACCAACCTTTCCGCATTGAAGTGGTGGAAGGATTGACCATGACTTCGTTCTACACGGATACCAAACGCACCATCCAACTGGAAAAAGAGAGAGATTCCCTGATCACCGCTTTCAACAATGAATTGATCAACGACTCCAAACTGATCCCGGTAGTCCTCATGGACAAAAGCAATGACTCACTCATCTCCAGCAACCTTCCGAAGGAAAAAACTTCCCCGGAAAACCTGAAGAAAACGCTGCATTCCCTGGAATTGGTCAACGAACCGATCAAGATCTCTTTTGGTGCAGATGAGGTAAACCTGTTGTACTTCGATAATTCGGGAGAACTAAAACAGCTGCAGTTCTTCCCCTACATCCAGTTCCTGATCATCGGTCTGTTCATTTTCATCGGCTACCTGCTGTTCAGCACTTTCCGGAAAGCAGAGCAGAACCAGGTTTGGGCCGGAATGGCAAAAGAAACAGCTCACCAGCTGGGAACGCCGCTTTCTTCTTTGATGGCCTGGATCCAACTACTAGAAACTCAGGATGTGGATCAGAATATCATTGCCGAAATGCAAAAAGACGTCGAACGGCTGGATGTGGTTTCACAGCGTTTTTCCAAAATCGGATCGGAAACGCATTTAACCCAAAGCGATATCCGCATCACCGTCCAAAATGTGATGGATTACCTGCGTCCGCGTATTTCGCAGAAAGTGGAAATGACCACGCATTTCACAGACGAACCGGTCATGGTCAGCCACAATAAATCGTTGATGGAATGGGTGATGGAAAACATTATCCGCAATGCGGTCGACGCCATGGAATCCAAAGGAAAGCTGGATGTTACGATCAAGACGGTTCCGGAACGGGTTTACATTGAAATTTCCGATACCGGGAAAGGATTGCTGCCCAAACAGTTCAAATCGATCTTCGAGCCGGGTTACACCACCAAGAAACGCGGTTGGGGACTGGGGCTTTCACTGGTAAAAAGGATCGTGAAAGAATACCACAAAGGAAAGGTTTACGTGGTGCATTCCGAGATCGGGAAAGGGACCACCATCCGGGTGAGCCTGCCTTTAAAATAACCACAATGTACACAAGAATATCTTTATCTATGTGTTTGTAAACTTCAGTCGTTTTACAATTATGTGCAATAAGAACAGAATTCTTGTGGTCTTAAAATTAAAGGGAACTGAATAAAAATAACCTCGTGCTATTTTTGTGCCCTATAGCTATCGGGACGGTGCAATCAAACCGCCACACAGCTATTTTAAAAGCCAGTCGTATTTATATTCAATGCAGTTTTACAAATTACTTACTATACGCAAATCAGGAAAATCCTTGTGGGCTTTACTCCTAAAAGGGGTATAACAAAAAATCTTCGTGATCCTCGTGCGCCTCGCGGTCAATCAAACCGTCACATCGATTCGTCCGCATTTAAAATGTCCCTCCGGGCAGATCTTTCCGCCGTGTAATCCACAAGGCCTGCAGATCAAAGCTTCGGTTGTTTCCCGGATCTCACTGTCATCTGAAAGCGGGCCGAAACCGAAACGCGGAACAGTGGCGCAGAAGAAAGCCGTTACCGGAGCATTTACAGCTGTAGCCATGTGCAGTGGTCCGGAATCATTCACAAAACAACGGGCTGCCTTTTCAAACAAAGCACAGGATTCCAACAAATTCAATTTACCGGCCAGGTTATTTTCTTTCGGTAAACCTGCTGCTTCCAGTATGCGCTGGCACAATTCAAAATCAGCAGGGCCACCCACCAGGTATACATTCCCTTTCTTTTTGAGGTTATTAGCCAGTTCGATCCACTTCTTCTCGGGAAGCTGTTTCGTGAACCAAACCGAAGCCGGTGCAAGCGTGTAAAAAGGTCCGTGAGTATAAGTTGCAACTTTCGCCCGGTCTTCTTCATCAGAAGGAAAAACTTCCGGACGAACAAGCGATTTTGCTCCGTGATGTGCAATGCATTCCAGGTTGCGTTCCACCTCGTGCTTCCCCTTGCCTATTTCATGTTTGATCTTGATATCGTAACAAAAGGAAAAGGGGTTTTTATCGAAACCAACCTTCTTTCTTGCCTTTGAGAGGAATGTGATAATCCCGGAGCTGCCGAAACGCTGCAGGTTGATGACCTCATCGTAGCGTTTCGATCTGAAAACAGCGATCAGCCGTTTCATTTCTTTCCATTTCCCTTGCTTTTTATTGAAGGAAAACACTTCATGGATTGCCGGATGGTTTTTGAGAATGGTTTCATTGCCCTTCCGCACCAACACATCGATTTCCGCTTCCGGGTGCAGGCGTTTCAACTCACTGATCACAGGGGTTGCCAGGATGACATCTCCCAAAAAAGCTGTTTGAATGACTAAAAAACGCTGCATGGAGTAAAGGTAGTAATTTCGCTCCACGTATCCTTTTTTTCACCGCAAAGGCACAGAGAAAGAAATTAGTATGCTAAAAGTTGATATACTAGAAAAGAAACAGAGGAAATTCACATTCAAATATTATACACTACTCTTCTAAGACCATGTTTCAATCTAGTTTCATTGAAATTGATCAACAATCCAAGTTTCAAATTTGTCAATTTCAAATATGTCAGTGTTTGTGCTAAATGTACATCACAAATTTCTTTCACGGCTTTTAATTCAATAATCACTTTGTCCTCCACAATTAAATCTAATTTGAGACCTGTTTCAAGAAAGAGGTTTTTATAGATTAATGGAACTTCAACTTGTCGTTCTACTTTCAGTCCAATTTCCTTTAATTCATGATACAAGCATGTTTCATAAATACTTTCAAGAAGTCCGGGACCAAGTTGTGTATGAACTTCAATAGCTGCTCCAATAATAATGGATGATAATTCGTTTTCACTCATCTGAATAGTAGGTATATATTATTATACTAATTAAGATAAGGAAAATTTTTGAATTATTCTGATGCAACTTTGCGCTCTTCTTTCTTTGCGGTTAAACTCAAAAAGACTCTTTTTCTTTGCTTGAAACCTTCCGTGCCTAGGGTAATCTGAATTCCAAATCCATCAATCCTATTTCAAAACGGTTCTTCCTGATTTCTTCCAGTTCCTTTTTCGTAAAGTCATTTTTCAACCCAATCTGTGTATTGTAAATCGTTGGTAATTTATTGTAAAACTGGTGCTGATCTACCCAGTTGGCAAATATCCAGGGCGACATATTCCCGATTCGAACCTCTTGGAGGAAAACCGGTTTCATGCGTTGGTAGAACGATTCGTTCCCCGCAGTATGAACAAGCACGAACCAAATACTGAACTCCGAGAACTGCAATTTCTTTTCTCCCGGGAAACCGATGTTTCGCACCATCTTCTCAAGCAGGGCTTCATTGATACGGTTCATCGAATCCAGTTCGGAAATGGCTTTTTGATCATAAGGGCTGTCATTTAATCGAGTCCGGAAAAACTGGTCCCAATACGTCATGCTGTCGATTATCGCGATCAATGAATCAGCATTTTTAGGCCGGATCTTTGCGGAATTATCGAAACCTTCGTACACCAGTGCATTTTCAGCCTCCGTGAAACCTTCCATGATCTTACCCGGATCCAATGGAGCAACGTACCAAAGCGTGCGCATGTCAAAGGAAAGGGATGACCAGGAGGTTTTAAGCGCTTGTGCAGCTAAGGAATTATTTCCCGTCATTTTGTAACAATAAGCCTGTAAACGATAATCTTCACCGTATAGCATTCCGTATTTCTTGTTCACAGCTTCGAGTTTCTGAAGGCTTTCTGTGTACTTTTTCTCATTAATGGCCATTTCATAAGCCGGGTTGACTTCTTGCTTGTAAGCAATGTGATCGAAAGATTGTGCCTGTGCACCTGGCACACACAGCAGCATTAAAGAGGCGATTAGTCGTTTCATAAGGATAATTTTTAGTTTCAGGAATAAGCCAATTTAATGAATCTGTTACAAAATAAACCTTAAGTTCCATTAGATAAATAAATCAGCGAATGGATTGAAATGGATTCCGTAGGATGCAGAATCATCAAAAAATCAATTTGGGTAAACAATTAATCGCATAGCTGCAATTTAAAATTGCGGTATATTTGATGGATGTTTTTTCGAAAAAAATATAGCTTCCTTCTAAATCAGAACAAGGACCTTTTGACCGAATCTTTGAAAGCGGAACAAAACAAAAAACATGTTCTTCCAACCCCCTTTTCAGAATCCGTTTACGAGCTGAAATTTGACTACAACGAATGGATCGTTTCGTATAAACACACCATACTCCGGGGATTGAAAATCAAACCGGATGCCTATATCCGGCTAACAAACATTTCTGAGAAAATGACAGAAATGAATGTCACTTTCAAACTGTCTCCGATCTGGATATTAGCAGGTATTTTCGTTCAGCTGGCATTCGTTGCCGTATGGTTTCTACCCCATAACACTCCGATTACTTTCATGGGTACGAATCTTGGTTCAGACTGGTTAAATCGTACGGTTATTATTCTATGTAATATAGCACTGTTCAATGGAGTCATTTGGATTGCATTTCTCATTGAAACAACCCGTTTGAAGAAAGTCATTGAAAAAATATTCGGAACGGGTCAGGTTGTTTAATCAGGTTTCTCTACCCGCACATTCTTTCCCAGCGTTTTAAACCGCACCCCGTTTTCCTGTACCACAGTAATGGTTAAATGTCCGGTCTTGCTTACATTCAGATCCCGCACAACACCGCTTTTGCCTTTATGTGTACCCGCTGTGACTGTGCAGAAATCGCCGTCTTTTAAAACTCCTTCCATAATATGAATAATCCACAGTTTATATCCCGGTAAGTTAGCAAAAAACAAAATCTCAAAATTCATTAGTCTATTTCGTTCTTTTATTCAATGCTTTACCTGGTTTTTCTGAAATATATATTTTTCTCCTCCTTATCATTCAGATCTGCACTAGTTGCATTATCATTCAATAGCGTGTTCTTCTTTATCAAATCCCCCAGGTCTATGCTTTGATCTATCAGGGTATCTAAATTTAAAGTCTTTCCCAAAGGTTTCTCACAGATCAGTACATTCTCATAAGGTCTCTTTTTGTTATAAACGATTAAAAAGGATTGAATAGGGAATTCAGAAAGGTCATTTATGCAGTCTGCATTTGTAGATTCTGTATAATAATTCGATCCGATCTTATAGATGTATTTGTAATGAGTTCCACCTTTTACCGAATAACTATCGTAAACATTGGCAACTCCGATCCGAATATTGGTTCCGGATAATGAATCATAATACTTATTACAACTTCTGATACCGAAAAAAAATGCACAAATCAGGATAATAATGATTGAATTAATGTATCTGATAGTCATTTCCCGGCAGCTTTATAAATTTCAATGAAAGCGGAGATCCTATTAGGAAAATACCTGAGCGAAAAAAGTGGCATAATGATTTCTTCCTGTTCTAACTCTTTTATTATTAAATAATCATATCCATTATTGATGTATTTAAATGTTTGAAATTGATCCCAGGTAAGCAAACGATCTTTTAACCAGATTCCTTCATTTGTTAAACTAAACAGCACATTATTTTTAAGAGGAATGATCTTATAAAGCAAAAAACTGGTTCCTGCAAGAAAGGTCAAAAATACCAGGAATAAAAAAGGGATGGTCTTTTTCGATTCCAGGCTGATCAAATCATAAATGGTGATCGACAATAGCACCAGAAAAAGTATGAGGTAAATCAAAACAACTGACCGAGGTTCAATAGACTTAATTTCCATTTTTTTGCTAGTGTCAATATCTTTAGCTTCGCCAGGAGAATCAGATATTGTTGTTTTTTTAAGGCTATTCTTAGATGATTTAACATACCTGGAAATAAGCTCACGTGCTTCTTGTTCCTTCAACTCTGATATTCTTTTCTCTTCTTCTCTTGTTTCAATGCTCATACTACTCCACAATATTCTCCATGATCTTTTTCCGGTAGGCTTCCAGCAAACGGTGTTTGGAATAATACCCCATGACCTGGTCGTTATCGATTACCGGCAGGTAGTTCAACTTGGAATGCTCGAACATTTCCATCACCTGTTCCATAGTATTCCGCGGATTTAAAGAATAACGGATCGGTTCCATGACCAATTCCAGGTGTGTATTGGGATCAGAAGAATAAACCGGAAGAATGGTCGGTAAATCATCCAGGTAAATCATCCCGAGCAAGAAACCGTTGTCCGAAACAATCGGGATCAGTGCCTGTTGCGAATATTGCGCAGTTAAGAACAAGGTTGAAACGGTATCGTCGGGCTTTAACACCACCAGCGTTTCTTCCATGACTTCCTCGCGATCAATGGAAGACAGGACATGCCTATCCTTATCCGCACGTACCACATGTCCTTCCTCGGCAAGTTTCACAATGTCCATGGAATGATTGGAATACCGCTTCGAAATAGCAAAACTGATGGAAGAAACAATCATCAGCGGAATCATCAACCCGTAACCTCCTGTAATTTCAGCAATTAAGAAAATCGAGGTCAGGGGTGCATGGAACAATCCACTGAGCATACCTGCCATTCCCACCATGGTGAAATTGGTGATCGGAAGTGAAAGCCCGATGCCTGTCAGGTTCCAGCCGTAAGCAAAAGCAAACCCGGTGTAGCTACCCACAAACAGCGACGGTGCGAAGTTTCCGCCGTTCCCCCCCGAACCTAAAGTCAGACCGGTAGCAATGGCTTTCAGGAATACAACTGCTCCGATGAACAAAAGCGGGAACCAGGATTGTTTAAAGGACTGAAACAAACTCCCATCCATCAGATCAAACACTTTCTCCCCGGAAAGCGAACGGATACTATCATACCCTTCACCGAATAAGGAAGGGAATACAAAGATCAGCGCTGACAGCAGTAAAGCTCCGATTATTCCTTTTTGATAAGGTCCCATTTTCCAGTGTTCGATCCAGGTTTCAACCCGGTTAAAAACCCTGGAATGATAAACCGCTATAAAACCTGTAAGAACACCCAAAACAATGTAGAAGGGTACGTTTTGCATTTCAAAAGCCGCCATGTCTTTAAAGGACAATAAAATGCTTTCGTTCAAAATAGCGCCGGAAAGCAAAGCACCGGAAGCCGATGCAAGCATCAATGGAATGAAGGCTGTAATTCCGACATCAGCCAAAAGTACTTCCATGGTAAACAAAACACCTGCAATAGGCGCATTGAAAGCCGCTGCAATTCCTGCCGCCACACCACAGGCCAATAACAAAGTACGTTCCTTGGTTGACAGTTTATAAACCCGAGCATAATTCGACCCGAAAGCAGCCCCGGTAATTGTTACCGGAGATTCCAAACCGGCAGAACCGCCAAAGCCAACTGTCACAGACGAAGTAATGACCTGTGCATACATTTGTTTACGCGGAAGAATACTCGACTTCTTATTAATGGCATAAATGATGCGCCAGGTACCTTTCTCCAATCTACCGTTCAGTAACCTGCGTGTGATGAAAATCGTGAGTACAATCCCGAAAACCGGCAAGATGAAATCAACATATTTAAAGTGCAATTGCTGATTGAGTTCCTTTGCAAACACCAACACCGCATGTGCAAAGGATTTAAGCGCTACTACAGCCAAACCACAGGATACGCCGACTATTACACTGGATATTAATAAGAATTGGCGGGGAGTTAAACTGTTTCTCAGAAAGAAAATTCCGCCGTTCAGTTTTCGCAAAAATCGGGATAACATGCCTTAAAAATAGCACATATAATTCCGAATTCCGAATTCCGGGTGCCTAATTTCTCGATTTCAATGGATTACCGACACGTTTCCGCGGAAGAAATATTCCTGGTTGTTGCCGTCCACTACTTTCAGCACGTACACATAAAGGTTCGGCGCAACCAGTTTCCCGCTTTGCTGATGATGCCCGTCCCAGCCCTGCGCAGGATCATTTGTTTGGAAAACCACCTGTCCCCAACGGTCTACAATCGAGAATTCATATTTGGAGACGTCCTGGAAGGAAACAACCGGTATAAAAATCGGGTTTAACCCACCCGGTGTAAAGGCGTTCGGAACATATACCAAAGGCTGTATAACGGCACAAACCTGGTTCGAAAAACTCAATTCCTGTATCCCGTATTGATTCGTCGATTCTTCGGCAACAACAAAATAACAGACCTTACCGCTGTGCTCAAATCCTAATTCATCTACCAGGTCTTCGTAAAAACGCTGGTCAGGCGTAACAATTGCTGTTGGCGTGGACGGAAAAACTCCATCTATTCCTCTGTAGATCTGGTATTGCAGTACACCACCATCGTAATCTCCGTAAGGAGACCAATTCAAATATGTGGACAAGCGGGTTTGATCTTCGGTTACTTTCAGTAAAATAGTCCGTGCGCGATTGGAAACTTCTCCCAGGTTCCCGCAGCTGTCTACTACAACCGCACGATACGTGTAACTGAAATTGTTCACATCCACATCCGCATCCGTTATGGAAAGTGTAGCTGCTGTTGCCGGAACTTCACCCAAAAGATCAAACTGACCGGTTGCCATATTGAACTTCTCAAAACGGACAGCCTGCACATTCGACCCTACTGATACTTCATGTCTCAAAACGATTGTATTCTGGTCAACGGTTGCTACCCGCAGGTAATTGATCGCCGGAGCTGTAGGAGCATAGATCACAAAAGTCTGTACATTGGAAAAAGCTTCGAAACCATTGGAATTATTAGCCCTTATGGCTACCGAATAATTCTGCAGCGGGATACAATCCAAATTATAAGACAGATCGGTAGTTATTTCAACCGGAACCCAAGGCCCCGTTCCTTCTTTGACAAAAACAGTATAACCTGTAAGCCCTGATCCCCAGCCATCATAAGGAGTCCAGGACAATTCAGCCTGGGAAGTACAACTATTGGTGGAATAACTCAAATACATACTGGTATGCGGTTCTGCTTTTGCAGATGTTTGATGCGTGGGCGGAACTGCCGGAGTATAGCAGGAATCAAAAGCGGCAATAGAATACGTTTCCGGTCCGCTAACCGAAATAGCGTGTGTGTAGGTCGTATTCAGTCTTCCCCAAACGGTATCAATTTCCACGATAAAACCATTCGCATCCTGGTGGTAAACGATGTAACCATAAGTATCCGGTGCATAGTTCACATTCCAGGTAATGACTATATTTCCGGTCAGTGTATCAACGGAAACACTCGAAATAACTGGGATTTGAGGAGTAATATCATCCTGGAGGTTATCTCCCACAATATTGGAAGACCATTGACAAGTCGGTGTGGAATAAACTACCTGGTAATTCAGGAAAGCAGAACAAATATCGATGGTATCAATATAATGAGTGGTATTGTATGGAAGCACAGCAATAGATGTCCATGTCCCGGTTGGGTATTCCCTGTAAATCGTGCAGAAATTATCCATTCCGGGCAGCGGATTCGGCGAAGGAAGGTTCCAATCCAAAACGGCTGTTCCGTTTGCCGGATTGAAGAGATCCAGATCTACATTCTTTACGGTGTCACTTGACAGTGTTACGTTACAGCCGGATTTTACCTGAATATAATAATCGTTTTCTGCTCCCGGGGCCGGAACGGTCGCAGTAGTTGTTCCAATCGGGAAATTTCCGATCAAACCGTTCTGCACGGAATACAATTCATAATCCACGAAAGTATTATTCGGGTCTGAGACCGGGTCCCAGCTAATATTCAGATTCCCGTTCGGAAGTGTAGAAATACAGTTGATAGTTGTTGCCGGAATAATACCCGGATTCTTCACATGAATGGTAATCGTTTTGAAAGTCGTTTTCGGGATTTGGCAGAAATTATCCTGCACCCTGAAGACAAATGTGTATGTTTTTTCATCGTCCGTATTTCCGTAGGCATCGATCAAATGCGCACAATCTGTCTGCCAGGAAAAGTTGGTCGAAGCACCCTGAACTCCCGTAATTACCGGTGATTGATCCAATGTTGCGCAAGGTGCTACATCACAACCGGTTGTACTGGTGAAATTAGTCCCGAACTGGGAACCGCTCGCTTTCAGGTAATTGCTTTGGGGCGTTCCGTCCTGTAAGAATTCCACATCCGTTGCCGTGAGTGTAAAGTTCACCAAAGTTCCTGCATCGACTGTTGTTTCATACAATCCTGCAAAAGGACCGGGAATCACCGGTGCATTATTGGCAGCCGGACAATTGGTAACAATCAACTGCATTTCCCGCTCAACTTCTGCAATGAGTACTCCATTCCGGAAGGATTGGGCAATGACTTTTACCACAAATCCGCCGATTGTGAACGAACGAAAGCTCAGATGGCCGTTTTGCGGATCTAAGGTTAGCGGAACGTTCCCGGCATTAAATGTTGCGTCGGGTGTGGGACTAGTGGCACTAAACCCCGTTTCATAAAGAATAAAGTCCGGATCGACAGGCGGATTGTAGCTTGATCCTTGGATGCGGTCCATAGGAGCTGCGAGCATTGTTACTACGGAATCCAGGTCCTCATCAACCGGGTGCATGTTGTATTCGTAATTTTCTCCCGAGCAAAGTACCAGGTAAGGATCTTGCAGGAAGCGCGGGGAATTATCACTGCAGACTCCGGCAGCCGCGCCAGGTATGGCATACATGGTTGCGCGGATTGTAACCCCGTAAGTCGTCGGATTTACCAGGTTTGTCACGTTCCCGTTCCGGGAGAAATTGCTGTAAGTGATGATCCATCCCTGTGCTGGCGGAACACCGGATAAAGTAACCGGATTGGATTGATAAATGATCTTTTCAATCGCCCCGACTCCATTTCCGGCATTTGGTCCTGAACCGCATGAAAGCGGGTTTGGAGATCCTGCCACCTGGGTACAATTCGGGGATATATCGGTTCGACTAACAAATAGTACGGGAATGTTCGTCATGGAAGGATGGTTCCAAACGCTCAGGTTCTCTGAAACCGGGTTTACGTCAACGCCGTTACAATCGCGGTAGAAAACGAGTTGAAAAACGTAGCCGTTCCCGTTACATGTCCAGGTAATCTCACCACCCATCACGTGGGTAGCCTGCGCTTTCCAGGCGAAAATGCTCAAGATCAAAAGGAGAGTAACCCGAATCATATTGTCTATAACGTATAAAACGCTGTTTTAGTTTATAGTTCTAAAACGTGGAAATTTGGAATGCGTTGTGTCTTAACCTGCTGTTATGATTAAAAAATCCTCGAACTTCAAATACTGTTTTGCCAATTCCCGGATTCGTTCCGGAGTAATGCTCTTTATTTTCCGGATCGCTTCGTCGTAAAACTCCAGTGTCAAGCCGTACATATCCACTCCGTTGTACATATCCAGCATGGCATAAGGCCCATCGGCGCTTTTCAATAATTGACCAAGTGTGTAGTTCTTAACCAGGTCCAGCTCATCTTCCGGAACAAGTTCGTTTTGAAGCCTGTCCAGCTCGAATTTGATCTCCTTCAAGGTATTCTCCAGCACTTCTTTACCCACTTCCGTTACAATGACAAAATAGCCGGTTTTATTCATGTCCATCACACCGGAACCGATTCCATAGGTATATCCTTTGTCTTCGCGGATATTCGACATTAATCGGGAACCGAAATAATCGCCTAAAATGGTATTCAGCATCTGGAAATCGATGTAATCCTCGTGAGATTTCGGGAACAGGAAGCGTCCCATTCTAATTGCGGACTGCACGGCGTCTTCTTTCGGGAAATCAATACGTTCTGCCCGGAACTGAAATCCTCCGGCATGCTCTACTTTCCCGTCAACGGCCCATTTACCGAATAAATCGATCAGAGCATCTACTTCGTCCACTTCCAGGTCTCCCACCAAAGTAATGCGGGTCAAACCTTCCAGGTAATGTTCTTTCCAATACTTTTTATAAGCCATGACATTGCTATCCTCGTAATCGGATTCTTCGGAAATAGTCGAGTAATTGGGATTGGAGGCAAACAAATGCTTTCTGAATTGCTGCTGCGCCACGTACTTTACTTTCTGCTGGTTCACGGCAAATTGCTGTCTCATGGAACGCAGTACATCTTCTACTTCCGTCTCCCGGAAAGCCAGGTTTTGAATGGCGTCTGCCACGATATTCGAAATCTCGCGGATGTATTCACGCAGGCAGTAAATACTTACAACAGCCGTTTCAAAAGAGATATCGGTATCCAGGAATCCTCCCAGGGCATCGATCCTTTCGTGAATCTCTACCGAAGAATGTTTATTGGTGCCGGAAAGCAATAAGCTGTGTACAATTGCCGGGATACTTTTATTTCCGCGGGTAATCCCTGCATCAAAGAACAAATCCAGACGCACGGTATCGTTCGGAACTTCTTTCATCCATAAAAGCTTCACATCCGGAGTTACATCGAAAATATGAGGTTTCACAAACGAAATATGTTCTACCTGTTTCGTTTCAGGCTGCTGGGCTCTCCTATTCATTCTTTGATGGATTTGACGCGTAAAAGCGAAGTGTTTTCTTTTGTAAACAATTGGTTTGCAACTGTTTTTATCTGCTCTGCGGTAATGCTCTGATACAAGATGTTTTCTTCATTCACCCCGTTTGCATCCCCCAATAATTCATACAGGCACAAATTCATGGCGCGATTCAGCAAACCTTGTTCCTGGAATTCTTTCACTGTCCGGATCTTATTCAACAGCTTGGAAGTTTCCGCTTCGGTCATCAACTCTTTTTTGATGTCTTCCAACAGAGGCCAAAGTCCTTTATCGAGTTCCTCAAAAGAAACACCGTCGCTCAGTTTCCCGTCAATGATCAGCAATCCCTCATCCAGGGATCCTGTAATGTAAGCATTGATAGAAGTTACCAGTTTCAGTTCTTTTTTCAGTTTGGAATATAAACGGGATGATTTTTCGCGTCCCAATGCATCGGAGATAATATCTGCTACGTAGTATTCGAAGTTCTTTCGTTCCGGCATTTTGAAACTGTAATAGAAAGCATCGTGCGGAACTTTGCGTTCGATGGTCAGTTCCCGGTATTCCGTCTGAACCGGTTCTTTGGGCAGTATACGCTCCGGTTTTAACGATGCCGGAATATCGCCATACCACTTATCAACCAGGCGTTTGGTTTCGTCGAGTGAGATGTTCCCAGCGATGCACAAAATAGCGTTCGCCGGGTGATAATGTGCTTTGAAAAACGCTTTCACATCATCCATCGTTGCATCTTCAATGTGCTGAATATTCTTCCCGATGGTAGCCCATTTGTAAGGGTGCTTTTTGTAAGCCAAAGGTCTCAATTCCAGCCAAACGTCTCCATAAGGCTGATTCAGATAGCGCTGTTTGAATTCTTCGATCACTACATTTCGCTGTACTTCCAGGCTTTTTGGTGTAAATGCCAGGGAAAGCATGCGGTCGCTTTCCAGCCACAATGCGGTTTCGATATTCTGTATGGGAAGTACGTCGTAATAATTGGTAATATCATTGGAAGTAAAGGCATTACTTTCTCCTCCGGCACGCTGCAGGGGCGCATCGAAATCCGGAATATTAACAGAACCGCCAAACATCAGGTGTTCGAACAAATGCGCGAAACCTGTTTTTTCTTCCGATTCGTCTCTTGCCCCAACGTTGTAAAGCGTATTTACCACTGCCATCGGAGTTGTGGAATCAAAATGGTGAAGAACCGTTAGTCCGTTCTCCAATTTAAATCGATTAAATGCGATCATTCAAATGCATATTTTGCGTCGCTTCGTTCATTCAAAGCGGCTTTAAATTCGTTTATTATTTCGCTGACAATTTCTCCCGCAGGTTTCATCTCCGTGATAAGTCCCGAAATCTGTCCCACTTCCAATTCACCTTCGATGAGGTCGCCTTCAAACATTCCTCTTTTGGCTCTTCCTCTTCCAAGCAATTCGTTCAACTCTTCGTTCGTAGCACAATTTTCATATGCTGCTTCCACTTTATTAAAGAATGAATTCTTGATCAGTCGGACCGGCGTCAGTTCTTTCAGTGTCAGCATCGTATCTCCTTCTTTCGCTTTCAACACTTCCTCTTTGAAATTTTGGTGTGCCGAAGATTCCGGAGAAGCAATGAAGCGCGAACCGATCTGAACACCGTCGGCCCCCAGAGTCATTGCAGCCAGCATTCCTCTCCCGGTTCCGATCCCGCCTGCGGCAATCAGGGGAATGGAAATAGCGGCTTTCACCATCGGGATCAGGCACATGGTCGTAGTTTCATCCCGGCCATTATGTCCACCGGCTTCAAATCCTTCTGCAACAACAGCATCCACTCCTGCTTCCTGTGCTTTCAAAGCAAATTTGGCAGAGGAAACCACGTGAACTACGGTAATTCCTGCTTCTTTCAGTCGTGCCGTATAGGTTTTCGGATTTCCTGCGGAAGTAAAAACAATCGGAACCTGGTGCTTAATGATTGTTTGAATGTGTTCTTCAATATTCGGATAAAGCATGGGCAGGTTCACTGCAAAGGGTTTTTGAGTTGCTTCTTTGCATTTGCGGATATGTTCATCCAAAATTTCGGGATACATGGATCCGGAACCAATGATTCCCAGTCCGCCGGCATTGGAAACGGCACTTGCCAATTCCCAGCCCGAACACCAGATCATTCCTGCCTGGATCAAGGGATATTTTATGTGAAAAAGTTCTGTGATTTTGTTTTTCATGAAGAGTTTCCTGCTTTCAATTTTATCAGTAACGAAAGTACGAAGATAATTCCGAATCATTGTTGTCCGGTTAAATTTCCAACACCTCCTAATAATCCTCTTTGTCTCCCTACTTTTTTCCAAGGCAAAAAAAGTAGGACAAAAATGCCTTTGCACAATTACAACTTTCAGCCAACCTGCCGATTTTGATCAATCCACGAAAAGACGGGATCAGGATCCAAAATGCAATCCTGCAGTTGTTTTCCAAACACTACAGGATTAGCACTTTTCGGGGTTGATAACCAAATCGGCTGGTTGTCGTTTCTTCAAAAAAATCTGAAGGACGGGTAATGATTGGAAAATTCTGCAATAGTTCTACAGGTCGTGTAATTGTGCGTTTTGGCACCTTACATCAATCCGTCAAAAGAGATTAGATTCTTATTTCAAAAATAGCATCACGCTCCCATTATATCAGAATGGATTCAAAATCCCAAGAAATTAAAGGAAAAGAAGCAGCGCGAATCTTTTTTATCAGACATCGATTATGCCGAATTGAAAGCTTATTCCACAAAGTAGGGAGGGAAAATTTTCTATCCCTGCTTTTCCCATTTGTTTCCAGATTCGGGCTGGAATTTTATCCCATCAAATTCTGTTTATGGGAAAATTTTTCATTTCAATCTTATTATTTGCAGGCCTGTTTCATTCGTCACTGGCAAATGCACAACCGGCAGATACAACACTTCCTGTCAAGGTCAAGCACATTGAACCATTGTATGTAGACCTGATCCGAGATCTTGGTGCCCGAAAAGGTGAACGCGAATGGAACATCGGTTTTGGAAGTGCTCATTTGAATAATTACACAGAGGTGACCACTTTGGTTGAATATGAATTTGCACCGGTTAATCGACTGGGATTTGAAATAGAGGTTCCATTTACGTTTTCATTGGGTACACACAACCAGGAAGAACCGCTGCCAGGAAACCGTTTGGACGGATTGAAACTCGCCACGCAATATACTTTTTTAGTTTCTCCCAGATTCAACACTTCTGCGGCTATCGGCTATTTGAATGAATTTGAGCTCACTTCTTTCAATAAATACGGAAAAGAGCAAATCGTGCGTGCAAATCTCATGCATCCGTTCCTGGTGGTTGCCAAAAGCTGGAAGAATAATTTCCATACGATGTTGATTACCGGGCCCGAATGGGAGAAAGAAATGCGTTCCCGCGGAACCGAATTGTATTTTCATGCAAACGGGAGTATTCACTATTCCGTTCCCGCAACGAAAAGTGTCATCGGAATGGAAGTAAACACGTTAGTTTCAAAAGATTTCACGTCGGTTGTACTGCGGCCGCAAATGCGTGTAACTGTTTCAAAAACATCGAAAGTAGGATTGGTTGCCGGAATACCGATGGATACCAGGTACGATTCGTATAGTTTTTTTGTGCGGTGGATTTATGAACCCAAAATGAAGGTAAAAGTGAAAAGGTAAAAGGTAAAAAATGTAGGCGCGCGATTAATCGCGCGCCTACATTTTACTATCTTGAGATCAAATTATTCTTCACGCATTTGCTTGATAGACTCATCGATTTCTTTTGACATGGATGGCATTTGTTTTTTGAAGTTCTCCAATTGCTTGATAGACTCATCCAAAAATGCATCGTAACCACCGCACTCTTTCATTTCTTTACGCGTTTTTTCCATAGCAGCTTTATCCTTGCCCATTTTATCGAAGATTTTCATGCATTTTTCTTCTTCTTTTTTGTGGCTCTTCATATACTCTTTCTGGAAGCTTCCGTCGTAATTCTTTTCACGCTCACCTTTCAGGATTTCTGTAGTCATGTCTGTGCAGTCGCACAATTCGCTTTGTTTTGAACAAGATTGAACGGTCATGAATCCCAATCCAAGTAGCGCGATTAGTTTTATTTTTTTCATTCGTTTGAATTTAAGTTGATCCAAATATAATCCTAATTACGAATGCCGGATTACGAATTGCGAATTAATTAACCCCACAATGCGATGCAGATTTGAAACAACTAAGCAGGTGCGCGATTAATCACGCACCTGATTTTGAATTATTTCCAGCCTCCGCCAAGCGCTCTATACAAATTCACTACAGCCTGCAATTGGTCCAGTTTATCATTGATCCCGTTCATCTGCGCGGCTATCAGGTTTTGTTCCGAACTGAGCACATCCGTGTAATTGGTTTCGCTGCGGTTGCTCAGTAATTCCTGCGTATTCTCAACCGCTGTAGTAAGAGACTCGATCTGCTGCTTGCGGATACGTTCTCTTTCCGTTGCATTCTGGTATTCATAAAGCGCGTTTGAGACTTCCATCCCACTTCGCAAAATCACATCCTGGTAATTGTAGAATGCAATCTGCTGTTCCGCCTTCGCTGTTCTCAAACGCGCCTTGTTCTGACCTCTGTTAAAAATTGGCTGGGTTAAACCGCCTATGATGTTATAGAATATGGACTGACTGAATAAGTCCTGGATTTTGAAACTTGCAAAACCTCCGTTTGCTGTTAATGTCAGCGAAGGATAAAAATAGGTTTTTGCCACGTTCGTATTTTCAAAAGCAGCAACGAAAGAATATTCAGCTGCCTGTACATCCGGGCGGTTCTTCAGCAATTGAGAGGAAACTCCCAAACGCAGATCGGTGTAAATCACTTGTTCTTCCAAAGCTCCGCGGGTAATTTTTTCCGGACCACGTGCCAAAAGGTAATTCATCAGATTTTCTGCCTGCCAGATCTGGTTTTGCAATTCCGGAACCATGACTTCTGCAGCATATTGGTTTGCCTGGCTCTGCAACACTTCGGCACTGGTCACTTTCCCCGATTCCTGCAAAGCAGTGAGTGTTTCCACTTCTTTTTTGCGTAACTCAATGGTTTCCAGCGCAATTTTTAACTGCTGGTCGAAAGCCAGCAGGTTGTAATACGTATTGGCAATATCTGCAACCAACTGTGTTTGAACTGCTCGTTTCGACGCATCACTTTGCAGCATTCCTGCAATTGCTCCACGTTTTGCGCTTCGCAATTTCCCCCAAATATCCGCTTCCCAGGAAGTGCCCAGCTGAATGCGGTTCGTGTGTGTTGTAAGCTGCAACAACCCCGGAGGAGCGTTCACTGCTCTGTCAGACTGCTTGGCATCTGTGGATGTGATGTCTAATTGCAAACTTGGTAAAAAGGCCATTTTGCTTTGTTTCAGGTAAGCCTGACTGATAGCGATCCGTTCAACGGCCTGTTTCAGGTTCAGGTTATTTGCCAGTCCTTTTTCAATGAGGTCCTGTAAAACCGGGTCTGAGAATAGTTTTTTCCATTCCAGGTCAGCCAATGAGGTCGTATCATCCGAAGTGTTTTCCCGGTACAAATTCGAAGCATTCATATCCGGTCGTTCATAACGCGTGGTCACACAACTTGAAACAAGAAGGATCCCTGCGAATAAAACGGTATGTATTTTCCAGGTCATTTTCGCACTAATGCTTGTCTTGGCATTGTTTTCAAAAGCTTTGCTTTTTCTTTTCATGAATTGATTCATTTTAGTGTGTGATTGCTTCATCGGTTTCTGTCTCCTCGTCCTGCTTTGGTCTTATTCTTTCCTGCAAACTCTGGAATACCATGAATAAAATCGGGATTACCAGGACTCCAAAAATGGTCCCGACAAACATTCCGCCAACAGCTCCCGTTCCGATGGAAGTATTCCCCGCGGCCCCAACTCCGGTTGAAAGCATCAGTGGCAATAAACCGAAAATGAAAGCGAATGAGGTCATTAAAATCGGACGGAGACGCGCAGTTGCACCACTCACAGCGGCATCCACAATGCTCATTCCATTCTTTCTGCGCTCAACCGCATACTCTACGATCAGGATGGCATTTTTAGCCAATAGACCGACCAGCATCACAATGGTGATTTGCGTATAAATATTATTATCTACTTCAAAGATCTTATCGAAAATAAAGACCCCGGACAGACCAATCGGAAGCGAAATCAGAACAGCAAGCGGTAAGATGTAACTTTCATACTGTGCACACAACAGGAAGTAAACGAACACCACTACCAGCAGGAAGATAAACAGCGTTTGGTTCCCGCCCGCGCTTTCTTCCCTTGTCAAACCGGAATATTCAAAAGAGTATCCGGCCGGCAAACTTGTCTGAGCTACTTCTTCAATTGCTTTCATCGCATCTCCGGAACTGTATCCTTTGTTCGGAACACCGGTTACCGCAATTGCAGTGAACAAGTTAAAGCGCGAGATCACCTGCGGACCATACACCTGTTTCATGGTAATGAATTCAGAGATCGGCGCCATTTCTCCGTCTGCGTTTCGCACATAGATCGAATTCAAACTTTGTAGGTTCTTTCTGCTTCCCGGTTCTGCCTGGTAAATGACGCGGTACTGCTTTCCGAACTTATTGAAGTTGGAAGCATAAACTCCTCCGTAATATCCCTGCAGTACACTCATCACATCACTCATGGTCATGCCAGCCTGTTTGATTTTGGGTACGTTGACATCAATTTGGTATTGCGGGAAATTCGGGTTAAACGAAGTCGCTGCATACTGGATTTCAGATCTTTGAGCCAAAGCCCCGAGGAAATTTTGAGCAACGGCATTAAACTCATTGATATCTCCACCCGATTTATCCTGCAGCTGGAATTCAAATCCGGCGGTGTTACCAAACCCCTGGATAGTTGGCGGTGAGAAGAAAATGATCTTCGCATCTTTGATATGTGCCGTTTTCTTAAACAATTCTTCGATCACTGTTTTCACATCGCGGTCACGTTCATCCCACAACTTCATGCGGGCGAGCACCATTCCATAAGAACTTCCCGATCCGGAAATAATGGAACGTCCAACTACACGCAGGGTGAATTTTGTTTCGGGTACCGAGCGCACAATGTTGTCGATTTCCGTCAGTACTTCTTCCGTACGTTCCTGGGAAGTTCCGGGAGCCAGTGTAATATCTGAGAAAATAGTTCCCATGTCTTCCGCCGGAACGAATCCTTTCGGAGTGGTTTTCATTCCCCAAACCAACAAGCCTGTGAAAATTAGAAGAATGGCAACAACCATCCATTTCTTTCTTCCCAGGAAGGAAACCGAACGTTTATAACGGTTGGTCATTTTCCCGAATGAAGTATTGAAGGCTACGTTGAAGCGCTGCATAAATGACTTTTTCTTTCCGTGATCGTCTTTGTGCGGCTTCAGGAGCAAGGCACATAAAGCCGGACTCAGCGTCAGGGCATTTACGGCTGAAAGAATAATGGAAATGGCTAGTGTCAACCCGAATTGTTTGTAAAAAACGCCAGTAGATCCTTGAATAAAGCTTACCGGGATGAACACTGCTGCCATGACCAAAGTGATAGAAACGATTGCGCCGGTGATCTCGTCCATGGCGTCAATAGTTGCTTTTTTGGAAGATTTGTACCCTTCGTCGAGTTTTGCGTGAACGGCTTCTACTACTACGATCGCGTCATCCACTACAATACCGATTGCCAGCACCAATGCAAACAAGGTCAACAAGTTGATGCTGAAACCGAAGAGATTCAGGAAGAAAAAGGTACCGATAATTGCTACCGGAACACTGATTGCCGGGATTAATGTGGATCGGAAATCCTGTAAGAACAGGAAAACCACCAGGAACACCAATATAAATGCTTCGATGAGCGTATGGAATACTTTTTCGATGGAAGCATCCAGGAAATCGTTCACGTTTACGATCGTGGTATATTTTACTCCTTTCGGGAAAGATGCCTGCGCATCATCCAATACTTTCAAGGTTCCTTCGATAACTTCCTGGGCGTTGGAACCAGCTGTTTGGTTTACCGCAACTCCCAAACCGAATTTTCCGTTCACACGAACCGAACTCGCATAACTCTGGGCCCCCAATTCGATGCGGGCAACGTCTTTCAAACGCAAAACTTCACCACCTTCGCCCACACGGATAACGATATCGCTGAATTCCGCTTCTTCTTTCAAACGGCCCTTGTACTTGATCGTATACTGGTAGCTCTGGTCTCCCTGCTCACCGAATTGTCCCGGCGCTGCCTCAATATTCTGTTCCGCCAATGCTTTATTGATGTCATCCGGAACGAGACCATAACTTGCCATTACATCCGGCTTCAGCCAAATACGCATGGAATAGTCCATCAAACCGAAAGCTGTTGCATCTCCTACTCCTTTGATACGCTTGATCTGAGGGATCAGGTTGATATTGGCATAGTTCTGCAGGAATGTCTGATCGTAAGTAGAATCCTCACTATACAAGTTAAAGATCAACAAGTTACTCGCCTGGCGTTTCGTGGTTACTACCCCGGCACGGTTTACTTCGGCAGGAAGCAGACTCGTAGCACGGGAAACACGATTTTGGACGTTTACCGCCGCTAAATCCGGGTTTGTTCCCAGTTTAAAATAAACCGTAATGGTTGCCGTTCCGTCGTTTCCGGCAGTAGAAGTCATGTAGGTCATATCTTCTACCCCATTAATCTGTTCTTCCAGCGGGATGACCACATTGTTAAGCACCACATCAGCATTTGCCCCCTGGTAGGAAGCAGAAACCTGAACGGTCGGAGGTGCTATATCCGGATATTGGGAAACCGGAATGGCTACGAGGCCCAGAATTCCGAGAATCACGATCAATATCGAGATCACCGTAGATAATACGGGTTTTTCTATGAATTTCTTAAACATAATTCGTACTTAAAATTGGATGAGTATTCGACGAATCTTATTGTTGATTCAATTCTGCATAAATGGTTTTCGGATCTGCTTTCACGGGTTTGATCTTCATTCCGTCTTTCAGGAACTGGATACCTTCCAGGACGATGGAGTCTTTCGGTTTTACGCCTTTCGTGACAATGTAGAAATGTCCGCTCGTTGCTTCCATCACCTCCACATTGGCCATGCTGATCGTTCCATTTTTCCCTACTTTGTAGACAAATTTCTTTCCTTGTATATCTGCAACTGCGCGCTGTGGAATGAGGTACCCGTTTGAAATTTCCTGCGGAATACGGACTTGAGCACTCCCTCCGCTTCGCAATAAATTCAGGTTATTGGAAAATGTGGCACGAATTCTTGCGGACCCGGTCTGTTGATTGATCAATCCGTTGACAGAGCCTATCGTTCCTTTATCAGGATACAATGAACCATCTGAAAGAACCAATGAAACGGACGGCATGTTGGCAATTTTTGTTTTGATATCCGTCCCTTTCGTGTTGCGGATAAATTCCAATAACTGTTTCTCATTCATGGAGAAATAAGCATAAATCTTAGAAATATTCGAAACCGTCGTCAAGGGCTTGGTCATATTGCTTGAAACCAGGCTCCCCGATTTGAAAGCCAGACTTCCTATCACACCGTTGACCGGACTGGAAATACGTGTATAACCCAGGTTCACATTCGCATTTACCAGGTTCGCTTCTGCCTGCGCCAATTCTGCAAGACGTGTCTGCAAAGTCAGATCTGCTTCCTGCAATTCGTATTTATTCACGATGTTCTTCTCCACCAATGATTTGGTTTTCTGAACCTGTAAACGGGCAACACTGACACCTGCTTCAGCACTTTTCACAGCTGCTCTTGCCGTACGTACCAATTGTTCGTATTGTGGTGCTGAAATGGTAAATAATAATTGTCCTTTCTTGACAAACTCGCCTTCATCTACGGCAATTTTTTCCACAAAACCATCAATCTTCGGATGGATATCCACGTTCTCAATGCCTTCTAAAACTGCGGGATAAGTTGTTTCAATGGTGGTGTTTTGCTGTTCGATATCCAGTACCTGGTAAGGTTTGATACCACCGGCCGGCACGGGTGCTTCTTCGGAACTACAGGAAGCCAAAAGTACAAGCGACAATGCCGCCAATAAGTGGTTTGCTCTCTTTGAAATCATAAATTTTTGTCTTTTTGAAATTCTGACTAATCGGGGTATGTTGTGAATCAGAATCTGAATCTTTGTTCTGGTTTAACTATTTGGTCAAATGCTGAGGCAACGCTTATGCAGAAGCTTCAGCGGAGGCACAAAGATCTTTCAAAGTCGGCGCAAAAACTTATTCAATTCATGCAATTAATTATCAAAATCAAACATTTTACATTTTTTAACTATTTCCAGCCGCCACGAATCCCAACGAAATTGTTGTCGGAATAAGTAGGCAGGACTTATTTCCGTACTAATAAAATTTAAGATACTAGCTAACTTCTCTAAAGGTTTTGGGAGTGAGCTGAGTTTGTTTTTTGAAGAAGTTATTGAAATTGGAGGGATGTTCGAAACCTAAAGTATAGGCAATTTCAGCAACGGAACTGTCTGTGTGGCGCAATAGTGCTTTCGCTTCATTAGCAAGCCTGGAAGAGATTATTTCAGTTGTGCTTCGGCCAGTCACTTCTTTGATAGAACGATTTAAATGATTCACGTGAATGGACAATTGTTCCGCAAAATCGCTTGGTTTTTTCAGGGCCAGAGACTGATCGGAAGAATCTATCGGGAACTGTCTCTCCAGCATTTCCATGAATAAAGCTGTCAATACCACTGAAGCCTGCGGTTTCTTTTCTTCTCGTATGCTTTGAGTACACAATTTGTTTGTTTCATGCAATAAGAGGTGTAAGTAGTGTACGATCACTTCATACTTTTTTTCGTAATCACCTTCCATTTCTCCATGCATCTGCTCGAAAATCAATTCAAATATTCTGGCTTGCTGATCAGATAAGGGATAAACCGGATTCATGATCATATTCATCAACGGAGTGTCCCGAAAAATCGTATCGAGTAAAAAGGTTTCAATAAAATGGCTATTGAACAAGCAGAAATATCCTTGCTGGTCATCGGAAATCGGTTCCCATACATGCGGTACATTGCGGTGGTAGAAAACCAATGTTTTTCCGGAAACAGGAACTTTGCGATCTTCGAAATGAATAATACCATCCCCGGCAACCAGTGAAATCTTATGAAAGTCCGTTCGATGCAGCTCCGTAATGCGCGCGCACTGAATCTGACCGCGCTTGAACACATTGAAATGGCTCATTTTAGACAAGTGAGAGAATTGTTCCATCGTCCCCTTGTTCAAAATGCTGGCATAAAATTCCTGTAAAGTCAATAACCCATTCATGCTGTAGAATTATGTTTTTCAAATATACAGCTTTCGAATTAAGAATTCCCAATTAAGAATTCCCAATTACGAATTACGAATTGATCGAAAAATCTGTCAGATAGAATAACATAGCCCCTATACTTCTTTAAAAATCACAGTTCCAATGTGTTCGTCAAAACCAAAAGGTATTGCTCATTGCCTAATTAAACTCATTTTGAACATTTACTCATTTTTCAGAAGCATACAGGTTGAAAGGGCATGCGCATACTTTTTCCCGGACTCATCCGTGAGGGAAGCTTCTATCAGGGCTGTTGAATTTCCCAGGTGGATCATTTTCCCGGTTGCCGTAAGGATTCCGGATTTCGCATGCACCATTTTCAGGAAGTTCACTTTTAATTCCAGGGTTGTATAAACCGTTCCTTTGGGTAAAAGCGAGTGAAGGGTGCAACCCATTGCAGAATCCAGGAGCGCGGTAATTACACCACCATGTACACTTCCGTTCGGATTGTAGTGGAACTCCTGCGGCTCGAAGTAGAAACTCGCTTTCCCTTCTTCCAGTTCTCCCAGTGAAAAATCCAGTGTCTTGATCAAAGGAGAAGCCGGAGCCTCCCCTCTTTTAATCGCTAATAAATACTCCATTCCTGAAAGATCTTTGGATAATTCCACTCCTTCGAAAGGATTTCCCCAGGAATATGCGCGTTCGCGCTGTTTTGTGATTTCCATACTCATTAGGGTTAATGGGTTCAAAAAGTTCAACAGTTCAAAGTTGAACCCTTTTGAACCTTTGAACTTTATATACTTACAAATTCTTTAGACATTCCGACCGGAACCAGCCATTGGTTTTTCTCCAAAGCTGAAATCAGTTCGTCCGCTACTTCTTTGGGCGGAATTCCGTTCTCGCCGCCTATCTCTTTCGAAAAATCCGTATTTACCAAAGGCGGGATCAATTCAAAAACATTCAATCGATCTTCAAATGTCTGTCGCAAAACATCGGTATAAGCTTTCAGGGCCGCTTTACTTGCTGTGTATGTCGGCAGCATTTTCTGCGGATAATATGCTACGATTGATGTTACGTTCACCACTGAAGCATTCTCGTTCTGTAAAAGTGTCGGTAATAATTTTTCTGTCAGGCTGACAATGGATAAGTAATTGGTTTCCATTTCCCTGCTTGCCTTCGAAGCTGCATTTGCATTCGCATCCAGTTGGTAAACATCTGTATAGCCAGCATTATTGATAACCATGTTCAATCCCGGGTACAGTTCTTTGATTTTCGCTACAAGCCGGTCCGTACTCTCCGAACTTGTTACATCCCCTGAAATCGGAACGACATTTTCCAACTGACTTGCCGCCTGTTTCAACTTTTCCTCATTCCGGCCGGTGATTAATACTTTGTTTCCCAATTGAGAAAATTGTTTCGCTAATTCGAAGCCGATCCCTGCTGATCCTCCTGTGATTAAGATTGTGTTTCCGTTTGTTTTCATGTGTTTGATTTATTTATTTGTTAGTGTATACTTTATATTCTCCCGCAGAGGTTCGCAGATGAACGCTGAAGGAACTTGTTTAATAATTTCCGCTGACGAATTGAAGTGTTTTTTTTATCGTATGTTTTCTATGAGCATTGCTGTGGCACCTCCACCTCCGTTGCAAATTGCAGCCATTCCGTATTTCGCTTTTTGCTGCTGTAAAATATGCGTAAGAGTTACGAGAATCCGTGCCCCTGAAGCGCCAAGTGGGTGGCCCAGTGCAACTGCTCCGCCTTTGATGTTTACTTTTTCCAAATCCACACCGGCGAGACGGGAATTGATAATCGGAACATTGGCGTAGGCTTCGTTCATTTCGAAATAATCGATTTCTCCTATTCCAATTCCAGCCTTTTGAAGTGTTTTTTCAATCGCCAGGGAAGGTGAAGTGGTAAACCATTCCGGGGCCTGGGCCGCATCCGAAAAAGCAATGATCTTTGCCAGTGGTTTCAAGCTCCTTTCCTGTAGGAATTTCTCCGAAACGATGATGAGGATTGCTGCTCCGTCGTTCAGGTTGGACGCATTTGCAGCCGTGATCGATCCGTCAGATTCAAAGATAGGCTTCAGCTGGCTGACTTTTTCCGGGTTGAGTTTCTCGATATCTTCGTCCGTATCGTAAACAAATTCTCCCTTTTTGTTTTTAACAGTAATCGGTGTGATTTCATCCTTAAAACTCCCGGAAGCGTGCGCTTGTTTCGCTTTGGAGAAGGATTTTAACGTATAATCGTCCTGCTCTTCACGGGAAATTCCGTATTTGGTATTTGCCAGTTCAGCCGCACTTCCCATGTGGAAATTGTGGTAAGGATCCCACAAACCATCCTTAAGCATTCCGTCAATGATCCGCTGATGGCCTGTTTTATGTCCTTCCCGGTGATTTTCTATGTAATACGGTGCATTCGACATGCTTTCCATTCCACCTGCAATCACCACATCACTGTCGCCCAAAAGAATGGACTGAACAGCATAAGAAACCGATTTGATCCCTGAAGAACAAATCTTATTGATGGTTGTTGCGTCGACCTCATCGGGAATTCCTGCTGCACGTGCAGCCTGTCTGGCCGGAGCCTGACCGATATTTGCAGAAAGTACATTTCCCAGGATCACTTCATTCACATCACCGGGTTTGATACCTGCTTTCAAAAGAGCATCCTTTATGACTTCTGCTGCCAGCTGCGGTGCTGAAAAAGAAGACAAGGACCCCATGAAACCTCCGGTTCCGGTTCTTGTCGCTGCTAAGATGTACACGTTGTTTTTCATATTCTTTCGATTTTTCAATATTTCAATATTTGAACATCGCTATATCACGATGTTCGAATATACCGATCGGTATATTTTGTGGTGAAAAAATTTTTATACAGTCATTTCATCAATCATTTTCCGGATTAATTCCAGGTTTGAATTCAAATGTTTTTTGTTCTTAAAGGTTTTTGAAAGCAGCATTCCACCTTCAATCAGTGAAAGAAAATGATCCGCGAAAACTGCTGCATCTGTTTCCGGACGGAAAACCTCCTTTTTAATTCCGTAAGCTACAACACTTTGCACATGATCGTGCCAATCGCGCATGGCTTTTTGCACCCTGCCAAATAATTCCGGGTTGGAATCATCCGTATCAACAGCTGTATTCAGCAAAGGACAACCACCAGCCACATAAACCTTTTCAAAAACTTCGGAGTAAAAATTCACGTAGACCAATAGTTGTTCAACCGGGTCTTTTAATCCCAGGGAACGATTTACGATCTCATTTTTGATAATGTTGTGATTGTAATCAAAAGCCTCGGCTGCCAACTCGTCCTTATCCCGGAAGTTCCCGTAAACGCTTCCCTTCGTAAGTCCGGTTGCAGTTGTAATGTCCGAAATAGAAGTTCCCTCGTACCCTTTCTTGTTGAAGATCGGGGCCGTTGTTTCTATAATGAACTGTCTGGTACGTGCTGCTTTTGTCATGAATTATTATTCAATTACCAAGCAAATGTAAGTGATTTTTTTTTAATTATATACCGATTGGTATATAATTTATCGTTTTTTAGGAAATGAGTTCTTGTTGTATTTCTAAAATAAGAGCGGATTTAGTTTAAAAATTCATTGTAGGATCTTCGATGTACCCGAAAGGAAATACCAACAACACATGTATGATCATCAGCATGATCAATGCACTATTCGCGATACGGTTTCTGATAATAAGAAAAAGAACAGACAAGGCAGGAACTGTATAAAAACAACACTTTCCGATTAATTCCACCTGTTGCTCATCGTTCCAATTAGAAAAAAACAACATTCCCTTGACCACTGATATCCAATGTTCAGAATGCAAAGTGACTGCCAGGTAAATCAATCCGATAAAGACAGCTACAACAGGTATTTTCCAATAAGTATACGTTTTTCTGATTGCAGGTATGTTTAGTTCACAAACAAAGAAGGGTATTGCTCTTTCTGATTGATAAAGAAGCGGATTTCATCCGGCAGGTTCGTTCTTCCAAATGAGCGGAAAACGGGGTCACCTGCTCCTTCACTGAAATAATCTTCCAAATTCCGGTACTGAACAATTTCAACACTCTTGATGATGTCTTGTCCCAACCATTGAATGTCCCTGATTTTACAGTAAGAGAACACTTTTACACCTATTCCCTGAAGATCCGGAATAGTATCGGAGAATTCTATCAAATCCTTGACAAGTCTAACTGGTATAGTCATAACACAACATTTTTATTTCCAGCCAATTAATGGGTAAATTTCAATCTGCTGTTTTTTGATTACACCGGAAAGTTAAGGCTTTTATTTTTTACCCTGGTAAAGAACTTTTGAACAGTTCCGGGATTTAATATTCCCTTAACATCAGGTTTCCGTTATTCTATCTGCAAATCCCATGTTTACCTTGTTCAAAACCACTTAATTTTAAGTATTTTTAGTCCATGGAATTCGGAAAAATTGATCGCAGTTTACTGGGACAAGGTAAATTTTCGTCTTTCGGAAGACGGTGTATTCGCAAAAGCGCTAAAACAAGCGGTTAAACAACCCAAACTATTCGTTGGCGGTGCCAAATGGGGCCGAAAAGAATGGGTCGGACTGATTTATCCGGCGAAGACCAAAGAATCCGAATTCCTGGACTACTACATCCGAAACTTTAATGGTGTTGAGCTCAATACGACGCATTACCAAATCTATCCGGCGGCAACCATTCAAAAATGGGCGGAAAAAGCAAAAGGGACCGATTTTAAGTTTTGTCCTAAATTTCCGCAGTCTATCAGCCATTACAGCGATCTTTTGAGTTCCAAAGCACATGCCGACACAGACCGTTTCCTGGATTCTGTGATGAATTTCGGGGAACATTTGGGACCGATGTTCCTGCAGTTAAGTGAAAAGTTCGGTCCCCAGCGCCGGGATGCTCTTTTCTCCTATTTACAAAAACTGCCGAAAGACATTGCTGTTACCGTAGAAGTCCGTCACCCGGATTGGTTCGGGAATCCCCAAATTCGAGAAGAGCTTTTCCAAATACTCCATGAGTTGTCGATCGGGTCGGTAATCACGGATGTCTCAGGAAGAAGGGATTGCGCACACATGGAAGTAACATCACCTGGAACGTTCATTCGCTTTGTAGGCAACGGATTGCACCCAACGGATTACGAACGCATTGACGACTGGGTAAAACGGATCAAATCGTGGCTGCAGAAGGACATCCGGGAAATCCATTTTTACATGCACCAGCCGGACGAACTGTACACGCCGCAATTGACCGATTACTTAATCCGGGAATTGAATAAGACCTGTGGTTTGTCACTGGAAGCGCCCAAACTAATCGGAACAACGGGAAACCTTTTTGGGTAATTATCAAGCTCGTTTCACACAAATTCTTGATAATTGATAATTCTGTCATTGCTAATTAATAAGGGGTAACCCTTGTTTTCGGGAAGGAAAATTAAATTAAAGGCAAACAATTCAGATTATTAATTATTGATAATCAACAATTTAACATGTGATAATTTTTTAGTTGATCTGTTAAAAATCCGTTTATTTTTTTTCAAAAAACACCCTTCGTATTAAACTATTACTACCTTTATCGCTCACTGTTCACTCGATAATTCCAATGGAAAAGACCAGTTTACCACATTTCACAACTCTTGCGTACCCAGTGATCTCTGGCAAAATTCCCTGTTTATATCCAATGGAATTACACTATTCATTACAACATGCCTCAAAACAAATTTGCCATAGCCCGCTATGCGGTTATCGATGAACTTCTTCGGAAGCACACTTATGTAAAAACTTCTGCCATTGCTGAAACCTGTAAAAGAAATCTCGGGTATGAAGTTTCCCAGCGTACCATTCAGCTGGATCTGAACTCGATGAAAGATGACACCTTTCTGGGCTTTTTTGCTCCAATTGAATATTGTCAGAAACGGAAAGCGTATTTCTACAGAGATGCCGATTATCAATTCGGTTACCAGCACCTGAATGTTTCCGAACTGGACCTTCTTGAAAACGTATGTAATATTGCCTCCCGTCATTTAAAACCCGATCAGCGGGCCATCCTCGGTGACGTATTATTCAAAATCAAGAAAAGATACATCGCGAAATAAAACTTCGCCATTCGAATGTATCCTTGTAAGCTTGATTTATTTGTTACCTATTCGCTGAGTTATGATTTTCGAAGCACTGCAAATTCTTTCCGGGCAACTAAATGACTACTTGAAGATTCGTTTCAGGTTAACGGAAGACATTGTGTTCATTTCTCCCGTGAAAGATCCTGCGAAGTCATTTCCCAACCGGGTAGCTATTTCACTGATCGGTGTGGAACGGGAAACGGTAATCAGCACTTACACTCCGCTCCGGGGAATCTCTGATGCTTCGTTCGGGTCTGTAAACCCGCCAATATGGATTAACCTGCACGTAATGATCTCGGTAATTTTCCAGGAAAAACAATACGAAGAATCGATCCGGCTGCTTTCCGGAGTGATGTCGTTCATCCAACGGAACCAGATCATCCTTACGGGTGACGAAGGCAAAAAGCTCACCCTGGAAATCATGAACCTGAGCATGCATGAACTCTCCAATCTGTGGAGCATTTCCGGTGAGAATTATTATCCTTCCGTTGTTTGCAAGATTCGCGGAACAGAAATTACTGGTAACGAGATCACCGATATTTCTTATGCTGTATCTCAACCAAACACCAATACCGAACTACAATGAGCTGGCAGGGGACATATCGGATCTGGTTGAAATTAGTGGTACTTCATGAATATTTTGATAAGGAACAATGCGGTTTAATGCTTGAACCCGATACTGCCACTAAAACAATGCTTCACAAAGCCGGACTCATCTTTAAACAACATGACCAACGTACCTGGTTCGTGATCGGGGAAGATCAAATCCTGCTGGATGAAGAGACTATTCTGAACTTCTATTTCAAAACCGCACAAAAGGAATTCTATTATTACACGGATCAGGATGCCGTTTCCCAAACCGGGTGGTCATTGAACAATTATAACAAGAACGGGATTTGGAAAACACTCACGATTCCTGTAAGCGAAGCACGTTTAAAAACATCAGAAACGGAAACCATCGAAATTCAATTGAAAAGCCAATTGAAACACGTGGAATTCCTGGTCTTCCCTTCTCAAAGTTATTCCATGGGACCACTGGAAATCCGCGAACAGCGTGAGAAAGTGCTCTTTAAAGATGCTGAGGAACTCAAACTTCCGGGAACCGAAAGAATACTCTACCGATTTGTTTCATCCGAAACACTGCCTTTGAAGCAAAAAAGCGAGTACCAGTTTCATTTGTGGGAATTGCGAAAAAGCGGTGAAAACCTGCTGAGCAGGCTCCCCGATTTTCCTCGTGTAAATGTGCTTTCACCCTTTAGTCCGAAGGACACTATAACAAGTTACATCTATTTATAAATCAATACAATAAATCCAAATATGAGTACAATGAAAACACCTGGGGTATACATCGTCGAAAAGAACGCGTTCCCTAATTCCGTTGTCGAGGCTGCAACTGCGGTACCTGCATTTATAGGTTACACCGAGTTTGCCAAAGACGGAAACAAATCTTTATTAAACAAGCCATGGAAAATCAGTTCGTTAGCTGAGTTTATGCAGTATTTCGGAGGAGCTCCGGTTCCAAAATTCAGCACAACTCCAGCCGCAGACGGTGCCGATGGTGATGAACAACTGGGAGTCGCAACTTTATCGCTCAACGGTGCGAAATACACTGTTCAACGTGAAGGCGACAAGTTTAACTTCTATTACCAAATGCGTTTTTTCTTTGCAAACGGTGGTGGACCATGCTACATTGTTTCAGTTGGTGAAGGATATACAGGCGGGTTGGACGAAGAAAAGTTGAAAAACGGGATCGACACCCTTTTGAAAGAAGAAGAACCAACCATGGTACTGGTACCGGAAGCTGTTTACTTAAGTACGGTTGACAGCTGTGCCAATGTTCAGGTTAAGACATTGTCTCACTGCGGTGGACAGATGAAGAACCGCGTTGCCATTTTTGACGTGTTCGACGGGTTCAAGGATACCAGAAGCGAGAATGTGAAGAATTTCCGTGAAAAGATCGGTACCGAATTCCTGGATTACGGAGCGGTATACTACCCTTGGTTAAATACATCCATTGTTTCAGACAACGACATCAGTTTCCTCAATTTCAGTGATCCGGATGCTATTGCTGCGCTTCTTACGGCAGAGGATAAAGCAGGAAAACTGACAGAATTTATCGAGAAAGTTACTACAGCCAATGTGAATAGTTATTTTGAAATGTTGAATGCGGTCGATAAAACAGATGACTTTACAAAACTGGATCTGGATCTTAAAACAGCACACAAAGTATTGGCACGCCACTCTTCCATTTACAGCGAATTAATGCGCGAAATGCTTTTGATCATCAACTTATTGCCGCCAGCTTCAGCAATGGCTGGAATTTACACCCTGGTCGACGGAACAAAAGAAGTTTGGAAAGCACCGGCAAACATCGGAGTGGCAAACGTAATCAGTCCGACCGTGAGCATTTCTTTCAGCGACCAGGAGGATCTGAATGTTCCTATGAACGGTAAGGCAGTGAATGCGATTCGTTACTTCGTAGGTGATGGGATCAAAGTTTGGGGAGCACGTACACTGGACGGAAACTCGCTTGACTGGAGATACATGAACGTACGCAGAACCATGATCATGCTCGAAGAATCTATCAAAAATGCAGCTAAAGCATATGTTTTCGAACCGAACGTTGCAAATACCTGGGTAAGCGTGAAAAGTATGATCAGTAATTTCCTGAACGGGATCTGGAAACGCGGTGGTTTGGCAGGATCAGTTCCGGAAGATGCATTCAGCGTGCATATCGGGCTTGGCGACACCATGACACCGGAAGATATCCTGGAAGGAATTATGCGCATTACCATTTTGGTTGCCATCTCAAGACCGGCTGAGTTTATTGAGATTACGTTCCAGCAGCAAATGCAAAAAAGCTAATTAAACAAGATCACAGGTTCAAAAAAGTTCAAGGAGTTCCAAAGGTTTAACAGGTTCAATTTGAACATTTGAACATTTGAACATTTGAACATTTGAACATTTGAACATTAACAGAATTAAAAATAAGAAATCATGGCAGGAGAAAAACAAGATAATGTATGGCCTCTACCGAAGTTTTACTTCCAGGTAAAATTAGGCGATAAAGAAGTTCCTTTCCAGGAAGTATCCGGATTGGACATTGAAGCTCAAATCATTGAGTACAGACACGGGAACAGTAAAGAGTTTTCAACGATCAAAATGCCCGGAATCAAAAAGACCGGAAACGTGACCCTGAAAAAAGGTGTATTCGTGAAAGACAACGGATTCTGGGATTGGTTCAACAAGATCAAGATGAATACGATCGAACGTCAAACAGTGGTAATCAGTTTATTGGACGAAGCAGGAGCACCAACAATGGTTTGGACTCTGAACAATGCATGGCCGACGAAAATTACCGGAACAGACATGAAATCGGATGGTAATGAAGTGGCTGTTGAAACAATTGAAATTGCCCACGAAGGATTAACAATTGCAAACAGCTAATAAACAAATTCTATGGCTAAGTCAAAATGGGAACTTCCGGTAGCTTTTTATTTCCAGGTAAAAATCGGGAATGAAGAGTTTGCTTTCAAAGAAGTAACCGGATTATCAGCTGAAATAGAAACAGAAAGCGTAAAAGAAGGAGGTGTGAATGAATTTACATACCTCCTTCCTAAGCAGGTGAAGCATGGTAATCTGAGTTTGAAAAGAGCTTTGAACCCGATAAACCGGAATGATGTGGTCTGGATCAAAAAAATCCTTGAGGGTGACTTTTCACAACCCATTGTTCCAAGAGATATCATAGTGAATTTGCTGGGACAGGACGGCGCGCCTGTTTACACCTGGACCTGTTCGAAAGCATATCCGGTTAAATGGGAAGTGGGAGGTCTGGATTCACAGTCCAACACCATTTTAATTGAAACGATCGAATTTGCATATACAACCCTGAAACGTTCTTAGATCTTATGTCAATTATCATTAAAGAAATCAGTATTCGAACGACCATTGAGCGAAAAGCAGGCCCAACGGGTGATCTTGACCTGAAAGTAGCCAAGCTCAAAAAAGATATTTTGAGGGAGGTGCAGGACACATTACGTAAACAACGCATTAAAAAAGGAGATCGGTAATGGGCGAATTGGTCAAGTTAAAAATCATTGGGTACGAGAATCAGAGTTATTCCGAATCGAAGAAGACCAGCGACTTCACCACACAGGTGAATCCTGCTACGATGAAACTCGGGAAACGACTCAACTATTCTCAAAACGGAGAAGCACAGGGTGTTGCAAACCTGCGTAAATTCCGTTCCCAGGCACTTGACAGTCTTTCTTTCGAAGTTCTTATGGACGATACGGGAATTATTCCAAGTAAAACGGGAAAAATCAAAGACCGTATCAATCAACTTGAAAAAGCAATTTACCGCATCAACTCCGAAAGTCACGAACCCAGTTACACGAAAGTAATCTGGGGAACTTTCATTTTCCGGGGAAGGGTTGAAAGCATCAATTACGATTACAGTTTATTCTCCCCCGACGGAACACCCTTACGGGTAAAAGTATCTTTTTCATTTGCAGGTTATTTCGACAAAGACACCACGCAAATGAACTCCCCGGACCTTTCAAGGGTTATTACATTCCGTGCAGGAGATACCATTGCCCGCTACTGCGATGAAATTTACGGCGATGCTTCGTTTTGCCACGAAATAGCTGCCTATAATAACCTGAGCGAATTCAGAAATATTGAACCGGGAACAAAAATTCAGTTCCCACCATTAGCACGAAAATGAGCGTATCACCGGAAAAAAATAGTGAAGGACTCGTAACTTTTTCCATCTACAGTGAAGGGGAAAAGATCAGCGACAGCTTTGAAGCGGTTTCGATTTGGATCCGCCGGGAAGTCAATCGCATTGGTCGTGCCAAACTGGTGTTTGAAGCCGGAAACATGCCCATGAAAGAAATCCCGGAAAGTGACGACGATACCTTCGCGCCGGGAAGTACCATCCGGATTGAAGCAGGATACCAAAGCAACGAGCACATCTTGTTCGAGGGAGTTGTTATTACGCATAAAGTAGACATTCCCGAAGACGATACCGCTACACTGGAGATCGAATGTGCCGATTTTGTATTTCCAGCTACATTGATCAGAAAGAACAATTACTTCGAACAGCAAAAAGACAGCGATATCATCTCGACCATTTTGGGCACCTACTCCGGTCTTTCCGCAACTGTAGACGCTACAACGGTTTCGCACCCGGAAATGGTTCAGTACTACTGTTCTGACTGGGACTTTATTTGCTCTCGTGCGGATGCAAACGGACTCATCATCATCACCGACCAAAAGAAAGTCAATGTCATCAAACCCAAAGTTTCAGCTTCCCCCGTACTTAAAGTAACTTACGGAGAAGACCTCATTTCGTTCCGCGGAGAACTCCAAACGGCAGACCAAACACCCGGAGTAGACGCCTACGCCTGGGATATCGCTACTCAAGCGATGATCAAAGCCGCGTCTGCTACTCAGACACTCAACGAACAGGGAGACCAAACACCTTCCGATCTTTCGGAAGCCGTGGGTGGAGATCGCTGGGAACTTCAAACAGAAAGCTACGGGGATTCTTCGCAGCTGCAGACCTGGGCAGATGCACAATCGCTTAAAGCAGGTTTATCGCGCATTCGGGGAGAAATCAGGTTCCAGGGAAGCTCACTTGCTGTTCCGGGTTGTCTGATCACACTCGACGGACTGGGAAAACGGTTCAACGGAGATGCTTTTATCGGAGCTGTGGAACATTCCATTGAAGACGGTGAATGGATCACAACTGCCGGAATGGGAATTGATCCGGAAATGGCCACTCAAAATACCGACGTAGTAACACCTCCTGCTTCAGGACTACTCCCGGGAATTGAAGGTTTACACATTGGACTGGTCAAAAAACTGGATGGAGATCCGGGGAAAGAATTCCGTATACAAGTAGAAATCCCTTTATTGAACACAGACAAAAACCTGGTATGGGCACGTCTGAGCAATTTCTGGAGCAGCAATAGTTTCGGAGCTTTTTTCATCCCCAATGTGGGTGATGAAGTGGTTTTGGGCTTCCTGAATAACGATCCCACTTACCCGGTAATACTGGGAAGTCTATACAGTTCGGCAAATCCGGCTCCACTTCAGATCGACAAAAAAAACCCGATCCAGCTTATGCAGACCAAAAACGGGATCAAGCTGGAAATGGACGATGAAAATAAAGTAGTGACCGTAACAACACCGGGAACCAATAAAATGGTTTTAAGCGACAAGGACAAAAATGTGACGCTTGCCGATCAGAACGGAAATAAAATAGTGCTTTCAGACAGCGGGATCCTGATCCAGGCAGCGAAAGAAATTACACTCAAAGCCGGAACCGAAGTTAAAGTGGATGCAGGAACCAACGCCAGTGTAAAAGCCGGTGTAAACGCAACCGTAAAAGGTACAAACGTGGAACTGACAGCAGATGCCAGCTTCACGGCAAAAGGAAATGCCTCTGCGGAATTATCCGCAGCAGGACAAACGGCCGTAAAAGGCGCTATTGTAATGATTAATTAATGAGAATATGAGTTTAGCAGCCAGACTAACAGATATGCATACATGTCCGATGGTAACTCCGGGAGTTCCTCCTGTACCACACGTCGGCGGTCCGATAAGCGGTCCGGGAGTACCAACTGTATTAATCGGCGGATTACCCGCTGCTGTAATGGGAGATATGTGCGTGTGTGTTGGTCCTCCGGACAGCATTGTCAAAGGATCGGCAACTGTAATGATCGGTAAAAAGCCAGCGGCACGCATGGGAGATACCTGTGCGCATGGCGGAGCAATTGTATTGGGATGTCCAACTGTACTAATCGGAGGATAACATGAACGACAAAACATATTTAGGAACCGGCTGGGCCTTTCCCGTGCGATTTAATCAGCTCGGTGTGCACCTGGTTTCAGACGAAGAAGATATTTGGGAAAGCCTGCGGATTTTGTTTTCCACCATTCCCGGCGAGCGTGTTTTTCGCTACAACTACGGCTGTCCGATCGATAAATGGGTCTTTTCGAAAATTGACCTTTCGGAACGCACCATGATCATCGACATCATCGAACAGGCTATCCGCGACGGAGAACCTCGTATCGTGACAGATTCTGTAGATGTGGAAGTACGCGACCCCCTGGAAGGAATTCTGTGGATAAAAGTAGAATTCACTATCCGGCAGACAAACAGCCGAAGCAGCATGGTTTATCCATTCTACTTTTTGGAAGGAACACAACTTTAATAATTACGAATTACGAATGCCTAATTACGAATTGAAAGGCTGACTTCGACTCCGCTGCGCCTTTGCTGTAGCTCTTCACCTTTGCGTAACCGCTATGGTGGAGCAAGGTCTGCGTAAGCATTCAGTCACCTTTAAAAATTTGAACTAATTGAACATTTAGACTTTTGAACATTTAAAACTTTGGAATCAAGAGACGGACATAGCAGAAAAGATCGTTTAGATCGCTTGCGCGTTCCCGGCAATTTTAAAATGCTGGATAACGACAAAGCCGTCATGCTCGAAAAATTGATCCAAATAGCGAAATGGATCCATTTTTACAATGAACAGAATGTTCCCCAGGAATACTTTGACAGTTTCCTCGGAGAGTTGAAGGCCCTGTTGAAAAGCATCCATCTGAAGCATTCGCATGAAGCCATCGGAAAGATGGAACCTTCCCAGGCGCTGCTCCTTGCTTTTGTAGAAAACCTGCAAAAGGTGATG
>NZ_CABHOL010000049.1 GCF_902168135.1 uncultured Fluviicola sp.
CAATTGGTGATAAACCTGGCCGTACTCTTCGTTTAACTGCTTTGTGGCAGCATAAGGTGAAAGCACTTTTCCTTCCTGGCCTTCGTGTTTCGGAGAAGCAATAGAATCTCCGTAAACCGATGAAGAACTTGCATACACAAAACGTTTTACACCTGCCAGCTTTGCTTCGTGCAGAATGGTCAGAAAACCGGTTGCATTTACACGGTGCGTATTCAGAGGAAATTCTATGGATCTCGGCACAGACCCCAAAGCAGCCTGGTTGGAGATTGCATCCACTTCTTTCAGCAAATCGCGGTAATCATCCGGGTTGCAAATATCTCCTTTAACAAAGCGGTAATTTTCGTAGTGGGACAGGCGGTCAATATTGGATTGAAGTCCTGTTTCCAGGTTATCCAAAACAATAACAGAGGCTCCTATTTTCAATAGGGCCTCTGTTAAATTTGAACCGATGAAGCCGGCACCGCCGGTCACCAAAATGGTTTTATGCTTTAATTGATCAGATATCAACTGAATTTGATCCATACTACTTCGCGTAATTCACGGAACGTTTTTCACGGATCACAGTTACTTTAACTTGTCCCGGATAAGTCATTTCAGTTTGAATTTTCTGAGAAATTGCAAACGACAATTCATCTGCGCGTAAATCGGTTACTTTTTCACTTTCAACCAATACACGCAGTTCGCGACCCGCCTGGATAGCATAAGCTGAATTCACTCCGTCATAAGACAACGCCAGATTCTCCAGGTCCTTAATTCGTTTGATGTATGATTCAACAACCTCGCGGCGTGCTCCCGGACGTGCTCCGGAAATGGAGTCACAAATCTGCACGATCGGTGAGATCAAAGAGGTCATTTCAATTTCGTCGTGGTGCGCTCCGATTGCATTCAATACATCCGGTTTTTCACCGAATTTCTCAGCAATCTTCATACCCAGGATGGCATGCGGCAATTCCGGTTCTTCGTCCGGAACCTTACCTATATCGTGTAATAATCCGGCGCGTTTCGCCACTTTCACATTCAATCCGAGCTCAGCAGCCATGATCGCACACAAATTTGCTACTTCACGGCTGTGCTGCAATAAGTTTTGTCCGTAAGAAGAACGGTACTTCATACGTCCCACCATGCGGATCAATTCAGGGTGTAACCCGTGAATTCCAAGGTCGATACAAGTTCTTCGTCCTGTTTCGGCAATTTCTTCTTCCAGGGATTTTTTCGTTTTGGCAACCACTTCTTCAATACGCGCCGGGTGGATACGTCCGTCGGAAACCAATTGGTGTAAAGCCAAACGTGCAATCTCTCTTCGAACCGGGTCGAAGCAGGAAAGGATAATCGCTTCCGGAGTATCATCTACAATGATCTCAACTCCTGTAGCAGCTTCCAGGGCGCGGATATTCCGACCTTCACGACCGATAATACGTCCTTTCACCTCATCCGAATCGATATTGAAAACAGAAACTGCATTCTCAACAGCCTGCTCGGAAGCTACACGCTGAATGGTTTGGATCACGATGCGTTTTGCTTCGCGGTTCGCATTCAATTTTGCTTCTTCGGTAATTTCCTTGATGTGTGCCATTGCAGAAGTACGAGCTTCATCTTTTAATGATTCCATCAATAAGTTCTTCGCCTCATCAATAGACATTCCTGTAATCTTGGTTAGCTCGGCAACACGTTTTTGGTGCATTTTGTCCAATTCCTGGTGTCGGATCTCATTCGCTTCGAGTTTGCTGGCCAATTCTGCCTGGATACGCTCTGTATCTTTCTCTTTACGGGAAACCTCTTCGATTTTCTGAGTAAGCGATTTTTCTTTGCTTTTCACTCTGTCCTCAGTAGACTGCATGCGTCTTTCACGTTCTTTCACGTTTTCTTCATGCTCTTCTTTCAACTTCAGGAAGCGTTCTTTTGCCTGAAGTATCTTTTCTTTTTTCATGGCTTCACCTTCCAGATCAGCCTCCTTCAAGATTTGCTCTTTTCGTTTCTTGAGCATTGTATTCTGGATAATGAAAGTAGCTACACCACCTCCTATCAATCCGATCAATGCTCCAATAATTACATTTACCATAGTTCTTAAATAAAAAAATCCCACTGCTTACGGTGATGTTACGTAAACAAGTGAGAAAAAGACTGCAAATTCCGAACTAGCGGAACGTAATTAATTCAATGCATCCAAATCATCGGAAAGTGCTTTCAATGCAGCAGTTGCTTCAGAGAAATCAGCTTGAGGAGCACTGCCTGCGGCAGCCGGTGCTTTCGATCCTCTTGTAGACAATTGTAAGGCGGTCATCGCCAATAAGTCTTGCATATCGCGCACGGCAAAGTTATCCTGTAGTTGTTTGATCGCTTTATTGATATCATCAGCGGCACGCTGTACCTTTTCCACTTCCGTTTCCTGGACAGTTAAAGGGTACGTGCGACCGGCAACCACTACTTTCAAAGACACCTTACTCATTCGCTATTTTTAATTGTTGAATGCAGAAATCAATCTCTTTCACAAGCACATCAATCTCAACTCCATTGGTTGAAACAGGTTGTGCCTGAACTTGTTCACGCGCTTGGTCCAATTCTGATCTCAAGCTTTGGAGCTCATCCTCCATGGCCTTTTTCTGGTTTTGATACCCTGAAATTTCCGAATTAAGACGATTAATTTCATCTGTCATAGAACGAACGCGCTCTCTTTCAGTCACCAACGATTGGTGTAACTGACGAGATTTCGCGCCAATTTGTTCAATTAAAGATTTCAACTCAGACGTCATCCAATAAGCGTTTGTACAAAAATAGCAGGTAAAACCAATTCTACAACATTTTTAAGATAAGATGTGTACAGAAAATATTATTTACAACTGATTATGTGCTCTTTATAGCTTGTTTTTGTTGCACCAGCAAAATACCGATACAAATACTCAAAATGTAAAAAACAATCCCGCTTTGCTGCTGAAGCATGGATTCAAAAAAACTATTGAAAACAAAATTCAGCCCGATCCAGATGAGCAGTTCGTTTTTGTAACGGATCCCCATTCGAAAAAGCATTACCAGTATTGCTAACAAAGCAAGCAATCCAAAAACCCCGACTTCTACTGCCAGTTGCAGGAACTGGTTGTGTGAATTGTATTCGATTTTGGCAATTTCGTCTAATCCTCTTCCGCGCAGACGCGCCCCCATTACTTCGTCAAAATTCCCTGTTCCTGTTCCCATGGGATGTTCGGAAAACTGCTGAAAAGAGGTGGTCCACATTAAAATGCGGATGTTATTCCCGTGAGGAGCTGCTTTGGCTTGCTCGTAAATATGGTCCGGATTGGATAAATAGATTTTCAAATCTGTCAAAGTATTATTCACTTCATCATTTACACGGGTTACTCCGAAATAAGCTGCAAACGGAAGTGATACAGTGATTCCTAAAACTATCAAAAACACTATTCCCGGCAGCTTTTTCTTTAAATAACTCAGCGTGAGATAGGCCAAAACAGCGAAATGGAACAATACTCCTGCAAATGAAAAAATAATGAATTGGATAACGCAGACAAATGCGATCCAAATAAGCAACATCCAGGTATTGAATCCTTTCCACCCTGCCTTCACCCCTATCCGGAAAAAGAAAATGGACATGGTCAGCAGAACCGCCAGGTAGGTCGGGTGGTGAATGTAGGAAAACACAGAACTGGTGAAACTTCCGTTCAAATACTCGGTTTCCAGGTAAACCTGATAGCTATGTATTAATCCAAGTGTTACGACCACCAATAAACCCGCTGTGAAAGCAAGCACAAAGGGTTTTAGTTGAAAGCTTTCTTTCTTTTGAAGCGCGAATATCAGCGGAAAGACCAGCAAGGACAGTTTTTTGCTCAGGATTCCACCTGCAATTCCCGGATTATGTGTAAAAAATGCTCCGACTGCAAATACGATATAAAGTGCAACTATCGCAGAAAAGATTTTGTTCCACCGGAATTTAACAGCTCTTTGCGACCATAAGACAAGGTTATTGATCAACCATAAAACGATAATAATAGAGGAAGGTTTCGGGGCAAAACTAAAAACAAAGATCAATAATGCCGGAAACCAGCTTTGTGCTTTTTCAAGCGTTGGAATGACAGCTCTCATTCTACAATTGTTGAAAACGATGGAACAATCTGACCAATTCCAATCAGGCAGGATTCCTCAATCGTACTATTGCTTCCTACCTGGCTTCCAATGGATAAATGCACATAACTACCGATTTTTGAATCATGGTCTACCGTTACATTAGCGTTCACTATGACCTGGCGTCCGATAACAGCATTTGCACTGACAACCGCACCGGCTAAAACAACCGACCCTGCGTCTATTTTCGCGCTCGGGCTAACTACCGCGTTAGGATGTACCAGCGAAATCCAGTTTAAGTCCGAATGTTGCCCGCTGATTTTTTTACGGACCGAATTGTTGCCGATCCCGATTACATAAGCATCGATCTCATCTGTAGTTTTTCCAAGATCATTGACAGAACCCAGGACTTTGACCCCATTCCAAAGTTCGGCACCACGTTCCAGTGAATCGTCAAAACATCCAGTCAGGCTCAATTCGGGAGCCTGAGAAATGATCTCCGATAAAACGCGGGCATGCCCGCCTCCGCCTATAATTGCAACTTTAACCATTGGTGAGTTGAAGATACAATTTTTCTGCTTTCTGCATGTTGATCTGCCAGATTCCTTTTTCACGAAGCAGCTGATCATTCAATACAACTGCTTTTTCCATCAGTTGATGGTATTCATTCCTGCTTTTTAAGAGTTTTTCAGCCAAAGTATCCACGTCGTCGATTTTCACGAAAAAGCCATTCTCCCCTTCCCTGATCCATTGATGATTGGCCGGTATATCGGTAACAATATTCCACGTCCCGCAAGCCATTGCTTCATTCAAAGAGATGTTATTCCCGTCCGAAAGCGACAAGCTGACAAATACATGGCTCTTATTTAAATATGCGGCTATTTCCGGCTGGGTAAGTTTTCCAACAAAAGTAACATGGGATTTCAGTCCGAATTCTTCCGTCATGCGGACCAATTCTTCTTTCTGACTCCCCGCTCCGATCAGATTCACATGGATCTCAGGAATTTCACCAACTACTTTTTGCAGTGCTTTCAACAAGTGCGGAATATTATAAATCGGCTCAAAGTTTCTTGTACAGGTAATGACGAATTGGTTTTCGGGTAATTTCCGATTCTCCGAATTAAAGATTTGCTGATCGATCCCAAATGGAAGTGCTACAATCTTATTTGTTGCTGCTCCCAAGCTCTTCGCTGCCGGAATCATGTGGTCTGCCATTACCATTACCAGGTCGGCACGTTTAAATGCAAACCTCAATAATTTCCGGTAAATAGTTGATTTATTCGGACTGATGAGGATATCTGATCCCAATGATGAGATAATGTAAGGATGAAAACGGCAAAGTGAACCGGTAATTCCATAACTGGTTGCATACAAAGCATGAAAAACATCCGGCTTGATCTCTTTAAGCAGTTTGCGCACTTGTCTGAAAGTCAGCAAAACTTTCCAATTTCCGCCCGAAACATCAATTTTACCTGTATTTACAGAATAGGTTTTGATTCCTTCAATGATTTTGGTCTTATAGGTAATCAAATGGATGTCGTGACCCAGCGCCTGGAAATGCCTGCACCAGCGTTCCGTATGAATACTTTCACTATCTGCAAAGTAGCATATTCTCATCAAAGTTTATTTAAATTTTTGTAATACTCTATCGTTTTCCGGATACCCTGTTTTATTCCAAAAGGGTATTGAAAGGATGTTTGAAGGGCCTTATCCGAATAAACAACTTCATTGCTTACGGAATCCAATTTACGCACTTTCAGACGATAAAACGTCCGCACAATCCATTTAGGAACACGGGCAGCATTCAGGGATGTTTTTAACTCATCAGCGATAATCTCCAGGAACTCTTTCAGGTCCATAGAATTACCTACGTTGTAAATTCCTTTTACATCCGATTCCAAACGGTTCAAAATAAATACTGTCAAATCTTCCACATACACGTAATTCACCTTAGCTGTGCGTGTGTACAAGATCTTTTTGCCGCTTTTCACATGCTGCATCAGGTTTAGAAGTGCATCGAACGGATGAGATTCTCCAAATACATTCGTAGGTCTTAATACCGACCATTTTAAATCCGGATTCTCCATGAAGAATTCCAAAAACAACTGTTCGGAAAGCAGTTTGGTTCGTTCGTATTCGTTTTTTGGTTCTGCCGGAAATTGCTCATCAACACTGGTTGAATCCAGGTTATAATTCATTCCAACCACACCAACACTGCTTAAGTGGATTATTTGCTTTACCGTTTTGGCCTCCCGAATCGCCGCAATCAACCGTTTCGTTCCTCCTACATTGGTTTCTTCCAATTTGTCCTGGTTACGTACCTCTGCTGCCAGGTTAATCAGTATTGTTATACCCGAAAGTGCACGATTCAATGATTCCTGGTCGGAAAGATCTCCTTCTACCACACGGAAACGTTCTTCTTTCCCGAATTTTTGAGGATTTCTTGTCAGGATTGCAACATCGTATTTATCAAAGTCGATTTTCTTCAACAGACTTTTCCCGATAAAACCACTTGCTCCTGTAATCAGTATCTTTTCCTTATCCTGCATCCTTTTATTTTTTTCGCTGGAACAAACGTCCGTAAATAATCACTGCCAACAGGATCAAAGCAGGAACAATGATTACCTGTTTGATCATTCCTTCAAAAACCAACAGGTCCGAGCGAATGATTAACGGCATATATGCTACCATTCCAAGCAATACGGTCAGAATAAAAAACGTTTGTTTCTTTTTGCTTTTGAACGAATGCATCAGGTAAACCGGTACAAGGTAACAAATTGCCAGAATGAATGCCCCAAGAATGAACCCGAAATATCCGAAGTTCAAATACCAGGAAGAAATATGATTGATTGTGAATCCCTGGTCATCCGGAAGTTTCAACTGGTTCGCATAATATGTGTAAGTATCCTGTTTCTCGCTTCCAACCAGGTTTCGCAGGGCGATTCCGTAGGATGGACTCACCTGATGTTTGTAAATCCCGTACATAGAAAAATGGCCTGCAAACAGTTCGTTAGAGAACAGGATATTGGTTCCTGCTTTCAATATACGCTGTCCCAACCCCAATTTTTTGTACCCGAAAGACACAAACTGGTTATTAATCTTATATATCTTACCATTGTATAATATTTTATCCGGATGTTCTTTTGTTTGAGCAATGAATTCCTTCAGTTTCATAACGATGGTATCTCCTGCCGCAACGAAAGTGGTATCCCGATACTTCAATGATTCGATAATTCTTTCCGATTTCTCCAAATCCCGGTGCAGGAAAAATGTACGGTCGCTGGAATAAATATCTGCTATTTTCCTATTTTCAGGGGAATCTACCATTGCTGCAATCCCGATTTTCTCCATCAGGTATGATGACATACCGCGCATCGGGTCATTCAATGCAATAACAAAAAAGAAAACGATGAAAAACACTCCGTAAAACAATTTGCTCTTACGCACCGAACGATATGGGTAGGAAACGAACAAAATGAAAAACAATCCGCCAAGAAACAATTCATGACGTGTGCCTATAATCGAAAGGTACGTGACCATCAATAAGAAACAGATCCAGAATAACACGCCAGGTTTTTTCACCGCGATTTCGGGATCCTTACGGAAATAAAGAGCCAAATACCAGGCAAATGAAAAAACCATTATCCAGTTAAAATACTGGTGCAAACGATAAAGTGGAACTCCACCAGCACGCACATTCGAATAAATGGATTCATGCAGCAGCATTGAACTGATCAAAACATCTTTCACCAGAAACAAAGAACAGCAAATGGATACAACTGCAATCAATAAAAATGGCACCTGTGATGCGGTAAAAGTCTTTCCCGAGCCATTTTCCTGAAGAGCTTGTTCGGGAAATTTTTGTTTAAGTCTTTTTATTCCAAAGAAAACAAAACCCTGGAAAAATAAGATAAAAAGACCATAACTGAGAATAACCATGTTATAAGTTCCATCCAGGTCTACTCGGAACATTTTATCCAGCAAATAGTAATATGCAAGGCCGATGTTCTTCCCAAAACCAGTCAGACGATCAAAGATAAAGAGCCAGGCTCCCATCAGGGACCAAAAATAAAGTACGGCCGTTACGATCGGAAAAGTGAGGTTTTTATAAATTCTCCAGGTTTTAACCTGAACAAAGCCAATAACTGAAGTAATAACAATTAATAATAATAAGGCAGTCATAATTTTTTGATTGATAGATAGGTTTCAATGAAAGTAATAATTCCCAATAAGGTCATCACACCGGCAAAAGAAAAAAGATAATAAGTAAAGTCCAGGTCCATGTATTTCCCGATTCCGATCAGGATTCCATATGCTCCCAGGCAAATGAGAAGGTTAATAGCATTGCTCGCTTTTACCTTCAAGGCGTCCAGGAAACTTCTCAGTACGATGTACAAGCAATATCCGAATGCTGACAACAAAACGATTTTGGAAACAGGTATAATTGAGCTCCGGTATTCTTCACCTAATAAAATTCCAAGGATTGTTTCTGAGAATAAATAAAATACGGCTACTCCCAGAAGCGTCAATCCCAGACACAAACCTGTAAAAATAAAAAAGCGTCTGCGAATCAACTGCAGGTTTTTCGTCCGCATGGCACTCACAATTTCAGGGAGCAGGATCAGTCCCAGCGGGCCGAATGCTGCACCGGCAAGGTTCAACAATGTGAGCGAATATGCCACATCTCCACCTACCAATACGTTTTTTTCGATATTCAGAATTAAGAATGTTGGTAAGGTCAATAACCCCAAAAGTGCAAAATCACCCAATACGCGAGGTAATCCATAAACCAAAAGCAACTTGCTGTCGGCAATGAACTGTTCTTTCGTAAATCGGATTTTCATACGGATCATGTGATAAGAGATAAATACAACTAGCGAACCACTCAACAAGATAATATTCCAGAATAAAAGATCATTTACATTATCGGTAAGATAAACGGAGAGTGTTGGTATCAACCCGACATTGATCAATTGAACAAAATTGGCCTGGAATACCTTGAACATTCCTCTCAAAAACCCATAAATAATCGCATGCAGTCCATAAAGCGAGAGCATTACGGCAATTGGCAGAATATAGTGTGTGTAATTTCCCGAACCGAAAAACAGGTGGGAAACATAGGATCTGCTAAGCCATAAGCCTGAACAGATGATCAATATCGACAAGAACATCCAGATTAGTCCGGAAGGCAATAGAGAACTCCTGCCTGGTTCCAGGCTGACATACCGTGGAATAGCAACACCTAAACCGATCATTAGAAGCGGCTGCAGAAAAGAGATAGATCTTCGAATCAGTGTATACTCACTAAATCCGGTATCCTCCAGGTTGGTATTTGCCAGACGGAAAACCATAAAGCTCAGGAACATGATCAAAAATTCAGTTCCGAAAGTGACAATATAGTTCGTATTCCTGGGCATACTTAAAAAACGCAATAGTTCTATTCGTTAATTAAGCCTGATTCGTTGTTCCTCCAAAATTCATCGGCGGGAACGGAGGTGTTTCGGTATCGTTAATTACTCCGTTTATTTGCTCGTATTTTTGCACATTCTCAGCCAATGCACGCATTAAGCGTTTTGCATTCTGGGGAGACATCACTACTCTTGAACGTACTTTTGCTTTGGGCATTCCCGGCATCATTTGAATAAAATCCACCACAAATTCGGATTGAGAATGCGTAATGATCGCCAGGTTCGAATAAACTCCTTCCGCCAACTCTTCGTTTAGCTCAATGTTGATCTGATTGTCATTTTTTTCCATGCTTGCGAAGTTAAAAGCTTTTTGAATAACTTTCCAACTATTACTCCTTTAACTTTGCAGAAAGCATCTTTATGTATCTCAGAAGAAAGTTGCATTCACACTGCCTGAATTCTTGTGATTTTTTAACATTTTACAGAAATAACCACTCTTTAATGAATCGCTGCAAAACTCTTTAAAAGTCCTGACACCAACATTCCCCGGAAGTTCTTAACAAGAATCAGTCGTAGCACTATTTGATCGGAAATTTTGAAAAATCCAGCAAAATCAAGTGTTTGACCTGCTCTTTCATTTTCAAAAAACACATTTTATTAGTAACTTGCTTGGGATAAAAAGTTTCGAATTGCCATTCATGTCTAGTAATCTAAGTAAGATTCCATCCAAAAGACAATAGTCAATTCTTCATTAGATACATCAATTGGTTGTGTCGTCAATCCGGGTTAAGGTCCGGAATAATTAAGCTGAAATAAAGACTGTAAAGTCTGCAAATGAAAGTGTACCGTGGAAAGCTGTCCCTGGAACACTAAATATTTATTATTATGGTAGAACGCATTTATTCCCCCGAACAACTCCCGAAAGAAAACGAGAAGGCTGATCTGGCTGCTTTCCTATACAATCATCTTGATCAATATGGGGACTCAAAAAAAGACATACTAAAAGCCATCAATTATGCATTGTCTTCTGAAGAAAACAAAGGAGGACTTATAATTACTTCCTATTTCGATAGTTTACTGACTGGTGCCGTGGTAGTAAATTTCACCGGCATGGACGGATACATTCCTGAAAACATCCTGGTTTATATTGCTACCCATAAGGATTATCGTGGAATGGGAATCGGAAAGAAACTCATGAAGGCTGTCATTGAAAGAACAACGGGAAGTATTGCCTTGCATGTGGAACCCGACAACCCTGCGCTGCAACTGTATGAGAAAATCGGTTTCGTGAACAAATATCTTGAGATGAGATTAATCAAACACCCCTGATAACATGGCCTATATTTCACTAAACACACAAAAGCTCAAAGCAAATTTTAACTACTTGAGTGATCTTTTCAAAGTACATGGAATCGAATGGTCTGTAGTTGTGAAGATGTTTTGCGGAAACCGAAAATTCCTGACTGCTGTGATTCAGGAATTGAATTTAAGGCAGGTTTGCGATAGTCGGATTACCAATCTGAAAATCATTAAGTTAATTGCCCCAGGTATCGAAACCGTCTTTATAAAACCACCTCCAAAACGCATGGTATCAAGGATCATAGAGTTTGCGGACATCAGTTTTAATACCGAACTGGAAACCATTAAACTCCTTTCAAAGGAAGCTGTTCTTCGTAACAAGATTCATAAGATTGTAATCATGATTGAGATGGGAGAATTGAGGGAAGGGGTCATGCGTGAGCAATTTATTGATTTTTATGCTGCGATTTTTGATTTGCCGAATATTACCATTATTGGAATCGGGACAAACTTAACATGTATGTCGGGAGTTCTTCCCAACCAGGACAAATTGATCCAGCTTTGTTTGTATAAACAACTCATTGAAGCACGCTTTAATAAAGTAATTCCCTTTATCTCGGGCGGGGCTTCAGTTACAATTCCACTCATTGAACAAGGGTTGCTTCCATTAGGGATCAATCATTTCAGAGTTGGGGAAACCTTATTTCTTGGAACAGATGTTTATAAGAACAGTCCTCATAAAAATCTGCATCAGGATATTTTCAAGTTGTACGCTGAGATTATCGAATTAAGTGAAAAACCCCTGGTCCCGAACGGGGAAATGGGCAAGAACTTACAAATGCAGGAACTTGCTATTGATGAAACGCTATTGGGAACTTCATCATTTCGGGCTATTGTTGATATCGGTTTATTGGATATCGATGAAACAAATATCAAACCTGTTGATCCAGATATGCATATTGTTGGTGTGAGTTCGGATATGATTGTACTGGACCTGGGAACTAATCCGCAAGAACTGAAGGTCGGGAATTTAATTGAATTCAGTATGAATTACATGGGGATTCTCCGAATCATGAATTCAGATTATGTCGACAAACGTTTTGAATTCGAAAATTCACATAAAGCAACCATTCAATAGAAACAATTCATGAAAAAACTTTTAGAATATCGATTTTTAGACAACAGTCTTTATTCCTGGCTTGTTGCCCTTGGAATCATTATCGGTTCATTTATTATTATTAAATTATTTAGTTTTCTCATCCTTCGAAGGATCAAAGCCCATTCGTTGAAAACCACAAATATCTGGGACGATTTTATAATTGACAGCGTTGACCGGTTCGTAATTCCCATATTATACTTCGGTGCAATCTTCTTCAGCACCTATTACCTGCAGCTTACTGTTAAATCAAGGTCCGTATTACATGCAGGATATTTGATTATTTGCACTTTCTTTATACTTCGAATCATCAGCAGTGCTTTTAAAAGGTTAGTGAGTGCATTCGTAAAAAGAAAAAGCAATGCAGAAGGTAAAATAGAACAAGCCAACGGACTGATTATTGTTGTAAACATTCTAATATGGTTCGTCGGCTTTCTTTTCTTATTCGATAATCTTGGCTATGATGTGACAACCCTGCTAGCCGGATTAGGAATCGGTGGTATTGCTATTGCCTTAGCTGCTCAAGCCATTCTGGGAGATCTTTTCAACTATTTTGTTATTTTCTTTGACAGACCCTTTGAAATCGGTGACTTTATTATTGTAGATGATAAATCCGGGACAATAGAACAAATCGGGATTAAAACGACAAGGATCCGAACATTAGGTGGAGAACAATTGATTTGTTCCAATACTGATCTGACAAATGCCCGGGTTCACAATTACAAACGCCTGGAACGCAGACGGATTGCTTTTCAGATCGGGGTAACTTACCAAACTTCCTCCTCCCGGTTAAAACAGATTCCCCAAATGGTCAAAGCGATCATTGAATCCCAGTCGGAGATAGATTATGAAAGGGGTAATTTTTCTGGCTTTGGCGATTCAAGCCTGAATTTTGAATTTGTTTACCATGTTTTGTCCACTGATTTTGCATTTTACATGGATAAACAGGAAAAAATCTATTTTGAGATTTACAGTCTTTTCGAACAATGCGGGATTGAATTCGCATATCCTACACGTACCTTATTCATCAAATCTGAGGAGAGTATCCCTGATGAGGTATTAAATTGATAAACTTATGAGCTGGATCGATATTACAATTTTCATTGTTTACTTCCTTTTAATGCTTGCTGTTGGATTCTATTTTTCAGGAAAACACGGAGACGAAAGGGATTATTTTACCGGAGGGGGGAATATGAGCAGTACCCATATAGGTCTGTCCGTTGTGGCAACAGATGTCGGTGGTGGATTCTCCATTGGTTTGGGAGGAATTGGCTTCACCATGGGACTTTCAGGTTCGTGGATGCTTTTTACAGGTCTTATCGGAGCATGGGTCAGTGCCGTATTCCTTATTCCCAAGGTATTTTATTGGCAGCGTGCTCACGGCAGGCATTTTCTTACCTTACCACAGGTATTTAGTTTTCTGTACAATAAAAAAGTAGCATTTGTTGCGGCTATTATTTGCATTATAGGATACAGTGGTTTTACGAGTTCCCAATTATTGGCCGGATCAAAATTATCTGCTGCTATCATTCCATCTGTAAGTGGTGAAACTATGCTTTGGGTGATGGGTATCGTTGTGGTTTTCTATACCATGCTCGGTGGTATGAAGGCGGTTATTTACACTGACACCTTTCAATGGATCATACTCCTAATCGGATTAATGGGAGTCGCAATTCCCCTTGCCTGGTCAGCTTTGGGAGGATATGAAGGCATTATCCCCTACCTGAGTAAAGACATGCTATCCATAACGAATATTACCTGGAGCCAGATAGTTAATTGGAGTGTTACCATTGTTCCTATCTGGTTTGTAGGAATGACTTTATATCAAAGGATTTTCGCCTGCAGAGATGAAAAAGCTGCAAAAAAAGCCTGGTATCTTGCAGGGGCGCTTGAATGGCCTTTTATGGCATTTACCGGAGTAATACTGGGGATGCTTGCAAACGTTGCCGTGCAAAAAGGAATCATTCCGGTATCTGAAGGCGTTACTATCGATAGTGAAATGGGACTGCCTTTATTAATACGCCAGATACTACCGGTTGGATTCGCAGGAATTGTAATTGCAGCATACTTTTCAGCGGTTCTTTCAACTGCAGACAGCTGTTTGATGGCGGCATCAGGAAGTGTGGTAGGGGATCTCATTCCTAAAAGCTGGAAGCTGAACAATTCATCAATAATCAGAATCTCTCAAGTTACTACGCTTTTAATAGGAATAATTGCCATTCTATTGGCATCGATTATGCAAAATGTTATTTCTCTGATGCTTTATGCTTATGCATTTATGGTGTCCGGTTTGTTTGTTCCGGTAGTCGCAGCTTTATTTTTAAGAACGCGGTTTCCACAACCCGCTTTGTTCTCCATGATCATTGGCGGCGGTGTAACCCTGACCCTGATTTTGTCAGGATGGACCTTGCCCTGGAATTTAGATGCCAATATTTTCGGATTAAGTTCAGCCATATTAGCTTATAGTATTGTGCACCGGGTGATGCTCCGAAAAACACGAATTCCGCATCTTTGATTCTGCTTTCTTCAATTAAAGTGCATTTTGGTTTTCAAATTGATTCTCGCAAGTAATCCATTGATTACTTTTGCACTCTAAAAGAAAACAAATTGCCGAAAGTTGATAAAGGTATTAATCTTACCGCTGCACTTATTATAAGTATGATTATATGGGGGATAAGCTGGCCTTCAAACAAGGTTTTAGCGTCTTTCGGAACACCTTTCAATATCGGTTTTTTTCGTTATGGCTTTGTGGTTGTTAGCTTTTTATTTGTTCTGATCTTTTTTAAGACCAAGCTTCTCATTTCTAAAAATGGTATCCCCTTTCTTGTTATCGCAGGTATCCTTATGGCGAGTTACAACTACACCTTCCTTGCCGGATTAAAGAATGGAAGTCCGGGTGCAGGCGGAATCCTGGTTACTACCTTAAACCCGGTAATGGCTTATGGCATAGGAATGCTAATTGACTGGAAGAGACCGGGAAAAAATGAATTCATCGGTTTAATGTTCGGAGTGGTCGCAGGATTAAGTCTTTTAAAAGTATGGGGAAACAAGGCTGTTTTTGCTGAGCCGGGAAATCTTTATTTCCTGATAAGTGCGCTGATTTGGGCAGTTATGAGCAAATTTACATCGAAATCTGCGAAATACGGTTCACCTTTTGCTTTCACCTGGTGGATGTATGTTGTAACACTTATTTGTCTTCTTCCTTTCTGCGAGTTCACAGAAATCGGTGAATTAACCCAAACAACAGATATCCGCTTTTGGGGGAACGTTCTTTACTCAAGTGTTATTACTGTAACGGTGGCTACCACCACATACTTTTTTGCGACTTCCAAAATCGGGGCTGAAAAGGCCAGCAGCTTTATCTTTATCGTACCTTTCAGTGCAGCCGTATTCTCTTTTGCCATTCTGGGTGAAAAACTGGAAATCCATACGATTATAGGCGGGTTACTGGGTATCGTTGCTGTTTACATGATAAACAAGAAGTAACCTTGTTGTTCTGAATTCGTTATCCATACGAAACAAGTATTTTATTTTCTCTATTTTTATCCCTCGAAAACACTAAACATGAAAAAACTAACGCTTCTATTTGTTCTGCTGGCTTCAGTTTCAGTAGGATGTAAGAAAAAAGGCTGTACGGATGCCAATGCTACGAATTACAATGCAAATGCAAATTCCGATGACGCAAGCTGTACGTATCCGGCAGAGACTGAAACAGGTCCTTATTTAATTGTGAAACTTCATTTTGATTCTTTAGCTCCCCGCCTGGATAATTTCGGGAATCCTGCTACAATTCCGTCTAACCACTGGGCGCAATCACCGGTATTTTACGGTATGAGTGCTCACTACATTGAGTTTGCACAAAACATGTATACACAATTGGGAGCGGGAGAAATTCTTTACCATGGAGCGGAAACAACTGCCGGTGGTTCTAATGCAGTCGATTTTAGTAAGGCAATTATCAAAGGTGATAACGAAGTATTTATGAAGATCCCTTTGAAAAATATTTCCCCGGATACTTACAACTGGGTAAGAATGTCTTTAACTTACCAAAATTATTCGCTTGATTACCGCTACAACGGAGTAGATTACAATGGAAGACTGGCTTCTTTTGTCGGATTTAATACTTACATCACCAATTACAAAATCTGGAATCAAACCGTAACATTGAACGCCAATAAATTGCAAGGATATTGGGGATTTGAGAACCTCGGAGTGGTAGTACAGGGGCAAGCTGCAGCAACTACAGTTCCGAATCCGTTATCTGCAACATCACCGGTACCTGCCGGTTCATGCGTTGTGACAGGAAACTTTGACACGCCGTTTACCATTACCGGAAACGAAACCGAAGATATTATCTGTACCATGTCGCTTTCAACAAACAAAAGCTTTGAGTGGTACGACGCAAACGGGGATCACAAATACGAACCGGGAGCGGGCGATTATCCGACTGACATGGGGTTACGAGGGTTAAAACCGATCATTACCCCGTAATTTACAACTGACAGGTTTCAAAGGGAGTTCTTTATTCGAACTCCCTTTTTTATGCTCAAAAATTTCATGATCCGTTAAAACGGCATGTGTTTTGTTTAACCCCGAAACAAAAAACACATCATGAAAAAAATCATCTTAGCTTCTATCCTGCTTTTAAGCGCAAACACTTTCGGGCAAACAAAGGGTTCCTGGTATTTGGGCGGCAGCGCCGGCTTCTCTATGGGAACTACCTCACAAGGTGGTACAACAATCAAAAGAAGTGCCTGGTCGGCTTCACCTGAAATCGGAACTTTCCTTACAGATCACATCCAGCTTGGACTGGGAATTACTTCCAGCGGCTCTCATTCGGATTTTATGACTTCAGGTTCATTAAGAAATCTTCAGTTCGGCGGATCGGTCTATAGCCGTTATTTATTCGGTGACGGAGCTTTCAGACCGTTTCTGGGCATTAGTGCCAGCTACCTTGCCGGACAATCAAGAACTTCTACCGGGAACAGTACCAACGACATTGGTACAATTAATGCAAGCTTTTCAGCAGGTTTTGCTTATTATATTACACCACGGATCGGGATTTTTGGTTCTATCGGAGTTCTGGGCTATACCAATACACGAACTTCAGTAACGGGTGTTCCTGATTTAGTTACCAATGATTTCGGATTTAATGCCAGCACACTCGGAAACCGTTTCACTATCGGGATGTATTATACGATCTGCAAGGGAAAATCTGCCGAATAAAACTTCATTTACAGCAATAAAAAATCCCCCTCAGTTGAACTGAAGGGGATTTCTATTTTAGAAGTATCACATCTTCTGGAATCTCAATACTTTTTGATGCTCATTCACTGAAAGGAAATAAATACCGTTTTTCAATTCTTTTAGGGAAACCCCGGAATAAACATCCGACAAAGGAACTTGTTTGATCATTTTCCCGTTTAGGTCGTAAATGGCCAAATCGGTTATCCTTTCCAAATCTCCTGAAATATTAAGTGATTCGGATGACGGGTTTGGAAACAGATCGATTTTAAGCAACTCTTTCTCATCCACTCCCAAATCGCACATTGGTGTCCATGGTGTTTCCTGTCCGGGAGGAGTCTGTTCACCGTCTTCCCGGTAGCAGATCTGTGAGTAATTGTACTCGAATCCATTAACTTCCAGTAAACCGCTATAGGTGTTAAAAAGCACCGATTCGCCTGTAGCTCCTCCATCCGTCATCCGGTAAGTTACACTATAACTACCTGAAGATTCCAATACACTATCTTTTGTCACAACCATTAATGTATCAATGAAGGAAGGAAAAGGTAAATTCACATCCCGGTACGTTCGAAAAGCATTCAAATAGGCAGTACTGTCTGTTAAAAGTGCTCCTACGGATAAATTGTGATCAATGGTAATGTTGATTTCTACGTCATTCCTGTTTATAAAAAACCGCTGCTGATTCGGAACATCTTCACGAATACCTCCACTGTATACACCGTCTTGGAAAATCCGCACATAATGTTGTCCGTTAATGATAGTATCCCCCGACCAAATCGTCTTGGAAAAACTTTCTACGTTCTCACTTCCATTCCAATGTTGATGGCGATAAACGTATTGCGTATAATTCCCATGGATAGGTTGATAACTAACGGTTTGGGCTTTCAGTGTCAGGAAAGAAAAGACACTGAATGAAAAAAGTAACATGTTCTTCATAAAAAATCGATTTAGTTGTTTCTTTATTAATGCATAAAAGCACCAATGGTTGTAAAAAAAATCCCCGAATTATTAAATAATTCGGGGATCACTATTTTCAGATAATCAAATCTTAAGAGATTGCATCCATTTCTTCCTTGTTTGCCACAAGTACTTTTTGGAAGCGGCGTACACCTGTACCAGCCGGAATCAAGTGACCAACGATTACGTTTTCTTTCAAACCTAATAGGTGATCTTCTTTTCCGGAGATTGCAGCCTCGTTCAATACTTTCGTTGTTTCCTGGAAGGAAGCAGCTGAGATAAACGATTGTGTCTGCAATGAAGCACGTGTAATACCCTGTAACAATGGAGTTGAAGTTGCAGGAACTGCATCACGGGATTCAACCAACTGCTTGTCAGCACGCTTCAATTGAGAGTTCTCATCACGTAATTTACGTGCGGAAACAATTTGACCTGCTTTCAATGTTGTAGAATCACCAGCGTCAACTACTACTTTCATTCCGTAGATAGAGTCATTCTCTTCCATGAAGTCTGCCTTGTGAACAGATTGTCCTTCCAGGAATCGCGTATCTCCTGCGTCTACGATCTCCACTTTCAACATCATCTGACGAACGATTACTTCGAAATGCTTATCGTTGATTTTTACCCCTTGTAGACGGTAAACCTCCTGGATTTCATTTACGATGTACTCCTGTACTTTCGTCGGACCTTGGATATTCAAGATATCGTTCGGTGTAATTGCACCATCGGATAAAGGTTGTCCTGCACGTGTGAAATCGTTCTCCTGTACTAAAATGTGCTTAGAAAGCGGTACCAAGTACTTGCGAACGTCACCTGCTTTGGAAGTCACCTGGATCTCACGGTTACCACGCTTGATCTTACCGAATTCAACGATACCGTCGATTTCAGAAACCACAGCCGGGTTAGAAGGGTTACGTGCTTCGAATAATTCCGTTACACGAGGAAGACCTCCGGTGATATCCCCGGTTTTACCAGCAACACGAGGAATCTTAACAAGGATCACACCTTCTTCGATCTTATCACCTTCGTTTACGGAAATATGGGAATCAACCGGAATGTTGTACTCACGCAATACTTCTTTTGTCTTAGGATCAATAATGTGGATCGCAGGGTTTTTCTTCTTATCACGGGATTCTATGATCACTTTTTCAGTAAATCCTGTTTGCTCATCGACTTCCTCACGGTAAGTAACACCGTCAATAATATTTTCGAATAATACTTTACCAGCTACCTCTGAAATGATTACCGCGTTATACTGGTCCCATTTACAGATCACATCACCTTTTTTCACGTTCGTATTATTGTCAATCAACAACTCGGAACCGTAAGGGATGTTTGAAGTCATCAAAGCAACTCCGGTTTTCGGATCTGTAATTTTCAATTCTGCCGAACGACCTACAACGATCGTCTTCACTGTTCCATCGGTTCCTTTACGTGTAATTGTACGTAATTCGTCGATTTCCAATTTACCTGCAGATTTTGCTTTCAAATCTGATTCATCCGTAATGTTCGATGCAGTACCCCCAACGTGGAATGTACGTAGCGTTAACTGTGTTCCCGGCTCACCAATTGACTGAGCAGCAACTACACCAACAGCATCTCCATCCTGTGCAGGGCGGTGCGTTGCAAGGTTACGTCCGTAACACTTAGAACAAACTCCGCGGCGCATTTCACAAGTCAATACCGAACGTATCTCCACTTCTTCAATACCTGCTTTTTCGATTTCATCAGCAACTGTTTCAGAGATCAACTCACCTGCAGCAACAATCAATTGTTCCGTTTCAGGGTTGTAAATATCGTGAACAGATGTTCTTCCTAAAATACGATCGATCAAAGGCTCAACGATTTCATCATTTTTCTTCAATGAAGTCGCTACCAAACCTCTCAATGTTCCACAATCCACTGCGTTAATTACAACGTCTTGTGCAACGTCCACCAAACGACGAGTCAGGTAACCCGCATCTGCCGTTTTCAATGCCGTATCGGCCAAACCTTTACGCGCACCGTGAGTAGAGATAAAGTACTCCAAAATCGAAAGACCTTCCTTAAAGTTGGAAAGAATCGGGTTCTCGATAATTTCCTGTGCAGAAGCCCCTGATTTCTGAGGTTTCGCCATCAATCCACGCATACCTGACAACTGACGAATCTGCTCTTTCGAACCACGGGCTCCGGAGTCAAACATCATGTAGATTGAGTTGAATCCTTGATCGTCATTCTTCAACTGATCCATCAACGTGTTCGTCAAACGGATGTTAGTATGCGTCCAAATATCAATGATCTGGTTATAACGTTCGTTATTCGTGATAAGACCCATGTTGTAATTGGCCATTACCTCTTTCACGTCAGTCTCTGCTTTCGCAACCAGAATTTCTTTTTCTTTCGGGATAATAATGTGATCCAGGTTGAATGACAATCCACCGCGGAATGCCATACCGTAACCTAATTCTTTGATATCATCCAGGAACTTAGCTGTCTTAGCTGTTCCACAGATCTTCAATACGTGTCCGATAATATCACGAAGCGCTTTCTTCGTCAATACATCGTTCAAGAATCCTACTTCACGTGGAACTACTTCATTGAAAAGTACACGTCCACATGTTGTATCGATCATTTGAAGCGTTGGAATTCCCTCCTCGTTCAAATCGTAAGATTTTACTTTGATCGGAGCATGAAGATCCAATTTACCTTCGTTATTCGCGATAATTACTTCTTCCGGAGAATAGAAAATACTTCCTTCACCTTTTACTTTGTGTTCAGGGGTACTTGTACGCATCTTAGTGATGTAGTAAAGACCCAAGACCATATCCTGGGAAGGTACCGCAATCGGTGCTCCATTCGCAGGGTTCAAAATGTTGTGAGAAGCAAGCATCAACAATTGCGCTTCCAAAATTGCAGCGTTACCTAACGGTAAGTGAACCGCCATCTGGTCACCATCGAAATCGGCGTTGAATGCCGTAGTTACCAATGGGTGAAGACGAATTGCTTTTCCTTCGATCAATTTCGGCTGGAATGCCTGGATACCCAAACGGTGAAGCGTAGGAGCACGGTTTAATAATACCGGGTGTCCTTTCAATACGTTTTCTAAGATATCCCAAACTACAGGCTCTTTGCGGTCAACGATTTTCTTCGCAGATTTAACCGTTTTCACAATTCCACGCTCAATCATCTTACGAATGATAAACGGTTTGTAAAGTTCCGCTGCCATGTCTTTCGGCAAACCACACTCATGCAATTTCAAATCCGGTCCAACAACAATTACCGAACGTGCAGAATAGTCAACACGTTTTCCTAGTAAGTTTTGACGGAAACGTCCCTGCTTACCTTTCAATGAATCGGAAAGGGATTTCAACGGACGGTTTGATTCTGTTTTAACCGCAGAAGCCTTGCGGGAGTTGTCGAACAAAGAGTCAACAGCTTCCTGCAACATACGCTTCTCGTTACGCAAGATAACTTCCGGAGCTTTGATCTCGATCAAACGCTTCAAACGGTTGTTACGGATAATTACACGACGGTAAAGGTCGTTCAAATCCGATGTTGCGAAACGTCCACCATCCAATGGAACCAACGGACGCAATTCCGGTGGAATAACCGGAACAACTTTCACGATCATCCACTCAGGGCGGTTCTCGATACGAGTTTGAGACTCACGCATTGCTTCAACAACCTGAAGTCTTTTCAGAGCTTCGTGCTTACGTTGAACAGACGTTTCTGTATTTGCCTGGTGGCGTAATTTGTAGGAAAGGTCTTCCAAATCCAATTTACGCAACAAGTCATACAATGCCTCAGCCCCCATCTTAGCGATGAATTTGTTTGGGTCAGTATCTTCCAAATACTGGTTTTCTCTTGGAAGAGTATCCAAAATATCCAGGTATTCTTCTTCCGTTAAGAAATCTTTCTCGGAAAGGGAAGTTCCATCCAAATTATTTGCGATACCAGCCTGAATAACTACGTAACGCTCGTAATAGATGATTTGATCCAATTTTTTGGTCGGCAATCCTAACAAATAACCGATTTTGTTCGGCAATGAACGGAAATACCAAATGTGTGCTACCGGAACAACCAAAGAGATATGTCCCATACGCTCACGACGTACTTTTTTCTCGGTAACCTCAACACCACAACGGTCACAAACGATTCCTTTGTATCGGATGCGCTTGTACTTACCACAATGACATTCGTAATCTTTTACCGGTCCGAAGATGCGTTCACAGAACAATCCATCTCTTTCCGGTTTGTATGTACGATAGTTAATTGTCTCAGGCTTGAGTACCTCACCGCTTGACTGATCGCGGATCACCTCAGGAGAAGCCAACGAGATCGTAATCTTGTTGAAGCTACTTTGTTTTTTCGGTGTTTCTTTTCTGTAAGCCATGTTATAACTTTCTTTAATTCAATTTGACAATTTGTTTCCTAACTAGGTCTGATCTTAATCCATTGATACATTCAATCCAAGACCTCTCAATTCATGCAACAATACGTTGAATGATTCTGGAATTCCCGGTTCCGGAATGTTATCACCTTTAACGATTGCTTCGTATGCTTTCGCACGACCCATTACGTCATCGGATTTAACTGTCAAGATTTCCTGTAGGATATTCGCCGCTCCAAATGCTTCAAGAGCCCAAACCTCCATCTCACCAAAACGCTGACCTCCGAATTGAGCTTTACCACCCAATGGCTGTTGTGTAATTAATGAATATGGTCCGATTGAACGCGCGTGCATTTTGTCATCAACCATGTGAGATAATTTCAACATGTAAATTACACCCACAGTTGCCGGTTGATGGAAACGATCTCCGGTACCTCCGTCATACAGGTAAGTTTTACCTGAACGCGGAACTCCCGCTTTATCTGTCCATTCATTGATTTCTTCCGGTTTAGCACCATCGAAAATCGGAGTAGCGAATTTCACACCCAATTTCTCTCCGGCCCAACCAAGTACTGTTTCGTAAATCTGCCCCAAGTTCATACGAGAAGGTACCCCTAGTGGATTCAATACGATATCTACCGGTGTTCCATCTTCTAAGAACGGCATGTCTTCAGCACGAACGATGTTTGCAACGATCCCTTTGTTACCGTGACGACCAGCCATCTTATCACCCACTTTCAACTTACGTTTCTGAGCAACATATACTTTCGCCATTTTCACGATACCTGCAGGTAGTTCATCTCCAACAGAAATATGGAATTTCTTACGTTTGTAGATTCCCAATAAATCATTTGCCTTAATCGTAAAGTTGTGCAACAAACGACTAATCAATGCATTTACGTGAGCATCAGTTGTCCAGTTTGTAGGATTCACGATTGTGTAATCGATCATCAACAAATTCTTATGTGTGAACTTCGTTCCTTTCTTAATGATCTCTTCTTTGAAGTTGTTGAATACACCAGCTGATTTATTTTCACCCAATACGGTCATCAATTTATCAGCTAATTTTTCTTTCAACTCTGCGTAATCTTTGTCGTACTCTGTGTCAAGAACTTCCAATACCGGCTTATCCTGAGCTTTAGATTTACGATCTTTGATCGCGCGGGAGAACAATTTTTTCTCAATAACAACGCCACGAAGAGACGGACCTGCTTTCAAAGAAGCATCTTTCACGTCACCCGCTTTATCACCGAAGATTGCACGTAATAACTTCTCTTCCGGAGAAGGATCTGTTTCACCTTTCGGAGTAATTTTACCGATCAGGATGTCTCCCTCTTTGATCTCAGCACCAATGCGGATCAAACCGTTCTCATCCAAATCTTTTGTTGCTTCTTCAGAAACGTTTGGAATATCAGAAGTTAATTCTTCCATTCCTCGTTTTGTATCACGAACCTCCAAAGAGTATTCGTCAATATGGATTGAAGTAAAGATATCGTCACGAACAACACGCTCAGAAATAACGATCGCATCCTCAAAGTTATACCCTTTCCAAGGCATGAATGCAACTTTCAGGTTTTGTCCCAATGCCAACTCTCCTCCTTGTGTAGCATATCCTTCACATAGAACCTGTCCTTTCTCAATGCGGTCCCCTTTGCGAACAATCGGCTTCAGGTTGATTGTTGTACTTTGGTTTGTTTTCTGGAATTTTGTTAATGAGTAACGAGTCACTTCACTATCAAAGCTTACTAATTTATCATCCTCAGACCAGTCGTAACGGATCACGATTTCATTCGCATCAACGTATTCAACTGTTCCAGGTCCTTCAGCGTTAATCAATACACGAGAATCGCGAGCAACCAACTGCTCGATTCCTGTACCAACTACCGGTGACTGTGGTTTCAATAACGGAACAGCCTGGCGCTGCATGTTTGATCCCATCAAGGCACGGTTCGCATCATCGTGCTCCAGGAACGGAATAGAAGATGCCGCAATGGATGCAATCTGGTTAGCACCAACGTCCATCAGGTTCAAATCTGTTGGCGGAACAACCGGGAAGTCACCTTCGTAACGAGCTTTTACAACCTCAGAAAGGAAATTTCCTTTTTCGTCCACCTTCGCATTTGCCTGAGCGATCATTTTTGCATCTTCCTCTTCAGCAGATAAATAAACCGGCTCGGAAGAAATATCTACTTTACCGTTAACCACAGGGCGGTAAGGTGTTTCGATGAAACCAAGTTTGTTCACCTTCGCGAATACACACAAAGAAGAGATCAAACCAATGTTTGGTCCTTCCGGCGTCTCAATCGTACACAAACGACCGTAGTGCGTATAGTGAACGTCACGAACCTCGAAACCTGCTCTTTCACGAGAAAGTCCACCTGGTCCTAGTGCAGACAAACGGCGCTTGTGAGTTACCTCGGAAAGCGGGTTCGTCTGGTCCATAAACTGAGACAACTGGTTCGTTCCGAAGAATGAATTGATTACAGAAGACAAAGTCTTCGCATTAATCAAGTCAATCGGAGTAAAGACTTCGTTATCACGAACGTTCATACGTTCACGAATAGTACGAGCCATACGAGCCAAACCAACACCAAATTGAGCGTACAATTGTTCACCTACGGTACGAACACGACGATTTGACAAGTGGTCAATATCATCCACATCCGCTTTCGAGTTGATCAATTCGATCAAATACTTGATGATAGAAAGAATATCATTTTTAGTCAAAACACGAGACTCTTCGGAGTTATCGATGTTCAACTTCTTGTTCATTCTGTAACGACCTACTTCACCCAAATCGTAACGTGCATCAGAGAAGAACAATTTCTCGAATACACCTTTTGCTGTTTCATAATCTGGTGGTTCAGCATTACGCAGCTGACGGTAGATGTGTTCTACAGCTTCTTTCTCAGAGTTTGAAGTATCTTTCTGAAGCGTGTTGTAGATGATCGTATAATCAGCCGTGTTAGCATCCTCTTTGTGGAAAATAACTGTTTTCACACCAGCATCGATGATCTCATCAATGTGCTGATCTTCCAGTACAGTTTCACGGTCAAGGATAACCTCATTACGTTCGATAGATACTACCTCTCCTGTATCTTCGTCTCCAAAGTCCTCAATCCAAGACTTCAATACACGAGCAGCCAGTCTTCTACCAACGCATTTTTTCAAATTAGCTTTGTTAGCTTTCACTTCATCAGCTAATCCGAATATTTCTAAAATATCTTTATCTGTTTCATATCCGATCGCACGGAAAAGAGTTGTAACAGGCAATTTCTTCTTACGGTCGATGTAAGCATACATTACGCTGTTGATATCCGTTGCGAATTCGATCCAAGATCCTTTGAAAGGAATAACACGCGCAGAGTACAATTTAGTACCGTTAGCGTGGCGGCTTTGACCGAAGAATACCCCTGGTGAACGGTGCAACTGGGAAACAATTACACGCTCGGCACCATTGATCACGAAAGATCCTTTTGGAGTCATGTATGGAATTGTACCTAAGTATACATCCTGCACGATTGTTTCGAAATCTTCGTGCTCAGGGTCTGTACAATATAATTTTAGTTTAGCTTTTAGCGGAACGCTATAAGTTAAACCTCTTTCGATACACTCATCAATAGTGTAACGGGGTGGGTCGATGAAATAATCAAGGAACTCCAACACGAATTGATTTCGTGTATCAGTAATTGGGAAATTTTCCGCAAATACCTTGAACAATCCTTCACTTTCACGATTCTCAGGCGTTGTTTCCAATTGGAAGAACTCCTGGAAGGATTTAAGCTGAATATCCAAAAAGTCTGGATAAGCGAACTGATTTTTGCTGGAAGCAAAATTAATTCTCGTTGATGTATTGCTTGTTGTTGCCAAGGCGAAATAATTTAATTGAGAAAAGGACTTTAAAATTGGCTAAAACGCCGAAAAACAGGAATAGGCATCCCGACATTTCGTCGGGACACCTTTCCTGCAAAATTTTGTAACTAATTACTTGATCTCTACTTCAGCACCAGCTTCTTCAAGTGCTTTCTTAAGACCTTCAGCCTCGTCTTTAGAAACTGCCTCTTTCAAAGTAGCAGGAGCTCCGTCAACGATGTCTTTAGACTCTTTCAATCCGTTACCAGTAAGTTCCTTAACCAACTTAACTACAGCAAGTTTGTTAGCACCACCTGATTTCAAGATTACGTCGAATTCAGTTTTTTCAGCAGCAGCTTCACCACCACCAGCAGCACCACCAGCTACCATTACAGGAGCAGCAGCAGCAGGCTCAATACCGTATTCGTCTTTCAAGATTGTAGCTAGTTCGTTTACTTCTTTAACTGTCAAGTTTACTAGCGTTTCTGCGATTTGTTTTAAATCAGCCATTTTTATTAATTTTTAAAAAAGGTTCTTAAATAATTTGTTTAAATGTACCTACGTTTTAAGCGTAAGTATTATGCTCTTTCTTCGAGCGTTTTAAGGATTCCAGCAATTTTGGAACCACCACCTGTAAGACCGGAAATAACATTTTTCGCCGGGCTTTGTAGTAATCCGATGATATCACCGATCAATTCTTCACGAGACTTGATTGCTTCAAGCGCATCCAATTGGTTATCACCAATAAAGATTGCTTCCTCAATATAAGCCCCTTTAAGAAGTGGTTTATCATTCTTCTTGCGGAAATCTTTAATCAATTTTGCAGGAGCGTTTCCTACTTCAGCAAACATGATAGAAGTTGGTCCACTTAGCACGGATGCCAAGTTGTCGTAATTTCTACCTTCAACCTTAGCCATTGCTTTAGCCAACAAAGTATTCTTAACTACACGTAGTTCGATACCTTGTTGAAAACAACGACGGCGTAACTGGTTAATTGTTTCTACTGTAAGAGCCGCTGTGTCTGCAAGATAGAAGACATTTGCTTTCGATAAATCTTGAGCAAGATCTTCAATGTACTGTGCTTTTTGATCTTTATTCATACTTCAAGATTTTAAGCTACAACAGATTTAGCATCAATTTGGATACTTGGAGACATTGTAGAGCTGATATAGATACTTTTAATGTAAGTACCTTTTGCAGCAGATGGTTTCAATTTGATCAATTGTTGGATCAATTCAAATGCATTGTCGCGAATCTTACCTCCTTCGAAGCTTGCTTTCCCAACAGATGAGTGAATGTTACCGAATTTGTCAACTTTGAAATCAATTTTACCTGCTTTCACTTCTTCAACAGCTTTACCAACTTCCATTGTTACAGTACCTGTTTTTGGGTTCGGCATTAAACCGCGAGGTCCTAAGATACGTCCTAGTGCACCTACTTTACCCATCACTGAAGGCATTGTAATAATTACGTCGATGTCTGTCCAACCACCTTTGATTTTGTCAATGAATTCATCCAATCCAACGAATTCAGCACCAGCTGCTTTTGCTTCAGCTTCCTTGTCCGGTGTACAAAGTACTAATACTCGTACGTCCTTACCAGTTCCGTGAGGCAATGCAACAGTACCACGAACCATTTGGTTCGCTTTACGTGGATCTACTCCCAAACGCACAGAAATGTCTACTGATGCATCGAACTTAGTAGTTGTAATGTTCTTTACCAAATCACACGCTTCTACCAAGGTGTAAGTTTTAGTCAAATCATACTTTGCTAAAACTTCTTTTCTTTTTTTAGAAATTCTTCCCATGATATTCGCGATTATTTAGTTGCAGGAGCTTCACCTCCTTTAACAGTTACACCCATACTACGTGCTGTACCAGCGATCATTGACATTGCGGAATCAACTGTAAAACAGTTCATGTCCGGCATTTTGTCTTCAGCGATGACACGGATTTGATCCCATGACATAGATCCGACTTTGCTTTTGTTAGGTTCGGAAGAACCTTTCTTCAGCTTAACGCTGTCAATAATCTGCACTGCTGCTGGAGGAGTTTTGATGACGAAATCAAATGATTTGTCACTGTAAACAGTAATCACACATGGCAAAACCTTTCCTGGCTTATCCTGCGTACGAGCATTATACTGCTTGCAGAATTCCATAATGTTGACCCCTTTAGCACCAAGTGCTGGACCAACTGGAGGAGCTGGATTGGCTTGACCACCTTTGATCTGTAATTTGATCAATGCTGCTACTTCTTTAGCCATTGTTTATTTAAATTATGCAGTCGTAACGTGGGCGTTAAAGGGAAGCTTTAATCAATAATCCCACTGCTGCGGTTAATACATGTTTATCCTTCTTTTTCTACTTGCATGTAGCTAAGCTCAAGAAGGTTCTTGCGACCGAAGATCTTAACCATTACTTTCAACTTCTTCTTCTCTTCATTGATCTCGTCAATTACTCCGGAGAAATTGTTGAATGGTCCGTCGATCACCTTAACCGATTCTCCGATAACGAATGGGATTTTCACTTCCTCTTCTGTTTCGGATAATTCGTCAACTTTACCTAAAATCCGATTTACTTCGGATAAACGCATTGGCTGTGGGTCTCCCCCTTTTTCAGCACCCAAGAACCCGATTACATTCGGAATTCCTTTGATTACGTGAGGAACCTCACCTATCAATGCTGCTTCGATCAATACATATCCTGGCAAATACGCTTTTTCCTTTGAGATTTTCTTTCCGTTGCGGATTTGAAAAACCTTCTCAGTCGGAATCAATACTTGAGATACATAATCGTCCAGTTTCAATCGGGAAATTTCAAGATCCAGGTACTCTTTCACCTTTTTCTCTTTTCCACTCACCGCACGCACTACGTACCAACGTTTCTTAATATCTCCCATTTTTCTAATTAAAAGAAAGAATAGATAAAGCCAACAACCCCCTTCCAAGTAGAAGCAGGACTTCCGGTAATTCCAAAGACATTGTCCATTGCGAATACCAACAACGCAAAAATCACAGACGCAACTACCACTATCAGTGCGTTGCTCTGCAATTCTTTCCACGTCGGCCACGTAACATTCTGAGTCATCTCAGTAATTGTTTCGCTAAAATAATTTCTAAACTTTGACATGGTCAATTTATTTTGTTTTGCACGGGCGGTAGGATTCGAACCCACGACCAATGGTTTTGGAGACCACTACTCTACCAGCTGAGCTACGCCCGTGTAAAAAGGGGAGTTGACCTCCCCTTTCAATTCATATGTTATCGCGAATTAAGCGATGATTTCAGTAACCTGACCAGCACCTACTGTACGACCACCCTCACGGATAGCGAAACGTAGACCTTTGTCCATTGCTACAGGTACGATCAACTTAACATTGATTGTTACGTTATCACCTGGCATAACCATCTCACGTCCGTCTGTCAAGAAAATCTCTCCAGTTACGTCAGTTGTACGGAAGTAGAACTGAGGACGGTATTTGTTATGGAATGGAGTGTGACGACCACCTTCTTCTTTCTTCAATACATAGATTTCAGCTTTGAAGTCAGCATGAGGCTTAACAGATCCTGGCTTACAAATAACCATACCACGCTTGATTTGAGACTTCTCAATACCACGTAATAAAAGACCTACGTTATCACCAGCTTCTCCACGATCCAAGATCTTACGGAACATCTCAACCCCAGTTACAGTAGAAGTCAATTTCTCTTCACCCATACCCAAGATTTCAACCGGATCTCCGGAGTTAATAACTCCAGTTTCGATACGTCCTGTTGCTACTGTACCACGACCTGTAATCGTAAATACGTCTTCAACCGGCATCAAGAATGGCTTATCAACATCACGAGGAGGTAGTTCGATGTAGCTATCAACTGCATCCATCAACTCATCAACTTTAGCAACCCACTCTGGCTCACCGTTCAATGCACCTAGTGCAGAACCCTGAATAACCGGCGCATTGTCACCATCGTAATCGTAGAAAGACAACAATTCACGAACTTCCATTTCAACTAGCTCTAACAACTCAGCGTCATCTACCATATCCACTTTATTCATGAATACAACTAGACGAGGAACACCAACTTGTTTTCCTAATAGGATGTGCTCGCGAGTTTGTGGCATCGGTCCGTCAGTAGCAGCAACTACAAGGATCGCTCCGTCCATCTGCGCAGCTCCAGTAACCATGTTCTTTACGTAATCCGCGTGACCTGGACAGTCAACGTGTGCGTAGTGACGGTTAGCTGTTTCGTACTCGATGTGTGACGTGTTAATAGTAATACCACGCTCTTTTTCTTCCGGTGCGTTGTCAATTGAAGAGAAATCACGAACGGCAGCTAATCCTTTAGCAGCCAATACGCTTGAAATAGCCGCAGTCAAAGTGGTCTTACCGTGGTCAACGTGACCAATAGTACCAATGTTTACGTGCGGTTTGGAACGATTAAAACTTTCCTTAGCCATTTGTTTTTATTTGTTACGTAGTTAATAAACCTTTTTCTTACAATACAAAATTTCACCCATAAACCAAATGAGTGAATCCCTGCAGAGCCAATGACGAGATTTGAACTCGTGGCCTCTTCCTTACCAAGGAAGCGCTCTACCCCTGAGCTACACCGGCCTATTCTTTTGAATCGTAATTTGAGCGGGAGACGAGATTCGAACTCGCGACCCTCAGCTTGGAAGGCTGACGCTCTACCAACTGAGCTACTCCCGCTTATAATAATTCTTAACTTGTCGTGGGAGTGGCTGGACTCGAACCAGCGATACCGTGAGGTGACAGATTTACAGTCTGCTGCAATAGCCACTATGCGACACTCCCATCCTTTAATGCGAGCCGGTGGAGGGACTCGAACCCCCGACCTGCTGATTACAAATCAGCTGCTCTAGCCAGCTGAGCTACACCGGCATTAAAGTTTGGTTTTTATATTACGATTTTAAAGAACGATTCTTAAAGTGTTTTCCCGTTTGGGTTTGCAAATGTAGTAAAGAAATAAACAACTGCAAGCGTTTGAATGAAAAAAAATTAAAAAAAAATAAGCGGCCTTTTGGACCGCTTATGTAAATTATTCATTTTCAATTACTAATTCGCTAACTTGCCTTTATATTTTTTTACCTGTGTTCGCAAGGCATCGACACACAAATCAGCCGCTTCTTCAAAAGATTTGCATTGTTTCTTGGCAAACAATTCTTTTCCGGGCATTAATATTTTCACTTCTGCTATCTTGTTTTCCTTGTCCGAATTCTTATCCAATCGTAAAAAAACTTCCCCAACAATGATGTGATCAAAAAAAACCTGTAGTTTTTCCACTTTGTCATTAATGAAATTAATCAATTTTTGATCCGCTTTAAAATGGATAGAATGCACTTTAACGTCCATGACTTTTACTTTTTGCGCCCACGAGGGTGAGCATGTGAATATATCGAGTTTATTTGCGCGAACGAATTATGCGTGTAAACCTGAGTTGCAGACAAATTTGCATGCCCCAAAAGTTCTTTCAAAGTCTCAAGCCCTGCACCATTGTTTAACATGTGTGTAGCAAATGTATGACGCAGGATGTGTGGGCTTTTTTTTTCCGCGTTCGTTACACTTCCAAGATATGTATTAATTTTTCGATAAACAAACTTTGACGATAATTTTCTACCATCTTTTTTTACAAATAACATTATTTGGCTATCAGGCCCCGGAGGCTTGAGTTTTTCGTAAGACAGGATGATTTCATGAAGATCTTTTCCTATCGGAATGATGCGCTCTTTATTCCTTTTTCCCAACACTTTGATTTGTGTCCTCGTAACATCTTTATTCTTCAACTCAATCAATTCACTTAGGCGGATTCCGGTCTGGTAGAACAATTCAAACATGAGGCGGTCACGGATCCCCTCAAAATCGGAAGAAAACAATTGTTCTATGCGACCATTTTCAATTTCAGACTGTTTTACGAATTGCGGCAGGCGTTTTTCTACTTTTGGACCACGAATACGAAGCATGGGATTCTGTTCAACCTTCCCTTCTGCAATGAGCCATTTAAAAAAAGAACGCAGACAAGACAATTTACGGGATACCGTTCGGCTGCTCTGCCCGCCTTCCAGCAATTGAACGATCCATCCGCGGATCAGCTGGTGATTCACCTCATTCCATTCTGAGGACCTGGAAATTTCTGCAAATACAATAAACTGGTCCAGGTCTTCTTCGTAAGCCAGGATCGTATGCTTCGAATAGCGCTTTTCTACCTGCAGATAATGTATGAAGGAATCTTTGTAAGACATAACAGAAAACAAGGTACAAAAAAACCCTGATCCCGTATGTACGGGATCAGGGTTTTCAATGTTCTAATGCGAATACCTCCGGATTAAATCTCTTGAGATTTCATTTTTTGAGCATAAGCCGCACGAATGTTCGCTTGACGATCAACAACAGACGGTTTCACGAATTCTTTACGACGACGCAATTCTTTCATTACGTTCGTTTTGTCGTACTTTTTCTTGTACTTCTTAAGCGCTCTCTCGATGTTCTCGCCTTCTTTAACTGGAATGATTAACATATTCTATTTAAATTCTATTGTTAGCTATTTATTGCCTATCCTATAATAGGGAGCGCAAAGATACATTATTTTTCTTTTCAACAATACGTATTTCAAAAAAATAATTTGATACTGCGAAAAATAAATGGTTCAAAGGGTTAAAACAGTTCTAAATCCCGATAGCTATCGGGATCCAAAGGTTAAGGTTCAATTTGAACATTTGAACATTTGAACATTTGAACATTTGAACATTTGAACATTTGAACTATTTCAAAATCTCTCTTGAGATAACTAATTTCTGGATCTCAGAAGTTCCCTCACCGATGGTCATCAGCTTCGCATCACGTAAGAATTTCTCTGCAGGATACTCTTTTGTAAACCCGTAACCACCCATGATCTGAACGGCCTCATTTCCGCATTTTACGGAAACTTCAGAAGCGAAGTATTTTGCAAATGCTCCCTGGGTCGTCATTTTTTGGTTTCTGTTCTTGTAATCTGCCGCCTGGAAAGTCAACAATTCCGCTGCCTCAACTTCTGTTGCCATATCTGCCAGTTTGAAACCGATTGCCTGGAATTTACCGATAGGTTGTCCGAACTGCTCACGCTCTTTCGCATATTTCACAGATGCTTCGTAAGCTCCGCGTGCAATTCCACAAGAAAGTGCTGCGATAGAAATACGACCTCCGTCCAAAATGTGCATTGCCTGCTTGAATCCTTGTCCAACTTCTCCAATAACCTGGGATTCGTGTATACGAACATTGTCAAAAATCAATTCTGCGGTTTCAGAAGCGCGAACTCCCAATTTATCCTTGATCTTTACGGCTGAGAATCCCGGAGTACCTTTTTCAATGATGAATGCAGTAATTCCGTTTGAATCCAATAATTCACCTGTACGAACCAATACTACAGCCAAATCACCGGATAATCCATGTGTAATCCAGTTCTTAGCACCGTTGATTACCCAATGATCTCCGTCTTTAACCGCCGTACATTTCATACGCATTGCGTCCGAACCTGTATTTGGCTCTGTCAAACCCCAAGCGCCGATAAATTCTCCGGAAGTTAACTTCGGAAGGTATTTTTTCTTTTGTTCTTCGTTTCCGTGGTAATAGATATGACCTGTACACAATGAGTTATGTGCAGCAACGCTCAAACCGATTCCTCCGCATACTTTTCCTAATTCCATCAATGCTGTTGCATATTCCAGGTAAGAAAAGCCGCTTCCGCCATATTGTTCCGGGATATAGATCCCAAGCAGTCCAAGTTCACCCATTTTCTTCATGGTTTCCACCGGGAAATACTCATCAGCATCCCATTGGTTCATGTTCGGGCGAATTTCTCTTTCTGCAAAATCACGCACCATTTGCGTGATCATTTTTTGATTTTCGTTTAGTTCAAAGTTCATGATTAACAGTATTTTGGGGTCTCCGTTAATTTTTATTTCGATTAATAAATTTTAATAGGCCACTAAATTAGTAATATTATTAGAGTAGTTTTTCAATTTCTCATTACCATTTAGAAAATTTAACCCTACCAGGAAGTTAAAGCCTGCCACTTCACCCCCGCATTTCTGAATTAATTCTGCTGCAGCCGAAGCTGATCCGCCTGTAGCCAGCAAATCGTCGTGGATCAATACGCGCTCTCCTTTTTGAACGGCATCTACGTGCATTTCAATGGTTGCAGAACCATATTCCAAATCATACGAATGACTGATTTTGTGGTACGGTAATTTCCCCGTTTTACGAATTAAAACAAAAGGAAGGCCCAATTCCATTGCCAGCGGATAACCAAATAAAAATCCACGGCTTTCAATTCCTGCAATTTTATCCAGTTTCTGGTCTTTATAAATAGATACCAAATGAGCTACGATTTCCCTGGATAAAGCAGCGTCCAGCATAATTGGAGTAATGTCTTTAAATACAATTCCTTCTTTTGGAAAATCCAATACATCCCTGATTACACCTTTAATTTTTTCTTCGATCATGATTCCGCTATCCATTAATGCTTTGTTTTGAGACCGCAATTTTACGGGAGAATTTGACAAATTCCAAGAGATCGCTCAAACTTGCCCGATTTATTATAGCAACAACGCTATTTACCATGATTTAGTGTTCGGGAAATGATCTACTTTGCAGTTAACCAAAAAGGACTACCTTTTCATCTATGAAAAAAGGTCGGGGTATTACCAGACACAATTCAAGGTCGGTGATGCCTCGTTGAAAATTGATATAGAAAAGCGTGATCCAAAACACTATGAATTCTTCATTGGCTGGATGCCGATTTATAAACAAGGAAGGCAGCCGCACTCCGCAAAAAATTAAACCTGTGGAAATAAATTATTCTACCACCAGGTAATGCTTCAATTTTTCGTACAATTCATCTGTCATTAGTACTGATTTTTTAACCTCCCGGAGTTCTTTGTAAAATCCGTTCTGAGAACGCATTTTCACGAGAGAATTTGCCAAATTCCAGGAAATGTATGGATGGAAGGATAATTCCTTTGTACTCGCTGTATTGATATTGATCTTCCGGATGTTCTCCGGATCGATCCGGATGTGTTTTTCCCAGACAGCAATTTTCTCAGGAGTTGCCTGCCAAACCTCGCTCAGCTGGCTCAATGAATAGAACCCTCCAAAATTATCTCGTGTCTTAATAATCTGTTTGGCATCAAAAGTCGAAATATCCTGCGCCTGCAGTAAATCATCCAAATCCGCACGGTTAATTTCTACCTGTACGAGTTTCTGCTCCAGCTTATACTCTGTCTGTTTATCCAGGTTTTTGGCTCTCTCCGGATAGTAGGTTGAATCTTTGATCAGGTTATAAAGTTCTTCGGGAATGACAAAGATCCGTTTCAATTCTTCGTTTGAATAGATTTTCCCGGAAGTAAATTTTAACACGACTGCACTTTGTTTTTCCGAAAGACCTAGTGCCATCCATTCCTCCAGGGTGTAATCATTCGGATTAAAACGGGATAAAGGTCTGGAATAAAGCTTTTTATTCCGGTTTTTCCGGTAACTAAAACCGGATTCCCTGTTAAGCTTTTCCGTAATTTGTTTCTCGGCATCAGTCCATTGTTCAATACTGATTTCGGGTTTAGGTCTGAAATACTGGATCAAATCCGGAGCCACAAAAATAGCGAGCAGCAAAAGCGTGAAGATGATAATTCCTCGTTTAGTAGATTTTGAATAGTGGGTCATTTATTAGTCTTTAGCGGTAGTAAATCAAATCATGTTGCAGAATCGGTATTGTTTCCCGAATATCTTTCGGACGGTAATTTAATAATTTTTCAGCTTTCGAAAGATCAAAACCTGTCCTTGGAGGTCTTTTTGCAGCCTGGTTTAAAGTATCTGAAGAAATGGTTTCAATAGGAAGGTCTTTCAACCCCAAAGCCTTACCTACTTCTTCTACGATTTCGTTTACAGCTCTCGTTTTAGGTCCTGAAAGATGAAAAATCCCACGTTGATTTCTCAAAACAATTTCCACGCATCCGTATGCCAGGTCATCCGCCCAGGTCGGTGCACGGAACTGATCATCTACCAGTTTCATCATTTCACCTTTCGGAAGTGCTTCCAAAGCCCACAGGATCATATTGGATCGCGACAAACCAAAACCTGTCCCATAAACAATGATCGTTCTGGCAATAGACCAATTGCTGTAATTATCCGAATCTTGCAGTAATAAGTTTTCTGCATCTACTTTAGACTGTGCGTAAACACTCAGGGGATTTACAGAATCTTCTTCTTTATAAGGGCCATTCTCTCCGTCGAAAACAAAATCAGTTGATAACAATTCGAAATGCGCATTAATGCTTTTCGCAGCATCAAAAAGTACTTTCGTGGAAACAACATTTACCTGATGGCATTCCTCCGGATGCAGTTCGCAATAATCCACGTTGGTCAAGGCTGCCGTATGAATAATGGCTGTTGGCTTTTGATCCTTTACCAATTGGTTCACAGCATCTGTTTGAAGCAGATCCAGACTGAAATAATTGCTTTCCGGGCATTCCGGGTTCCTGTTCGGACCTTTTGAGGTTGCTATAAATGGAAGCTGGTGCTTCATACAGCGCTTGACAATTTTTTGTCCTAACAATCCATTAGAGCCGGTGATAAGTATTTTCATGAAAGTCCAGGCTTATAATTCCCAAATGGAAGCACGTTTAGATCTTTTAAATCCAAAATAATGTTTATGTTCTAAAATCCAGGCCATAATGAGGTAAGGAATCAAGGGAGAACCCAAACCAATGCAGGTTGCATAGATAAAACCCAGACGCACTTTATTGGTCTGAATCCCTAATTTGGCTGCCCACCAGGAGCACACTCCGAAAGAGCGCATCTCAAAGAAAAAAGCTATTTTTTGAAGGGTTCTTTTCATTTGTTATTCCTCTTTCAAAAGTACGACTTTAATTTAAAAGTGAAAAGTCAGAAGTGAAAAGTTCCGAAATCTGCTCCCTGCTCGTTCCCCAAAAATCATCTTAACTTTTACCTCAAAATGTTATTTCCGATCACACATTCCAAACATTTCTTTTTCGCACAAAACTCATTGGTAAGTTCAATTAATCCCTGGGATTCTAATGCGTTGACAGGTTTGATGCCCGCCTTTTTCCAGGAGCTTATTTTTTCATTTTTTTCGGCAGGAAGCAGTTGCAGCATTTCAAATGCCTTGTTTCGGTAAGCAGCATCACTGAGACGATGTGACAACCACCAAAGAAAAGGAACAACACTGTTGGTGATAATCGTACTGGCTGTTGCCAGACTAATGCCTGACGGGGCTTTCTTCTCTTTCCCAAAATCAAAATGAGTTGTCCAATAATCGTCTGCAGGTTTCATCAATTGCGTTTGAAGCATCATAAGCAGTTCTCGCGCAGGCAGGTACCAGGTATCAGAATCCCAATTCATTTCATGGACGAAGCTTGCAAACTGCGCCAGGCGTTGCGTGGGGAAACCACCGGGCCGGCATCCTTTGAATTTCCAGCTTTGTGTATTCAACGTTTTTAATTTGAGCCTGTAACGTTGAAAATCCCATTCTTTTTTTAATTCCTTGTGATACGTGACCGATTTTTCTTCGTTCAAAAAACCTCCCACCCCAAAAGCAATTGCCATTTTTTGCCTGTGGGTTGCTTTCAGAAATCTATCAAAAGGAATTCCAACAGCCAGTTGCTGGAAAGGAAGCTGGTTCACCTTCATTCCGAATGCCCTGGAAATGCTATGGAACAACACTTCTTTGAAAGACATTTTACCACTTTGGTACAAATGCTCCAATTCCATCATTTTGCGATCCATACGTTGAAAAAATGCTCGTTCCAATTGATTTACGATCATTACCTCAGGAACTTCCTTCAAAAAAGGTTCACACAGAATGAATCCCTGTCTTTTGTAATAATTCATGAACCAGTTAAAATGATCCCAATCTATCATAGGCTTCAATTCCACCGTTGGAAGAGGAATTCCTTCCACAAAAATTAATTGATCGTGCTCGTAAACCACATGAAGGATCACATTGGAATAAGCTTTGTCGAACTGATGACCGTGCAGATTCCAATCGGATGACTTCACATGCATTTCAATATTGCCGGAATGCCTGATCTCATCCAACAGGATTTGTCCGTTGAAAAAATCAGGACCTGAATCCAGGTTGTGAATTCCTATATGAAGAATCTCAACTTTTTTGCCGTCTACGGTAAGCAGATTCGTTAGCGGAAGTCGTTTGTTCTTCCATAGAAAATGGAGGTAGTTTTCATTCATTTCGCATCGTTTCTACTTTAATTTAAGAAAAAAGGTGATTCTGTACAAGCGCTTTTCCAAAAATGAACGTTTCATACGAATATTATTAAATTTGCATTAAGTCAACATATCCAAACCGTTAAATGAGCCTGTTCAAGTCAGTAATTAATAGAATATTTCCCTATTTCCTTTCCTTTTTTTTGGTCCTGGTAATCTCAAGAATCTTTCAAATGATTGCGGAACCCGACGAGATTTTTCGAACGAAAATCAGAACGGAATATCACGTAAAAGGAATGTTAATGGACTTCTTACTTGCTCTTTTGGTTTCTGCAGCCGGAAGCATCCTTGCCATCATAAGCTCCCTGTTCCTTAAAAAAATCCGCCTCTTCTTTCTGCACTTGCTGGCTATCATTGCTATTCTATGCAATTATGCACTCACGGTTTATTTTGTAAAAACAAATCAACTGTTGGGAGATGTTTTTTATCAATTGAGTTATTCCGAACTAACAACTTCTGCCAACCTGGATTCCAACCTGACATTTTTTTCCGTAGCATTTCCAATCCTTTTGATCATCGGTTACTTTTCGATCGGACTCCAATTACGCAAGATCCGTTTTGGGAAAAGAAGTACTGTAATTTTTAGTTCATTGATGCTTCTTTCCTTGATTGCTTATCCATGGAAGGTGATTAGCTCACGTGATTATGTTGGAGATATGGTAATCAATAACAAATTGATCGCCTTTATTGGTGTTAGTGAAAACCATTTTTTCGGGGAAAATGAACTGGACCTGGTAAGTACTTCTGTTTTTAAGCAGTTGGATGACTCCTTTTTTCCCGATCCTTCAGTGCGGGACAAAGAGTATTCTTTAATTCATGAACTGAAGCCTCAGAGTGAGCTAGGAACTTATCTGAACAAATCGCCAAAAGGTCCGCCGAATATTGTCATTATAATTGTCGAGTCTTTATCTACTTTTTTGATCGGTAACAACGAAAACAACCCGTGTCATTTTATGCCTTTCCTGGATTCCCTGTCTGAGAAAAGTCTCTATTTTCCGAATTTTATGTCGACCTGCGAACGAACGCATAATGTGCTTCCTGCAGCGCTGGCTTCTGCTCCCAATCCGCCTGAAAAAGAATTTATGCAGAAGGAGGAATATCCACGGCATTGGTCCCTGATTTCACTGTTGGATGCATATTATTCACGTTTTTATTGTGGTGTTGATCTTGGATTTGCCAATATGAACGAATTTATGGAGTATAACCAGGCAGATTACCAGGTTCATTCATGGGAACCTCAATTTTCAACCACCAGAAATGGTAATTTAAGTATTTGGGGATATGCAGACGATCAATTGTTTGAAAAATCATTAATCGATGATCGAAAGTACCCAACCAAACAACCCAAACTGGATATTTTCTTAACGATCAGTACACATGAACCATTTTGCTATCCCAACAAGAAGCAATACATGGAGCAAGTGATCAAAAAATTAAAGCGGTCAAACAGTACATCGAAACAAAAAGAGGAAATTACACGACTTTCTGAAATCTATGGAAGTTACCTTTTTACAGATGAAGCGCTGAAAAATTATTTCCGAAAAGCAGTCCGAAAACCAGATTACAACAATACTATTTTCTTCATTTTCGGTGATCATGGAAATCCTTTATTTCCACGGAATGAGATCCAGAAATACCAAACACCTTTATTTATTTATTCACCCTTATTAAAAAAGCCGGGGAGATTTAATTCGATCTCTTCACATATCGACCTCGCTCCAACAATACTGAATTACCTTCGAATCAACTTTCCTGAATTGGAACTTCCGAAACAAGTCCCATTTTTCGGGAAGGAAATCTCTTTTGAAAAGCGATTCGTTTGCAAGCGGACTCTACCCTTGATTACGCTGGACTGTGAAACCAAACATTTGATCTATGGCGATCATTATCAATACCAGGGACAATTATACCGGATCCGGAAAGGAATGAATCTGACTACGGTAAACAATCCTTCCCTAAATGATAAATTGACAAAGAAGCTGTTTGCCTACCGGAAACTGGCACAATATTACCACGAGAACGACAAAATTCTTCCAAGGGAACAATTCCAGCGATTTGCACGCAAAGGAAAAAAGACCGTTTTGCGTAAAGATTTTGTGAAAACTATTGTCCATAATGAGTCACGGGATCAATTCATAAAGCTGGCCCCGAAAATTCGCATCAAAAAAGGGTGGAAAGCACTGGAGGTAGAACTTACCGGTGAGATCTTCCTAAACAACCGAAAGGAACTGGACGAATTTGTACGATTGTGTTATGCTCTGGAACGGATCAAAAAGAAAAAAATGATTCGGTGGGATGACCATCGTCCGAAACTACAGAATCCGCTTCAGGTAAAAAAGTGGAACAAGATTACTTATTCGTTCTATATCGATGTTCGAAATTACAGCCTGGAAGATCAGAAATACGAATTGGTTTATTACTTGTTCAATCCCCAAAAAAACAATGTTAAACTTCGGAAAGGAATGATCCATGTGGTTGCATGGAAATAATGACCTCTTTCTCTTCTGAAACAGAAGGATAGCGTAATATTCAGTTTAATAAAACTGTTGTATTAGTTGTATTCCGGGAACAATTCCAACAATCCTTCTTCGCTTGCGCTACAAACCCCACGTTCGGTAATCAGTGCTGTAACCAAACGGGCCGGTGTAACATCAAAACCGTAATTGCTTGCCTGGGTAGTTTCCGGACAGATCAATACTTCATCCAGCTGACCTGTGATCTTGCTTTTACCGACCACGTAGCGTACTTCGTTCTGATTCCGTTGTTCGATCGGGATTTCTTTCAGGCCATCACGGATGGTCATATCCAAAGTAGTTGACGGAAGCGCTACATAAAAAGGAATATGATTATCTCGTGCAGCCAATGCTTTCAGATAAGTTCCGATCTTATTGGCAACGTCTCCCTGGCGGGTTGTTCGGTCTGTTCCGACAATACACATATCAACCATACCGTGCTGCATCAAATGTCCGCCCTGGTTATCTACAATCAGTGTATGCGGAACATCGTGTCTTGTCAATTCGTAACAGGTCAGATTTGCACCTTGTAAGCGCGGGCGTGTTTCATCCACCCAAACATGCACTTTAATTCCTTTTTGAATCGCCTGGTAAATCGGAGAAGTAATGGTTCCCCACTCGATACAACCCAGCATTCCTGCATTGCAATGCGTCAGGATGTGAACCGTTTCACCATTTTTCTTTCTGGAAAGTTCTTCGATCAATGGCAATCCGTGAACACCGATCATGCGACAGGTTTCCACATCATCTTCCACGATTCTGGCAGCTTCCTCCCAGGCAGTTTGAACCAAATCCGAAGCATTTGCCAATTTTGCCTTCATACGGTCGAGCGCCCAGAATAGATTCACAGCCGTTGGGCGGGAAAGACGCAGATCTTCGAAAGCTTCTTCCATATTTGCACCTTCACGAGCTGCCAGGTAAATCCCATATGCAGCAGTAGCACCGATTAACGGAGCACCACGAACAACCATATCTTTGATAGCACGTTCCGCATCTTTGTACGTGATCAACTTCTCAACAACCCATTCATGGGGTAATTTACGTTGATCTATTACTTCTACATACTTGTCCTCGGTTGTCCAAATGGTTCTGAATGCGCTCATAAACTTAATTTATGCCGCAAAATTAATCTATTTGAAACAAATCAAATGAATTCCGCGTTATTTTACCCCGCGTTTTTCCGGAAGTTTTTATTCAAAGAAACCCGCTCTATTCAAAAATCAGCTCGTCAAAGGAAGTCACGAATTGCTTCCAGGAAGGGGCCATACCATCTCTTGCCAATTGAACTGTTTGATATCCGGTTGAATCTGCAGCCTGTAATTCTTCTTCAATATCACTCAGGAAAAGGATTTCTGAAGGATCAAGATTCAATTCTTTCGCAATTTTAGCGTAAGTCGCAGCTTCTCGCTTGCCACCTGTATTGGTGTCAAAATAATAGGAAAAATAAGGTGTCAGATCACCTGCGATGCTGTAGCCGAAGATCAGTTTTTGAGCAGGAACAGAGCCTGAAGAAAATACCCCAAGGTTGATTCCCTGTTCTTTCCAGCTTTTCAGGTTCGCCGCTACTTCCGGGTAAACATGCCCCTTCAGTTCTCCGTCGCGGTAACCGGCATCCCACAAAACTCCCTGCAGGGTTTTGAGCGGTGTGGTCTTTCGGTCCTCGACACTCCATTTATAGAGTTTATCAATGATTTGCTCATCTGTAGACAAGATTTCTCCGTCTTCGGATTTTGCCAGCTGCACCGTTTCTTCGAATGCTTCTTTAACTATCAGGCGGTCTTTCAAAGCCAGCAGATCAGAAATATTTTCCCGGAAATACGGAAACAGCTCTTCGGCAACGAAAGTGATAGAAGAAGTTGTTCCTTCGATATCAGTAAGAATGAATTGAGGTCTTTTAATCGTCATATCAATAAGTTTTTATCCGGTAAAAATGTAATTCCGCACTATTATGTCTATGAGGTAATATCGTTTTATCGCGCCACTCGAAAATCGTTGAATCGCTGTTCCAGTTTTGATTCCGTATAATGTGGCACCCATCCGCTCATGTCAATAAAAATACGGATCGCTTTCACGAACGGGTTCGTTTCTCCTGCATCAAACCAGTGCTTTGTGCCTTCCGGAACTGAGATCAGATCTCCCTTCTCGCATAACAAATTAAACACCGGCTCTGTTTCCAGGTTGAACCAAAACAACCCTTCTCCGTCCACAAAAAAACGGATCTCGTCTTCGGAATGCGTGTGTTCTGCTAAAAACTTCGCGCGGATGGCTTCGTAATTTTCAGTCAGTTTATTAATGGTAATGACATCTGCAGTCTGGTAACCACCGGCTTCCATAAAAGGACTCAAGCTCGATTCATAAGCCTTCAGGATCTCTTCCTGGTCTGCACTGTCCTCAAAAACAACATCCGCCTGCCATTGATCAAAAAAGATCCCGCGGGCATTCATAAATTCGCGGATTTTCTGCGGATCACGCTCCGTGATATTCAAATCGGGAATGGATAAAACTGCCATACAACAAAATTAGTGAATTGCGAATTGTGAATCGCAAATTCGTTGAATTTCTATTACAAAAATGGGATTAACACTTTTGGTATTACATTTGTACCTGGTTTAGGCTGTTTATTTTTGTACCGGTGCTTCTTCGCTTCAAATATTCCTTCTTTCTCTTGCTACTTGCAGTTTTTTGCAGCATGGAAAGTATGGCCCAAAAAAAGGAATTCTTTGGCGTTCGGTATTTCAAGCGGATCTTTTTTGATACCATGCCCAAAGAGAGGCCTCAATTCCTGGCTTATCCGACAGTTGCCTATTCTCCGGAAACGAGTTTGGAATTGGGGGTTAGTGCCCTTTATGTACGCTATGCAAAAGGCGATACCAATAACCGTCTGAGTGAAATCAACGGATTTGCCTTCTATACTTTTCAAAATCAGTTTGGCGGCATTATAGAACATGCTATTTATTCGGACAAAAACAAGTGGTTTTTCCTGGGAAAAATGAAATTCCAGAGTTTCCCGCTGACATTTTACGGAATTGGTGCGGAAGCTCCGAATATCAAACTTTCCAAGGTGGAAGCTTTCCAATTCCAGCTTAAGGAAAGATTGCTGCATAAAATTCACGGGAATTTTTACGGCGGATTAGAATTCGACCTGCAGCATCTTGGAAGAGTCCGTTTCAATGATTACGACACTTCCAATTATTACGAAAAGCCTCTGGGGCATGAAGGATCTACTAATCTGGGGACCGGTTTCGGAATTTTGTATGACAACCGGCACAATGTGCTGAACGTGAGGCATGGTTTTTTCTCAGAGCTCGCTTTTTTGTATTACGGGCCTCAATTCGGAAGCAAATACGAGTTTTCTTCCATGTTCACCGACATACGCTGGTTTCACCCAATCCGGAAACGGAATGTACTGGCCGTTCACGCCGTCGGGCAATTCAGCTTTGGAAATCCACCGTTTAATCAATTGGCTTTGCTGGGTGGTGAAAGTATCATGCGCGGTTATTACCTGGGGCGATTCCGCGACCGGAATTTAATTGCCACTCAAGTGGAATACCGCATGCTTCCCTTCTCTTTCGCGAAGCGCTGGGGAGCTTCTGTTTTTGCAGGAACAGGTTTCGTGTATAATACTTTTGCTTCGGTCGAATCCAATCATTTGCTTGTTGCAGGTGGTGCCGGGGTACGTTTTCTTTTATTCCGCAAAAAAGATGTGTGGGTAAGGCTCGATGTGGCGTTCACCAGGGAAGGTCAGGGAGTTTACATTTACATTGGAGAAGCTTTTTGACAGGTTGCATCTTCATTTCCCAATTAAACCCAAACAATCCTAAAAAAACCTAATTATTCGAATCGATTTTTTCGAATTGCCTTTCTTTAATAGACCAATTATAAAAGAAAAATTATGAAAGTATTCAACAAATCCATTCTAATGGGCCTGCTGGCTGTTGGAATGCTGGCGGTATCCTCTTGTAAGCCAATTTATAAATGTGGTGACCCTATTCCGGAGAAAAAGAAAGGCGGTAAAAGACTTCAGGCGGTGGTGTCAGAACGAGATTCTTTATGTACTTCCCTTGCTGACCAAAAAGCGGTCAACGAGCGACTTGTTTCTGACAACAAAAATCTTCAAATGAAACTTTCCGGACAGGAAAACATCAACGAGAACCAGTCTGCAGAGTTGAGCCAAAAGGAAAGAGATCTTCAGAACAAGAACAAGGATCTACAGGAGAAAGAGCGCATGCTTCGTGAAATGCAGGCAATTATTGCACGTCAGGATGAAATGACCAAAAAACTGAATCAGACTTTACGGGATGCATTGGTTGGATTTAACTCGGATGAATTGACCATGGAAATCCGTGACGGAAAAGTCTACGTGTCCATGTCGGATAAACTGTTATTCAAATCGGGTTCCAATGCAGTAGAACCAAAAGGTGTTGAAGCTTTGAAAGTATTGGCTGATGTATTGAACAAAAACCCGGATATACAAATTTTGGTAGAAGGCCATACTGACAATGTTCCGATCAAAACGGCGGTATACAAAGACAACTGGGATTTGAGTGTAGCCCGTGCAACTTCCATTACACGTATGCTGAATGAGAAATATGGGGTTGCAGCAACCCGTATGACAGCTTCAGGTCGTGGTGAGTATTTTCCGAAAGCATCGAATGACACCGCAGAAGGAAAAGCCAAAAACCGACGAACTGAGATCATTCTTTCTCCGAAATTGGATGAGATTATGAATTTGCTGAATAATTCGGGTAAATAATTACAGTAGTGGCGCGATTAATCGCGCCACTACTCTAAACATCCTTTATTTCTTCTCTGCCGTCAGCGTGCAGGGCAAAACGTGTTTTATTCCGGTCGTGCACCTGATCGTACTTTGGCCATGGCCACCCTCCGAATTGCGTTTGATGATAATCATCGAATGCCTGCTTGATTTCCTCCTTGGTATTCATCACAAACGGACCGTACTGCATCACTTGTTCATTGATGGGTTTCCCCTGAAGCAGGAATAAACTTACCGGTGTATCATTCGAACTTAAGTGGGTCTCGACAGTCGGATCCAGGAAAAATCCGGAATAGGATTCAAAGCTCTCTTCATTGATTGACAGCTGATCTCCCTCGTAGAAAAATAAGCTCCGATTCACATCTGCGGGAGCCTTCGGTAATGTTATTTTCGCATGAGGTTCCATTTTGATATTGACGATCAATACTTCATTTTCAGCCGGGAATGCCCAGGAATCAGGTGGCGGACTCATTGCTTTGTCTTCTCCCCAATTTCCGGCGATCAATTCTACCAAAACCTTTCCGTGATCCAATTTCAAATTCGGGATACTTTCGCGCCACAGCATTTTGAAGTGAGGTTCCACCATTTTATTCTTCTTCGGTAAGTTCAGCCACACCTGGAATAATTCCAGCGGATTCTCTTCAGACTGAGACATCAAGGGGAACATCTCCGAATGCTGCACTCCTTTTCCGGCTGTCATCCACTGCACATCACCGTTTCCGTAACGACCGGCAGCTCCCAATGAATCGGCATGATCTACCAATCCGCGGCGTACCACCGTGATGGTCTCAAACCCGCGGTGCGGATGCCCCGGAAAACCAGGAACTTTCTTCCCGTGATACATGCGGAAACCATCTTTGATGATAAAATCATCTCCCATGTGGCGGCCCTTAAAATATTCCGGATCCGGCCCCATCTGTTCATTTCCTTTCGGGAACTGGTCTTCGTGATGCACACAAAACAAGAACGGATCCTGTGTTTCCCATTGAAAGCCCAAAGGGAAAAAGCGTTTAACTGCATTCATATTCTTTTCTATAGTTGGTTCAACTGCTCCTTTTCCACTTGCCAGCCAGGGCAAAGCAAAAAGTCCGGCAGAAGCTGCCGAAAGCCGCTGAACGAAATTTCTACGTGTCACTTCTTTACTCATCGATAAAATTATTTACCCGGGTACTAATTTAAGTGAAACCGTTTTGAAATACAAAATTACTTTTCATAAAAAGGGTTAAGTATTCTTTCTACCTTTAATACTTCGCTAAAAAGAAGACATATGCATATCATCAGACCTAAAATCATCGGAACTTTAAAAATCCACAAAATGTTGGCCGGGAATTGGGCTGTAATGAACGATATCAAAAATCCGCCTAATAAAATTATTGTTCCATGTCGTTCATTATTACACGGTGAGGAAATCATAGAAAAGATTAAAGCTGCAAAACCTGGTGAAACCATTCATTTTTAACTTTTCACATTCCATGAACTACCACAACAAAAAATTCCGTCCGGTCAGCAACACTCCAAACGGGGAAACATCGGAAGAAACAATTTTTCATTATAAGCAGGAAGGGAACATTCTTACCTGCACGTATTCGGGCGGACAAATTAAATCCGGGCAGTTAATAGGGTTAGTAGACGAAGCCGGTAATATTGATATGCGCTACCATCAGGTCAACGGAAAAGGCGAATTGATGACCGGAACTTGTCAATCAACACCTGAAATTTTACCCGACGGCAGAATCCGTCTTCACGAAACCTGGCAGTGGACTTCCGGAGATCAATCGAAAGGGGATTCTGTATTGGAAGAGATTTGATAATATCATATGATACTATCAAAATAGATTAATCATCTTATTATGGCTTCTACTCCTTCACCAATTTTTTTGTGACTACAGAACTCCCTGAACGAATGACAGCCACATAAATTCCTTGCGGGGAAGCTGTCAAATCGATCGAATTTCCATTTTCTATTACAGCAATGCATTGGCCGTTTGCAGAAAGAACTTCGATCGAAAAGTCACCTGTCAATTCAGCAGAAACATAGAACATTCCGGTTCCGGGATTCGGGCTGATTTGGATATCTGCCTCGTCATTTTCAGTCAATTCCAAAGTATTTGAAGCAAAACGCAGGATCGTTCCGTTCAATCCGCAGGTATAGCCGATCCCATTACCCGGGAAGCAGACTGCCAATTGACGGGAAGAACTGGAAACAACCGGCAGCCAGGAAGCTCCCTGACCAGTTGTTTTGTAAATGATACTCGTGTTTCCGGAATAACTTCCGCCAACTGCATACCCCACCGAATTATCCGGATAGAAAGCTACTCCGCTTAAAATGACTCCGGTAATGTCATCTGACGTCCAAACAGAACCTGCATTTGTTGTACGAAGAATAATTGCCTCATTCGAACCCGCAATTCCTCCCACAACAACTCCTGTATTTGCATCCGTAAAGTAAATGTCTGTCAGGGAATGCGTGTTGGTGCCGCTGGCTTGAAAATTCCAGGCTTGTCCGGCATTTACTGTTTTCAGGATCGTACCGCCATCTCCAACTGCGTAGCCAACCAGGTCTGAAACAAAAAAGATCTTGTTTAGTTTAAATGAAATCCCGGTGTTTATTGGTGTCCAGGCATTTCCGGAATTAGTGGAAACCAAAATTGTTCCGTTTGCACCGGTGACATAAATATTTAATCCGTTGACGAAAATCCCGGTCAGATCATTACTGGTTCCCGAATTGACCGTTGTCCAACTAGCTCCCGCATTGGTGGTCTTGAGAATGGTCCCGTTCTCACCAACAGCAACATAAGTCGATCCGTTCAAGTAGGCAATTCCGTTCAGGTCGTATTGTGTCCCTGAATTCGAACTGGTCCAGTGTAAACCCGCATCCATTGTTTTACGGATCACACCTCCGTTTCCTACAACCATTCCAACGGAAGGAGATGAAAAATCAATTCCATTCAACTGCGAAGAAACCCCACTGTTTTGAGGTGAAAATGTTTGTCCGAAGGCAAATAATCCGGAAGATAATGCTGTGATAAGTGTAATAAGCAATTTCATATTTAGCTGTTATTTCGGTCAATTCTTAAATTGATATCCCTGATATCAATTCTCAACGAGTAATTCAATACGATGGTTGGGTGATTTTTACTTAATTGGAAAATTTCCAATCTACTTCGAACAAATATTCCGCTGTTTCCAGGTGTCGTTTTGCTTCAAAGAGGTTTCTGCCCCAGGCGTAGGTCCCATGCTGACGCATGATAAATGCAGGAACAGTCAGTCTGTTTTTCTCTTTTTCCAAAACAGCAGCAAATGCCGGCATATCCTGTGTATTGTCAAAAACAGGGACCTGAACAGTAATTTCATGGGTTTTTATTCCTTCAAAACCTTTCAGTACTTCATAACCGCTCAATTCAACGGACTGTTTATTCTTCATGGACTGCAGAACCGAATACACGGAATGGCTGTGAACAATACACATCATTTCCGGAAACAACTGGTACAATTTACAATGGATCAGTGTTTCTGCCGACGGACGAATTCCTTCATATGCAGGAAGCGCTTTTCCCTGCAGGTCTACCTCCATAAAATCTGCCTCGGAGAAACGGGATTTATCGATTCCCGAACGGGAAACAATAATTACATCCGGTCTTTCAGCCAATCGGAAAGAATAGTTGGTAGAAGTTGCCGGCGACCAGCCCTTTTGATGGTAGGCACGAATCACTTCGGCCAGTTCCTTTTTTTCTTGTTCCATGCTATTCTTTTTCAGCTTGTTTGATATGATTTCGCAATTGTTTCGATGTCATGGTGCTTCCGTCATGACTCCACCCCGGAGGTTTCAGGATGTAAAGCCATTTATTCCTGAATCCTCTTACTTTTCGTACATCCTGGAAGATTGAAACCCATTCGTGGAAAATCACATTTGCAGGGTTTTTGTCTATTTTCTTTCCATACAGACCGAATTCAATCGGAAGATTATCAATTTCAGCCTGGAAAGTACCGAAAAGCTTATCCCAAACAATCAGGATCATACCCATGTTCTTATCCAGGTATTCTACATTGGAAGCATGATGAACCCGGTGGTGTGAAGGTGTTACCAAAAAAGACTCCAGGATTCCCAACTTATTGACCATTTTGGTATGTACCAGGATTCCATAAGTTTGGGTAATCGAATACATGATAAAAATATCAAATGGCTCAAAGCCCAAAAACACCAGTGGGATAAACCAGATGAATCGGTAAACAGGCTGAAAAACCGAAGACCGGAATCCGGTTGTCAAATTGAATTTATCCGAAGAATGGTGTGTTACGTGGATTGCCCAAAAGAAGCGCACAACATGGTCGATACGGTGAATCCAGTAAAAAATAAAATCCTCCGCTAAGAAAAGCAGTCCCCAATAGAGCCAGGAATGTGTTTCCCAGTTGATGAGGCGGTAATCAAAGAAGAAAAGAAGAAAAAACAGGGTTATTCCACGCATCAGTACGTCGACTCCCATATTTGTGATCATCAGGTAAAGGTTCTGGATCGTGTCGCCTACGCTATAAAGTTTTCTATTGTGCCAATTACTAAGAATAATTTCACCAAGGATCAGGAACACGTAAATCGGTGTACTGATAAAAATGATGAGTTTTTCTACGTAATCAACCATGAAAATTCCGTTTTTAGAAATTCTTCGCTGTCAAAATCCGGGCCATCTCCGCCTGTAGTTTCTGAGCTTCTTTGCGTGCTTCAGACGCAAAATCAGGAGTGTTTGATGCATAAATAATCGATCTGGATGCATTGACCAATAAACCACAGTCATCATTCCAGCCATATTTAGCCACATCTTCCAGGCTTCCTCCCTGGGCTCCTACTCCCGGAACCAGGAAAAAGTGATTCGGAACAATTTTACGCACTTCTGCGATTCCTTCTGCACGTGTTGCTCCGACCACATACATCAGGTTATTTTCAGAACCCCATTTGGAACTCTTTTTCAAGACTTTCTTATACAATTCCTCACCGGATGCATCGGTTGTAAACTGAAAATCCAAAGCACCTTTATTGGAAGTCAATGCCAGCAGGATTACCCACTTATTCTCAAATTCCTGGAAAGGAGTTACCGAATCTTCTCCCATATACGGTGCAACGGTTACCGCGTCACAATCCAGGTATTCGAAAAAGGTCTTTGCATAATAGGTAGATGTATTCCCGATATCTCCGCGCTTGGCATCTGCAATGGTCATACAATGATCCGGGATGTAATCAATGGTTTTTTTCAATGATTCCCAGCCTTTCGGTCCCAATGCTTCATAAAACGCAATATTGGGTTTGTAGGCTACACATAAATCCCGGGTAGCATCGATGATTGCTTTATTGAATTCAAAAACCGGATCTTCTGTCTGCAGCAAATGCACAGGGATTTTACCCAGGTCGGTGTCCAAACCGACACATAAAAACGATCTCTTTTCGCGAATTTGCCGAATCAATTCCTGTCTTTTCATCCATTAGTTTTAAGCGTGCAAAGATAAGAAGTATCATTTAATAAATACCTTGTTTTCGATCAGCTTAAAATCAAGAATGTTTTGGCGGTCCGGGCATCTAAAAAGACCGTATTTTTGCACCAGAATATTTGTTTATGAAACTTACCATTTGGACCATCCTGATCATTTCTTCCCTTCATTTTTCAGCTTATTCTCAACTTTTTTTAGGAGCTAAGAGTGGTTACAACCGTTACTTTGATCCCGGAATGAACGGCGGGAATATTGCTTTTTTTACGGAGCTTCCATTCGGAGAATACTACGGGGCATCTGTAAGAGCTGGCTTGTTTTATGATTTTCCGATGAAAATCGAAGAAATGGCAACACTTTATCCCCTCAATAGCGGATACCTGCCAGATGGGTACGTTCCGGTTACATCCTGGTACAAGAATATCGGAATCAACATCGAATACATCCATTACTTTTACAACGATGCATTTGAAACCGGTCTGTACTCGGTGATTAAAAACGGCATTTCTTATTCCAGCATTACCCGAAAAACGAATGGGTTTGATGTGAGCGATTATTACCAGACCGACCACGTGGAAAACAACAAAAAGTTTTCTCTTTATTTTGGAGTTGGTCTGGGGTTCCAGTTTTCATTAGGTCCCAACAGTTTGCTTTTCACCGAAATTCATGGCGGATTCCCTTTCTTTTCTATCAGGAGAAATGATGCATCCTCTTCCATGGTCAGCGGTTATCCACCTGTAACTGTATCGGGAATTGTCGGATTTAAGCGATCTGTTTTCAATTAACTTTTGCTCCTTTTCTTACTGAACAACTGCCGTTCGCGTATCAAAAGTCCTGGCAGAGAAATAACCTACACATCCACCGCTCAGGTTAGAGATCGGGTTTGCAGGTGTTGCACTACTGGATAAATTTACTCCCAATTGGTTGAAATAGGTATGAATCGGTTTATCAATACCGAACATATCCACGCGAACCGTATCACCTACTTTCAATTCCGGAACAAACAAAGGTTCTACCACCAGGTTGCCATCTGTGAACTGATCGTTCTGGATGAAAATCCCTTTTTCCCTTTTTCCGTTCACAAAAACATGGAACTGGTAGTAATTGGCAACTCCCTGCTCATCAAAATGTGCCGGAACAATTGAATAGAGCGTATCTGTTCCAAACGTATAAATTACGGGATACAATTCCTGGAAAGGCTGGAATGCAGGCATGGTACTGCTTCCGGTGTAAGAAGTTCCTTCCACAACGGTTGTTAATGTATATGTTCGGCCTTCAATTCCGGGATAATTGGTCAATTCGTACCATCCGTTCCCAACTGAAGTAAAGGTTCCTGCATTCCCCAAATTATCGATCACTGTTATCGATGCATTGTCAACAGTCGGAGGAGGCATATTCTCATCAAAGTTCTGTGTTTTGGTAACGCGAATGCGCTGAACCGTATCGCCTCTTAAAATGAATCCTTCAATCACCACTTTCTGTTCGGTATCATTCAAATCGATATCAATGACTTTTTCACAACTTGAAAATGCGAGGATAAAAGCAAAAGAAACAAGGGCTGTAATTATCAATTTCATCTTTGTTGTATTAGTTAATTCAATCTACTCATCGTTTGTCTTTAATCGAAAGCAATGCTTTCTCTTACTTAAATTTAAAATTGTAGGTAATTGCCGGAACTATTCGGAACAAAGTTGTCTGTACCGCTTCGGTCTTAGACGGATCATCCTTGTTTTCACGGAATGTGATCGAATAAGCATTTTCACGCGCGTATGCGTTGTAGATTGAGAAATTCCAGCTGCTCTCAAACTTCTTGGTGTTCTTGCGAAGCCAGGTCACTCCAAGGTCCAGGCGGTGATAATTCGGCATGCGGTAACCATTTCGCTGGGTATAGATAAAATAGGTCTGGCCGTCGATCTGGTATTTCCCGGAAGGGAACGTCACTGCATTTCCGGTGTAGAAAACAAACAAAGCTGAAACAGACCATTTCGGAGTAATCTCATAAATACCAACAACAGAGAGATCGTGCAGTCTGTCTTGTTTTGCCAGGTACCATTTTCCGTCATTAATTCCTTCGATCTTCCGCTCCGTGCGTGAAAGTGTATACCCTACCCAACCGGTAAATTTACCCGACTTTTTCTTCAGCATGATCTCCAACCCATAGGCACGTCCGATTCCGGAAAGCAATTCTCCCTCCAGGCGTTCGTTTGCCTGTTCATTTGCGCCGTTTTTGTAATCCAGCTGGTTCTGCATCCATTTGTAATACACCTCTGTGCTTAATTCCAATTTGTTATCCAGGAAATTCTTAAACCAGCCCAAGGCTACCTGGTCGGAAATTTCCGGTTTTATATTCAGGCTTGAAGAAAGCCACACATCTGTAGGGGAACCGGAAGTAGAATTGGAAACCTGGTGGATGTTTTGGGTATTTCGGGCATACGCAGCTTTAATCGATTGTCCTTTCAAATACTGCCAGCTGAAGGAAAGTCTCGGTTCCACAAAGAAATAAGACTTCAATAATTTATTCTTAGTCCATGTGTCGGCGGTAGCAATTGTTCCATCCGGATTATACGTGTACATTTCATCACCGCTTGCAAGTGCCATCAGGTTTGAACCCCGCAGGCCATAGCTCATGGTAAAGTTTTCGGTAATGGTGTAATCGTTTGTGATATAAACTGCATTCTCCACGGAATTAGTCGGTTTTAAACGCTTGGCGTTAATTCCGGATTCTTCATTCGCGTCGATCTGTCCCGGTGTAATTCCATGGTTGATCACATTCAACCCGATCTTTACTTTATTCCGGTTATTCGGAAACCACTGGAACTCCTGCTTTAGATTGAAATCCTGGATCTGGGAAGTGATATCAAACTGCACATCGCCGCCTGAAATGGAAATCTTGTAATCGTATTTACTATAGATAAATGAAGTATTGGAGAACCATTTTTCATTCATTATGTGATTCCAGCGCAGGGTTCCTGTTGCATTCCCCCAATTAATCCCGAAAACATCTCCTAAACCGAGCTTATCCCTCCCGAAATATCCGGACAAGAACAAACGGTCTTTTTTTCCTATACGGTAGTTGACTTTAGCGTTTAAATCATAGAAAAACAACTTATTGTCTTTGAATCGGTCCGACAATTTCAGGAATAAATCGGCATAAGTTCTTCTTCCCGAAATTAAAAACGACGCTTTATCTTTGGCAATCGGTCCTTCTACGATCAATTTGGAAGAGATCAAACCGATCCCGCCGCCAACATTGTAGCGTTTTTGGTTCCCTTCGTTCATTTTGATGTCCAGTACAGACGAAAGTCTTCCCCCGTAATTCGAAGGCTGATTTCCTTTGTAAAGCATCGCATCTTTGATAGCATCCGAATTGAATGTTGAGAAGAATCCTAATAAGTGACTTGCATTATAGACCGGTGCTTCATCCAGCAAAATGAGGTTTTGGTCAGCCCCGCCGCCGCGAACGTAAAATCCGGAACTTCCTTCGCCGGCATTTTTCACTCCGGGAATCAGCTGCATGGTTTTGATCAAATCCTTTTCACCAAAGATCACCGGGATCTTGGAAATTTCCTTCGGGTCGATTTTCTCCACTCCCATTAACGGATCACGAACATTCCCGTCAGGTCTTTCAGAGGAAACCACCACTTCTTCCAATTCTTTTTCGTCTTGCTCTGTCTTTAATTGAAAATCGACCGATTGGGATACAGCGAGGTCGATTTCCTGTTCCATTAAAAGGTATCCGACACCAGAAACCTGGATGGTATATTTCCCGGCAGGCAGGGTCAAGGAGTAAAATCCGTACTCATTTGTTACAGCTCCGAGTTTCTGATCTTTTACGCGTACAATGGCCCCGATAATTTCTTCGCCTTTAGATTGATCTTTAACAGTTCCACTTAAGGTTGCATTTCCCTGTCCGAAAGAGATTGCAGTGATTAGAACAAATAAAAGGAGTATTCCTGATTTCATATTGTTGAGTTGTGGTGTAAAATTCGCATTTATCTTTTCATATAGTTAAAAAAAGGGGCGAATGGTTGTCATTATTCGGTTAAAGGTAATCATCATAAAAAAACGCACTGTTAACAGTACGTTTTTTTATGATTGTTCAATGGTTCAAAATAGTTCAACGGATTCAAATCCATTGAATTATTTGAGCATTTAAACTTTTTATTCCGATAGCTATCGGAATTTTGAACTAGTTCAATTCGCCTTTCATTTTTTCAGCATTCTCTGCCATTTTCAGTGCATCAATCATTTCCTGGATATCTCCGTTCATGAAAGCTCCAAGGTTGTACATCGTTTTATTGATTCGATGATCTGTAATACGACCTTGCGGATAATTGTATGTTCTGATCTTAGCAGAGCGATCCCCGGTCGATACCAGAGTCTTTCGTTGAGCCGCACGTTCCTGGTGGACGCGGTCCAATTCTGCCTGGTATAAACGGGAACGCAATACAGATATTGCTTTCTCTAAGTTTTTATGTTGTGAACGTCCGTCCTGGCATTCTACCACAACTCCCGTTGGAATGTGTGTTAGACGAATTGCGGACTCTGTTTTGTTGATGTGCTGACCTCCCGCTCCCGATGCCCTGAAGGTATCTTTTCTCACATCATTCATGTCCAGCTCGAAATCCACTTCTTCTGCTTCGGGCAAAACCGCCACTGTGATTGCAGAAGTATGGACACGGCCCTGGGATTCTGTTTCCGGGACACGCTGCACCCGGTGCACACCCGATTCAAACTTCAGCATTCCATAGATACCCGCACCTTCAATACTCATTGAAATTTCCTTGTATCCTTTTCCGGAAGCTTCGGAGGAGTTTGCAATCTCGTACTGCCATCCCATTTCCTTGAAATACATGGTATACATTCTGAATATATCTTCCACGAAAATACAAGCTTCGTCACCTCCCGTTCCGGCACGTAATTCAAGAATGGCGTTCTTATCATCTTCAGGATCTTTCGGGATCAGCAATATTTTAAGTTCTTCTTCCAATTCAGGCTTCTTCTGCTCCAGGTCATTGATCTCCATCTTTGCCATTTCCCGCATTTCGGGATCTGTTTCAACCTCCAGCATTTCTTTCGAACTCTTTAAATTGTCCAAAACATTCTTATATGCCTTGTAGGCATTGTCAACTTCTTCCAGGTCACGGTATTCCTTGTTCAGCTTCACATAACGATCCATATCCGAAATAATATCGGGGTCTGTGATCATTTTACCGACTTCTACAAACCGGAAATGAATTGCTTCCAGTTTACTTAATAAATCTTGCATCTAGTTTCTAATCTTTTAATTCTTATTCTCATTCAAACGGAGAATCCTGAGCCTTGCGCTCTCCGCTTCCTGCGGTAAGAATAAAACCAGTTGTTTTAAACCGCAAAGAATCAAAGGACGCGAGGTCTAAAGTTCTCTCTGCAGTTTATGGCTAACCGTTGTAAACAAATTCTCCGACTTCGGATCGGACAGTCACTTGTTTTCCATCCATTTTTTCTACCCGGCCGATAATCTGAGCATCAATTCCAAATGATTTACTGATCGCTATGATTTGCTGTGCTTCGCTTTCCGGCAGATAAACTTCCATACGGTGTCCCATGTTGAAGACTTTGTACATTTCTTTCCAATCTGTGCCGGACTCTTCCCGGATCATTTTGAACAATGGCGGAATCGGGAATAAATTATCTTTAATGACATGAACGTCATCCACGAAATGAAGCACTTTTGTCTGCGCTCCACCCGAGCAATGTACCATTCCATGAATGGATGAACGGCATTTGTCTAAAATAGCTTTGATAACCGGCGCATATGTTCTGGTCGGGGAAAGTACCAATTTCCCTGCATCAACCGGAACTCCGTCAACAGCATCCGTCAGGTTTCTCGAACCGGAATAAACCAAATCTGCAGGAACTGCAGCATCAAAGCTTTCCGGGTATTTCGCTGCTAACGTTTTGTTGAATACATCGTGTCGTGCAGAAGTCAATCCGTTTGATCCCATTCCACCATTGTAAGCAGTTTCATAAGTTGCCTGGCCGTAAGACGCCAGCCCAACGATCACGTCGCCATTTTGAATAGTGTGATTGGAAATTACATCGGAACGTTTCATGCGGCAGACAACCGTTGAATCGACGATGATCGTTCGAACCAAATCTCCCACATCAGCAGTTTCACCGCCCGTAGAGTAAATTCCGATTCCCTGCTCACGCAGTGTTTCTAATAATTCTTCTGTTCCGTTGATAATGGCAGCAATAACTTCACCCGTAATCAGGTTCTTATTTCTTCCGATCGTAGAAGAAAGCAGGATATTCTCGGTTGCTCCGACGCATAACAAATCATCGATATTCATGATTAGTGCATCCTGTGCAATTCCTTTCCAAACGGAAATGTCACCGGTTTCTTTCCAATACATGTATGCAAGTGAGGATTTCGTACCTGCTCCATCAGCATGCATAACGATGCAATACTCCTCATCTCCTGTCAAATAATCAGGTACAATTTTACAAAATGCTTTGGGGAACAAACCTTTATCCACTTTTTTGATCGCATTATGCACTTCTTCTTTTCCGGCTGAAACACCTCTTAAATTGTATCGGATATCTGACATACTAAAAATTGAAAGGGCAAAGTTACAAAATTCAATTGAGAGGACGGAATACAAAAAAGCCTTCATCAAAATGACGAAGGCTTTTAGTAAATATTATTTTCAGCTACGCTCCAATAATCAAAGCGATCCTTTTTGATTGCACTAATTATCTCTTATCAGAAGCAATGCTTCTTCTTACCTCGCTTTCGGAAGTGCTTTAAAGATCAGGTAGTCCGGATTTGCAGGAGCCGCATTGTTTACGTCGAACTCCAGGGTAACTACTTTACCTTCCGTACGTCTGTTGTACTGCTGCAATTGTTCAAACAACTTCTTGTTCGTTTTCTTGAACTGATTCATGTATGCTTCTTTCAATACAATCACCTGAGTTCCTGCAATCATTGCACCGTTTTCATCTTTCGGCTCATTTTCAAGGTATTTCCCAGCTAATAAGTAAACCGTTCTTGGTTCACGCTCTCCTTTTCCTACCGGAATAATTCTGCGTGGGTCCACTCCTTTTTCTTCAACAAGGAATTTGTAACATGCTTTTGCACGGTTTTCAGAAAGAACCTGGTTATATAGGTCGTTACCACGCGGGTCGGTATGTGAACTCAATTCAAGTACCAATCCCGGGTTCTCCACTAACAAGTCGTAAACGAATAACAAGGAATCTTTTGAGTTGATAGAAGAGTCAACTAACAAGTCCCATTTTGCCAAAGGATAACGAACTTCCGGTAGACGAATTGGCTTTTTCACCGGGAATAATCCCATATCCAATACGAAATCCTGGTTGTATTTCAATCCTTTTGTAGAGATGGAAGCACCCGCCTTGTTCTCGTAGTACCCTTCTTTTGAAATCATGATTTTGTAATCGGATTCTTCAGCAATGTAACGATCACCATTTGGTTTTTTATCCCAGTAGACAGATCCGTCTTTTGAAGTCAAACCTTCCCATTTTTCATTTGCATTGGATCCGGTAACAATTACTTTCACACCGTCGATCTTTGTTTGACGTGTTTTATCCGTCAAATCAAATACATTGATCTTCAAGCTGAATACATTCGGAGGCAATTCGTACATCCAAAGATCCGGGCTGAATTGCTCACCAACGTTTCCTTTTCGCTCGGAAGTAAAATAACCTTTACGGTCATCCACTTCAACCATTGCGTAATCGTTAAATTCAGAGTTGATAGGAGAACCGTAGTTTGTTGGTTTTTCCCATTGGTTTTTGTCACCTACTTTCTCAGCACGGAACATATCCAATGCACCCATTCCAGGAAGACCGTCAGAAGCATAGATCAAATCTCCGTTTCTTGCAAAGCTCGGGAACAATTCATTTCCTGCTGTATTGACTTCTGGCCCCATATTCACAGGAAGTGACCATGAATCTGATTTCTTTTCGTAAGTAGTGTACCACAAATCGTGTCCACCTTGTCCTCCAGGCATATCCGAAACAAAGATCAAGAATTTCCCGTCGTCAGACACACAAGGGTGACCTACAGATAATGTGTCATTTGGTTTCAAAGAAAGTCTTTTCGGACGCTCCCATCCTTTACCTCCTAATTCAGACATAAAGATGTCACAACCCAGATTTTTCTTTTTCACACTTGGACAACGTGTGAAGAACATTGTTTTTCCACGTGCATCGATACACAAAGTACCTTCGCTGTCTTCTGTGTTAATACTATCACCGACAATCGGCTTAGGTTCCAACCAGTTTCCTTTTTTATCCAGTTCGGAAACGAAAATGTCCATATACTTTTGACAAGTCAACGGATCTTTCGCTTTACCCTGAAGACCTTCGCGGTCACTTGAAGTACCGAAAGCGATCTTCGTTTCTTTCTTATCTACGAACATTGGTGCCATTTCAAAACCTTCTTTGTTCAGGGCTTTTACGTTAGACACTGTATGACGTGTTCTGTTCTCTTTAAATTCTTCAAACATTTTGCACGATGCAATCCCTACATCTGCTCTCGGATCATCCGGAACCAGTGCTTTATATGCGTTATAATTTTCCTGAGCTTTTTTCAGTTCACTCATCTGACGAAGCATATCCGCATTATACAACAGTACAAGAGGTTCTTTTTGCTGGAACTTTAATAGAATAGCTTTCTCATACCACTCATTAGCTCTCTTGAAGTTATCAGTTAACCTGTAACATTCAGCAGTTTTAAATGCCATGTCACCTTTCTGAGCAAGACCTGATTTAGACTTACGTTTAATTTTAGAATAGGCTAATTCGCATTTTGATGCTGCTTCGCAGTAGTTTCCACTTCTAAACTGAGTATTTGCATCTTTAATTTGTTTCACTTGTCCGAAAGACACGCTGGAAACAACTAAAAGTCCAGATAAAATAAGCGTTTTAACATTCATAGCAAGGTGCAATCTTTTTTATATAAACACAGTGATAAAAGACCAACTACAGGATTAAAGTTATAGTTACTCAGTTATCGTGATTGCCGAAATTAAATTAAAATTTTGAATACGCGCTATTTATCGGGCAAAAAAAAACGTCTAAGATCGTTTTTGTGAGATTTTACTCGGCAACATATCTATCCCATTTGTTCAGCAAAACCTGAAATCCTTCCGGCAAATCGGAATCAAACTGTATCCATTCACCCGTTCCCGGATGTTGGAATCCTAAAGATTTAGCATGCAGTGCCTGTCCGGGGATCAGGTCGAAACAATTAGAAATAAACTGTTTATACTTATCATGTGTTGTACCTCTCACAATGCGGTCACCTCCATATTCCAGGTCATGAAACAAAGGATGTCCTTTCCATTTCAGGTGCGTGCGGATCTGATGGGTCCTTCCTGTTTCCAGTTTACATTCAACGAAAGTCACCAGGCCGTATCTTTTCAAAACTTTTACATGTGTGACTGCATGCTTCCCGTGATCTCCCTCAGGAAAAACAGTCATTACTTTTCGATTTTGTAAAGAGCGTCCCAAATTCCCTTCGATACGCATGTCTTCTTCTACATCTCCCCAAACCAAAGCCTGGTATCTTCTTTCAGTAGTTCTGTCGTAAAACTGCTTAGCCAGGTTCGTCAATGCATCTTCCGTTTTTGCCACTACCATGATCCCGGTCGTGTGTTTATCCAGCCGATGAACCAAACCAGGCCTCCCGAAGTAATCTGATTTTCGTTCAGGCAGATTGTCAAAGTGATAAACCAATGCATTGACCAGTGTTCCCGTATAATTCCCGTACCCGGGATGAACTACCATATTCGCAGGCTTGTTCACAACAATCAATTCGTGGTCTTCGTAAACAATGTCCAATGGGATATCCTGCGGAATAAGTTCTATTTCGCGAACCGGGTAAGGCAAAACAATTGCTACTTCATCCCCGGGTTTTACCTTGTAGTTGGATTTGACCGGTTTCCCGTTAACAACTACGCTGCCGTTCTTGGCCGCCGATTGGATTTTATTCCTGGATGTGTTAGGAAGACGATCTAACAGGTATTTATCTATACGAACGGATTCCTGACCCGGGTCCGCTTTAAAACGGTAGTGTTCAAAAAGTTCTTCTTCTTCCTGCTCAACATCCTGAACATCCTCATTCATATACTATCTGATAATTTTTTTAACTGTCTGCGAGTTGTTCAGCCTTAAGAAGTAAATCCCGCCGGGAGCATCGCTCAAATCAAAGCGAAGATCCGATGTACCTACTGTCAACACAGTGCGGCCTTGTGAATCTACCAAAACAGCTCCCGGAAATTCATTTTCGGATCTCCAGTTGATATTCACAACTCCGGTTGTAGGATTCGGATAAACGTTCCAGTCGATTTCTTCTTTTACCAAATCATCCGTTCCAAGGTTTACATTATCAGAAGTCAAAATAATTGGTCTGATCATGGGAACTCCCGGACTGGATGCCGTACTCCAGGTTGCCCCTGCATTTAATGAGAAAAATAAATTCCCGACATTCGGTGTGTTTCTATCAAACCCGATATTCAAAGGATCTGCGTCGATTTGACGCATCCCAACGTAGAATGCTCCTCCGTTCAAAGGAAGACGTGTATCTTTCAGGAGGTAATCCGTGTAAACACCTCTTTCGTCTTCATAAATTGGTGTTCTCGGATAGAAGAACTGATCTTCATAAAGTACCGATCCCGGAACTCCGTTGTTATCGCCCCAAACGGTCAATAAGAACAATTTACTAGATAGATCTTTTACGGTAGGAACGAAACACATTCTTACTCCCAACAAGGTATCTGCCTGGTAAGGCTGGAACTTAAGGGCCAATCTTGCCTGAACCTGGGAAATTCCATAAGCCGCTTCTGCAGACCCGTCATCGTAAGCATAGACATTCTCAAATACCTGTTTGGCATAGGAAGAATCATTCAGGGGCAAATTAGGGAATTGGGCTCCTGCATTGGCTATAATATCGAATGTTTTGGTTGCTGATGGCGGAGTAGTTGAGAATGTATATCCTGTTGAAAAATCATGCACACTGGACACAGTTGTTCTTGGGGCATAGTTCAATGCACCGGACAAAGTCGCTGCTTGCATCGTAAACGTTCCTTCTGTTGTTCCTGCGAAATCAACTTTCACCGTTCCGTTCATGTTATTTTCAGGAACATTCGATCCGTTTCTAACCGAAACCTTTACGGCAGGATTCATATGTGTAGGGTCGTTTACCCAATGTTCCCAGGGAACTTCCGTGTAATCTTCTATCAATGACCCGATATTGTACACAAATGCGAAATCCTTGAAAAGTGTATCCTGGTAACCGCTTCCGTTTCTCAAATGCACATAATCCAGGTGGAATTCATCCAACATTCCTGAAAGCCCTCCGTAATTTTTGAACCGGAACCTGAATCCATCTGTCAAATATGCTGCGTTAACAATTTTCAAATGACCAACTTTGAAATCCCCAAGCGGACCTCCGTTGATGGACCAAACACGGTTCCATTCGTCTGAATTTTTATCGTAGAATTCCAGAACAAGTGAGTCCTGTACTTCCGGTGCATCACCAAATCCCTGCCGCTGAACTAAAAAACTCAGGTAAATGGAATCATTCGGATTATACCCTGATAAATTAATGGTTTTAGAGGTTAAATAATCTGCGTAACCGGTTTGTGTTGTATTGATTGCATAAGGATACCCCGTTTCGTCCAGTCCGTCAAAAGTAACCACTCCCAATGTCCACGGATTCACGGCATGTGTATAATTGTGGTATGCAGATACATCCATCCAGTATACATCCGGATTCACTTCATGCGCAAAGAAAATAGTTACCGAATCCTGCAGGATATCCGGATTTGTTATAGGAATTGTGTCAGGATCAAGATCGGGATTGTTAGACAAATCCAGCGTATCATAAATATTGTAGGGCGGATAGAAATCAATTGTGGAATAAACTACCGGGTAATTTTGAAAATCGGCTTGGTTAATGGTAATCAGCGGTAAATCTGTTTGTGTAGTCGTCCCTGTTGACAAAGCGGTCGTATAACGTCTGGTTGGAGAAGTCGAGTACTTTTTATCGTTCGTAAGCGGAACATCCGACAAGTCTGTCAGGTGATAGAACTTCTGTTCAGTAACGTTTGCATCTCCGGGTTGCGCATCCAGTACCGGGAATTTGGAATGAGAAAACTCATCCAAAAGCGGCAACGACAAGGTGTCAAATGAATAAACAAAGGTGCTGTCAATATTTGCGGTGCTTTTCAAGTTCAGGGATCTTTTGGGAGAAACCCCTCTTTTCATAGCTCCTATCGGACTCAAAACTTCCTGTCCGAATGAAACAAATCCAACAATAAATACAAAAACGGATACTAAACTAAATTTCATCTAATCAAAAATTACCTACCGTTTTTCAGCTGAAACCATAATTGTTGTGCCGGATGGAACAGTCTCACCTTCGATAAACTCAGGACTTTGAGAATAAATAACAGCATTGGTTGAGTCCGCAGCATTTGTACATCCATCACATGCACCAACTGAAATCTGTAGCGATACCCCACTTAAACGCGCTTTGGCATCAGATATTGTTAAACCGATCAAATCAATTACGGTTACCGGTTTTGCTTCGTTATTCTGACCTACCACCAATGTAATAGTGCTTCCAACCGGGATCTTTGTTCCTTCCTTGATTTCTCTTCCGTTGAAAAGTTGTCTCAATACAGCCCCGTTCGATTCGGAAGTCGGAACATACGTTTTACGGCACTTCAATCCGCGATTCTTCAGGATACTTTCGGAAATCCGCTCGGATTTATCAATGAGGCTAGGCATTTCTACCAGGCGCATTTTTTTGGAAACCTGCACACGGATGATCCTGCCTGACTTCACATAAACCAATGATTTGGAAGTTGGGAGCGGATCCTGTGACACGATGGTTCCAGCAGGAAGTTCGGGTTTATAAACGGAGTCCAATACTTCGATCTTCAGTTCCAATGCTTCCAGTTTGGACTGTGCACCGCTGGTCTTCATCCCAACCACATTCGGAACATCAATCTTCTCACCGTGATTTGTGTACTGATCAAGATAAATAACCACTATTGAAACAACAATGATATAAGTAAGCACAATGTAAAGCGAATGCTTCAAAAAATGCCTGCTCCAAACAAATGCTTTAAGCTTCTGAAAAAACTTCATAAATCGATTGTAAGTTGCACAAATATAAAAAGAATGTTCCTGCAAGTACTCAAAGCACAAATGAAGCTTTTAACAATCTGTTCTGAAAACTTTTTCCATACCCCCGGATGCAGGATTAATTATCCGTTACTTTTGTATTTAAGTGTTCCAAAAACAGAGCAACGCTTACTTAAAAGGTTAAAAGTTCAACCACTCAAAGTTGAACCATTTGAACTGTTTGAACACCTGTACTAAAACAAAAAATATGAAGCTGGTTGGTTTATTTTGCGGTGGATATTCTTCGGAATTTGAGATCTCTTTGAAAAGTGCTCAAACCATCATGGATAATTTCCCGAAAGAATACGAAGTGGTCCCTATCCACGTGCTTGAGAGTGGCTGGTTTGTACCGAACGGAGATGAGAAGTTCCCATTTTCCATAGAAAGCATGAGTTTCACAACCCATTCAGGTGAACGCAAAATCGATATCGGACTGATCTACATCCACGGGAATCCCGGAGAAAACGGAAAAATCCAGGCTCTTTTGGACATGAAAGGAATTCCGTATGTGAACTCCAATGCACTGGCCTCCGAATTGAGTTTCGACAAGTGGTACTGCAACCAGTTTTTGTCCCGTTTCGGAATTCCGGTTGCAAAGTCGCTTTTCTTAAAGTCGCGCAATCAATATACGACCGGGCAGATCCTGGACGAATTGGGACTTCCTTGTTTTGTCAAACCTTCCGATTCCGGGTCAAGCTTCGGAATCAGTAAAGTTTCCAAAGCCGAAGATTTGCAAAATGCCCTGGATAAGGCATTTGAAGAAGGAGATACGGTTGTTATCGAATCTTTCCTGAAAGGAACGGAAGTTACCTGTGGCATTTACCGTTCACCAAACGGATTGGTAGCCTTGCCCCTGACAGAGATTGTTACCGAAAATGATTTCTTTGACTACGAGGCGAAATATTTGGGACAATCCCAGGAAATCACACCTGCACGCATTCCGGATGCAATTAGAGATAAGGTGTGGGAAAACTCAAAAGACATTTACAACCTGCTGCAGTTAAAATCCATAGCACGTATTGATTTCATGGTTGTGAACGATGTTCCGCATGTCATTGAAGTGAATACAACTCCGGGGTTCTCCGCAGCAAGCCTGGTCCCACAGATGCTGGCTGAAGCTGGAATTTCAATCGCGGATTTCTGGAGCCAGATTTTCAAAACAGAACTCCACTAAATTATCTCTCGTAGATTACGCGGGTTTATTGTTTTACGATCTCCACCTGCGGTAGAGCTCTTTTTTGTTTCCCGCAGAGGCACGCAGAAAAGCGCGGATTTTATGTCGCAAGTAAAACTGCAGTACTGCTTTTTCATTAACCGCTGAGAAGCAAAGGCGCAAAGAATTTTACGATCTTTCTTAGATAGAAAAGTTTATAAAATGAAAAAGGGTACAATCCAAAAAGTACCCTTTTCCAAACCTAAAACCCAATTTACCAAACCAATCAGAGAGATTTCTGATATATACTTGACACCCATATGATGCAGGGGTTTTTAAAAGGTTGGAAAAAAATGAAAAAAATATTTTTTTTCTTGAAAATAAAATCTCGGGCAAATTATAACTTGTTTGAATTCATTCGCATTCCATCGGCTTTCCTTTGCGTCAAATGACGAAAAGAGCCTCCGTCTTTCTGCAGCTGATTCTTACTCCACACAATGGCAAGGCGGGTCAAAATACCACTTTACCTGAGGCATACCTTCCTGCCATCTTTTTTGGAACTCCGGTCCCAGCATAATTGCCCTCATATCTACAGCCTGCAAGTTTTGCAATTTCAAAACTTCTTCCGGAAGTGAATTGATCGGATTATCCCAAATGTCCAGTATCTTTAAATCAGTCAAGTAACCGATGCAGGCAGGCAAAGAACTGATATTATTCCGTGCCAAATGAAGTTTTTGAAGTTTCGGCATCTGGCAAATCACAATCGGAGCATTCTCCAGGTCATTCTTTGTCGCATCCAGCGTTTTCAATGATTTAAAAGCACCCATTTCCAATGGAAGTTCTTTCAATTTATTCTTTGAAATATTTAGATACTTGACATTCTTAAAGGCGTATAATTTCTCAGGAATCTCTTCCCACTTCAGCTTAGACGCATCAATTCCATAAATCGTGTCCGGATTTGCTTTTTGGACAGCTTCCCAACGGTAAATCCTTAATGTATCCTGTGAAAAAGAGCACTTAGTTATACAGAGAAAAATAAGTACGGGCAGTAATTTCATCCTGTTGAATTTGATGTTTTAGATCTTCTATGTTCTCAAAACGCTTTTCATCACGTATATGTTGCATTACTTCCACTTTTACGTACCGATCATAGATTTCTTCTGCAAAATCAAACAAATGAACTTCTATCGTAACCTGACCGTTATTTGCAACCGTGGGGCGCGTTCCGATATTCATCACTCCGAAAACCAACCTTTCATCCAGGTAAGCCTTGACAGCATACACCCCGTTTTTAGGATAAATCTTTTCCGTGTTTTCCAGGTCAATATTTGCGGTCGGAAAACCTATTGTGCGTCCGATCTGCTGTCCCTTCACCACTTTTCCCTGCAGGATAAAAGGAGTTCCCATCAATTGTGAGGCGTACTCCACATTTCCTTCCAGGATCGCATTCCGGATTTTAGTAGAACTGATCGTAATTTCACCCGCAGAAATAGCCGGCAACTGGAACACTTTAAAGTTGTACAACTCTCCCAATTCCTGCAATTCCTGAAAAGAACCCTCCCTATTTTTCCCGAAGTGATGATCGTGTCCAATATGCATTTCGCTGACCCCAATCTGGTTCACCAAAACGTCACGCACAAATTCCATGGCAGATAAGCGGGAAAATTCTTTCGTGAACGGGAAAAGGATCACTGTGTCCAATCCCAGTTTTTCAAGCTTGGCCAGTTTTTCGTCTACCGTATCAATCAGCTTCACAGAATAGCTATCCGGATAAAGCACCTTTCTGGGATGCGGCTCAAACGTAAATAAAACCGATTCCTTGTTTTCACGCTTAGCCTTTTGAACCAGTGAACGAATAATTTCCTGGTGCCCTAAATGAACCCCGTCATAGGTACCCAAAGTAAGAATTGGATGATTAAACTTCGTCTCTGAATTCAACTGCCGAACTACACGCATGGTACAAATGTAGTTAAACAAAAAAAGACTGCATCATCGAAAAATGAAATGCAGTCTTTTTAATTAAAAAGTTTTTTGTTACCTCATCAGTTGCAAATCTCCGTGACCGGAAAGAACACTTCCGTTCAATCCTTCAATCACATATTTGAAAAAATAAACCCCGTCTGATGCCTGGTTACCATTAACTGTTCCGTCCCAGTAACCATTTACATCATCGTATTCGTACATTCTTTCTCCCCAGCGGTTTACAATCTGTACTTTAACCGATTTCGCAAAACTGACATCCAGGAAAAAGTGGTCGTTATTCTTATCTCCGTTGGGCGTGAAAATATTAGGGATATTCACCGTCGGATCCGGAATCGGATCAACATTGATTTTTAATGTGTCGGTATCAACACAGTCACCGTTTGCAGCAGTTAAAACAACCGTGTATTCTCCGGGAACAGTATATTCATATTGAGAACCTGTTCCGGTAACAGAATTCATTTCAGCGCCTGTTCCAAATGCCCAGTGATAAGTTGATGCACTACTGGAATTATTCTCAAAATGAACTGTCAGTGTCGGTGTTCCTGAAACCACATCAGCTGAAACGGCCGCTACAGGCATGGGGATCACTGTAATTGTAACCTGATCGGTATTCGTACAGCCATTCGCATCTGTTCCTGTGACCGTATATGTTTGAGTGTTCCCCGGAGTAAATAAAATTCCTTCGTAAACACCATTATCCCAGGTATAATTTTGTGCGCCTGATCCTAAAAGAACAATTCCTTCTCCCATACAAATTGATTGATCCACTCCCGCACTTACGTTTGGTAATGCATTCACAGTTACAACTACCTGATCTGACGCCTGACATCCGTTAGCAGTTACAGTAACGGTATATGTCTGGGTTGCTCCCGGTATAAAGGCAACACCATTGGTAACACCATTATTCCAAACATAATTCGAAGCTCCGGAAGCTGTGAGTACAGCACTCGTTCCAATACAGACAGACTGATCAGGGCCGGCATTCACTGTCGGGATCGGGTTTACCGTCACAACAACCTGGTCTGTATTCTGACAACCATTAGCATCTGTACCGGTACAAATATAAGTGGAAGTTGAGCCGGGTGTGAATGGAACTCCGTCAACTCCCCCGTTATTCCAGGTATAGCTCTGAGCACCCGAACCATTTAGCGTGACCTGGCTTCCCTGGCAGACACTTTGCGGCGCCCCGGCTTCGACAATCGGAAGCGGATTCACGGTTATTGTTACCTGCCCTGTATTTGCACATCCGTTTGCATCGGTTCCTGTGACCGTGTATGTCTGTGTTGCCCCCGGAACAAAAGATAATCCGTTCGTAATACCACTACTCCAAACATAGCTTTGCGCTCCCGACCCTGCAAGTGTGATAGCATCACCCAAACAAATTGATTGAGGGAGACCCGCACCGATAACCGGCAAGGGATTCACCGTTAAAGCAACCTGATCTGAATTCTGACAGCCATTGACGTCTGTTCCTGTAACGGTATAAGTCTGGCTGCCTGCAGGCACAAAAGAAACTCCGTTTGCTACACCATTATTCCAGGAATAAGTTTGAGCACCTGATCCCGACAAGGTGACAGACCCACCGGCACATATTGAAATAGCCGCACCCGCATCAACAACCGGAAGTGCATTTACCGTAACAGTTGTTGTAGACGAACAGGTCGAACCATTATCGGTTACATCAACTGTAAATGTATAAGTTCCCGGTGTAAGTGGTATCGGAACAGAAGTCGGGTTTTGAGCTGAAGAAGTAAATCCGTTTGGACCAGTCCAGGAATAAGTGGCTCCTGCAATAGTTGTAGCAAAAAGATTAATAGTACCCGTCCCTGTGCATACAGGCCCGCTGTTTGTAGCGGTAACCGTACATCCACACGGGTTCACGATAATAGTAGCTGTGGCTGAAGCAGAGGACGGGCACAAAGCATTTCCGGTTGATGAGTTAACCGTATAAGTGTATGTACCGGCAGTTGCGGGCGGAGTTGCAGTTACAACAGATCCGCTCGTACTGTTAAGATTCGGAGATGCGTCCCATGTAAAGGTCCCATTCCCTCCGCTAGCGGTTAATGCTACCGATTCTCCAATACAGATGGTTGAGTTTACAGGGGTAACATCGACCGGAATGGATACTCCCGAAGTTGCCGCAAAAGTATAATCACAAACGTCCCCGGCAAATCCATCGATCATTATATAATACGTGTTTCCAGGTGTAAGTCCCGTGGCACTTACTGTTTGCGATCCTGCAGAAGGTGCCAGCTGACCGCAGTAATAAGATGTTACCGGCCCCGAACCACAAGTGCTGGCTGAGAAGATCATGATTTGAATTCCATCTCCGTAAGTTGAATTATACACCCAGCAGTCAAACGTAATGGATGAAGATGAAGCTACAAAAGACAGATACGAATCATTTTCCACCGATCCGCAAAACTGATCGAGCAGTCCGTCACCGGAAACGCAAAGTCCCAGAAAGTAACTGGTACAGTTTTCCCATGCATCAGGACTATAACTGGATGAAGTATTTCCGCAATAGCCATTCAACTCGCAGATTGGAGTTGCAGTAGCGCAGGTATTTCCTGCGGCCGGATTACTACCACATGGTGGCTGAGAAAAACCTTCGAGTGTCAGTAGTAATAGTAGTGTTAGTAGTAAGTGTTTCATTTTGGTTAGTTTTTCTTGTTTTTGATGTATTCCAAAATGGCGGTGTGCCTGTCCGATGGCTCGAACCTGGATTTATACAAAAAATGTTCATAGACTTTCGGAAATTCAGAGGCTGGGCATTGATCGATCAATCCGTAAACCACTTCAAGTGGTTCGGTTTTCGATTTTTCCGAGATGTACCGATAGGTAATGTTTTGCTTGGATGTTTGTACCGTTCCGCCTTCCTGAGAAAAAATACAAGGCGCAGCAACGAATAGAAACAACTGTAGAATTACAATTTTTTTCATATTAGTAGTAGTAAATAAATTGTCAATGAAAAATCAGATCTTCCATTGACAAGCGTAGTAAGTATTCCTGACGGTAAGTAGATCACCGTCAATTAATTGCAATCCGAATTTATGAAATCTTCTTTTAAGAAAAAAACATAACGCGCAATAAATCAACGATTTTAACAAAAAAAGATGTGCCGGTGTTGAATATCAACAACCGGCACATCTTCACCTATTTTGTGTTTGCTTGCTTCTTACCTCCTTATTAACTGCACATCTCCTTGTCCGGTTTGAACCGTTCCGTCCATACCTGTTGCGCTGTAATTAAAGAAATAGACTCCTTCCTCTGCCAAATTTCCGTTTACTGTTCCATCCCAGTAACCGGCTACTCCGGAATAAGAGGCCATTTTATTACCCCAGCGATTTACAATAGTGACTTCTAATGAAGCCCCGTTTTCAAGCCGAAGGTAGAATGTATCGTTATTTCCGTCTCCGTTCGGCGTGAAGATATTCGGAACGGTTATCGACATTGGAGCATATGCTACAACAATCGTTAGATGAGCTGTATCTTCACAAATTCCGTTGCCAGCAGTAAGAACCACGGTATATACTCCCGGATGGTCATATGTTGTTCCCGGCTCATCGGATATTGTTGTCGTTTGATAAGTTTGTCCGTTTCCAAAAGAAAAATGATAGGTATTCGCATCCTGGCTTGAATTTGTAAAATTCACTTCCAATCCTGGAATCCCTGATGTAACATCCGCATCCATGGAAGCAAGAGGCGCGTCTACAACAGTAACTGTGACCATAGCAGTATCCTGACATCCAGCTGCATTGGTACCTGTAACAGTATATACCTGTGTATTTGTCGGTGCAAATGCAACGTCGTTCGAAATACCGTTGCTCCAACTGTAGTTTTGTGCACCGGACCCAGTCAATGTAACAAACTGACCCGCGCAAATCGTTTGATCTGCCCCTGCTCCAACATTAGGAAGCTGATTCACCACAACAATCACCTGATCTGTATTTTGACACCCATTGGCATCAGTCCCGGTCACTGTATAAGTTTGAGTAGCACCCGGTATAAAAGAAACACCATTTGTCACTCCATTATTCCAGGAATAGCTTTGTCCTCCCGAACCGGTTAATGTTGCGGATCCTCCAATACAAATACTTTGATCTGCTCCTGCATTAATCGTTGGTAATGCATTTACCGTCACTACAACCTGATCCGTATTCTGACAACCGGCAGCTGACGTTCCCGTTACCGTATATGTCTGAGTTGTTCCCGGTGTAAACGCAACACCGTTCGTTACCCCGTTATCCCAGGAGTACGTTTGTCCTCCCGCAGCTGTTAGAGTAACGGATTCTCCGGCACAAACACTTTGGTTCGACCCGGCATTGATCGTCGGCAAAGCATTCACGGTCACCACAACCTGATCCGTATTTTGACAGCCATTTGCATCTGTTCCTGTTACGGTATACGTTGCAGTTGAAACCGGGGTAAATGAAACACCATTCGTCACCCCATTGTTCCAGGTATAGCTCTGTCCGCCGGATCCCGTTAAAATAACAGATCCTCCGGCACAGATATTTTGATCTGTACCTGCATTCACCAGGGGCAATGAATTCACATTGACAACAACCTGGTCAGTGTTTTGACAACCATTGGCATCGGTTCCTGTTACAGTATAAGTCTGAGTAGTCGTTGCAGTAAAAGAAACAGCATTTGTTACCCCATTATTCCAGGTATAGCTCTGTCCGCCCGAACCCGTTAATATAACGGAGGTCCCCGGACAAACTGCCTGGTCAGTTCCTGCATTGATTGTTGGCAAAGAATTTACGGTTACGACTACTTGTGCTGTATTCTGACAACCATTCGCATCCGTTCCTGTTACAGTATAAGTTTGAGTACCAGCCGGAATAAAAGAAACCCCGTTGCTGACACTGTTATCCCAGGTATATGACTGAGCCCCAGAACCAGACAAGGTAACAGAAGCACCCTGGCAGACTGACTGGTTCGTGCCGCCACTAACTGTTGGAAGTGCATTTACCACAACTGTTGTGGTAGCAACACACGTGTTTCCATTTTCCGTCATAGTAACTTCGAATGTATAGGTTCCTGGTGTTGACGGAATCGGAACTCCGGTCGGGTTTTGGTCCGTGGATGTAAATCCGTTTGGCCCCGTCCAGGAGTATGTAGCTCCTGCTATAGTTGTTGCAAACAGATTAACCGTTGCTGTTCCGGCACAAACCGGACCGCTATTTGTAGCAGTCACACCACAACCGCAAGGATTAACAACAATTGTAGCAGTAGCCGAAGTCGATGAAGGACACAAAGGGTTCCCTGTTGAAGAGTTAACTGTATAATTATAAGTTCCTGCCGCCGGCGGTGTTGCGGTAACATTTGCACCGGAAGTTGTATTCAGATCGGCAGAAGCATCCCAGGTGAATGTACCGTTTCCTCCCGCAGCTGTAAGGTTCACAGTTCCACCCTCACAAATAGTAGCGTTTGCAGGAGTAACGCTCACCGGAATAGAAACTCCCGAATTTGCTGCAAATGTATAATTGCAGACATCACCCGAGTTTCCATCGATCATAATATAATAAGTATTCCCCGGTGTTAGTCCGGTGGCAGTAATGTTAACATTTCCGCTTGGAACCGATCCCGGGTTATAACAAGGTCCGTATTGTGTAACCGCTCCGGAACAGTTGGTTGCCGAAAAGATAAAGATCTGGATTCCATAACCCATGGTTGAGCTGTTTACCCAAACATCAAAAGAAATCGTACTGGATGATGCTGTAAAAGACAGGAAAGAATTATTCTCAATACTTCCGCAGAAAGCCGAAGTCAAGTTAGACCAGGAATCTACTCCGTAACTTGAAGAAGTATTTCCGCAGTATCCGTTAATATCACAAATCGGTGTTGCATTTGAACAAGCATCTCCTGCAAGTGGACTTGCTCCGCACGGCGGAGCAGGAACAGGTTCTTTTACGCAAATGCTAAATGTACCTGTTCCGGAAGAATATTTCCAAAACCGGATATAAAGTGTTGCTCCAGGTGTCTGACCTGACAAATTAATTGCAGGCATTGCACCATTCTGACTGTCATCGTCATCACATTCAATCAATGTCAAACTACTACAAGTTCCTGAGTATATAGCCATACCCCCATCGGTTATAGTCCCGGTATTCGAATCAAAGTTTAATGCTCCCGAAGCGGGAACCACCACTGAAAACCAAACATCCGAGCCGCCATAAGAAGCACATCCGGGAGCCGGTACACCAGCAGTTGATGTAGCATTTACAGTAGTTCCTGCTGTATAAGAGCATGACGAACCAACTGTTAAAGAGATTGCATTACACGGATCATCATTAGCAGGTTGAGCAAACGATTGAAAAGCCGCTAAGGCCATAAATGTCAATACGCAATACCTCACGTATCGAAAGGTGAAAATATTTTTCATAGTAGTAGTCGTTGTAACTTAGTAGATTACTTATTCTTAATTATCAATTCTTCCGCGTAAGTGTACATCAGCACCTTGTACTCTCCAATGGTTTCTTTAAAAATTTTCAGAAAATCATTTGTCGGGTGATCAACAAGCAGGTAAGAGACTTCACATTTTTGTTCTCCTTCCCGAACAATAAATTGCTCAATACCCGTACGGTCTCTTAAAAGTTGTTCTATCTCGGAGGCATGTTTTTGGAACAAATTAAAGTCTTCAAAGGTAAATGTGAGGCGATTTAATAACCCTTCATCTCCTTTTCGACCAGATTTGATGTTTTCTATTCGATGTAGTTCAATATCGCGGGATGAATCAGGTAACCCTTGAGTTTGCGAAAAAACAGCAGTATGCGCAACGAGCACAATGCCCGTAATGAACAGTCTTTTTTTCATAGTAGTAATAAGTAACAATTAGTTAATACGTTCTTAAAAACGAAATTTACGAATAAAGGTTGCACTTATCCAAAAAAAGATTGCTTTACAACTAGTAATGAGTTCAAAAATCAAATACCTTATCAAGAAAAAAAGGTGTGCAGACTGAATCCACACACCTTTTGCGCTATTTTATAATTAGCGTACTTTAATGTCTTACCAAATGCATATTTCCCTGTCCTTTTTGGGTTGTTCCATCCAGACCAGTTACGATGTAATTATAAAAGTAAACCCCTTCCTCAGCGAGACTTCCATTCACTTTCCCGTCCCAGGAACCATTCACTCCCGAATAAGATCCCACTTTATTTCCCCATCTGTTTGCAATGGTTACTTCCAGGGAAGTTGCATTTTCCAGGGTAATAAAGAATTCATCATTCACACCATCACCATCCGGAGTAAAAATATTCGGAACGGTTACAATCAAAGGCTTATAAAAAACGGTTATTACTACACTGGATGTATCATAACAAACTCCGTTACCAGCGGTTAATACGACTGTATAAACACCTGCCGACCCATAGCTGACCGTCGGTTGATAAGACACATCAGACGTTTGGAAAGACTGACCATTCCCGTAATCAAATGAATAATCCGTTGCATTGGTGCTGTTATTATAAAACTCTACGGTCAAAACAGGCATTCCGGAGGAAATATCCGAACTCAGTGAAGAAATCGGTGCCGGAACTACCGTTATTGTGATCTCACTGGTATCCTGGCAGCCGTTAACATCCGTACCAACAACCGAGTAAGTCTGAGTACCGGATGGCGTGAACGACACATTGTTTATTACCCCGTTGTTCCAGGTGTAAGTTTGTGCCCCCGATCCGGATAGTGTAACCGGCATTCCAAGACAAATAGTCTGATCAGGTCCCGCATCGACTGTTGGCAGCTGATTCACTGTTACTGTCACCTGATCTGTATCCGTACAACCACTTGCAGACGTACCTGTAACCGTATATGTTGCTGTTGAACCCGGAACGAACGAAATACCATTTGTTACTCCATTATCCCAAGCATACGTTTGTGCGCCGGAGCCTGAAAGTGTTACGGATTCACCCAAACAAACTGTTTGGTCCGGTCCTGCATTTACGGTCGGATAAACAACTTCTACACTTGTTGTAGCAGGCGGAGGTGTACAAGTTGTATTTCCATAGGAAGTGGTTGCTGTTAGTGTAAAAGTAGAAACTCCCGCAGGCAATCCGCTTGAGGTTGTACTACCCGATGTAGGATCGGCAATTGAACCAGCGCCTGTCCACAATAAAGTTGTTGTAGCAGTTATTGTAATCGGTGTAGATAAAATAGTCGGCACCGGAACCTGGAAAATGGAAGCTGTTGCAGCAGAACAGGAGTTGTCATTAATTACCGAACTGATTGCACCTGAGCTATATGAAAAAGTAGTCGGTGAACCACAGGTAGGTGTCAAATTTGAAAACGTAATGTTTGCATTCGTTAATGATCCGACATCTGCCCCAATACAGTCATAAATCTGTACGGCCCATCCTCCACCGGCTGCGTTACAACCGATTAAACTTCCCCAATTGATTGGTGTATTGGCAGGTCCGTATGTACTATAAGTTCCTGTCAGACTGGTCGGTGTGGGGTTGCATACATCGATATTTCCACTGGGAACATTTGTGAAACAAAGATTGTTTACATTATCACCACTGTTACATGTGGGCCCCTGACCAATTACTCCCGGATTCGGAAGCAGTAAAATAGTTGGCGAACCACAGGAAGGCGGACCGACTAAGTAAAACGCCAAATCCGAAACAAATGTGTGGTTTGCGGTAAAGCAAACCTGGATCAGTGTATTCGCATTGATCAATGATTCAGGCGGCGGCGGGTTGTAATAGGAAAATGATCCGGTTGTATTTACCGTAGATGACAGGGATGCATTGTTACATCCAAACACCCCGCTCGAAGCTGTAATTTCCGTATTTAAATTCCAGACCCAGGCAACAAAACAATCCGTAATAGTATTGGAGGCATCTCTTATTTCCACGCGATAACCATCGCTTGCAAGATTTGATATGGTTGAAGTTGCTCCGGCATCGGTAGATAATGACTGCCAGGATGAAGTGGCCTGGTTGTGATAAAACCAGTTAAAGGTGTAAGGCCCTGTTCCGCTGGTTGGTGCAGCCGTCAAACTTCCCTGTTGTGCGCCAAGTGTATTCCCGCACCAGATATAGATCGGATCATTCGGAGAACCATCTGTATAAGAAGTTACGGAAGCACCTGAGTTTCCGTTTGGAGTAAGCTGTGCATGGATATGCAGCGAACTTAAGAATGCAAGAAAAATCAATAACTTTTTCATGACTACCTGGAAGATTTAAGTTCATTAATCCGCTTTACCAAAAGCTCTTTTTCATGCAGGTAACGCTCTCTGTCAGTTGGCAATGCCTCATTTAGCTTGATCTCTAAAAAAGGCAGAGCGTCTATACATTCCGGAAGAGTCCAATCCTGGATAGTCCGGGTTTTAACCAGCTGATTCACAATAGGATCAGCAGCACTCTCTACCCCCTGAGCCTGGTGAACAACAACCCCGTTCGGTAATTGTGTGGTGTTTGATTGTGCTTGACATAACACTGGTAATATTGTTATGCCGAAAAGAAATACTTTTTTCATTTTATATATCGTAAGAAATTAATAGTTGCTTCAGTACTGCCTTTAAAAAACGCCCGCCATTTTTTAAAGTTGCACCGTTTCAACGCATTTTTTCGTTGATATATCAAGCTTGGAAGCCTTGTTTTTAAAGGTCTTTTTTTAACTCCACGTCTAAAATCCATACCTCGCGATACATACACAGTTTAAACAACCGAAACAGCATGTAAATTTTTGATAAGTCAAGAATCCGGAATAATTTTTATTCAAACTTTACAATCCGGAGCATAGGTCATCTGAGTTCCTGCCAAATGATTTAGAATAAAATAACATACATACTTAATAATCTTCTCCTTTTTATTGCACCAATACCATAAATGTGGTATTTTTGTCAACGAAATACAGCTTTATTTAAAATTAATCTAAATAAAGAGCACAAGACACTTGTCATGATTACAGTAACAGAACAAGCAAAAAAGCAGGCAATCCGCCTGATGGAAGACGAAGGCAAATCAGGCTATTTCATTCGTGTTGGTGTTGAAGGAGGAGGTTGCTCCGGATTGATGTACCAACTTACTTTTGATAATCAGGAAAGCGCAGACGATAAGATTTTTGAAGATAACGGAATTAAAGTGGTTGTTGACAAAAAAAGCTTCTTATACCTGATTGGAACAACGTTGGATTTTTCAGGAGGATTGAACGGAAAAGGGTTTGTGTTTTCAAATCCAAATGCAGGAAGAACTTGCGGTTGCGGAGAATCTTTCTCCTTATAATATAGTACAAAATTTAGATGGGTTATACTGAAAACGACTTAGCGAAGGATTTAGAAAATTCGGAATACAAATTTGGTTTTACAACTGATATTGAATCCGACAGAGCTCCGCTTGGATTGAACGAAGATATTATCCGGTTTATTTCTGCTAAGAAAAACGAACCGGAATGGTTATTAGATTACCGATTAAAGTGTTATCGAATCTGGTCTGAAATGACCGAACCTTCCTGGGCGCATATTTCATATCCGAAACCCAATTTCCAGGGGATTTCCTATTATGCAGCTCCAAAGCAAACCAAAAAATACGAAAGCTGGGATGACGTAGATCCGGAAATGAAAGAAACCATGGCAAAATTGGGAATTTCATTGGAGGAACAGCAGCGTTTGACAGGTGTAGCAGTTGATTTCGTGATGGATTCCGTTTCGGTTGCTACCAGCTTTAAGTCCAAACTGAAAGAACTGGGAATCATCTTCTGTTCCTTCTCTGAGGCGGTTCAGGAACACCCTGAGTTGGTAAAACAATACATGGGATCTGTTGTTCCTGCAACGGATAATTTCTATGCAGCTTTAAATTCGGCTGTATTTACAGATGGTTCTTTCTGCTACATTCCAAAAGGTGTAAGATGTCCGATGGAATTATCGACTTACTTCCGCATCAACGAAGCAAATACCGGTCAGTTTGAAAGAACACTGGTTATTGCAGATGAAGGATCGTATGTTTCTTACCTGGAAGGCTGTACAGCTCCACAACGTGATGAAAATCAGCTGCACGCTGCTGTAGTAGAATTGATCGCATTGAAAGACGCTGAGATTAAATATTCAACTGTTCAGAACTGGTATCCCGGAGATAAGAACGGAGACGGAGGGGTTTTCAATTTCGTGACAAAACGCGGAATTTGTGAAACCAACGCAAAAATCTCATGGACACAGGTTGAGACCGGTTCGGCAGTAACATGGAAATACCCGTCATGTATCCTGAAAGGTGATAATTCTATCGGGGAATTCTATTCCGTAGCTGTGACCAACAATTATCAACAGGCAGATACGGGAACAAAAATGATCCACCTTGGAAAAAATACCAAGAGTACGATCATCTCGAAAGGAATTTCTGCAGGTAAATCGCACAATTCTTACCGTGGATTGGTCCAAATTCATAAGAATGCACACAATGCGAGAAACTTCTCCCAGTGCGACTCTCTTTTGATGACGGATGAGTGTGGTGCACATACTTTCCCATATATTGAATGTAAAAACCCAAGTGCAAAAATTGAGCACGAAGCAACTACATCAAAAATCGGAGAAGACCAGATTTTCTACTGCCTCCAAAGAGGAATTTCGGAAGAAAAAGCAATCAGCCTGATTGTAAACGGATATTGTAAAGAAGTATTGAACCAGCTTCCTATGGAATTTGCTGTTGAAGCACAAAAATTGTTGTCGATCAGCTTGGAAGGATCGGTAGGATAAATGAATAATTAGCAATGAATTAATTATCAATTATCAAGTTGGATACCGTGCACTTGATAATTGATAATTCAGCAATTCATAATTGAAGAATAAGATGTTAAAGATAAATAACTTACACGCGTCGATTGACGGGAAAGAGATCCTGAAAGGATTGAACTTAGAAGTAAAAGCAGGTGAAGTTCACGCAATCATGGGGCCAAATGGTGCAGGAAAAAGTACCTTGGCGAGTGTTTTGGCAGGACGTGAAGAATACGAGATCACGGAAGGATCAGTAGATTTCGACGGAGCCGATTTGCTGGAAATGGCAACCGAAGACCGTGCCCGCGAAGGTTTGTTCCTGGCATTCCAATATCCTGTTGAGATCCCGGGCGTTTCAAACGTAAATTTCCTGCGTACGGCTTTGAATGAGATCCGTGAATACCGCGGCGAACCTTCCATTTCAGCAAAAGATTTCATGGCTTTGGTAAAAGAAAAGTCTGCAATCGTTGAATTGGATGCTAAATTGGCTTCCCGATCAGTAAACGAAGGATTCTCCGGAGGTGAGAAAAAAAGAAACGAGATCTTCCAAATGGCCATGCTTGATCCGAAATTATCCATCCTGGATGAAACCGATTCCGGATTGGACATTGATGCACTTCGTATTGTAGCAAATGGAGTAAACACATTGAAATCTGATAAAAACGCAACAGTTGTAATCACGCATTACCAACGTTTGCTTGATTATATCGTTCCGGATTTTGTACACGTACTTTACGACGGAAGAATCGTAAAATCAGGTCCGAAAGAATTGGCCCTTGAATTGGAAGAAAAAGGATACGACTGGATTAAAGCAGAATTTGCTCAATAATTTAAATCATACAGATGCAAACCATTGAAAAAGAATCGGCAGCAAGTGTGAATTGGCAATTAAAAGGAGCTTTTCCATTAAATGAGGAATTGCGTCAAAAAGCGCTCGAAGTGTTAGAAAACACCCCTTTTCCAACTACCAAAACGGAAGCATGGAAATATACCCGTGTAGCCAAAATCAAGAATAGCAATTTATCCATCCAGGAAAAACCGGTTTCGATTACTGGAAATTTTGGCCTGTCAACAAATTCTGTTCAATACGTTTTTGTAAACGGACATTTTTCAAGTGAACTTTCTTCCAAATCATATCCCGAAGGACTTAAAATTCTGCCGCTTTCTCAAATGGATGAAGCGGAAGTGCGCGTTATGGGTGGAAATGTATTGTTGGACGGAGAAGTCTTTTCTTCCATTAATACAGCTTATGCAACCGACGGCTTATACGTTCATGTTTCTGCTAAAATGCAGATCGAGCCGGTTATTGAAATTATTCAGATCAATACGAATGCAAACATCCTTTCCAATCTGAGACACGTATTGGTTGCGGAAGCTTTTTCAGAAGTGCAGTTCATTCAGCGTTCGATCTCGGTAAATGGTTCGGACAACTTTACGAACGTTATTTCTGAAATCCATGTAGGCAAGAATGCGAAATTGACCATTGACAAAATCCAGGAAGAACACGAATCTTGCTTCCAGGTGTCTACTGAATTGGTAAACCAGCACCAGGATTCCAATTTCACTATTAACACCGTTACTTTAAACGGATTGTTGGTCCGCAACAACCTGACTATCGAAGTCGACGGTCAGAATTGTGAAACGCATTTGAATGGTGCTTATATCCTGAACGGGAATCAACACGTGGATAACCACACGATAGTAGACCACAAAGTGGCGAACTGTGAATCCAACGAGTTATACAAAGGTGTCATCGACGGAAAAGCTACAGCTGTTTTCAACGGAAAAGTATTCGTACGCAAAGACGCTCAAAAGATCAACGCATTCCAGTCAAACGGGAATGTATTATTAAGCGATGATGCTACGATCAACAGCAAACCGGAATTGGAAATTTATGCCGATGATGTAAAATGTTCACACGGTTCCACAACCGGTCAATTGGACGAAGAGGCTGTTTTCTATCTGCGTGCCCGCGGTTTAAGCGAAGCAAGCGCCAGACAATTGATGGTAGGAGCTTTCATCGAAGATGTGATCCAAAAGATCGAGAACGAAGCGGTAACTGACCGCATTCATGAAATACTGAAAGAACGATTCAATTGGGTCATTGAGTAACCAATTTATCCTTCTTAAAATTGAAAAATCCATCAGCAAACACTGATGGATTTTTTTTGATCTTTTGCTTTTAAAACCTATTCCGGTTTTCTCTTAGTAGAATTTACCATTGGTATCTGTTGCCTATTCATCTCCGTTCCATTAGAAACAGGAATTTCCTGATTTTCCCGATTTATTGGTCTTTTCATAGTACCAACAGCCGTTGAATCTGAAACCAACCCTTCTGATGTACTGACTTTCTCGGGAACAGGTGCTGCAATCGGTTTTCTGGCATTCGAAACCTGCTGTTGAGAGAAAGCGGCTGTTGAGCATAAACTCAACCCAAAGAATACTAGTAACTTTTTCATCGTTCGATTAGTTTAGTACCATAATTGTCATTTCACCCGGATTTACCTCCAGGGCAGAATTCCCTCCGATAGTCACAACAGATGTTCCGGAGGATCGGTTTGTTCTCAAATCAATCGTATGAGTTCCCGCCGGCAAAGTAACCATGGTATTAATAGCACAATTTCCCATTCCGGTTACAGCCGAAGTATTGGTAATGAACATGCGATTCCATCCGCCATTTACTAAAGGATTTCCGTTTATATGAACAACCATATCGACCAAAGAGTAAGCAGTTCCTCCGGTTGTAGTATTTAATGCCCCGATAGTTGCCCAAATGATTACAGTTGAAGGTGCAGCTAAAGTAATTACCTGACTCATTCCCGGTTGAACAGTTAATGCAGTACTGCTTACTCCCGTTCTTCCGGCTGTTCCATAAACATGATATCTATTGATAACTCCTGACGGACCTTGCGGACCAGTTGCCCCGGTTGCGCCTGCCGGACCTTGTGGGCCTGCAGGTCCCGTAGCACCCATTGGTCCTGCCGGACCTGCTGCTCCCGGTGCACCATCCACTCCATTTGCTCCTGCAGGGCCTTGCGGACCTGCGGGGCCAGTTGCACCCATTGGGCCTGCGGGGCCGGCTGGACCCTGTGGACCTACTCCACCGGCATTGCATAAACTTGTCCAGGATGCTGCACTGCTTTCATAAAAGAAAAAGCAATTCACATCAGTATCGTAAACCAGCAATCCTTCAGAAGGAGCAGCAATCGCGTTTCTTTGAATCGTTGTCATTCTCGGGACCAATACTCCCTGAGTGGTTGATTGCATTTCCAAAATAGCGTTCGCATTTGGAGTTGTTGTCCCAATCCCGACATTATTTTGTGCATAAGCAGCATTTAATCCGAAGACGAACGCAATAGCTGCAATAAAGTTCTGTTTTTGTAGCATAGTAATTTTGATTAATTTCTGACAACCGTTACGTTGCCCTGGTAATTGTATTCTTTTGAAGCGGAAGAGGCTTTTAGCTTGTAGAAGTAAACTCCTTCGGCCACTGGTTGTCCATCACTTTTTCCATCCCAGATTACGGTTGGATCACTTGATTTGAAAACAGTATTTCCCCATCGGTTAACGATAACAAGATCATAGGATTTAATTCCTGCTGTTTTGATTAAGAAAAAGTCGTTTGTACCGTCACCATTTGGAGTGATAATATTCGGAACAGAAATATCCTGGAAAATCTCAATGATTTGGGTCAGGCTTGCCATACAGCCGTTTGCTGCAGTAACCTGCAAAGTAACATTGTAAGCATCTCCGTTGTCTTCATAGATATGCGCCGGGTTTTGAGAAGCAGAACCTTGACCGTCTCCAAAATTCCAGTTCCATGCAGTTATTGAACCGGTACTTTCATCTGTAAACACATAACTTGTTCCTTCTTCCGTGTAGCTGAATTGTGCGGCCGGAGAAGGTTTAATTACCGGAGTGCAGGTTCCCGGTTGCGAGCTGCATCCGTTTGCCCCCATATCCACCACTGCAATTTCACCGGTACCGGTTGTCCAGTCCACAAATACACTGGAAGTTCCTTGTCCGGAAATGATCGTACCATTTGAAGGGAATGTCCATTGGAAATTTCCGGATCCTCCGTTCACAGAAAACTCATTATTAAAGGAATTCTCACAAACTGCCGGGCAATTCAAAGCAGGAGAACCAGGTCTTGCCGTCGACAAAATATATGGATATCCCGGATTCATAAAATTCCAGCCTGTTCTTGTCCGGGTTGTGAAACCACCGTTAACAGCCGAGGTATTTGCAGCCATATCGTTCCAATCGGAACTGGCAGTTCTCCAATGAGCCATTCCTGTCCAGTCGCCGTCATCTGCAATGACATAAAACAAACGGATATCTGTTGGCGCGTTACCGATAAGTCGTTCAATGGAATGGTAATAGGCCGGATTCAAAGCACACATATTACCGTCATTCTCATTTCGATCAAATGCATCCGTATTGGCATCGTAATTATTGAACCGAACCGTATATTCCGATCCGATGTTTGTCTGAGGAGTCAGTTCAACAGGACGAAAACGCAGCGTTCCCGTACTTGATCCCGTTGGAAAGATATACGTAGAAGCAAAATTCGTAATCCGTGAAAGCACTCCGGGCTCCAAACTGCTCACAAATCCTTCGGCTCCGAAAGTCGTGGAATAAGTAATCGCTCCAACCGCAGGGTTCAATACAAAAAAGCTGTTGGTCTGGGTTTCCAATTCCCGGTCATTGAGCTGAAGGCTTCCGGATGCTCCCGTGGACGCGTTTACGCCCTGCAGCGTTTTCTTGCGATTATTTCCAACTCCGGCTCCGGTAAGTACCAGGTTGTTAAAAACCGTTGAAACTCCATTTGTTGACGTAATAAATTGTTGGGTATTCCCAAAAAGAGTTACTGTCGATGTCCCGAAATTAAACATCCCGTCATTTACCCAATCCTGCTCAACCAGGTAAAACCCATTTCCACTTGCGGAAGCATTCGCTCCGATCTTAAATGTTCCCGGATTCGGGAAAGTAGAATTCTTGGTAATGGTGACAGATCCCTGATTGGTCAGGGTTGTTGCTTGTGCCAGTTCGGCACCCCCGTTTACCTGAACGATTGCTCCTGAAGAAATCGAAAGCAAAGCACCATTTGAAAAGAAAATCTGTCCAAAGGAAGGTAACGGCAGAAGTAAACCCAGCAGCGCACCAGTTAGTAGTTTCATGTAGTGTACAATTAATGTAAAACCAAAGATAATTAACGCAGTAACTTATCCAAAAAAACAGACGTGTAAATTCGGAAAATCGTTGCGTATCCGATTGATTTTATTGAAATTAGGTGAAATCAGCTGTTAATTTGTGAAATTAAAATTGGCAGGTTTTCAGATTTTAATTTTAGAGTTAAAAAATCAGGGGGGTTATTTCGGTAACTACTTTAATTCGTAATTCGTAATTCGTAATTAATAAAGTAACTTTGCAGTATGGAAGAACGCTTGGATAAACTATTGGTCGACCGCGGTTTGGTAACCTCCCGGACACGAGGTGAAGAATTGATTAAGAACGGCGACGTACTGGTAAATGGGATTTCTGTGGAAAAACCGGGAAAGAAAATTGCCATTGATGCCAAGATCCTGCTTCTCAATGAAGAGTTGACCTGGGTTTCCCGCGGGGCATTGAAGTTATTGAAAGCACTCGAACACTTCCAAATCGACGTTTCCGATAAGACATTTATTGATCTCGGCGCTTCCACTGGTGGTTTTACGGAAGTATTGCTAAGCAAACAAGCAAAACACGTCTATTGTGTAGATGTTGGCCACGGACAATTGCACGAGCGCATCCGCACCAATCCTTCCATTACCAATATCGAAAAAACACATATCCGAGAGCTGACAACTGCTCATATCCCGGAACCCGTTGACGGAATCGTGATCGACGTTTCATTCATTTCCCTCGAAAAAGTACTTCCGTTCACGGGGTCATTCGTGAAAGAAGGCGGAATACTCGTTGCATTGATCAAACCGCAGTTCGAATTGGAAAAACGGTTCCTGAACAAGCACGGAGTGGTGAAAAGCGCATCCGTGTACCCGGATATCCTGAAACGCATCGAAAAAGCAGCGGTAGATTCACATTTTGAAGTGAAAGGAATCATTGACTCACCGATCATAGGCGGAGACGGAAATAAAGAATTCCTGATGTATGCGGTGAAGAAGTAAGTGTTCCCGCTGATCTCGCGAATTTCGCTGATTTTCATTGTTTTTTGTAGGATAAATCATACACTATAAAAGCAGACGGAAACTTATAGAAAAAATCATCTGCGCTATCAGCGTAATCAGCGTGCAATAAAAAAGTCCCACTTTCGCGGGACCTTTATTCAAGCCAGTTCTACCTTGCCTCGACTATTTCGTTATCGTTTTGAGCTGTAGTAATTTTTCAAACTCCATTGGAGAAGTTGACAACGAAATAAATATCTTTCTACCCCTTAGATGCGGTTCATCGCAAAAGGTTGGAAATTAAAATGAATATTTTATTTGGAGCTTCACGCCCTGGATATCATTAAACACGGTGTTCTCGCTTTTCAGCCTGGAAATGAACTGGTATTGAACGCCCAATCCAAGTGCTGTTTTATTTCTGAACGGTGTAAAATGATAATCCACTCCGGCTGTTGCTCCGACCTGTAATTTCTTAGAATTATACACATTCGTGATAGCTGTACGGCTTTCTTCGTACCCGTTCAACAAGCGGTTCACCGTAATTCCCCCGGAAATCGTTACTCCTCTGAAGGTATATCCTACAGAAGACGACAAGTAAATTGTGTTCAATTTTTGATTCGAACTGGTGTAGCGTCCGTTAACATAGCCTCCGTTCGACTGCGCATACTGGCTGAAACCAACATCCTGTGTGAATCTCCACTTTCTCAAATAAGTGTGGTACTGGAAGTCAGCTGCGATTCCCATGGAAGGAAGCGAACTGGAGAATGCGCTTCTGTTTTTCTCATCAATAAAGGCAAACTGTCCGCCGACCAGCGCACTGAATCTCGGTCTGAAAGGCGCCTGGAACGGCAGGAAGTCAAAATCCCCGATTGTTCCCTGCGGCCCAAATTCCGATACTTCCCTGGCAGCCAACTGGTCCAAAGAAGCGAGATCCGATGCATTTATTCCTTCACTTGCACTCGCATTCGAAGTATTTTCAACAGAACGGTTCTCCACCTGATTTTGATTTGCGGTCAATTCGTTATTCTGAACAAGTTTTTCAGTATTCTGTGCTAAGTTATTCGGTACTCCGTTCACACCATTCACCTCATTATTCGCCATTACGCGTTGCTGCGGATCCGTATTTTGAGGAGTGTTGTTCGCAGTATTGTTTTCAGGAGCATCAGTTGTTCCGTTTACAGCAGCGATCTGACGATCAGTATTTGTCGTATTGGAACCGGAAGTCTTTTCAACAGCACTTAAATAAACCGCACCGGAATTACTACTGTTCGAACCGGTATAACGGTCTGTATAAAATGCCAGGAACACAAACAGGATAGAAGCCGCGGCCATTTTTACCCATGGAATGCGGGTTGTAACCGGGTAATTTAATGTGGTATTCAAACGGTTCCACACGCGTTCTCTTGAAAGCTGTTCTTCGAGGCGTGACCAGCCATCTCCGGAAGTATTCGGCGACCAATTCTCATAAGAATCAACCAGGGCTTTGTCTGCAGAACTTCCGTTTGCTTCCAGTGTTTCGTCCAAACGGTCCCAAACTGCGGAAACTGCCAAATCTGCCTCCAAATTTTCCCAGACATCAGCAGACGGCGAACCTGTCTCCCATTGCTCGAAAGATTTTTGCAGAGATTTGAACTCCCGGTTTGTATGAATATTTCGTTTGTCTAAAGACATCTTTTAAGAAACCAATTTTTGTTTAAGCACCGAACGTGCGTAGTTTAACTGCGATTTGGAAGTTCCCACCGAAATTTCCAACTCTTCTGCAATCTCCGAATGCGACCATCCTTCCAAAGCATACAATTTGAGTACCAATCCGGCCTTCGTAGGCAGCAGGTTGATCTCTTCCAGCACTTTGGCAAATGGAATACCTGTTTCCAAATCCGCTTCTTCCTGGTCCACAGCAGGAACATCTCCCAATTGTGCGAAATTTTTCCGTTTACGCAGTGTCTGAAGGCAGCAATTCACGGTAACTCTTCGCAGCCAGCCTTCGAACGACCCTGTAAATGTATATGAACCAATGTTTTTATAAATGTGCATGTATGCATCGTGCAGCATATCCTCCGCATCCTGTGTATCAGCTCCGTAAAGCTTGCACACCTTGAACAGGTCTTTGGAAAAAAGACGATACAACCGTTCCTGTGCAGATCGTTCCCAATTTGCGCAGCCTTCGATGATATCTTTGTACTCTGCAGACATTATTCAACGGTTAGAACCAATGCATTTGGAAGTTGTTCGGTGATTGCATTGTAAATTTGAGGATTAGTATCTTTATTAATAACTAAAGTAGGACCACTACCAGGTTGGTTTGGCATGTTTACTCCACTCCAAACAGTACTCGGTACCGTAGCAAACAATTTAGCCACATCAAACCCGATATACACTTTGTAATTTTTCTTCTTGCTCAAAAAGAACGGGTTCTGGACCTTAAAATTCAAATCATCCAAATCCGTCCATTCGATCACCATTGGGTGCGGTAAATTTCCCTTATAGTAAGTTCCTTCCAGGCGAACGCTCGGGTTATTGGTATTATCGATCAATGCTTTCAGGTTAAATTCCGTGTAATTACCCATTGGCACATCCAGGGAAATATATAGATCGTCTTGTGTTGAAAACTGGACTTTCTGAACGGGCAGGCTCTTGGTAATTTCTACCGGTGAACCTTTTTCGCGGATACCTGAAACCGAAAATTCTTTCGAATAAAAGAAGCCTTTACTGATAACTACATTCCCCATACTGTTGCTCGTAGATGCAAATCTCCAGTTCAGGTTCAGATAAGCAGGCTGTTTCAAGTTGTATCTTTCACAACCAGAACCTAAAACCACCAATATTAATAATAGGTATAATGCCCTCATTTGTAATCAATTTAAAGCTAAGATACAGCTAAAATAAAAAGGTTGGAAATTAATCTTATTTAGAACAAATACAAATAGCATTTTACTACCTTTGTAGTATGGAAAATCCATCAAAAAGAAAATTCAATGTGCGCGATATCCGCCAGGACTTCCCTGCTTTGCGCCAACAAGTATACGGAAAGAACCTCATCTACTTTGACAACGGTGCAACTTCCCAAAAACCGCAGATGGTATTAGATGCCATCAATCAGTATTACAGCAAGGACAATGCGAACATTCACCGCGGAGTGCACCATTTGAGCCAGAAGGCAACCAATGAGTACGAAGAAGCGCGTGAAATTATCCGCCGCTTTATCAACGCCGAGAAAAAGGAGGAGATCATTTTCACCAAAGGAACAACAGACGGGATTAACCTGGTTGCCCATTCTTTCGGAGAATTGCTGAGTGCAGGAGACGAGATTATGATCTCTGCCATGGAGCACCACTCCAACATTGTACCCTGGCAAATGCTTGCCGAGCGCAAAAAACTGGTACTGAAAGTCATTCCGATCAATAAGCGCGGAGAGCTCATCATGGAGGATTTCCAAAACATGCTTTCTCCCAAAACAAAACTGGTTGCTGTGACCCATATCTCTAACAGTTTGGGAACTATCAATCCGGTGGAAGAAATTATCGAAGCGGCACATGCCGTGGGAGCAAAAGTTTTGATTGACGGAGCCCAGAGCGTACAGCACACAAAAGTAGACGTAACAGCTATGAACTGCGACTTCTTTGTCTTTTCAGGCCATAAAGTTTTCGGTCCTACCGGAATCGGTGTTCTCTACGGAAAAGAAGCCATTTTGGACGAAATGCCTCCTTACCAGGGCGGCGGTGACATGATTGCTAAAGTAACGTTCGAACGCACCACTTACAACGAACTGCCGTTCAAATTTGAAGCGGGAACGCCTCACATTGCCGGCGGAATCTGTCTGGGAACGGCTCTGAATTATTTGGAACAGTTCAACCCCAACGAATTGGAAGAATACGAACGAGAACTGACAGAATATGCACAGGAAATGCTCGAAACATTTGAGAATATCCGTTTGATCGGAACGGCAAAAAACAAAACTTCAGTTGTTGCTTTCACCGTAGACGGCATTCACCCTTTCGACATCGGAACACTTTTAGATAAACAGGGAATTGCCGTAAGAACCGGACATCACTGCACACAGCCTTTGATGGACTTTTACCAAATTCCGGGAACCGTGCGCGCTTCCTTTGCATTTTACAATACACGAGAAGAAATCGATCAATTTATAGCAGCCGTGGAGAAAAGTATTTCCATGCTGGGTTAGTTAGAGTTAGGAGCATATTATGAATATCGAAGAAAAACAGCAAGAAATCATTGACGAATTTGCCATCTACGATGATTGGATGGAAAAATACGAATACATCATTGAGCTTGGAAAAGAACTTCCATTGATCGATCCGGAGAAAAAAACGGAAGACCGATTGATCGAAGGATGCCAGAGCCGTGTTTGGCTAGACGCGACTATCGAAAACGACAAAATACAGCTTACAGCAGATTCTGACGCGATCATTACCAAAGGAATTATTGGTTTACTGATTCGCGTACTAGACAACGAAAAACCGGAAGACATCGTAAAAAGTGATCTTCATTTCATATCAGACATCGGATTACAAGAACACCTTTCACCAACCCGTGCAAACGGATTGCTGAGCATGGTCAAAAAAATCAAATTGCTGGCATTGTCCGCATTAGCAAACTAACAGATGGAACATTTAGAAGACAAAATAGTTGAGATCCTCAAGACCATATTCGACCCGGAAATACCGGTTGATATTTACGAATTGGGTTTGATCTACGAGGTCCGGATCTCGAAGGAAGGAGTCGTTGAGATCGACATGACGCTAACTTCCCCGAACTGTCCGGTTGCGGAATCCCTTCCGAAGGACGTTAAAGAGAAAGTTGAAAGCGTGGAAGGTGTAAGCGAAGCACACGTAAACATTGTATTCGACCCGCCGTGGGACAAGGATATGATGAGCGAAGAAGCGAAACTCGAACTGGGTTTTTTATAAAACCAGTTCAAAGTTGAAATGTTCAAAAGTTCAATTTAAACTTTTTGAACGCTTTGAACGTTCTGAACCCCTTTAGCATTTAAATTTGCAACGCAGGATCGATCATCTTATCGGATTCGCAATTATTAATCGAAACTTTACATTATGACAAGAAGAGTTGTAATTACCGGTTTGGGAGCCCTTACACCAATCGGGAATAACGTTCCGGATTTTTGGAACAACATGAAAGCGGGTAAAAGCGGTGCCGCACCCATTACCAAATTTGATACCTCGAAATTCAAAACAACTTTCGCTTGTGAAGTGAAAGGATACAATCCGGCAGATCATTTTGATGTGAAGGAAATCCGCAAATACGATCCGTTCTCTCAATATGCATTGGTTGCCGTTCGTGAGGCGGTTGCAGATGCGGGAATTAATTTCGAAGAATTGAACCGCGATCGTATCGGAGTAATTTGGGGATCCGGAAACGGGGGAATCCAGACCTTCCAGGACCAGATGAAGGAATATTGTGCAGGTGACGGAACTCCGCGTTTCACACCTTTCTTTATCCCGAGGATCCTTGTGGATATCGCTTCCGGGATTATTTCCATGGAATACGGTCTTCGGGGGATCAACTATTGTGCGGTTTCTGCTTGTGCTACTTCCAATACGGCTATGATCGATGCTTTCAACTACATCAAGTGGGGAAAAGCAAACATGATCATTACAGGCGGATCCGAAGCAGCAGTAAACGAAGCTGCAATCGGCGGGTTTTCCTCCGCTCAGGCTTTGTCCAAGCGAAATGACTCTTATGAAACGGCTTCCCGCCCTTTCGACGTAACGCGCGACGGTTTCGTGATGGGAGAAGGTGCCGGGGCGATCATCCTGGAAGAATACGAACACGCCGTGGCTCGCGGAGCAAAAATTTACGCAGAAGTTGTAGGCGGCGGAATGGCTGCTGATGCTTACCACTTAACAGGAACCCATCCGGAAGGAGACGGTGCCGTACTGGGAATGGAAGAAGCACTGCGCGACGCAGAAATTACTCCGGACCAAATTGACTACGTGAACATGCACGCAACTTCTACTCCGCAGGGAGATAACAGCGAGTTGATTGCTTTGCGACGCGTATTCGGTGAGAATTCGGATTTAAGTGTTTCCGGAACGAAATCCATGACGGGACATTTACTTGGAGCAGCAGGAGCGGTAGAAGCCATTTCCTGTATTTTGGCAATCCGTGATTCGGTAGTTCCGCCAACGATCAATACCACGGAGATCGAACCGGAATTCAAAGATTTGTATGATTTCCCGTTAGGAAAAGCAAAAGCAAAAGAGATCAACTATGCCATGAGCAATACTTTCGGCTTCGGAGGGCACATTGCCACGGTAATCTTCAAGAAAATATAAAACAAATACTCCCTGTGGGCACGCGATTAATCGCGTGCCCACATTGTTTTCATCCAATCCACCACCTGTTCGCAGAAAAATTCCAGTTCTTCCGAATCTCGTTTCATGGGATGTGTTGTATTTAAGGTATGACCTGCATTGGGAATCGGCAGGAAAGCATTTCGCGGATTGTTCTTATACACCCAGGAGAAAATCGTGCGACCATGCTCAAAAGGCACAGCTTCATCATCCACGGCATGAGCCACGAAACACGGAATGGTCAGATTTTCTACTATTGTTTGCATGTTCCAGGTAGAATCGCTTGCCAGGGTTTCTGCTAAAAATTCCGGACCCTGGGGTAATTCCTGTTTGGTACGCATATTCGGACGGAAATAGACCCCGTTTGCTTTCCATTCTTCCATAATTTCCGGAGTTCTTACATCCAGTGTCCGAAGTGAGTTCAAAAGGATGATCCCGTCGATTGTTATTCCGGTTTCCCGGATTGCTTTCGAAGCGAACATAGCGGAAAAACCACCCATGCTGTGTCCGAAAAGGAACAATTGTTTCGGTTGATGGAACAAGTTATTCTCCGACAGCTGTTTTGTCATAAAAACCAGGTCCTCAACTTCCAGTCTCCGGCAGTTATGCTTATACCTTTCCAGGTCATCGAAATAATCACCGTCATCCGAAATCCCGCAATGTGTGTAGTTGAATGCTATGGAAGAAATCCCTTTTTCCGCGAAACGTGCCTGGATGGTCGGGAACATTCCGAAATGGTAAAACCCATTATGCCCGCAAGCCATTAATACAAGCGGTGAATCAGTCCCGCAGGATACAAAATTTCCACGAATCATTCCGTTCGGACTTTCGAACTTAAAAAGTTTAGCTTCCATCCTCATTTTTACCCAAGGTACTTAAAACATTCCGAAATAACAGACTCCATTCCTCCAAAACACCGCAGGAAAAGGTATTTTAATTGCATTCAACGGTTTCAGTACTTTTCTTAACCACGGTCTTTTAATAGGAAGTTGTGACCAGTCCACATCCAGGGAAATGGCGTATTCCTGCCTCGCGAAGTAAGTTTTTCCTGTATTCAAATCTGTGTAGGTATTCAGATCACCGTTCAGTTTTGCATCGATGCTGTAGCCAAAGCCGACCTGTATCCATTTCGGGAATTTCGATTCTTTGAAAAAAGTTCCGGGAGCAACGCAGAGCCAGTAACTTTGGGCGTTGTAATCTTTTAGTAAGCGCTCCGGGAAATTGGAACCCAGTGTATTTGGTCGAATTTCCGCATACGGTGATGGTTTATAGCCGAACTTGAGCTGAAAACGCTGTTCGTCCCAACCCAGCTGCTGACCTATAAACAACCCTGCTCCGGCTGTATTTGCAGTCAGATCTGCCCAGGAGAATCCCCATTGCGCGCTGAATCCATCCAATATTTCTACCGAAAGCTGATAAGTCCATGCAATTCCACCGGATAGAAACACCGCTTTCTTCTTCGGCATTCTGGCCCAGCGCCAGGCAGCATAGTTCAGGGTCGACAATTTATAGGCTGTGTAGGAATGTCCCAATTTATCCATGTACAACCATTCATTGGAATCATCAAACGCATGGAATTTCGATTTCGGGTATTCTTTGTACCAGACTACGGAAAGCAGCGCTACACTTCCCCCGCCCAATACCAGGTTGGTTCCCCCTACCCAGTATGAACGTTTATTCCACGTCGTATCTGCCTGCTGGCCATAACCAGAAATCGACGCAAAAAAAAGACAGAAAAGAAGCGTTTTCACGGCTGAAAAATACAACTTTCTGTCCTTAATCTCTTATGGGTTCATTTTAAAATGATGTAAAAGCATGTTCAAATGTTCAAATGTTCAAATGTTCAAATGTTCAAATGTTCAAATGTTCAAATGCTAAATAAATTTGTTTGATCCTTTTTAAACTCTTTTGAACCTTCGAAGTTCGAAGAACGAAGAAGATTTGAACTTTTCTAACGCGAAACGGCAACTTCAAAGGTAACATCCACCAAATCTCCGATTTTCGAGTCGGAAGTCATGTTGTGTTTGGTTCTGTCTACCATCGATTTTCCGACAAATACCAATACGGCACTTCCGTCTTTATCCACTTTTGATACAAAACGCAGATCGACAACTGTTTCAGCTTTCATACCCACAAATTCCAGTTCTCCGGTAATTTTATAGTCCTCACCCACTTTCTGAATTTTCCTGGATTGGAAGACGATTTTCGGGTATTTCTCACTTTCAATAAACTCATCACTCAATACCGATTCATCGCGAATGTCGTTAAAGGTTGTCAAACTACCGCTTTCCATTTCCACATTTAAGCTTCTCAATACACCCGCTTTATCGAGTTGCAGATCTACCGTGAAATCTTTAATCGCACCGGAAGTTCTACTTGCCGGCGGCCCCACTTCAAATTCCAGCTTCGAATTAGCCGCTACGCTTTTCCAGGCTCCTGCATCACCATCTGTAAGTGCAATTGCAGGCATTGACATCACATCTTTTCTACCAGACGCATTATTCGATCCTTTATCTGAAGAAGCCAAAAGTGTTTCAACTTTTAGTTTTTCTCGCTGTAAACAAGTATCTGCCGAGCTTGTAAATCCGATTAAGATAAGCGGCAAAAGCATGCCGTGAAAAGGTTTCGCATCTTCGGGTTGTTCAATCAATGCCAATGCCAGTGACGACCCGATAATTGCACCCAAATAAGTAGGCATTCCTCCGAAATTTTCGTTGACAAGTCCAAAGCTTACCAAAATACCGATTATTAAAAGCGGCAGGAAGAGACTTAAAAACACCCGTGCTTTCTGGGTTTTAATCGACTTGCAGGCCCAAAGCGATCCCAATCCGGCCAAAATTCCCATCCATAAATTTCCTTTCATCAGAGAATCCGAACCCCCATCCAGTGAATTTAAAGAGAAGAAAATCCAGGCGACTGCGAAAATGAGAATTCCAAGCTGCAGCCCGCTATTTGAGCGCAATCCCAAATTTGCGGCAAAGAATCCCGTAGCCAACAAGATTACTCCGAATGTTGAAACCATGAAGGATGCTGCAAAAACAAAGATTCCGAGGTAAATCAGTGAAATAGCAGTTCCGAATTCGGCCTTATCCGCACCGAACCAACGCTCTGCAAACCAATCTTTTATTTTCGCAAAAAGCGGGATAATAGAGCCGATAATTGCAAATGTGGCAACTTCAAAATTCCAGTTCACCTCAAATCCCTGGTAAGTTGCCTTCGCTCCGATGGGAATCAGGGTCAGCAATCCCACAAAATAAGGTGCAATCTTCCGAACTCTTTCCGGGAGCAGAGAAATTAAATACCCCAAAGCAATTATTCCGATCAGGGTAAAACAGATCATTTCCAGCGAAGGATCTTCTTCAAATCCATTGGTCAAAGCCACGATCAAACAAATGATGGCAATGCTCAACGAGGTTTTAAACAGAAATGCCACACGAACAAAAAAGGCCGTTATGATTGCAATAATTCCAACGCCAATTCCGAGATAATTTTCCATAATGGTCCATTTTACAAGTAGTAATTATTTCTTTTGGCATCACCCGGTTCACCGCTGCGGACCGGGATCAAGTGAAAAATTAGTTTAAAAATTTGAACTTTCCAAAGAAATTTTAACAACTATAGCTGTCCTTCCCACTAGTACTTGCGAACAAGCACTCTTTTCTTTTACCGCAAATGCACAAATTTTTAACGGCGCCTACCGGTCGTCTTTTTCTCAAATTCAACTTGTACCTATTGTAAGAAATGATCTTTTTGATTAACTTAAGTAGAACGGAACACTATTTATTGAAAGAAGAATGCTACGAAATTATTGGATCATGTATGGAAGTTCATTCTGAACTTGGATTCGGATTTTCCGAGATTGTTTATAAGGATGCGTTGGAATATGAATTCAAAAAGAATAGAATTCCGTTTGCACGGGAAGTGAAATATCAGGTAAGATACAAAGACACTGTTCTTCCTCATCAATTTTGTGCTGATTTTGTTGTTTTTGACACCATCATTTTAGAAGTAAAAGCGGTATCTGATTTATGTAATGAACATTTTGAACAAACTATTAACTATCTGGCCGTATCAGGAATGGAGGTTGGGGTTTTGGTAAATTTTCGAAAGCCGAGACTTCAATATAAGAGGGTTATTCTATCAGAACGCTAATCTCCCAACAGCGAGACCGGTAGGTGAGCTTTTTATTTGTGCATTTGCGGGAAACTACCCTGGGGTTGTAACTTGTGGTAGAGTAAATGGGGAGTTTAAAGAAATAGCGGGTTCTTGACTTTGAGTTCAAGCAGCTGGTGGAAAACAGCATCTTTCAGGGAGCTTTCCAATAATTCCAGGTGCTGGATGCGGTGGCAGTCACTTCCCAGTATATCGATCAAACCGGCTTTCAATAAACGGATGGCCTGGTTCTTTACATCGGGTCCGTAATGCCCCGTAAAGGAATTCAGATTTACCTGGATGTAACAGCCGCGTTCACGTAATGATCTGGCAACTTCGATCGAAGGATGATAATACATATATCGTTCAAAATGTGCCAAAACAGGCTGATATCCGGCTGATTTCAAAGCAAAAACAAGTTCTTCTACCTGTGAAGGCTGGTTTCTGAATGAAAACTCAAAAAGAATATGATTTCCATGGAAGGGAAGTAAATCCTTCTTGCGGATCCGCTCAAAAAGCGTTTCATCAAAATAATATTCTGCGGAAGCTTCCAGTTCGAGCTTTAAATCAAGATCTCGGCTTACTTTGCGAACATCTTCCAATTTTTGTAAAATGATCTCCGAATTATTATCGTAAACTCCCGACATGATATGCGGGGTCATAATCAGCTTTTGGTATCCCAATTCTTCAAACTTTCGCAGCATTCCGATGGTATGATCCATGGTTGGTGCCCCGTCATCGATCCCTGGAAGCAGGTGACTGTGAATGTCCACACGCAAAATTCCTCCTATATCGGCAGCTTCTTTTTTCTGCCGGTTAAACATGTCGAATAATCCCATTCTTAACGCTGATTATACATGTTTTTGTAATAATCCTGGTATGCTCCGGAGGTAACTTCCTGCACCCAGTCCTGGTTATTCAAATACCAAACAACTGTATTTTGAAGACCTTCTTCGAAGGTAATACTCGGTTTCCAGCCCAATTCTTCAAACAATTTGGTGGCATCAATTGCGTAGCGCATATCGTGGCCGGCACGGTCTTTCACATAAGTAATCAATTCGGCACTTTCTCCTTCCTTACGCCCTAACTCCCGATCCATAATTTTGCATAGTTCACGGATCAGATCAATGTTGCGCCATTCGTTCCAGCCGCCGATATTGTAATTACAGCCGATTTCGCCTTTGTGGAAAATCACATCAATTGCTCGGGCATGATCTTCGACCCACAACCAATCTCTGACATTAATTCCTTCGCCATAAACAGGCAGCGGTTTTTTGTTCAGGATATTGTTGATCATGAGCGGAATCAGTTTCTCGGGATGATGGTGGCTCCCGTAATTATTGGAACAATTCGACCGTTTTACCGGGAAACCGTAGGTATGATAATAGGCAGAAACGAAATGGTCTGATGCAGCTTTCGATGCAGAATAAGGGCTTCTCGGATCGTATGGAGTAGTTTCCGTAAAAAATCCTTCATCACCTAATGACCCGAACACTTCATCGGTGGAAACGTGGTAAAAAATGTGTCCCTCCAAATCCTTCCAGTAAGCTCTGGCCTGGTTCATCAAATTCACAGTACCAACCACATTGGTGTGCACGAATTCCATCGGTCCTTCAATAGAGCGGTCTACATGTGATTCTGCTGCCAAATGAATGACATCCGTAACCCGGTATTTTTCGAATGCTTCTTTTACGTCTCGTTCGGAAGTAATGTCTCCTTTGAAAAAGAGGTGATTTTTTGCATCCATTACGTCCTTCAAATTGGACAGATTTCCTGCATAAGTCAGTGAGTCAAAAGTGATAATTTGATAGGACGGATACTTGTTTACCAACAAACGCACCAAATGCGACCCGATAAATCCTGCACCACCTGTCACCAATATCTGTTTCTGTGTTGTCATACAAAAAGTAAAAATAACCAATTACCGGGAAACAGAAAGCGAATGAGAGCCAGAATGAGACTATGAATCTCCTTTTTGACTTCCATTTCACGCACCGGTCCTCACATTCTCTTTCTGTTTCACATGTTGCTCCCTTAGGATTTTAAGTTTTCGAGCGCGAATTTGAACTAATTGAAATAAAAAAAGGGCATCCGTCATTGACGGACACCCTTCTAAACTGAGATTATACCTAAAAAATTACCGAACAATTTCTAATTAATTCGATAATTGCCTTTAACTCGTTTATTATTCTACTACTAACTTAATCACGCTTGTCTTATCATCGCTTTGAACATGCAGGAAGTAAACTCCCGGTGTCAAATCGCTAACAGATACCGTTGTTTTAGCTGTAAAGCTATCGATTGTTCTGATCAAAGCTCCGGCCATATTGTATACAGATCCTGCAGCCTGAGTTGCAACCGGTAATTCAACTACTACGTAGTCGTTAGCCGGGTTCGGGTATACATTCAAACCTTCAATCGTGTTTGTTGCAACATCAGCAGTACTTGTAACTACAACCGTTGCAATCACTGTTTCCGTTCCACACTCATTCGTCAAAGTCACAGATACCATTTTAGGACCCGTAGTTGTAAACTCATGAGTTACAGTTCCCGGTGCGTTTGCAAGCGTTGTACCATCACCGAAATCCCATGAATACTGGTCTGCGTTTTGCGGATTCAGGACTGTAAACGTATAAGTCGGCATATTATTTTGCACATAGATTGAAGAAGCTGTAGGAGCGTCCATCACTGAAACGTTAATAGAACCTATACCCACACATCCGTTAGGAGCCGTTACATTTACAACGTAAGGACCTGCCTGAGTTACCACACGTGTTTGAGTTGTCAATTGAGAACCACTCCACACATAAGATGCTCCGGGGTTTCCTGCATCCAAAGTTAATGATTCACCCTCACAGATTGTTGTATCGTTTCCTAAAAGAACCGATGGATTAGTGTTTACTACCTCAACTGTCTCGATTTTCTTCGCGCAAGAAGTAGAACCGTTGCTGCTGATCCAGATATCGTAAGTTCCAGGCTGAACGTTTGTAAACGTACTTGCAGTACCCCATACCGGAGTTGCATTTTCAGCAACAAATGCGTATTCCTGGTACAATGCTTTCATGTGGATATCAGAAACCGCCTGTCTCATTGCATCACCTCCGGTAGCAGCACTGAATGCATGCTTCCATCCGGTTGTTGTTGCATTAATATAAGCAGCTGGCATTTGAATATTGTTAAATATTGATTCCCCGTCAAGTGTCAAACTTGCCTTTCCTGCAGGATTGATCGTTAACACAACCTGTACATCTGTTTTCAATTTCCAGGAATTTACATTTGGAGTGTAGAACAAAGTAGTTCCAGCAGTCGGTGTAACCGATGTCCCACTTACCCCGCCTGTATTTCCGTATACCAGGTAAATTCCAACTTCATTAGGACTATTACCTGCTGCATCAAATACCAGTCTCAATTTAGATCCGCTACCATTTTGGTTCGCATTTGCCGCTAAATCATCTCCAAAAGAGTAAGTGATTCCATCGGCACCACCCGTACCCCATGTATTGATCGGCTGATCGGCAGTCATTTTAAACGAAACAGACATCGCATTATTAATTCCCGTATGGAAGTTCGGATCGTCAATCACAATGGAAGCTGATCCGATGCTTGTTGCTGATGGAGTAATAACACCTCTTCCACCTACGATTGCAGCACCTCCGTTAAACGTAATGTTCATAGCATCCGTTAAAGGATTAGCCAAAGGATTGGTATAAACCACTTCTTCTACCTGCTGTCCGAAAACGTAATCCAAACTTACGGTACCTCCTAAATTATTACAGTCGTAATCCACCACTGTCACATCCGCTCCGAAACCAACAACAATTGAAGTTGAGATAGAATCAACAGCATCCGGGCAAGTGTTTGATCTGAAATCAGTGTATACTTTATAGATACTGTCTGTCGCAGGTGTGAAGTTATAGGTATTGGAAGTACTCCAGTCTTGTAAGATTGCACCGTCAGCACCGATGAATTTGTATTCATAAGCTCCACCTCCGTTGATTACTGCAGGCGCAACGGTTGCTGTAACTGTTACAGGCGTACCCGGAGCACAAAGTTCTGTTGGAGCATAAACAGCAGTTCGCTGGATTTTAGATAGCGGGCTAACCAATGTTGTTACCGTATCTTTACATCCGGCTAAATCGGTTCCGATCAAGGTATAAAGTGTTGAGTTTGTCGGATTCGCTATTACAGTATCGTTATTTGCAACATTCAATCCGGCAGCAGGTGTCCAGGCATAAGTATCAGCACCTTCAGCGATAACGGTTACAGCATCTCCTGCACAGTAAGCAACATCAGTCTCGTTTAAAGAAAGTGTCGGAGCAACATTATAAGTTATTGTAGCTTCTTCTGAAATATCAGACATCCCCGAGTTGTCACAAGTAACCTGTGCACGGATGTTCATTGTTGTTGTCGGTACTGTTGAGTAAACAGAAGTATCCGAGTTTGCATACGGAACCCATCCGGAACCGTCATTGTATTCCCATTGGTAGCTGTAACCACTCAAGAATGGCAATCCACTTAGCGAAAGATTCACGGAAGCCCCTGTATTTGAACAAACAGATGCAGCCGATGTTACCGCATTCGCATGTACAGGTGTTCCTGAACAAGGACCTGTTGTTTCATGAACGAATTGCGTTTGAGCAACATAACCGAATCTGTTGTTTGCTGTCGGCGGTGCCGCAGGATCAGGGTTGTTGCCGTCATTGCGGTACAAAATGGATCGGTTGGCTCCTGTTGAATGGTTTCTCCAGGTAACAGTTGACCAACCAGAAGTATTTTCATCAATAGCAAGAACTACGTTACTTACTCCATCCCATAAGAACGGAGTGGATAATGTAATCTCCATCCAACTGTTTCCTGCAGGTGCTGTCACGTTCCCTGAAAACACCTGAGTCATACTTGCCAAAGGAACCCAGGAGGTATTCGTCGCGAAATCAGTCTGTGCTGTTGACCCCATGAACATAGTCCATGCCGTTGAAGACGATAGGTTTCCAGAGACGTAGAAAAAGCGGACTTTCGTGATCAAACTTGGAGTTCCCTGCATAGCAGGAGCAAAATCAGTTGACAAGTAAATTTGCTGGGTGTAATTGTAACCATAGTTACCATAGATCGGCATCTCAGTCGAGGTGTTTGTTCCTGTTGCCAGCGAGGTTGTAACCGTCTGCGCAAAAGAAAGCAAAGAACCCATCGACATCAGGGCACCCAGTGCAAGGCTCCTTGAAATCGATCGATTCCTCATTTTAAAAGTTGTAAGTTTCTTCATATAGATTATGATAAGTTTAATAATAGGCTAATTTAGAAAGAACGTAGAGTTTTTACTAAATGATTAGTGAGACAAAAAGGGGACAAACAATATTTTGTGAAATGATTAACAGTTCCGGCTTTTTAAGCGGGGAAAATTAAACTAAATGCTTTTGATAAAGCGGGTAAGATCGTCCAACGACTCAATGTTCAGTTTTTTACGAAGCCTCAAATTTGTCTTCCGAACCGAGTCCGGAGAAATAGCGAGTGTACGTGCCATTTCCAAATTCGATAAATTCAGTTTGATTAATGCCGCCAAACGGATTTCAGCTGCCGTAATTTCCGGAAAGCGTTCCTGGAAAAAATCAAAGAACCCAGGATTTAATTTTTCAAAAAGTCTTTTAAACTCGATCCAATCGTTTTCCGTCAGCAGTGAAAAAGACTGCAGGTCATTCAACATGGTCTCTTTTTCAGAATCCGTTACGGAATGCCGGTTCTTTTCAAAAGTTTCAACCTGCTCCTGCAATTCGAAGATTACTTTATTCTTATCGAACATGGTGGAAAGCAATGCACGCATTTCACGTTCGGTTGCATGCAATTCGTCTTCCATCTGCTGTGCCCTCAGGGTCAAAAGCTCTTTGTCCTGTTTCCGTTTACGCTGGATCTGTTTGATGATGATGAAACTGGTTAGCCCCAAAATAAGACAGATAACAAACAATCCCAGAATAATCAGGTCATCCGTTTTTTTCTTCTCTTTGTAAATGTTGTTCTCCCCCTGCTTTCGTTCGAATTCAATTTGGAATTCGGCATTTTGAATATTCAGGAACTGCCTTTTTTCATCGTTGATCTCTTTATAGGAAATGTACTTACGAAAACTTTTTAAAGCCATTTCATATTGACCCAATTTCTCATAGTATGAGATCTTCGTGCGGTAGTAAGTTCCCCAAAGCTGCGGATTTGTCTCATGCTTCATCAAGCTGTCAAACACCTGCATTTTTACGGTTGATTGGGCCAGTTTATTTTCCATCAGATCAAGCTCTATCAATAAAGCCAATGCATTGATCTGGCTGTTTGTCTGACTGCTTTTAGAACTGACTTCATAATCGAATTCGATCAGTTTACGGGCTTTTTTGTTTTCTTTCTTGCTCAACGCAATATATCCCAGGTTACCGGACAAAATTCCCATCCATGCTTCATCTTTTAGCTTTACCGCCTGGTCATATGCTTTTTGAAGGTAGTATTCGGAAGTCTTGTTATCCTGTTTATCCCTGTAAATCAAACTCAAAGTATTGTAGAGCTTAATTTTACTTATCTCTGAAACATGCGAGTGATGCAGTGCAATATTCAGGTGTTTTTCAGAAAGATCAAACCTTCTGAAGAAATAATATACCTGACCTAATGTTTCGTGAAAATATGCGAGATATGGTTTTTGAGAAGTATAAACATCCTTTTCTTCGCGAAGGGTTATGTAAAGAAAATAATAGGCTTCCCGGTGTTTTTGTCCATCACTCAGTCTGTGGCCTATTGCAAAACACAATTCAGGGTATTCTTCCGTTTCGGTAATCTTGTCCTCTTTACATAGCAGCTTCAGGAAATGGTCCCATTCTGTACTTTTTGAAAAATCGGATTGGTGATAATTCTCAAAAAGTTGAACAAAAGAGATTCCCTTATTCTCGTGTTCTGAAACAATCTTCGAAAATCCCTGCTCTGCGTTCAGCAGTGCGTGGGAAGAAAATGAAATCAGCGCACAAGAAAGTAAAAATAAGGTTAAACGGTAGCAAATGTGTTTCAACGTGTATCAACTAGGGGTATCCAACAAAAGTAAACTATTTATTCTTTAGAGAAAAGCCCGGAAATGGCTCTCCCCAGTTCACTAGACGAATAACACGGAATTTAGTTGTTTATTGCCTGAAGCTCTTTATTTCTTATCTCTGAAGGTTTAAATGCCCCGAAAACTCATACTTTTGATCGTTGTCGTCGTCTTTGAAACGGATAACCCAGATATAAATTCCAACTTGTGACATGCCGCCTCCGGCATATGTGCCATCCCAGCCTACTTGTGTATCTCTGGATTCAAACACCAATTCTCCCCAGCGATTATAGACGTAAAACTCGTAGCTTGCGGGCGAAAATCCTGCTGTCATGATCGGAAGGAAAATATTGTTGTGCTCGTCACCGTCCGGGGTAAATGTATTCGGAACATAGAACAGCAGTTGATCCTTAACTATTACAATTCGACTTGTTGTATCCCGGCATCCCTGATCTGAGATCACGATTAGCTCCACGTTGTAATTCCCGACCTGACCTATTGGAAACTGGTGGACAGGACTTACTTCGTCGGAAGTTGTGCCGTCATCAAAATTCCAGAAATTCTCATTGTTTAATGTAGAAGCATTTTCAAAGGTTGTAGTCGGGTCGAATGAGAACACCTGTTGTGGATTCGCACTGAAACTTGCAACCGGCAAAGGATCCACACAAATCATGTTCGAAATGGTTTCGCTTGTCGTACACAAACCATCTGCTGTAATTGTCAAAGTCACGTCGAAACAATCAATTCCGGTATATTGGTGAGCTACCGTTGAATTATTCGAAGACAAAGTTCCGTCTCCCAAATCCCACGTTACAACAGAACCTGGGTTTGCCGTACTTTCATTGATAAACGCAACATCCAAAGGAAAGCATCCTTTGTCAACGTCTGATGAGAAAGCAATAATCGGGTTTTCCGTGATTTGAATATTCACTTTTACGGTATCTTTTACACACATTGTATCAGCAGGCAAAACATATGCGAACTGGTAATTCCCATTCGGGAGCAAAGACAAGTCAAGAACTCCGGCAGCTGCATCGAACTGGTTGGACGGAGACAAGGAAGTTTCTGTCCAATATGGAGCCAATGTCTGGAAAGCACCGGTTGTGTATTGGTCGAGGTCCACTGTTGATCCCGAAGAATTACACAGATGGAGGCTCGTAGGATTCACTCCTATCGGCTGGCTGTTTACCAGGATCTGGAACCTGCTTGTATCGTTCGGACAATAATTCCCGAATACCACGTATTCAGCCAGGTTCGAACCGATTGCTCCATTCACGGTCAATTGTCCGGCCGCAGTTAAACTCGTTCCGAAACCACCGTTTACATCCGACCAGGTACCACCTGATGTACTTCCCGCACTTCGTAAGTTATTCAAATCCACCACGCCGTTCGTTTCACACCAAACAGCCAAACTATCGTTTCCGGCATGTTTCTGTGCTTCAACAGTTAACGTCATCGAATCTGTTTTAGCACATTGGGATGCATTCGTAACAGTTACCTGGTAGGTTCCGGCAGTTGTTACACTCAATGTTTGATCGGTTGACCCATCGTTCCACAAATACGTTTCGCCCGGATTTTGGGCATCCAGAACCAAAGTTGATCCTTCACAGATGGTTGTATCCGGACCTAAATTTACGACCGGAAACGCACTGTATGAGACAACTACCGTATCGTAGGAATAGCAAATCGGTTTGAAGGTAATGTCATCCAAAACAAAGTCATTTCCACCCGGATTGATATTTTGGTTTGCAATACAGATTTGAGCGGAATTATTCAAGCCGGAGTTCCAAACCTGGAAATATTGCTGCCAGGTACATCCGATGGTAGAAGTGGAAAATACCGGCCCTATGGAAGTTCCGTTGATAGTAAACTGCAATTGGGCAACATTTACTTCATTCAAAGCATTGGTTACCCAGGTCCCGAATTGATAGTCCGTATTTGATTGAACGGGTACATTTTGACACCAAACATTGATTCCCGGTGTTCCGGATCCGTTTACAACCATCATTTGAGTTCCCGGAGCAGGTGTGTGATCTGCACATGCTGTAAAGTTGCTGTGCGCGGAAAAAGGAGACGCTACAATGGCATATGTTCCAGGATCAGATACAAGTCCCCAGCTTCCCCCGGTTCCAACGGTATAACCGGTTGTGAAGCCCGTATTCCCTGATTCAAAATCACCGTTGACGATTTGGTTGTTTCCCAGTTTTCCGACTTTGACACTGTATGTCCCCGGACTGGTGATAAACCTGGTCGAAGCTGTAGAATTATTGTTCCACTTATAGGAATCATAAGGGCCTGATGCAGCCGCATTTAAAGTGATGGTCTGTCCGGTACACAAAGTTGTGTCCGGTCCCAGGTTCACAGACGGGATGTTCCCGATAGTGATCGTAAAGTTAGCAGCATCATTGACACACCCACCCGTGCCGGCCACCGTGTAAGTAAACGTGTAGGTTCCCTGACCTAAACCGCTGGTATTAAACACGGAAGTCCCGGAATTGAAATTTCCGGAAGCCGGAGTCGTTGTTTCTGACCAGGTTCCCCCTGCAGAAGATCCGCCAGACAAAAAGGAAGACATCGTAATGGCCGGACCAGGTCCGCAATAGTAAGCACCGTTATCAAAACCTGCTGAAGGCTGCTGTGAAATTGTAATCGTAAAGGACTCTTCATCGGAACAACCGGCTGCTCCGCCAAAGGCATACAGAGTTTGTGAAGTGGTGATTATTTGCCCCGGGTTGTAAGCTGTCCCCGTTCCTCCAGGACCTGTATAATACTTCTCGTTTCCGGCAAGAGTACTTCCTGTTATTGCAGGCAAAGTGTAGGAAGTACAAGCCTGCACATTAGCGATCGGATTGAGGCTGGGAGTTGAAACCAATGAAACCGTTACTTGTGCAACTGAGTCCGCACAACCTGCAGCGCCGTCAATCGTGTAAGTATAAACACCATTCGTGTTCACCCCCGGTGAAAAGGTTCCCTGGTAACCGTTGGTTAATGCGGAAGGGCCTGTCCAGACTCCGCCTTGTGACAAATCGGTGTTTATGGTAGTGTACAAATCTGTCGTACCTGTTCCTGCACAAGCTGAAAGCGTTCTGAGGATCGGGTTCGGAGTACATTGCGATAAACGAAGGTCATCAAAACCGGCATCATTTCCCGGACCTCCGATCAGGTTTGTTACGATCTCGAAAGTAATGGAAGTTGTTGTGGGAGTGAAAGCTGTCATCGTAATATCGTTCCAAAGACTTCCGGTTACAACGGTCTGTGTCACCAGGATAACACCGTTTGCATCTTTCACATTAAAAGTCAGGTTATTACTACTCGACCACGCATCTCTGGTAGAAAAACTGAAGCGGTAAGATTGTCCAGGACATATGTCAGCAAATGGCTGAGAATATAATAGCCCGGTATATCCGTCAGCGATATTCAGGTACATTCCTTTGGAACCGGTGCGAACACAACCGGGATAAGTTTGCGGATCATTCTGATAGGTTGAGCCCGGAATGATATATGGAATCGGTGTGGAGTATTCGAAAGAATCAAAAAAAACGGAAGTCCATGTGCACTGCGAAAAGCCATTGAAATGTATTCCTACAGCAATGAAGAACACCCATTTAATTGATTTGGAGAGATTATTCAATATCATCGTTATGAACATTACTTTAACTAGTAAACTTCAAATGTAGGTTAACGTTGCTTTATATATACGGGACAAAAGCGGGACAAAACAAAAAAAACGGACAAGCCGTTTTTTTCTTAACATTAAAATTATTCATTAGTTCAAAAAGCTTCAAAGCTTCTTCGCTCTGTGTCTTCGCTGAAAGTTCAGCATAAGCGTAATAAGCTTCGAAGGTTCAAAAAGAGTTTAAAGTGTTCATTTGAACATTTGAACCAATCTACAAACTCCAGTATTCGAGGTCTTTAATTTTTCCTTTGTAAATTCCTTTTATATCGACAAAAACCCCGCGGCTATCTTTCATCAGTGATTTGAAATAGTCTTCGTCCAGGTTTTTATAGTCTTTATGGTTTACAGCTACAATGACCGCATCGTAGTTCTTACCGATTTCCACCAAACCTACTCCGTATTCGTGTTCCATCTCTTCGGAAGAAGCATGCGGATCCACCAGGTCAACTTTTACCTGGAAAGATTTCAATTCGTTTACCACGTCGATCACTTTCGAATTGCGGATATCCGAAACATCTTCTTTGAAGGTTGCCCCCATAACCAGTACTTTGGCATCCTGGATATTCCTTCCCTGGGCAATAATTTTCTTCACGGTCTGCTTACCGATGTAGAAGCCCATGGAATCGTTCACGTAACGACCGCTGTTGATGATCTTTGCGTGATAACCGGCTTGTTGTGCTTTATGTGTCAAATAATACGGATCTACACCTATACAGTGTCCGCCCACCAATCCCGGTGAAAATTTCAGGAAATTCCATTTTGTCCCGGCAGCCTCCAACACTTCGTAAGTATTGATTCCCAAACGGTTAAAAATAATCGATAATTCATTGATCAACGCGATGTTTACATCTCGCTGTGTATTCTCAATGATTTTTGCAGCTTCAGCCACTTTAATGGAAGCCGCACGGTGCACTCCGGCAGCAACTACCAATTCATAGGTTTTCGCTATTTCTTCCAGGGATTCTTCGCAGCATCCGGAAACGACTTTTACGACATTTTGAAGCGTGTGTTCTTTGTCTCCCGGGTTGATTCGCTCCGGTGAATACCCCACTTTGAAATCTTCCCGGAACTTCAATCCGGAAATTTCTTCCAATACCGGAATACAGTCTTCTTCCGTACACCCGGGGTATACTGTAGATTCAAAAACGACGTAATCTCCTTTTTTCATAACCTGGGCAACTGTTTTGGATGCTCCCAAAAGCGGTCTCAAATCCGGAAGGTTCGCATCGTCGATAGGCGTAGGAACGGCAACTATATAGAATTGAACGTCTCTCAGGTCTTCTATATCTGCTGTGAAATGAATGTCACAACTATCAAAAGCACTGGATTCCAACTCATTGCTCGGGTCTTTTTTGTTGCGCATCAGGTCGACACGTGCCTGGTTGATATCAAAACCAACCACACTTATTTTCTTCGCAAATTCCAATGCAATCGGAAGTCCTACATATCCAAGGCCGATAACAGCCAGTTTCGCTTCTTTCGCTACTAATTTATTGTAAATTGAGCTGCTCATTTCTTACTTTATAAATACGTTCAATAATCTCTACTACTTTCAATCCTTCCAAAGCATTGGTCGTAGCTGAAGTGCGTCCTTTCAGGGTATCGATAACGTTTGTTATCACGTAGTGGTGGTTTGCCGCCGAACCTTTATATGCCCCGTAATCGTTACCAGGATTTGTAGGCGCCAGTTCCGGCATTTCATACCCCGGAATGTTGCAAACTTCTACTTCGTTCATATACTGACCACCGATTTTCACACTTCCGTTCTTTCCGACGATTGTCATGGAACTTTCCAGGTTGCGGTCTGCCACAGCTGTGGAATAATTGATGCATCCCATTCCGCCGTTGATGAAATCAAAGCTTACAAAGCCCGAATCTTCGAAATCAGTAGAGTCTTTGTGCGTAAAATCCGCAAATTTCCCCTGAATATTGTCGATATCGCCGAATAACCAGTACATAATATCAATGAAGTGTGAGAACTGGGTAAACAAAGTCCCGCCGTCCAGATCTTTGGTTCCCTTCCAGCCGCCGGCTTTGTAATAACGCTCATCGCGGTTCCAGTAGCAGTTTAGCTGTACCATGAATATATCACCCAGTACCTTACTCTCGATCAGGTCTTTGATCCACTCACTTGGCGGTGAATAGCGGTTCTGCATCACACAGAAAACCTGTTTGGACTGCTGCAGTGATTTAAAGATTACTTTTTCGCACTGATCCTTGGTTAAACCCATGGGTTTCTCCACCACGACGTGCTTTTTATTTTCCAGCCCGGCCAAAGCCTGTTCTGCGTGCAATCCGTTCGGAGTACACACATTCAACACATCAAACTCGATCCCTGAAGCAAGCAGTTCTTCCAATGTATGAAAGAAAGGAACATTAAAGTCTGCAGCGGCGCATTCTTCGATCGAACGGATATCGATCATGGCTACCAACTCTGCTTCCGGGTCTCTTCGGACCATTTCAGCATGTCTTTTACCGATATGTCCGGCCCCAAGAACGGCAAACTTTACTTTGTGATTTTCTGGTATCATATTATTCAATGCTCGTTATCGACTGGTATTTGAAAGCCCAAAAGTAATTAAAATTGCTTGGAATAAAGTGGTGTGAAGCAAATTCAGGAATTGCCTTAAAATTATTTCCCGCAGAGGTTCGCAGATTGATGCGGACTTTTATTTGCTTATCGTTCGTGATATTATTTATGAACCGAATACCCGCTTGTTCTGCAGACAGAGAGAACAACAGATTTTTCGATACCCACCTTTCGTAGAGCTGTTTTATTTCCCGCAGACCACAACTATTTCGCAGATATATCTATTAAATTGAATCTGCACACTCCTGTATATTTCTCCACTTGAAAAGATTCTATTTCACGGGAATCATTTCTTAGATCGTAAAATCTTTACGAAGTCGGGGCGTAATTTTGCAGAGCTTTCAAACAGGAAAGATGAATTAACTTAAAATTACGCACTACTTCACATAAACGTGTATTTTTTTAGTATTTTCGGAACGTTGTAACCAAAAGTACCGCACGCATTATGAATTAAACACAAATCCACTGGCCGATAATCAGAGACACGGCCTTCACTGAATCACATTCAGCGATACATGATTTAAGAACCCGGAAACGGATACCTGTAATTATCCTCTTTCCGATTTTCCGGTCAATTACAGGATCACCGGAACACACTTTGCAGGAACAGGAAGCCGAAAATGTTCCCGCAGGGATTTTACCAGAGTAGGCAATACTTTTAATTCACTACCATGAAAAAAATCACTTATTTGCTGTCACTAACAGCTTTACTGACTGCCAACCAATCTTTCTCACAGGAAAATGTCATCCCCGAAAACGGGAATGTGGGAATCGGAACCGGAACTACCGCCCCTACTGCACGCCTGCAGGTCGCAGGTTCAACCCGCATTGACTCCACGCTTACTGTTAATGATTCCGTAGTGATGGCAACCAGTGCCAGAGTCGGAGAGGATCTGAAGGTAGACGGAAACCTTTATTTGCCCAATATTCCTCAAATTGATGGGCTGCACGACGAAACCATCCTTGTCAGCGGAGCTGATGGAATTACCAAAAAACTAACTGCCGCTGCTTTAAAGGACATCGTATACCTGCGCAATTGTGACCTGGTAGGCGGAATTGTTTCCAGTCCTTCCTGGGCAAACGGCCCCAATAAATTATTCAGTGAATGTCCTGAAGTTTTGGTTGCCATTGGCCACAGCACCCCCACCCGCAACCTGGATGTAAAAGGTGACATCAAAGCCAGTGCGCACATCTGGGCCAACAGTTCCATTTCAATAGGTGCAGACATGAACACTTTTTCCAGGCTAAACATTGTCAATACCAACCGCACCGCTGTTATCCAGGGTAATACAGTAGGAAATACCCAACCTTATCAGCGTTTGATGTTCTTTGAGTACAACAACACGGACACTAAAATCATGGAGGTTGTAAACACAACAACAGGAACTACTCCTTTCGCTCTGCACACAAACGGAGCTATGGACATTCATAACGGGACAGACCGTATTTTCCATTTAGGAACGGAAGGCTCATTGGAACTAAAAAGCGGGGGACTACAAACGTTCAAAGTTGAAACAAATGGAATGATCCGCGGGCGCAGAATGAAACTGGACCTGAATACCTGGGCGGATTACGTATTCGAACCAACTTACCGATTAATGCCGTTGACCGAAGTAGAAGCATTTGTTAAGAAGGAAAAACACCTGCCGAATGTTCCGTCTGAAAAAGAATTACAAGTGGAAGGAGCAGATGTCATGGAGATCAACAAAATGCTGATGGAGAAAGTAGAAGAACTGACTCTGTACCTTATCCAGCAGAACAAGGATACAGAAGCGTTAAAAACGCAATTAGAAGCATTGAAAGCACAAGTGGTTGAATTGGAGAAAACGAAGTAAGATGAGTCTAAAAACAATCCAATTTCTGGTATTCATAGTGTTTTTATGGATACCTGATCACTACTATTCGCAACTATTGCAGAACGGTGGTTTCGAAACAAACGGAGGGCCTAATGGAAACCCGATTAACTATAGCTACAACCTTGAATTAGCAGCACCATGGAAAAATCTAAACGGAACATGTGACTGGGTTTACCCGGGTACATATGCAGCCGGCACGCCAAGAACAGGAGATGGCTGCGCTCGCGTAGGTTGGGGTGAGGACGCCGAGGAC
>NZ_CABHOL010000050.1 GCF_902168135.1 uncultured Fluviicola sp.
ATTCTGTTCCTAATTTGATAATTCGCAGCTGGGAATGAAGTGTTTCTACTAATTCACTTGAACCTTCCGGGAGTGCAAAAACGTAATTATTCCATTGGACCAAATCTGCCTTTGAATCACCGATCCATTCACGGTGCCAGGCCTCGCGTTTTAATCTTGTTAGTGTGCTTTTTTTCTTGTTTTTGTTTTTCTGTGCGCGTTCTTCACCCGATTTTTGAATGACAACGACGTAGAAACCTTCTGTTTTTAGCTCGGAAGGAAGTGCATAATGGCCAATCCCTTCGCGTCCTGTTTTCGCAAATGGAAGGTTTATTTCATGGATTTTAGAATCCGTTTGTTCCAGGATCCAGCGTATATTATCTTCGTTCTCCTGAGCATTGAAAGTACAGGTCGAATAGATCAAAAAACCTTGTGGTTTCAGCGAATCCCAAACATCCATTACAATCCTTTTTTGGCGCGAAGCACATAGGTTAACGGATTCTTCCGACCATTCGCTGCGGGCATCCGGGTCTTTGCGGAACATGCCTTCTCCGGAGCATGGAGCATCAATCAGTATGCAGTCAAAGATACTTTTCAAGCCGTCGAAATCAGCAGGATCGTTATTGCTGACCAGGCTGTTTTTTGCTCCCCACTTGGTGAGGTTTTCTTTCAATATCTTAGATCTGTTCTGGATCACTTCATTAGCCAGAAGCAATCCTTTTCCCTGGAGAAAATCTGCAATAAGTGTACTTTTTCCTCCCGGTGCGGCACATAAATCCAAGATTACCGGTTCTTCCGGAAGGTCTAGTTGTCGAAGTATGCTGTCAATGAATTGAGACCCCGCTTCCTGCGGATAATAACGTCCGCCGTGAAAATGCGGGTCCAGAGTAAAAACAGGTCTTTCTTTGAGGTAAAAACCATTCTTTGACCAGGGAATTTCTTCCAACCCGGTAAATGTAGAATTTCCTTTGGAGGAATTAATCCTGATTGCAACCGGTTGCTGGGTTTCTAAGGCCTCAAGCAGTGAATCTCCTAAAAAGGGGTCCTTGCTTACACGTTCAACGAATGCTCTTGGAAGATCAACTTTTTTCATGGCTTCACAAATGGTAATCGCGCATCGGCACTGATATCCTGTTGCGCAAACTGCTGTTTTTCCGCTAAGAATTTTCCGGCAATTGCTATCATAGCGGCATTATCGGTGCAGTATTCGAATTTGGGAATAAAAACGTTCCATCCCAGTTTCCGACCTTCTTCTGCCAGTTTTGCACGCAGTCCCGAGTTGGCAGAAACGCCGCCTGCAATGGCAATGTCCTTTATTCCTGTATCAGCAGAAACTTTTCGGAGCTGTTTGAATAAAATCTCCAAAATTGTTGCTTGAATGGAAGCACACAAATCGGCTTTGTTTTCTTCGACGAAATTCGGATTTTTAGCTATCTCTTTTTGGATAAAGTAAAGCACGGAGGTTTTTAGTCCGCTAAAGCTGAAGTTGTAACCTTCGACTTGTGGTTTCGCAAAAGAGAATGCATCCGGATTTCCTTCTTTGGCATATTTATCGATCAAAGGTCCGCCCGGATAAGGAAAGCCAAGGATTTTTGCTGTTTTATCAAAAGCTTCGCCGGCCGCATCGTCAATGGTACTTCCCAAAACAACCATTTCTGTCGGTGAGTCGATGCGCACCAGTTGGGTGTGTCCGCCGGAAACCGTCATACAGATGAATGGGAATCCCGGAACGGGAACACCTTCATTGATAAAATGTGCTAAAATATGTGCATGCATATGGTGAACCGCAACCATGGGTTTGTTCAGTGCAAGGCTCAGAGATTTTGCAAAGGCAGTTCCAACAACCAATGAACCCATCAATCCCGGGCCTTGTGTAAATGCTATTAAATCAATATCTTTCAAAGTAAGAGCCGCCTTTTTTAGGGCTGCGTCAACAACCGGAATGATGTTCTGTTGATGTGCACGCGAGGCTAATTCAGGGACTACGCCACCATATTGTTCGTGAATGGCCTGAGTTGCCGTCACGTTGGATAAAATGGTATCATCTTTGAGAATAGCAGCGGAAGTGTCATCACAAGATGATTCAATTCCCAGAATTACTAACGATTGTTGGCTCAACTTTGTTAAATTTGTATATAATACATGGCAAAAGTACTCAAAATACTAGGTAGAATAGTAGGGATTTCTTTTGAATGGGTTCTTTTGATACTCATTCTTTTTGCTTTTGCCATTCGTACGAGCCAGTTTCAGACCTATTTGGGTTCGCTCGTAACTAACTTTTTATCCAAAGAATTAAATACAGAATTACGCATCGGGAAGATTGATATTGTCTTTTTCGATAAAGTGTATTTGAAAGATGTTTTTGTCCGGGATCTGCATGGAGATACATTGGCATCCCTGCAGCAAGTTATGGTGCGTGTAAAAAGTTTTGATTTCGGTGGAAAGTATATTAACCTGAAAAGTGTTGGGCTATCGAAAGGAAGAGTTGGAATTGAACGGGATACGATTACGGGAAATTACAATTATGAATTTATCGCCGATTATTTCTCCGGGAAAAAGTCCAATAAACCCAAAAAAGATCCGCCGAAAGTAACCATTGAAAACATAGATATTGAGTGGGTTACCATTTCTTATGACGACAATCGGAAGGGGAGAAATACATACGGGATGGATTACGACCACCTGAAATTCAATAATGTGATCCTGCATATTACAGACTTTAAGGAAGAAAAGGGCGTGCTTGCATTCCGGTTAAAACATTTGCAAACCCAGGAAAAATGTGGCTTCTGGCTGAGGCATTTATTTGCTGATGCCATAATACACCCGCATAAGGGAATTTTACTTAGCAAAGTAGAAATCAATACTTCTCGCTCAACTATCTATGCCTCCAAATTGCACATGCTGATGAATTCCCTGCAGGGACTTCATGATTTTGTAGACACGGTATCGTTTGACGCTGTAATTGATTCTTCGAAGGTTAGTTTTTGGGATATTTCTCAATTCGGAACCGCTCTTGAAGGAATGAATGAGGTGGTTTCTTTGAGTGCAGTAGTTACCAAAAAAGTTAAAGATCTGAAAATTGATAACCTGGACCTGCGTTTTGGAACGCGAAGTATAGTCCGGGGAAATTACTCCTTACCGGATTTCAGGAATCTTTCGGCCTCTAATTTCAATCAGCGTGTAGATTACGCACTGATCGATTTTTCAGATGTGGAAAAGATCAAACTACCCAAAGATGCCGGACAAAACCGCGTGAACTTCGATGAAATGATCGACAGGCTGCAATACGCAGAGGTGCGGAATACAACGGTGCATGGCTCTACCGATAAATTTGCTTTAAAGAGCGATAAACTGCAATGTATGCTGGGCGCTGTGCAGCTGGATAATGAAATCACTTTTACCAAATTGAAAGAGGGTGGTTATGCGTTTGACAGGACAACAGGTGAACGTTACGACATTGTTGTTGACAGTTTTAACCTGGGGCAATTCCTGGATAATCCGACTTTCGGGAATGTGACCGGACAGGTTTATTTGAGTGGGGTCGTTGGACAGAAAGACTTGATCCGCCTGGAAACCCTGGAAGGAGAAGTCACCAAATTCATGTTTAATGACTACAGCTATTCGAATATTTCCGTGTCGAACGGTTCGTTCATTAATAATATCCTGGATGCAGATCTAAAAGTAGGGGATCCCAATTTGAAACTGGCATTCACTGGGTTGATAGATGTGTCTAAAGTACAGCATTTTGACTTTAAGGTAGGAATCGAACAGGCAAATCTGGGGCAGTTGAATTTTGTGAAGGATCCGGAATCTTCTTTTATCGGGAATTTGGATTTGGATATTAGAGGGAACTCATTGGAGACCTATGAAGGACTGATCAATGCTAATGGAATTGAGTTTGTTGATCAGGGTAAAAAAATGGCTTTACCGGAACTAAGTCTTTATATTGAGCGAAATCCGGAAAGTGACCGTTTTGAACTAAGAAGTGATATCGTAGATGCCGATCTGAATGGAAAGATCAATTTCAATACCATTCCGATTGCTATAAATAACGGACTTTCGGATGCATTCCCTTCTTATTTCTCCCCGAAAGAATTTCCAAGAGGAATGCAATCGACGGATCATTTTGAACTAAATGCTACGATCAAGAATTCCCGGGATTTCCTCAATATTTTTGTGCCGAAGCTGGAAATAGCTTATGGAACAGTAGTGAAATTGGAGCTTGATTCGCGGATACATCACCAAATGCTGGATATCCAGTCGTCTAAGATCAGTTATGAAAAACTGTTGAACGATAAAAGTGATGCATTTTTGACGGATGTTGTCTTGCACCAGGAATTTATGCAAGGTAACGGAACACTTACGCTGAATGCCGGTAAAACCCAATTAAGAGACTCGTTGGATGTAGAAAATATCCAGCTCACAATGGACGGGACCAGGAACATTTACAAAACAGATTTGATCTGGAACAAAGATGTTCCCAATACTTCCGATTTTGATTTCATTGTCGATGTGCGTGAAGAAGGAGAATTTGATATCCAGGTAAAGCCATCCTATTTCTCGGTGAAGAACAATAAGTGGGAAATCATGAATACCGGTCAGATGGTTTACAAGAAGAAACACTTTGAGATCAAACATTTGATGCTGGAACGCGATAACCAATACCTGGCCGTAAATGGCGTTCTTTCTGAAAATCCGGAAGATTACCTGACAATCAATGCTCATGAACTGCACGTGGAGGAATTCTCGTCACTGATGGGAACAGGAGTTAAAATGGAAGGAAGCCTGGACGGAACAGCGCGTTTGGCAACACCATTTACAGACATTAAAATAGACGGGGACTTTGTTTTGAAGGATTTCTTCCTGGAAGGTCAGGAAGTGGGGGATGTGCATCTGAACGGAATTTGGCTCGACCTGGAACAGAAGATTATTTTGAATGGGGATCTTAAGTACCGAAATCTGCAGACTTTCGACTTTAACGGGTATGTTCTTCCGATGAAAAAAGAGGACAATATCAACTTTGACCTGGAGTTTAAGGATATGGCTTTGTCTTTTGCAAATGCATTCATAGATCCGGAAGTTATTTCGGATATCAGCGGAACATTGAAGGGAGTAATCCATGCAACGGGAAGTATTGACGAGCCTGAAATTACGGGAGATCTGCAATTGAAGAAAGGTGGATTGAGAGTGGGTATTTTAGGAACACATTACAGCCTTGGAGGACCGCTTAAGTTTGATGGTAAGAACGATGGTATTTACGGAGCTTTCCCGGTAATGGATGATGAAGGAAATACGGCTTACGCCCTCACAACGATATTCCACAACAATTTCAAGGATTTCTCCATGAGCTTTGATGTCAAATTTGACGAATCAGTAAGCGGTTTTAGAGATCCTGTGAGTAAACGCCCTTTGAGTGCGCCCAAAAGATTTATGGTATTGAATACGGGCTACAAAGAAGGAACGGTTTATTATGGAAAAGCATATGCTACGGGAACTGCAAGTATCCTGATCGAAAAAGGAAATACGGAGATCATAGTTGATGCAAAAACGGAGAAAGATACGGAGGTGAATCTACCGATGTATGGTGCGAAAGAAATCAGTGAGTTTGATTTTATCGATTTCAATACCGATTCCATTGCCGCGGAAAAAGAACTTGATTTGACCGGAGTTGATTTAAATTTAAAAATAGAAGCAACACCTGAGGCTAAAATCAAATTGATCCTGAACGAACAAACCGGGGAAGAGATTGAGGCAACCGGCCGTGGAAATGTGGAATTATCTATTGACCAGCAGAACCATGTAGCAATGACCGGGCGATATACGATCAACAGCGGGAAATACCTTTTTGTACTGAATCCGTTGAAAAAAGAATTCCAGATTGCCCAGGGAAGTACGATCAACTGGACAGGGACTCCAGAAGAGGCAAATCTGGATATCAAAGCTTATTACAGGGTAAATGCGAGTTTGGACGAGTTGAACAGGGATCAGATCGGAGGTTCTGCAGAAACCAAATCGGAGGTTCACTGTGTATTGATTATCGGGCAGACGCTTTCCAATCCGTCCATTACACTGGACATTGAAGTACCTAACGTGAGTGAATCAGGTAAGGAAGTTCTCAGTAAAATCCGCTCTGACAAAGATGAACTTCAAAAGCAATTCTTCTCCTTACTGGCATTCAACCGCTTCCAGGGAACAGGTGGAACGGGTGGAAGCTACGGCGGGGTTGCGGAAGTGATTACCCAGCAGTTGAATGCTGCTTTTGATCAATTATCCAAAGAAACGAAGATCAATGTCGGATACAACGATAATTCCGTAACGGGAGATAAGAATTTCCAGTTGGGACTGCAACGTGCTTATGGAGCGAAACAAAATATTGTATTGAAAACCTCCCTGGGAGTTTCCAATAATACCACGACAGGTACGGCACAGAATTCCCTGATCGGTTCTTTCAACCTGGAATACCTGATTAATGATGACGGAACATTCCGTGTATCGATCTTCAACGAATCAAATGATAAAGGAATTTTGAGTAACAAGGATAAGGGAGAATTTACCCAGGGTGTCGGTTTGCATTACGAGGAATCTTTCAATAATATTTCCGAATCACGGATCATTGAGTTCTTCGCCAATTTGTTCCGAAAGAAAAACAAGGTGAACAACTCCAAACGTAAAAACCGCGTTCCGGTGGATTATATTCCGGGGCAGTCACCCGCGATTCCTGTTGAGAATAAAGAGGAAGAAAACAATGTGCCTGCTACTATGCCTGAACCGGTTCCGGGTACTACACCAAATCCGTAATTTAGGTTATCGTTTGAGCTTTTTAAGGCTTGCGATCTCTATTTTGTTATTAAAGAGTACGGATCTTTATAGGTCATTAATTGCACTTTACTTATTTTTACCGCCATTGAAATGATCTATGAAAAAAGTTTTAATTGCAAATAGAGGCGAGATCGCTCGAAGAGTAATCCGCTCATTAAAGAAAATGAATATTGCTACCGTAGCAATTTATTCGGATGCAGATGCAAACGCGCCGCATGTTCACGAGGCAGACGAAGCAGTATATGTGGGGAAATCCCCTTCGTCAGAATCATATTTGCAACAAGACCTGATCTTAAAATACTGTAAGGAATTAGGAGTTGAAGGAATTCACCCCGGATACGGTTTCTTGTCTGAAAATGCAGGATTTGCCAGAAAAGTAAAAGAAGCAGGAATTAAGTTTATCGGTCCTTCTCCGGAAGCTATGGAAATCATGGGAGACAAGCTTTCTGCTAAACAAGCTGTAAAGAATTACAATGTTCCTTTGGTTCCGGGAGTAGATGAAGCAATTACGGATGTTGAGGCAGCGAAAAAAATTGCGGCGGAAGTAGGTTTCCCGATTTTAATCAAAGCATCTGCCGGCGGTGGAGGAAAAGGAATGCGTTTGGTAGAACATGTAGCAGAATTCGAAGAGCAGATGAAAATGGCTCAAAGTGAGGCCCGTTCTTCCTTCGGGGATGATGCGGTTTTCATTGAGAAATTCGTTACAAAGCCACGTCACATCGAGATACAGGTTTTTGCTGACCAATTGGGAAATACGGTTTACTTATTCGAGCGTGAATGTTCTATTCAGCGCCGCCACCAAAAAGTAGTGGAGGAAGCTCCATCTGCTGTTCTAAACCCGGAATTGCGCAAGCGTATGGGGGAAGCGGCAGTTGCAGTTTGTAAAGCATGTAATTATGAAGGTGCCGGAACTGTGGAGTTTTTGCTGGATGCGGACTTAAATTTCTACTTCCTGGAAATGAACACACGTTTGCAGGTAGAGCATCCGGTTACGGAGGAAATTACCGGAACGGATTTGGTTGAATGGCAGGTTCGCGTAGCACGCGGGGAGCGTTTGCCGAAATTACAGGACGAATTAAGCATTCACGGGCATTCGATCGAAGTGCGTGTATATGCAGAAGATACTTTGAACGGATTTATCCCGGACATCGGTACATTGAACCGTTACCGCAGACCACGTAAAGACATGGCGCGTGTGGACGATGCTTTTGAAGAGGGAATGGAGGTTCCGATCTATTACGATCCGATGATAGCTAAATTGGTTGTTTGGGGAGAAACCCGTGAGGAAGCGATGGACAAAATGATCATTGCAATCAATAATTACGAGATCTCCGGATTGAAAACAACCCTGGATTTCGGGAAGTTTGTCATGATGCATCCGGCATTCCGTTCAGGAGATTTTGATACAAATTTCGTGAAGCATTATTTCCAGGATCCAACCGTAATGTGGGATATGTTTACGGATGAAAAAGCTGCATTGGAAGCCGGAATCGGGCAGATTTGGAAAGATCTGACAGAGAAAACGAATAAAAATGCGGCATCAAGAGACATTACCTCTACCTGGAAATTACACGCGCATTAAATAATTACGAATTGAAAATAGAGTAGGGGAGTCCCGTACGTACGGGATTCGCCCCTACTCATTTAATACAATTTGATTTTTAAACCGATTTGCAATCTGCTGTTGCGGTCGAAGGTTTTATTGAAATCCGTATTGATAGTAATATCCGTAAACCCATAATAGTAAGACGCATGAACAGCCATGAACCGGCTGAACTGATACGTATATCCGAGTGATGCGGAGAAGTTAAAACGATTGAAAGTACTGTAGTATAATTTGCTGTTTGTTCTTTTCGGGGTTTCCTGGGTATAATTGTCAATTTCGTAGCGTTCACCCGGATCAACCAACAGGTATTCAATTCCGAATCCGGCAGTAAGCGTATGCTTCGGCAGGAAGTGATATTGAATTTGAGGCGAAAAACTGATGTAGTTCAAAGTTGTCTTATTCAATATGGTGGTTGTTTTATCCGAATTGGTGGTATCACCGATCTTTCGCTTGTAGGAAATCCTTGAAATGGAATGGTAATCCATCCCTGCGCCAATTGAAAGTTTTGGATTGATTCGGTAATTGTACGAAACACCGATGCTTTCTCTGAATGTTGCCCTGTTCTGTAATTCTTTCATCCCGAACAAAGTATTCACTCCAAGATTTAGAAACACGTGATGTTTACGTGTGTCATTTTCGGCTGCCTGAAGCGGCATTTGTTGGTCATGTGCCGGAATTTTGGCAGCACTATCACCAACAAAAGCAAGTACAGCAGGTTTGAAAGGCAAATGAATCGGTTCAGGAGCTGTTTTGGATAAAACGGATTCAGCAATTCCATCCGTTTCATGTTGAAGGGTGTTTCCGGGAGTTGTTTCGTTCGAAAATGGAAGATCAGTCGGGATTTTTTGGTTGTTACCGGGCTTTTCCCGAATGCTTTTATCGGTCGTGGGGTCGATACTCCGGTTCTTTTTGAATGCACTTCCTGAATTCACCAGCCTGTCTGCTTTAGCTGTCTTCAAATTCTTATTGAATCTTGATTTCAGGGTTGAAGCATTTGTTGTTTGGTTCTGGTCAGTACCGGAAACTGATGATTCATCCCCGCTCTTTGGCTCCACTTTTTGATCGTGTTTCTCAGCAACAGAATCTGAATCGGCAGAGAATCGCTGTGCAAGTACTTTGCTGTCGGAAGTGTTTTGTTTATTAGAATGATTTTCAGCTTCCCCACGTGTGAAAAAGAAAATCCCGATCAGTAAAACGGAAGAAAAACCAAGGGCAGAAGTAATCCACCAGATGAGTAGTCTGCGTTTTCGCTTGCGTTTTTCAGCATCATACATTGCAAAAGCATCGTGCATGTAGCTTTCGTTGAATTCCAATCCTTCCGGAATCGGATCCGCTTCTATGTTGTTAAAATCTTTCATCGCGCATTAATTGATGTCTAACATTTTTCGCAATTTCTTTTTGGCATCCGAATAGTGCCACATACTGGTGTTTTCATTAATATCCAGTAAACTGGCAATTTCATGATGTTTATAACCATCAATCGTATAGAGATTGAATACATTTTTGGTCATCGGGGGCAGTAAATCGGCTTTTTCTTTGATCAAGTCAATTTTCTCACGAATAATGGCGTCTTCTTCTTCATCCCAGGTTGTTCGGGTGTATTCGGAAATGTTTTCCGTTGGCTGGACACGTTCATACTCGCGTTTTTCTTTCTTCAGTTCATTCAGGATCGTATTGATCAATACGCGCTTTGCCCAATAGTCGAAAGGGTTTTCGGTATTGTACTTTTTCAGGTTGAGTAAAATGTTTACAAAACCCAGGTTGAAAAAATGGACCGCTTGTTCCTTTCCGTTCGAGTAACGATAGGCCGTGCCGATAAATTGAGCATAACACTGCTTGTAAAAGAGTTCCTGTGCTCTTCTGTCCTCTTGAATACAACGTTTTATCAGTTCGATTTCCACGGGAGTATTGTATTTAAAATTTAGCAGTTAAACCAATGGATAAAAGTGGGCCTCCCAATCCGAATTCGGTATGCAAACTCATGCTTTCACTAAAATTGTATCGTAAACCGTAACACAACCTGCTGGAAATCGGGAAACCGCGCGAAACATCAAAGCTTGAGTAGTTTGGTAATCCTTCCTGGCTTTCTTCTTTGAACTTATTGAATTTCAGGTTTACTCCCAGAGATGTATAGAAATAGGTGTTTACCCGCGGACGGTCCACAAAAAAATGACGTGTATAAACAACCTGGAACCGCAGACGGTGCATGCTGTAAAACAGATCAGTATTGGAAATATCGTAGGTATTTCCGTTCCAAATAGAGTCGGTACGTATTCCCGAAGCTTTATAGCCATTGTAAATAGCCATGAAACCAATGCTGTTTTTCGGGTCCCATTTGTAATCGAAACGCAGGTAGATCGGTTTGATCTTTACATCCGTAACTACCACGTCTGTTTGTGAGGATGAAATATTGTTTACGGAATCACTCCAGTAATAATTGGTAATTTCCTGGTTCGGACTGTAGAAATAGCTCACCAATCCGTAACCCAGGGAAAGATTAAATTTTTTATAGGTCTTTTCGGGAGTTTGCGCGTTTGTAAATCCGGGCAAAAGCAACCCGATAAGAAGTGCAAATTTCCAAAAGGATCCTGGTTGTTTTTTTTTCATATTCTTTGCTCAAAGATGAGGTTTCAGTGAATAAACAATTGCAAAATCAAAAACCTTTGGTCAAAAGTTATTTTTTTTCAAAAAAAATAATTCCGCCAAAATTAGGCGGAATTATTGAAAGTAAAAAACAGCGATTAGTTAGAAGCGAAAATGAAACCCGGCGTTCAGTAAAGGCCCGCCGATTCCCAGTTCCGCATTTACCCCGAAATGTTTGGAGAAAGAATAGCGCAGTCCGGCATAGGTTCTCAATGAAACAGGCAGATGAAGGTAGGACGGGTATTCATTCCTGGATGTTTCGGTACCGTTAAGGAATAGTTTTCTTGTTTGATTGTTGATACCGATCCCACCGCCCAGGTAAACATCCAGGTTCGGATTGGAAATGGGGAAGTGGTAAGCAATACGGACTTGTGTTTTAAAGCGGTTGATAATGTATTCTGCGCTGCTTTGAATTCCGGTGTTGTATTCAATCATGGTGCCTGTGGATTTTTTCTGCAGGTAGTAGAAATCAATTCCTAAGCTGAATGACGGATTCAACAGGTGGTCGTAACGGATGCCAAATGTTCCCAGGTTATTGAAATTATTGAACTCAAACTGGTCCTGGTCGTTGTTGCTTGTACTTAGGGATTGAAAGCTCAAAGAAGCGTGAGGTCCGTAAGAAACTTCCAGGTAGTTGCTCGCTTTTGGAGCGGGTTCCTGGGCTGCTGCAAATTTTCCGGCGATTAAAAGAATTCCCGTTAAGAGGTGCATTTTTTCGATTGTTCGTTTCATGGTATTTGAATTATATGTTTCTAATTACAAGACAATTTTCAACTCAAAAACCTTGGGTGTAATCACGAAAAAGATCAAAAAAAACAGCAAATTATTTTATAAAAAAAAGACCTGCAAATTACAGGTCTTTCTTAGGATTCGGGGTACTTAAACATTTATTGTTTGACGAATTTCAAACGCTGTGATGATCCGTTCGAGAAGTATAATTCACAGAAATAAACTCCCGGTGTGAGATCACCCGTTTCCAACTGGTAGTATTCGGTATTGGTGTTTAGTTCGAAAACCTGCTTCCCGTGAAGATCTCTTACAAATAGTTGCTGAATCGGCTGATCGCTTTGAATGAACAGTTGAGAGCTTACGGGGTTTGGATATAAACGGATTTGTGCTGTTTGTTCTTCCAATCCGGCTGTGCTGTTGTAAATAAATTGCAAGTCATCCAAATACAATTCGTTACCTGCCCCGGATCCGTTTGAAGCGTTTCCGATAAATGCCTGGACAGAATCCGGAAGTGAGTTATCCGAATAAGTGATCGGAACGCTGAAACGAACATAAGTTGCACTTGGTTGTCCCTGATAGTAAGTAGCGCCGATTGTTTCCTGGCTGCTGTTACCGGCATCCCATTTGGTAGCACTTACCTGCAGCTGAAAAGGATCATTATCCGGGGAAGTCAATTTGTACCAGCCCACCAGTGAATCCGGTCGGTGTATGAAAGGATAGCCGCTTGTTCCCGTGCCATTTAAAATATCAGTTGTTCCTAGTATCAATATTCCCGGCAGCGTATCCATTTCCCCGTCATTACCGATGTCACTCACACTGGTAACCAGTTTTAAAGCATAAGTTCCGCCGTGGGCATCCGTTGATTTGATAGCCGTTTCCTCCGCACCGAACATACTCATCATGTTCATGCCCGTCCAATATTGCGGATCTTCATAAGTTACCTGGTTGGTCCAGTTCTCAAATCCTCCGTTCGGAAATGATTGTGCATTTAATGTGCTCAGAGCACCAGCGAAAGCGATAAATAATACTTGTTTTTTCATAGAATTGATTTGTTTTACTGTCTAAACAATCCTGCTTGAAAAAACCTTTGGTCAGGGATGAAATTTTTTTAAATCAATGGGAATAGTCCGCAATTTCAGGACTATCCCCATTGGTTTTCAGACTTTAGTTTACGCCACTATTTTTCCGAGTATATAACTCATCAATTGCTTCTTTTAACCGGTAATCCCGCTGGGTAATTCCCCCCTTGTCATGTGAATAGATGGAGATACTAAGCTCCGAGCAGTGTTTTACCGACAAGTCCGGATGATGATCCATCTGATCAGCTACCTGAGCTATTTCCAGGACAAATTGTGCCAGTTCTGTTTGATTGCGGAAATGAATGACGCTTCTAAATTGATGTGCTAAAATGTTCCAATTCATGACTTAAAGTATTTGAAAGTGTTTTTACTGCTGTTTCTAATTGTTCCAGGTGGTCGATTACAAAGTATGTCTGCTGCAATTCGCTGGTGCAAAAATCCGTTTGAATGACAGTGTTCAGATCAAACGGAATATGGTTCACTTCTCTGCCTGAAAGACTGGAAATAGACTCGTGAAAAGAAGAAATGATTCCTGCTCCGAAGATACGCGGTCCCTCCTTATCAGAAATTAACCCGAACTCGATGGTAAACCAGTATAAGCGTTGTAATTCCAGCATCCGCTCCGCATTTCCCTTAAACTGTTTGCCCAGTTTGCCGAATTCGTGCACGAAAGTCGAATAGCTTTCATTACAGAGTAGCGGAACATGTCCGAAAATATCGTGGAACATATCCGGTTCTTCCAGGTAATCCAGTTTGTCTTTTGAACGCAGCCAGGTTGATGAAGGAAACTTCTTTTCTGCCAGCAGGTCAAAAAAATCTGCTACTTCAATCAATCCGGGCACACAATAGATTTCCCACCCGGTATATTGTTTGAACCAATTATTGATGCGTTCAAAATTGGGTAATTCATGCGGATTTAGTACCTCCCGCATTTTCGCCAATGATTCCAGGTAAGCGGAACAAGCTTTGTGTTCCAGGTTTTCGACCTGCCTTTCGAATAACAAAGACCAAACGGCAAGATCATCTTTTGTGTACTTTTCAAATTGTTGTTTCATTTCAAAAGAAAAATGGATGAATAAAAAAAGCCCGGCTCAAAAAAGAACCGGGCTTCACAGCTATAAAGTTTGCATAACGACTTATTCGGTTCCTAAATTTAGAAACTGATAATAATAAGCGCTGTTATGCATTGGACTATTCATGAAGCAAATGTATCGAATTGTTTTTTAACTAACAAAATTAAATAGCTAGTGTTAGTTATTTGAAGGTTAAACCGTTTTATGTTTCTTCTGCTTACTTAGCCCAACAGAGAAATTATCGGTATTTCCCACAATTTTCACTGTTACAAAGCGCATTTTGTCTGTTTTGTACTGAACTTCATCTATCTGGTCTTCCGAAACTTCTTCCCGTCTTCTTTTGAAGAGTTTTTTAAATCCGGCTTCAGTAACCATTTTTAGCGGAACACTGACATAATATTCCATATTCATCTTAACATCCTGTTTTCCGGATAATTCCAGGTAACCGAGAGAAGTGTTGATCCCCATTTTCGGTACGAGGAGTTCTCCGTGTTTCAGCTTCAATGAATTTTGGAGACTGTCGAAATGGATTTTCGTCAGGTTTTTGTCCTGGAAATAATCTGCCAGGCTTCTCAGTGGTGCAAAATTTTCCAGTCTTCCCTTCAAAACTTCGATCTTCAGCTCGATGTCGCTATCATCGATTTTCGGAGTCATGTCGGCATGTAAATGAATCTTTCCGGTTAATTCTCCCGAAAGTCTTCCGTGAAGGTTTTCCGAAACTACGTGGTCCTGTCCGAAATTGTCGAACTTCAGCATTAACTGGTCCAATTCGATGTTTTTAAGGGTAAGATGAGGTCTCAGATAAATATGATTTCGGTCTGTACCGCTGAAATACCCGGTCATCCCGAGTTGTCCGCCTGCAGCATGTAAATCACACCTGGAGAAAGTGACATGGTGATTGCTTTTGGTATGGAATTGTGTGTTCAATTGTGTGATATGGTATTTGTGGTATTTCAGATCATTGATTTTCAGGCTTACTTCCATTTCCGGAAAAGGAATGTCATAAATGCTGAAACCTTTGTCGTGATCCGGATGTTTTACCTTGTTTTCAGATGCGGATTTGGGTGCCTGTTCGGTGTAATTCACCAATTGATCAACATCCATGCGATTTGAGCTCAAATGGATCAGGTTATCTCTCTTTTTTAAGGTATGGTCTTTCCCTAAATAATAGTTCATATCCATGTGCAAATCCGAGTGCCCCAGTTTTAAATCCATTTCCTGTACCACCAGATGTTCGTTTTCCAGGTGGAACCGGCCATCAAGCTGGTCAATGCGCAGAGGATGGACCTTCATTTTTGCATGGAAATGATCCAGTTTGAGGTCTGTGGATTGTAATCCGTGATTAAAGTGGAGTGCTACATTCCCGTGAAATTTCAGATTATCAAGCTCTTCGTGACGGTAATCCACAGGAATAAAATTTTCTCCTTTGTAAACCAGTAAATCTTCCAGCTTCAGTTTGTTGGAATTGAGCTGAAAGTCGATGGTTGTATTTCCGTTCAGTTTGTCTTCAAACCACAGGTTGTAATTTGTCAGTCCGCCGTTGAAATGGAAGTCCGAATGATCAATCTGACCGGTGAAATCAACCACTTTAAAATTATCGTCCCGGATAATTACATCTGCATGGAAATCGTGCAATACATGCGGGTAATGTTTCAGCTTCGCATACAGGTTATCGATGTAGAATTCACCCAGCGGGAGTGTCGGAGATTCGGTAATGGCTCTTGCACTGGTGATGAATTTAAATTGTGCTTTGAAATTGCTGATTTCTTCATCGACCTTTGGTTTTGACGCGGCATCTGATTTCGACAATTCACTCACGTCCATGCGATTGGATTCAATTGTCAGCTGTGTGGTAACAGGAATGTTGGTATGGTGGATAATGGCAGGAATGTCGCTTACATCACCAAGTATCGAAATATCGCTTCGTCCCACTTTTAGCCTGCAGAGATCAATTTTTGCCATGTGTCCTTCCAGGTGTGCTTTCAGGTCTATGTCGTGAATCGGATAGGGCAGTTGTTTGGAGTGGAAAGCCAGGTTACTGATGTCCAGCTTTGTTTCGTAAGCTTCATTCAGTTTCTCGAGGCTTTTTTCGGGATGATTCAGATCAATGATGTCATGAAATTTCATCGTGAGTTTGACATTTCCCTTTAAGCCGGTAAATTCTTTGGCATTGATGAATTTCGACAGGAAATCCAGGTTGAAATCGGAGATTAATTGCATATCGACATCCGGCTCCACGAAGTTTTTGACTTTTATCAGGCCGGTAAATTTGCCGGTTTCGGGACGGGCGCTGAGATCCGAGATTCCAAATTCCATACTTTCCGGTCTGCGTTCTTTCCCATTGGTGAAATAACCTTTGAAACGGATTCCATCTACCTTTTTGTGCGTCAGTTCGTTGCTGAAGAAAGCGTCTCTGCAGCCGAAATCTGCCCGTATTGCAGGCATTTTTCCGTTGAGTGTTTTTCCTTTGACGGAAGCATTGAAATAAATCTGTCCGCGGTTTTCATATTCTTCAAATACACGGATCAATTCGTTGGGAGCAAGGGCAATGAACAGGTTGAAATTCGGTTTGTCCCCGTTCAGTTTTAAATCCACAAAGAGGTCATTGTCGAAATCCATGGATCCCCGAATACCGAAGAAGGATTTTTCCAGGTGAATTTCAGTCGGATCGATACGAAGGATGTTAGTGACTTTATTGAAGAAAACTTCGGTTGAGAACTCGAGGTGCTTGTGTTGTAAATACGTAGGTTTTCCGTGCTGTGAAATGGAGACCTGGAATTTGCTGTCCAATTCTGCATCGATTATATCCTGAACCATCTTAAAGCCTGTATGAGCCTTTTCAATATCTATATCAATCAATACCTGTGTGGCTTCATTGTATTTCTGAACATCGATATTCTTCAAACCGATGGATTTCAGGTCCAGGTGGAGTTCTTCTTCGATAGCTTCTGCTTCCTTATCAGAGCTTAATGCATTTAATAAGTTCAGACTTCCGTCGTTGTGCTGGGTGAGGAAGATTTTCCCGTTTTCTGCTTTAATCGATTTGATTTCGGTCTTTCCGGAAAGGATTGTCCAGATATCAAAACCAACATATACATCTTTGATTTTTAAAATGGGTTTTTCTGACAGCTTTTTCGCTTCATAAATGCGCACGTTTTCCAGGTCGATGGAAATATGCGGAAAGTTCTCAAAAGGGGAAACATGACTGTCAAAAACCCGGATTTCACCCTTGAAATCTTTGTTCAGTGTCGCTATCAACTCCTGCACCAAAGCGTCCTGTTTCCAATAAACGATCAATACAACCAGTGAAAAGAGCAGCATGGGCGTAACAATCAGATACAGGACAAACCGCTTCCAAAATTTTTTTGTTTTGAACAATTTCATAACATCAATAAATGAACTCCGTTTAAAATTAGGCAATCTATTGGTTAAGATTTGGTTGAAACATCAATTCTAATCGAATTTTAATCTCGACGGGTATTTTCGAATTCAAAGATTTTTGGGGAATGAAAACAGGGAGCGGAAATTTTACAATTCCGGCGAATTTTTATCTTCTTCTGATTATCGCGAACCAATTAAATGTTTACCTTTAGCGCACCAAAAATTTAAAAAGTTGTCATGAACTTACACGAATATCAAGGAAAATCAATTTTACAAAAATACGGTGTTGCTATCCAGCGCGGAGTTGTTGTAGAAAAAGTAGAGGATGCAGTTGCTGCAGCTAAAAAATTGACAGAGGAAACAGGAACAGGTTGGTATGTGGTAAAAGCACAGATCCACGCTGGAGGTCGCGGTAAAGGGATCGTTCAGGAAACTGGTTCTAACGGTGTAGTTTTGGCAAAAGGAATTGACCAGGTTGAGGAGAAAGTAAAAGGAATCCTTGGAGGACACCTTGAAACTGCTCAAACAAACGGGAAAGGGAAATTGGTGAGCAAAATTTTGCTGGCTGAGGACGTTTATTACCCGGGTGAAGCTGAAGTAGAAGAGTTCTATATGTCCGTTTTATTGGACCGTGAAAAGGGACGCAACACCATCATGTACTCTACGGAAGGTGGAATGGATATCGAAACAGTTGCTCACGATACTCCACATTTGATTTTCAAAGAAGAAATCGATCCTCGTGTAGGAATTCAGGGATTCCAGGCTCGTAAGATTGCCTTCAACCTTGGATTGTCAGGAGAAGCTTTCAAACAAATGACAAAATTTGTTGTGAACTTATACAATGCTTACGAAGGATGTGATGCTGCGATGTTCGAGATCAACCCGGTATTGAAAACTTCAGATAACAAGATCATTGCAGTAGATGCGAAAGTAACTTTGGATGGAAACGGATTGTACCGTCACCCGGATTACGCAGCTATGCGCGATACTTCAGAAGAAGATCCGTTGGATGTTGAAGCTGATGCAGCAGGATTGAATTTCGTGAAACTGGACGGAAACGTTGCCTGTATGGTAAACGGAGCTGGTTTGGCGATGGCTACTATGGATATCATCAAGTATTCCGGTGGTAACCCTGCTAACTTCTTAGACGTTGGTGGAACAGCAGATGCTGAGCGCGTTGAAAAAGCATTCCACATCATTTTGAAAGACCCGAACGTAAAAGCAATTTTGATCAATATTTTCGGTGGTATCGTTCGTTGCGACCGTGTGGCTCAGGGAGTTGTTGATGCTTACAAGAGCATCGGGAATATTCCGGTTCCGATCATCGTTCGTTTGCAGGGAACAAATGCAATTGAAGCGAAAAAGATCATTGATGATTCAGGATTGAATGTACATTCAGCTGTATTGTTGCAGGAAGCAGCAGATAAAGTGAAAGAAGTATTGGCTTAAGCTGATTTAAATATTAACAAAACCCCGAAGCAGATGTTTTCATCGCTTCGGGGTTTTTGTTTTTCGGCAAATTACTGGTGTACACCAGGTAGGGACGTGATGCTTCGCGTCCCTACTGTTTTTTTATCGCATCCCTGCTGTTTTGAGATCAGGGGAAGGTAAAATAAGTTGCCAGCAGGAACATTACAATCATGATTGCCCAAAGAAAACGACCTGCACGAATGTAGTCGATTCGCTCTTTGCACCGGAACAACCAAAACAGGTAAAAAATAATCAACCCACTTCCAATTCCGAAGGTAATGCGCTGATAAGGATAAAAGTACGAGACGAATCCTCCGCTGATGACAAATAGAATAAGGAAGGCGGTTACCACCCACTTGCTATTTTGCTCACCTATTTTTGCCGGAAGCGTATAACATTCATCACTTAAATCGCCCTGGAGATCAGAAATATCAAGACTTAATTCCCGGGGTACAATAATCGCGAATGATATCAGAGCAAACAGATCAAATAAGAGATTTAGTGGTTCGCTGTTTATTGCGGTCAGGTCTTTTGAAAGGTATGCTTTAATGACTAATGCAATCCAGGCGGTCATTCCTGCCATCAGCAGGTTTCCGACAAGCGGTGTTCTTTTAAGCCAAAGATTGTACAGAAAAGACAGACCAACAATCGTAAGGGAAATCCACCACCAGTCACGAAAATAGAAAATCGTTAGTACGATACTGACCAAAAATGCCAGGGACATTAAGACAATAAACAGCAGGTAGCTTTGCCTCACAGTATAAATCCTTCCGATGATACGCGAATTCGGTTTGTTTACAGCATCAATTTCCTTATCCCGGATGTCATTCATCACGCAGCCTGCTGCAATTAGTAATTGCACTGCAAAACACAACAAAACGATACCCCCAAAAGAAGTTTGCATCTGAGATTTCCCGAAGTAATAAGTGCATCCATACAATGCAACGAATGGAATCATGACAACTACCTCATGAAACCAGCGCATGAGGGTAAACGTGGCTTTTAATTTGGTCAACATCTTAGGTGAAAAGTTTAAATAAGAAATATTGTTTGGCGCTTTGGGACAATGCTTTTGTAGATTTTTTTCCGGGAAGTAATACAATCCAATGTGTTACCCCGTTGTGTTTTTGTTTTCCCACGATGTGGAAACCCAGTCGCAGGTATTTGGTAAGTAAGCGTTCATCCGGACTTGAGCGGGCCATCAGTATAATATGATGTTTCGGATAAGCTTTTAGTACCCGGATATAGTAATTCATAAAGATCCGTTCGCGCATTTTAAGGAAAAGCGGATGCGCTAAATTTCCCGATAAACGATCAAGGAGAACGTAGTCCTCATCCGGATCCAACACAAGAGTTAAATAATCTTCCGGGTCATGAGCGTGCAGTTGTTTCCGAATAACAGATTGGTTCGTGTAAGACCTGCTTGATAGCAGCGGAGTTTTTGATTTTCGATCTGTTACAACAATGAAATCAAACGGTGCTTCCATATCTTCATCCGTGTAAAAAGCTTGCGAACGATGCATACTGACATTTTCAAAAGCAGTTTTTCGGAGCAAACGTTCATCTGAAATCAAAGGATCAGAAGATCGGTTTTGAAGATCTTCAGCAGATTGAAATCTAATTTGACTGATCGAAAGGGATTGCTTCAAAATGAAAAACAGCACCAGGTAAATGACAACCAAACTTCCGGCAAGAGCAATAAAAACGATCATGATCAAATAAAATAAGGTTTGGCTTCAATAACCCTGTTGCCGAGATCCGCCCGAACAAGAATCGGTTTGTGTTTGGAAACATTTTTTTCACCTACCAAACGATAGCTGAGCACATGAATAATATCGCCTTTCTTGAAATGGTGAGACGCAGCTCCGTTCAGACTTACGAATCCTGCTTTTTTACTGATTACAACGTAAGTGTTGATTCTTGCTCCGTTCGTTTTGTTATTGACAAAAACCTGTTCGAATTCTTGCAGGTTAGCAGTCTTGATCAGTTCTAATGGGAGTGAAATACTTCCCGGGTAATCCAGTGAGCTTTCGCTGACGATAAGCTCTTGAATTTTGCTTTTCAGTAAGTTTATCATTTTAGTTTAAGTTTGGTCAAATATATGTTTTGCGTTTTTTATTGCAGTTGCGATTTTCCGTACTCGTTTTTTTGAGGACGTATATCAAAACCATTCATTGAAAGCTTTAATCCGAAAATTCTACTTTTTCAGACAAGGTTAATTGGAGATGGATTCAGTACATTCGCAAACAAACAATTCATCAGCATGCTGCGATTCAAACTGCTCTTAACACTATTCATCACCGGATTTTCGGTTGCACAGGATTCTTTGGAAGTAACCTTATTCGATAAAAGCCTCAACCAATTCTTAAACGTACGTGATTTTTGCATTTTCAAAGATGGAACGGAGGCCTTTTTCACGGTGCAAAGTCCTGACGGAACCATTTCACAGTTGGCACGAATTACTAACTCAGGAAACACCTGGTCGGAGGCCGAATTACTGCCTTTTTGCGACGAAAACAGCTACATGGAACCTTTTCTTGCGGATGATGGATTGCGTCTTTATTTTGCTTCCGACAGACCCGAAAAAGGAGCAAAAGAAACCAACAAAAATTTTGATTTGTGGTACGTCGAACGAAAAACGATTTCAGATGCATGGTCAGAACCGATTAATCTCGGAAAACCGGTCAATTCCGGGAACAATGAGTTCTACCCGACATTGAGCAAAAACAACAACCTGTACTTCACCATGGATGCCAAAACGGGTAAGGGGAAAGATGACATTTATTTTTGTGCATGGAACGGTAAAAAGTACGCTGCGCCGGTACTTTTAAATGACCATATCAATAGCTCCGGATACGAATTCAACGCATTCATTTCCAGTGATGAACGTTTCCTGATTTACACGAAATACAATACCCCGGACGGCATGGGAAGCGGCGATTTGTACATGGCAAAAAAAGACCAAAACGGGGTCTGGCAGAAAGGGGAAAACCTGGGGGCGATGATCAATACCAAATACATGGAATACTGTCCGTTCTACGATGAAAAAACGCAGACTTTGTACTTTACCGCCAAGCGAAATTCACTGCAATCGAAAGACTTTAAAAACATGGATGAATTCCAGGATTATGTGAACCAAAATGAGAACGGATTGAGTAAGATTTACCGGGTGAAAGTTACTTTTTAAAGGGGAATCTCATCAGATTTGATCCACATTCAAAATTTTTTATTACTACGTAATAAGCTGAAGTCCTCCAAAATTTTTTTTCAATTCATGCACAACCGTATCATTTTTTTTGCGTTACATTTGTGCCGTCGCTGAAGCTATTGCACAAGTGTTGTGCCGTCGCTAAAGAATAAGTCGACAACTAACAAGAAGTATAACAATTTTAAAAACCGAAGCAATGAGCAATTTCAGTATGACATTAGGAGCTCCAACTGGCAAGGATGCTGGTGTGCTCGGGCTTTGGGTTTTTCAATAGCGATTTAAAAAATCATCTTTATATGAAAATCCGAAGCTCTTAGAGGTTTCGGATTTTTTTGTTTTAGGTACCACCAAATTTCCCGGAATCTCTCTTGTCCAAAAGGACTAATCAAGAAAGTTAAAAATGATTGGAATGAAACTGTTTGTTCGCATTTCAATTGGGTTGGAAGAAAATTTCAAGATCAAGGCTTTCGATAATTTTCAGGCAATGAGTTTACTGAAGTAAATGAGTTGTCTAAAATTATTGAGTAACGCGGAGATTGGAATTTTACTTCGACCCTTAGAATCAAATTTTATGGGAAATAAGATTAAGGGGAAAGACTTACTGAAGATAGGCTTCCCCAACGACAACACTGTAAACATCGCCTTAGGGCTGATCAGCAGGTATAAAAAAAGAGAAACAAAAGACCGCGTCCTGAAAGAACTTTCCGAATTGCTTTACGCTCCGGATGAATACATCGGAGATGGGATTTGGGGCAAAATTGCAGAAGGACTCATTGCACCGGTTGAGGTGAAATTCAACGAATTGAAGATCGAACGTTCACCGTTTTTGATCTACGGCGAAAACGAAATTGATGACAAAACAAAACATCAGTTTTACCAGGCTTTGAAACTTCCGGTTTCAGTACAGGGAGCATTGATGCCTGATGCACATTACGGTTACGGCTTACCGATCGGGGGCGTTTTGGCAACGGATAACGCAGTGATTCCTTACGGAGTCGGAGTAGATATCGGTTGCCGGATGTCACTGAGCATTTTCGATGCGCCGGCGTCGTTTTTCAATGGGAAAACGCATCAACTGGAGAATTTGCTTTCGGAACATACGAAGTTCGGAATGGTTGAAACGCACAAGATCAAGCACGATCATCCGGTTATGGAAAGCAGGCTGTTTCGTGAAATTCCGCTTTTGAGAAAGTTGAAAACCAAGGCATACCAGCAATTGGGAACTTCCGGAGGCGGAAACCACTTTGTGGAATTCGGAACAGTAACCATTACCGCTTCGGATGCTGGAATTCCTCCGGGAGAATATTTCGCTTTACTGAGTCATAGCGGATCTCGCGGTTTGGGTGCAGCTATTGCGAAACAATACACGCAGCTGGCTGTGAAACAATGTCCTTTGCCGAGACAAGTGCAGCATTTGGCCTGGTTGAACCTGGACACGCATGACGGACAAGAATACTGGAATGCCATGAACCTTGCCGGTGAATACGCAAAAGCTTGTCACGATGATATTCACGCACGATTGACCAAAAAGTTGGGGCTCCGCATGTTGATGACGATAGAGAACCACCACAATTTTGCATGGAAAGAAACCGTGAATGGCAAAGAATGCATTGTACATCGAAAGGGTGCAACACCAGCCGGTTTGGGTGAATGGGGAATCATTCCGGGAAGTATGACAGCTCCCGGATTTATTGTCCGTGGATTAGGAAATGCTTCCAGTCTGAATTCTGCATCCCATGGCGCCGGACGTGTGTTCTCCCGCTCCGAATGCAAGAGCAGGTTTACCAAAAGCGAGATGATGAAAATCCTGAGCAATGCCGGTGTCAGTTTGATCGGAGGAGCGGTTGACGAAGCTCCGATGGCATACAAAAACATTCACCAGGTCATGGGGAATCAGCAGGAATTGGTAGAAACGATCGGGACATTTGCTCCGAAGATTGTAAGAATGGATAAGAACTAAGCGCAGCTTAGTGAAGACTGAGGCTCCATCTCACAAGATGGAAAAGCCGATGGAAAGCGCAGCTTAGTGAAGACTGAGGCTCCATCTCACAAGATGGAAAAGCCGATGGAAAGCGCAGCTTAGTGAAGACTGAGGCTCCGTCCGTCAGTTGACGGATGGAAAAGCCGAGGGACATGTTAGTCCGCCGCAATGGTAGAAAATTTGAGCAAAGCAATGACAAATTGCCTGATGCGAAGGACAGTTAAACACAAAACATATGGAAACGAAAATAATTCATATCACAACAGCAAAAGGTCCTCTGGAGTGCCAATTGGCCGCCGGAAAAATCCTGGGAGCTTTGCTTGCAGATTTGCGACAAAAAGGTCTGCAGGTTGAAGTAATCGATCGGACTGCCGGCCCCGAAAGCGGAATGATTTTATCCGCCACCATCCAAATCAACGGAATTGCGATTCAGACAGCAATTCAATCCTGGTTAGGGACGATACAATGGATTCATAGGCCTGCGCCGAAGCTTCAGCCCAGGGGCAAGAGTCCGTATCGTCCCAATCATGGGCGGAAGAACTGGTTTGTGGGGATTTTTGAAGTAAATCCGGCGGAAATTACCGGCTGGAACGAAAATGAGATTGTTTATCAATCGGTTCGCAGCAGTGGTTCAGGCGGACAGCACGTAAACAAAGTCAGTTCAGCGGTTCGGGCAATTCATCCCCAGAGCGGAACAATGGTTTTTGTGCAGGAAAGCCGTTCACAGCTTCAAAACAAGAAGATAGCCCGCGAACGTATTCGTGAAAAACTGGAAAAAGTCCAAAGTGAAAAACTAGTGGCTGTTGTCAACCAAACATGGTCGCAGCATCACCAACTGGAGCGCGGAAACCCGGTGAGAACTTTTACCGGAATGGATTTCAAACCCAAAAAAGCGGAGAAGACTTTTAAGAAACAACGTACTCAATTGAAACAGCAACTACGAAAAGAATTAGACTCATGACAGCAAATATTTACCTGGTAAAAGCTTTGGACTATTATCCATACAACCTGGAAGAAGCTTTGGAATCGTTGAATTATGCCATGGCATACGAAGAAAATAACCCGATTGCGCTCTGCCTGATGGGAAGAGTAAATCTGGAGATCTTCAAGGATTATCCGCTGGCAAATTCCTATTTCAGGGAAGCGATTGCAGCAAACATCGATTACCTGGAGACTTACACTTACTTTTTGGATTGTTTATTGATCCAGGAAGAATTTGAAGAGATGGAAAAGTTATTGGTTTTTGCACGAAAACTTAAAGGAATCGACAGGGGATTGCTCTTCTATCACGAAGCCTTGCTTTTAGAGAAACGATTGAAATTCAAAAAAGCTCAAAAAGCGATTAAAGAAGCCATGCTTTTGGCTCAAACCGGTTCGTTTATGTCGGACCTGGAAGAAATGAAGAAGCGGATTGAAAAGAAGAACCAGCTGTAGCTGGTGAAGACCGAGGCCTCGTCTCACAAAGACGAGTGAGCCGAGGGAAGGCGTTAGTCCGCCGCGGCGGAAAGACTAACAAAGCAATTTCAAATTGCTTGATGCGAAGGACGCTCGCTTTGAAATAATGAGGACTATTTATTATCCACACGAGCAACCGGGTATGCAGAGGAGCTATTTCTTTGTGTACCCGGCTTCTTTGATGTTATTTTAATTAACTTGCGTTGAAACTCGAAACCATCAGCCAATGAACAAATTAAGGCTTGCTATATTCTCAATCACATTTCTGATTGCAGCTTCCTGTGATCTGAATCCTCCAAAAACCATAGAGGGAATAAACGCTTCTGAGCAGTTAATCGATTCTTCCGGTACAACGGTTGCGACCCGTTTTTTGCCTCCGGATGGTTTTGAGCGCAAGCCCCAGGACAGTGCCAGTTTTGGGTTTTATTTACGCTATCTTCCGCTTCGGAAACACGGAGCTGAAGTTCATTTATACAATGGAAGTTTGAAAGGGAACCAAACTGCTCATGCAGCGGTCATTAATATGTCTGTTGGGAACCGGGACTTGCAGCAATGTGCGGATGCAGTGATGCGCCTGCGAGGGGAATATTTGTTCCTGAATAAACGGTTTTCAGATATTCATTTCCGTTTTGTAAGCGGATTTAATTGCGAATATTCCAAATGGAGAGAAGGAAACAGGGTTGCATTGAACGGAAACTCGGTCTTCTGGCAGAAATCTACTTCGGCTGATAAAAGCTATTCATCCTTCTTAAAATACATGGAAACGGTTTTCAATTATGCCAGCACCCTTTCTTTGGAAAAGGAATTGCGGTCCATTGAATTGAAAGATGTACAAATCGGAGATGTGCTGATTCGTGGAGGTGCTCCCGGCCATGCTGTAATTGTAGTGGATATGGTAGAAAATTCCGATGGTGAGAAATTAGTGCTTTTAGCACAAAGCTACATGCCTGCGCAGGAAATCCAGGTACTGGTAAATCCGATGAATAGAAATACATCACCTTGGTACAACCTGGAGGAGCGTATGAAGATCTACACCCCGGAATGGACATTTGAGGCACATCAGTTGAGGCGATTTGAAAAGTAAACAATCTTTCTTTTGAAATGAAAAACCGTGCAATTGTTTAGTTTTCAATGTTTTGAATTTGAATCTGTTCATAAATTAGTGAACAAGTGAATTTATGAATTCATGAATTTTGAAATTCAAAACTGAAGGTGAATCAGCGGTATTATGAGTATTGATAACGAATAATACAATTCGGCATTCGGTATACGGCATTCACAATTCAATTTGAAGTATCTTTGCATCAATGAATTTCCTGAATAAAAGTATGATCAAATATAAAACAGCCGAAGAAATCGAAATTATGCGCCAGGCAGCATTAGTAGTTAGCCGGACATTGGGAAAAGTAGCAGAAATGATCCGTCCCGGAATCACACCCCTTGAATTGGATCAAATGGCGGAAGCTTATATCCGTTCTCAGGATGCAATTCCCGGATTTTTGGGGTTGTACGGATGCCCGAGTACCTTATTGATTTCTGTAAACGAACAGGTTGTTCACGGATTGCCAACTGAAAGACCGATCCAGGAAGGGGATATTGTTTCTGTGGATTGCGGGGCTGTTTACAAAGGATATTACGGAGATCACGCCTATACATTTGCTATTGGTAAAGTCTCGGAAGCAAAACAAAAACTGCTGGATGTCACTTTAGAATGCTTGTATTTGGGGATCGAACAGGCTCAGGTTGGAAATCGTATGGAAGATATCGGCTGGGCTATCCAAACACATGCAGAAAAGCATGGTTACGGAGTTGTTCGCGAATTGGTAGGACACGGACTGGGAAAAACCCTGCATGAAGATCCTCAGGTGCCGAACTACGGGAAAAGAGGCCGCGGTAAAAAAATTATGAATGGTCTTACTATTGCTATTGAACCGATGATCAATATGGGAACCGAAAAAGTGATCCAATTGGAAGACAATTGGACAATTGTTACTGCAGATGGTCAGCCGAGTGCACACTTTGAACACGATATCGCAGTAGTTGACGGAAAACCGGTTATTCTTTCCACATTCGACTACATCGAGGAAGCTTTGGCGAAGAAAAATGATTAGTGAACGAATCGTTTTATTGGCCGTTCTGACAGCTGCAATGTATGGCTTATCTGCCTTCATGAAAGATGGAGCATACCTGCTTCCGTTCGGGTTGTATAAAGTAGGATTGTTCCTGGTTGCTCTTATTTTACTAATTGCCAACCGAAAAAGAATCCGTTTGAAGGAAGTGACCCTGATTCTTTGGGCTGTTTTCCTTGCTGTTTCTTCCAAGTTTGTCATGCAGCTGATCTTTTCAGACCGTGATTTTGAGCAGCAATTAGATACACTGGTTGTATTTTCTTCCTGGTTTTTTCTCGGATTTGTAGTATTCTTCTTTTTCTGGCAGATTTTAATTGCGTGGGAAGATAAAACCATGTACCGATGGCTACAGATTACTAATGGGGCGGCAATGTCGGTTTGTTTGATGATGAATATGTTCGAATGGCTGATCGTTCCGACATGGATGTGGTTAATGAGTGTTTTCCTGAGTAAAACCCAAAACCCGATGCACAAATCGATGGTGGGTCTGGTTGGCTTTATTATTATCAGTTCCTGGTGTTCCGCATTGTATTTCGGGAAAGAAGCCATTTTAGGAAACCTGTAACATTTCCTTCAGTGTGCATTATGGAATGAAGAACCAACTGAATATGCAATACCGTTTACTCTTCCTGTTTTTAGTTCCCTTGTTCCTGAATGCACAAACCATTCCGGAGCAGATAAGTTTCATTTTAAAGAAACCGCCGCGAACGGTTGAGAAGTACACCAAACCGGCTAAAAAAGATATGATCTTCCTGGAAACAGCCTTCAATAATGCGGTTTTTAAGGATAAAGAATTGCTCAATTCGATTAAGGATAAAGTGATTTTAAAGATCGAATTAATTTACACCACTTACCGGAAATCAGAAACATTTGATCAGCACGGATTAAGCAGAAAACGCCTGGAAAATTTGTTCCTGTCGGCTCCGAACAGTTTGGACCAGTCGGGAATAGAGTGGATACTCATTGCACAGTCGGGGTGCAAATCAGCAGAGGAAGGGAAAGACTATTTCCATGGATTTGCAATTACCTACCGCGATCTTCCGGATGTAATCACTACGAAAGTAGAGACCAGTTTCATCCGGGAAGTTGCCGCCGGAAAGATTAAATCCTATGCTTACGATACTTATTTGAAACGGGAAACGGAGAAATTGGAAAAGGAATCCTCACCGGACGAAACCGAACCGGTTATTGTACTTCCGAAATTCCCGCACAGCGAACAGGCTCGTATTAACTACTTTTCAAAATACCTGAATTTTCCTCCTGAAGCATCCGGACCCAAAAAGGTAGATGTACAGTTTATTATCAACAAAGAAGGAAAAATTACACAGATCAATTTTCCAACATTGCCAGGACCTTCACCTTATAAAGAAGAAGTTCGCGAGTTTATAAAGACCATGCCGGATTGGACACCAGGAACCTTGAACGGAAAACCAACAGAATGCATGGTTCAGTTTTCGGTCGATTTTATGAGTAGGGGAAGTGTTGTTCCGTCTCCGCTGGAAGTTTTTGCAACGGAAGTTCCTCCGAAGTTGAAACCCAAATTGCCAGCATACAATTACAATGCTATTAAACCGCAACCAACGTCCAATCAAGTGAGTAAAGCACTTACAAAGGTGGATTGGTCCAAAACTACATTGGTTTGTGATGTGACCGGAAGTATGGCTCCCTACAATGCCCAGGTGGTGGAATTTATAGCTGCTCAACTAAAGAACAAACTTCAGGCACCTAAGCAGTTTGTGTTTTTCAACGATGGAGATAATCGAAAAGACAAAACGAAGAAAGCCGGTCAGACAGGTGGGGTTTATAATTATACCTCAAGTAACCTCGATTCTATTTCTGAGTATATGATCTATGTGATGGACAAGGGATCCGGTGGTGATTTGCCGGAGAACAATGTGGAAGCGCTGATTTATTCTCTGAAGAGTTATCCGAGAACAGAGAAATTGGTTTTGATAGCAGATAATTTTGCTTCTCCAAGAGACATGTCATTGATCGGGAATATTGGAATCCCGGTTCATGTAGTTGTTTGTGGAGGAACTATTTTGAATGAAGATTACTTGGATATTGCCTACAAAACGAAAGGTTCGTTGAGCTTTAACGGTGTTGATTACAAGGATTTCTATACGTTTGAGGACGGATCAACCATGCATGTCGGAAAAACGACTTATGTACTCAAAAAAGGGCACTTTGTGCAAAAGAGAGAGTAGAACAGAATGATAAGTTATCATTCTGTTTTCCAACTTTGAGCAGTTTAGTTCTTCACAATTCTTTTGATTGTTTTGCCTTTATTTGTCGAAAACTCAAAAATGTACATTCCATTTTGAAATTCCTTCAGAGAAAGACTTTCTTGTTTCTTGTCAAGTCTATAAGTCGGTTTGATTACTTTTCCCTGAAGATCATAAACAGTAAGCAGGGTTTCTGTTTGATTTCCATAAATGATTACATTGTCCTTGGTTGGATTCGGAAATAGAACTATGGAGTTCATATCGTTTTCACCTAGTTCCAGTAATGAAATGTGTCCGTTGGTATAAGAAATGCCTTCAGTAACCACAAAGTAGTTCCCCAATGATTTTTGTGTACAATAAAGTGATAGTTGAAGCCAATAATTTCCAAAACCGTAATTCATAACAAATAAACTAGGAATAATATGGGTTCCATTCGTATCAATTACTGCCCAGTTCACAACTACAGAATCCAAACTGTAGAATTGGTAAGAATCAATATAAATTGTATCAATAGTATTGTAATCGATATCGCAATTTTCAATGGTAATTCCAATGGAGTCTGCAGGTGTAAAATCATCGAACGGGTTAATGAAGATATAATTTGAATCGGAAGGAATCACAAAAGTACTTGTAATAGTATCGTTATTTCCATCTGTTGTAAGGACGGAATAAATACCAGGACATAGGCTGTCTATATAAGTGCTTTCGGATCCCACGATGGTTGTCCCATTACTCAATTCAAATGTGAAATCAGGAATTCCATTTGCAGCTATCAAAACATAACCGTTACAATCGTTAGGGTTGGAAGGAGAGCTGAAGGTATTTACACTTAGCTGATTAAAGTACAGGTTTTTGTAGAGTTTTGCAGCATTAGGACCAAAACTTCCGCTGGAAAGGAATTGCTGTCCGGAAACCAGTACATCCTCATCCCCATCATTATCAATATCTCCAATAGATACATGTCCTCTTCCATCAGCGAATGGAATTGAATCAAATTCTTGCAGCGTGCTTGTTCCTGTATTCTTATATGCATAGATCACAGACTCTCCGGATCCGACATATCCGCGTATCAAAACATCTTTCTTCCCGTCAGAATCCATATCGAAACAATAAACTTCTCCTGTAGTGATCGGGATATCGTATGCAGTTGCCTGGGAAAAGTTCAAATTTCCATTATTCAGGTAAACAGATGCTTGAGATCCAAGTACAATGATGTCAAGAATCTGGTCATTGTTCATATCGTTAAATGCTACATCGGGTACTGCAATGTTGTCAAAACTGGTAGAAGTTACTGTGAAATTACCTGCACCGTCGTTGATACAAACAGGTGAATTAGAATTCAACAAGAAGATGTCCGATTTTCCGTCGTTGTTCATATCACCGATTTTACAACCGGAAGCAGCACTGAGCGAATTCAGGTAGACAAAATTCCCGTTGTTATTGAAATACAAGGTAGAATTCCAGCCGGCGATCACTACGTCCATGAACGCGTCACCATTTATGTCAATGAATGATCCTTCTCCCCATGCGTTGCTAAGCTCGCTGCTAAGTGTAGCTGATAAGGTGAAGTTTCCAAAACCATCATTCTCGTATAAAGCGGGAGCTGCATCATCACTGGTGATTAACAAATCTTCGTCCCCATCTCCATTGACATCCCCAAAATCAACTTTGGGTAATATCGGGCTAATAAATGTTGTGTTGGGAACAAGTAGAAATTTTCCTCCTCCAATATTTTTATACAATTTTGTTTGCAGTCCAACTGTATGAACAGTTCCGGAAATTAACAAATCAAGATCACCATCTCCGTCAATATCTGAAAAATCGGAATCACTATCTCCGAATTGAGGAAAGTTTGCGGTGTTTCCAGCCAAAGGATTTACTTCAATATATTCCGGATTTTGCCCGAAAACAGGATTAACGAATAAGGTAGCTGCCAGAAGTACTAAATGAAGTTGTTTCATGATGGTTATTTGGGGTAAAGGTAGTGTAATTTAAGTTAGTAACTCATTTTATATTTTTTCTTTTGAATTGTCTACCTTTGCACCATGGTAAAAATCCGTGATATTGAATTGGGTGAATTTCCGCTTCTTTTGGCTCCAATGGAAGATGTGAGTGATCCACCGTTCAGGGCTTTATGTAAAAAGCATGGAGCTGATTTGATGTACACTGAATTTATTTCTTCGGAAGGATTGATCCGCGATGCGATCAAGAGCCGTCAAAAGCTGGACATTTTCGATTATGAAAAACCCATCGGGATCCAGATCTTTGGTGGTGATGAAGAAGCCATGGCTATGTCTGCAAGAATTGTGGATGCTACCAACCCGGATATTTTGGATATCAATTTCGGTTGCCCGGTGAAGAAGGTGGTTTCTAAAGGAGCAGGAGCAGGAGTGTTGAAGGATGTAGACCTGATGGTTCGCCTCACAAAAGCTTGTATCAACTCCACGAAATTGCCGGTAACCGTTAAAACCCGTTTGGGCTGGGACCATTCAATGATTAATATCATGGAAGTAGCCGAGCGCCTGCAGGATATCGGGGTGGAAGCTTTGTCCATTCACGGACGAACGCGCGCGCAGATGTACAAGGGTGAAGCTGACTGGAGTTACATTGCGGAAGTGAAAAACAATCCCCGGATTAAAATCCCAATCTTTGGGAACGGAGATATCGACACGCCGGAAAAAGCACTGGAATACAAAAACCGTTACGGGGTTGACGGAATCATGATCGGTCGTGCAAGTATCGGTTACCCATGGATCTTCAATGAAGTGAAGCATTTCATGGAAACAGGAGAGCATTTGCCTGCTCCGGGAGTAAAAGACAGGGTAGAGGCTGCCCGCGATCATTTAATGATGAGCGTGAAATGGAAGGGCGAACGTTTGGGAGTGGTTGAAATGAAACGCCATTACACGAATTATTTCAAAGGAATTGCGCATTTCAAAGAATACCGAACCAAATTAGTTACGTCGTTCGATTTGCAGGAAATCCTGGATACACTCGCTTACCTGGAAGAAAATGCAGAGGAATTTATCTTTTCGAATCCAGTTTAGATTTTACCTTTTCAGAAGAATCTCATCTGGCTTCCTCCTTTGGAGGTCGTGACGACTCAGACGAGTGTCAGACTCCGTCAGAGGGGAATGAGGGGGAGGAAAATCCGATTGCTTTTAAGGCGATGATTATTGTACTTTATAAGTATACTTCACACGCACATGCTCAAAAGCCGCGTAGCGCGTTCCGGCAGTAAATTTTAATTTCTTTGCGGCATTTTCGGCTTTCATCCGCGACGGTGTTGATTTGATTGTCGATTGCTCACCGATGATCTTCGTTCCGGTTACAAGGCCTTCTCTATTCACAGCCAGTTCTACTACAACAGTTCCTTCTGCAGCGGATGAAATGGTGAAATTCTCTGTGGTAGTTAGTAGTTTTCGTCCTGAGTCGACCAGTGTTCCTGTAAGTACTTGTGAGTCAGCCCGGGAGTAGCTTAAAATTGCAATTGCTAGTAGAAGAAGTTTTTTCATTGTCCAAGTTTAAGAAATTTCTGCCCAATTTGGTTTGTCCTGAAGTCTTTTTATTGCTTCGAGGCGCAAGAAAACATGTTCCTGTTTTTCCAAACGCGGGTCATCTATCAAAAGCTCTCTTGCCTTCTCACGGGCAAGAGCAACAAGCGGGCCATCTTTTGCCAAATCCGCAATTTTCAAGTCCAGCTGGCCGCTTTGCTGAGTTCCCATAATATCTCCCGGACCACGCAGTTCCAAATCGACTTCGGAAATTTCAAATCCGTCGTTGGTGCGGACCATTGTCTGGATCCGTTTTTTGGTGTCGGCAGATAATTTATTTCCGGTCATCAGCAGGCAGTAGGATTGTTCTGCACCCCGGCCTACACGTCCGCGCAGCTGGTGTAACTGTGACAAACCGAAACGTTCCGAGCTTTCAATGACCATTACAGATGCATTCGGGACATTAACACCGACTTCGATAACGGTTGTTGCAATCATAATCTGTGTTTTTCCCTCAACAAACTGCTGCATTTCGTAGTCTTTCACCTCAGGTTTCATTTTCCCGTGAACAATGCTCACCCTGTAATCCGGTAGCGGGAAAGCACGACTGATTGCTTCGTAGCCGTCCATGAGGTTGTTGTAGTCCAGTGTTTCGGATTCCTGTATCAACGGATAGACAATGTAGACCTGTCTTCCAAGTGCAATTTCTTTGCGGATAAATCCAAAAACAAGCGACCTGTCTTTTTCAAAATGGTGTTTGGTGGTAATGGGTTTTCTTCCCGGTGGAAGTTCATCAATTACCGAAACATCCAGATCTCCGTAATAAGTCATTGCCAGTGTCCTGGGAATAGGTGTTGCGGTCATGACCAAAATATGAGGCGGAGAAGTGTTTTTCTTCCATAAACGGGAACGCTGCTCTACACCGAATCGATGCTGCTCATCGATTACAACCAATCCGAGGTTTTTGAATTGGACAACGTCTTCCAATAAAGCGTGCGTTCCGACTAAAATATGAATTTCTCCGCTGAGTAATTGTTCATGTATTTCTTTACGGGCCGCTTTTTTGGTTGAACCGGTCAATAATGCAATTTTGACGGGTGTTCCTACCAGTAATTCGCTTAGACCGGTGAAATGCTGATTTGCCAGGATTTCCGTTGGAGCCATTAAAGCACCCTGCAGACCGGAACCGATTCCCATCAAAATAGTTAGCAAAGCTACAACTGTCTTTCCACTACCGACATCTCCCTGCAGTAAGCGGTTCATCTGGAAACCCGAACCAATATCCCTTCGGATTTCACGGAGCACTTTTTTTTGAGCATTCGTTAAAGGGAAAGGCAGGTTGTTTTCGTAGAAATCGTGAAAGAGCTGTCCTACTTCCGAAACCACTTGCCCGCTGTTTTTTTGCATGTTGATTGATTTTCGGAGCAGTAATTCAATCTGAAGGTTCAATAATTCTTCAAATTTGAAACGCATGCGTGCTTTTTGGGCCAATGCAACATCAGCCGGCATGTGAACTGCACGAATAGCGGCACCGAAAGCCGGGAGTTTTAATTCCCTGATCAATTTCGATGGAATAGTTTCTTCGAAATAAACTTTGGAAGCTAGTTCCAGGAGGTTTTCGATCAATTTTTGAATTCCTTTCGAATGCAGACCTGAAGCGGTCAGTTTTTCGGTAGAGGAGTAAACGGGCTGCCATCCCATGCTTGCCTCCGTTCCGTTTGCCGGACTCAATTCCGGATGGGAGATGTTCCAGGTATTTACGTAGGGTTTTGCTTTCCCGAAAACGATATAAGTGGTATTCAGTTTCAGGTTCGGAAGAATGTATTTGTATCCCTGGAACCAGAGTAGATCAATAATTCCCGTACCATCCTGGAATTTGACATTCAATCGTTTTTGCCTTCCGCTTCCTGTTTCCGAAACCGAGATGATCTGGCCTTTTAGTTGAACATACCCGTCGATTTGAGGGATGTCTTTGATCAAATGGAATTGGGATCGGTCGATGTAACGGAAAGGAAAATGGTAGAGCAGGTCGTGATAAGTTGCGATTCCCAATTCTTCTCTCAGCAATTTGGCTCTTTGCGGACCAACTCCTTTGAGGAATTCGATGTGAGTTTGCAACCATTGATTCATGATGCGAATTTAGCTATTTGGATATTAAGACATTCGGATATTAAGATTTTAGGGCCAAATTCTTTTAGAAGAATATCTTAATTCTGAAACGGGATTCCTATAAATGATAAATGGAGTTCGGACAGGCGTCCAAACTCCATTCACTAATCAACCTAACCTAACCACCTAAATCATTACAAAGATAATTCTATTTTGTAATTGAGTAAAATATTTTTAGTTAAAATTATCTTAATACACAGTTTTTATGGATGAACGGTAAAAATGAATTATTTTTTATACGTGTCCAATCCTTTTTCAAGCCATTTTTTAAATACTTCAGGACTTCCATGATTTTGATAATCGGCAGAACCGACCGGAATGTCTTTCCCTTCAGGTGTTTGAAGTACATAATAAGGCTGTGATGAAGTCTTATATTCTTCAATTTGTTTAGCCGTCCATTTATTTCCAATCGTAACTATTGAAAAATCCTGTCCGTTTACCTTGATCGTACGCTGTTCTTCTTTTGGTAATTCCGTGCGCTCGTCTACATATAAAGACACTATTACAACGTCATCGCGAAGGTGTTCAATGATTCCGGGCTGTCCCCAAACACTTTGTTCCATTTTACGACAGTTCACACATCCCCATCCGGTGAAATCGACAAAAAGCGGTTTGTTTACTTTCTTCGCGTAAGCCAAAGCTTTGTCATAATCGTTGAAAGCCATCAATCCTTTTGGTCCTTTGTGCATTCCGTCTACGTGAACTTCTGATGCGGAAATGGTACCTTCTCCACTTCCACCGACGCCATTAGGCGATTCGGCATAGAAGTCCGGAGGTAAGAATGCGTTGACTAATTTTAAAGGAGCTCCCCAAAGGCCCGGAATGAGATAGAAGGTGAAAGCAATAGTTAATGTTGCCATCATGGTTCTTCCCACCGATAATTTTTCTACCGGGCTATCATGCGGTAATCGGACTTTTCCAAGTAAGTAAAGGGAAAGTGTTCCGAAAACTGCGATCCAAATGGAAATAAAGACTTCCCGCTCCAAAAGATGCCACTGCATAGTAGTGTCTGCTGTGGACAAGAACTTGAAAGCAAATGCAATTTCCAAGAAACCTAAGAATACTTTTACCACGTTTAACCAACCGCCTGAACTCGGCATAGAGTTTAGCCACGAAGGGAACATTGCGAATAACATAAATGGTAAAGCAAGTGCCAGTCCGAATGCAAACATTCCGACCATCAGGGCAGAATCTCCACCGCTTGATGAAATTCCTACCAATAAACTCCCTAAAATCGGTCCTGTACAAGAGAATGAAGCCAGTGATAATACCAATGCCATAAAGAAGATTCCTACTACACCTCCTTTGTCTGCTTTTTCATCAGCTTTATTGGTCCATTTTGCAGGTAATTGAATTTCAAATGCACCTAAGAAAGATAACCCGAAAACAAAAAGCATTAAGAAGAAGAAAATGTTGAAATAGACGTTTGTAGACATTTCATTCAACAAGCTGGATGCTCTTGTAATTACAACAATACCACCAAGCAAAACATGTATGGCAATGATAGAACCTCCATAAATAAAAGCATTTCTTCTGCCTAAGGCCGGAGTTTTACTTCTTTTTGTAAAGAAACTTACCGTCATAGGAATCATTGGGAATACACAAGGCATGATGATTGCCGCAAATCCACCCAGGAAAGCCAGGAAAAAAGTTCCCCAAAGTGAACCTGACTTTTTCTTCTCTTTTTTCTGATGATCTTCGTTTTGAGCTTGCTTTGAATCTTTTTTAGAATCAGATACCTCCGTCTTTACAGATGAAGAAGTTGAAGAAGCGGTGTCTTTTGTCTCGGGATCACTGCTTACTGCTGTTTCTGAGGTTAGTGCATCAGCATTTGGATTCCCCTTCACGTTGATCGTTCCTGATGATTGGTATGGGGGAAGGCATGCAGCATTGATTTCACAAGTTTGGAAATCGTATTTAAAAGTGATTTTAAAATCTTTTTTAGATAGAATCTTTATTTTCTGTTTAAAAACAGCTTTTCCTACGTGAAAGACGAGTGTTTCATCCAGAATCTTATCATATTCACTGTGAGGCTTGGATTCGGTCATTTTTCCAACCAACTCAAAATCTTTTGATTTGACCAACTCTACAGTTGTAGGCCAATTCATAGAGCCTTTTGGGAGTACCATAGGGTTAATTTCCCAATTTGGTATAATGGATGCTTCGATGATTACTGTTGCATAATCGTCTTTTTGTTCAACTCTACCACTCCATTTTACTTTGTCTTCAGGATTTGGAACCTGAGCACTTACTTGTAATGAGGTGAATAAACCAACTAAAAGGATTAAACTTTTAAATAAGTATTTCATAAAGTTTGTTGTGTATTATGGAATTGTTATGGAAAAATCAACATCAACAGGAGGGAGGCACATCACTTCGTTGCAGACCATGAAGGTTACATAACCTGTGATCATATCACCTGATTTTGCTTTGGCTACTTTGCGGGTGAAAGTAACTTCTGATTTGAAAAAGTCAAGTGCAGCCTCGAAATTCTCATCGTACTCGTGAATGGCTTTGGGTTCCGTGACCTCTCCTTCAAATTTGATATTCGGGTTTTCCGTAAACGTAAAACTGGTCGGGACCGGGCCGATAGTATTGTTAATATGCTGGCTGTATAAATGCCAGCCTTCGGAAATGATCGCTTTGAATTGGATTTCTTTGGTGCTCGTATTGTAAGAAAAGTCCCATTTTACTCTGTCCTGAGCAAAAAGACTGGTTCCGATCCATAAAAATGAGCATAAAAAAAGCAGTTTACGCATGGGGCTTTAGTTTGTACTTCCAAAGCTACGAAACGAAAACTGCTTGGCAATAATGAGTTTAACTAACTTTCTTGAAAAGCTAAAACTTTAATTCTACAATGTGATCAATGGGAATCCACATTCCGCCTTTCAGGCAGATGTATTTTTGTCCGGTGGCCCAAATGGTTGTGTTGACCCTTTTTAGTCCCTCGTCGTCGTGAAAAATGATGCCAACCTTGTGGTGGTACCCGTTCCCTAATCGGGTTGCTTCCTCTAATTTGGCACGAATATCTGATTGCTGTTCAAATTCAATCGGATGTTTAAAAGACAAATCTTTCACGATTTCTTTTTCGACTGTAACTGGTTCCATTTTGCGGGGTTTTAAGAGTGTACAAATCGAAATTTAATAAAAAAATAATTTCAAAATCACATTTCGTGAAAAAAAAGTATTAATGATTTTCTGAGGCCTTGTAGAGCTTGATTATCAGACGGGTAGAAGAGGGTGCGAGGTGTTTTTTTGAAACTGCTACACCGGGTATCCAAATGGTCTCTTTTCCGCTTTTAAATACCGGATAGGAATCTCTCCATTGTTCCGGAATACCTGCATCCTTCAATAATTTGAATACTTTGGTTTTTCCTTTTACGCCAGGACGCTGAATGGTGTCTGAAGCGTCTGCAAAGCTTTGGGTGAGTGGAATACTCATGCTTGCGGGATCCAGGTAAACTTCCCATTTTGAAAACGATTTAGGTAAGAATTCAACCTCTTCAATCTTGAACTCCCATTGACTAATTTCTGTAAAATTGGAGTTCCAGGAAAATCCATCTTTAGTTCTAAACAAGGAACTCTTATCGATTTTAGCACTGAGTTTGGCATTGCTTAATCCTTGGATACGATCAATCATCCAAATCGGCCATGAGAAATAATGACAGCATGCGATGCGTTCTTCCATTGTCAGTTCAGACCATTCACTGAAAGGAATCTGAGCATTTCTCTCCCAGGACCGAAGTTTCGATTTTAAAGAATCCTGAACAGCCTGCTGGGTTTCGCGAAATGCAGTTTGAATAAGTTGAATGGAATGGTTCAATCCCGGATTGGTTTCCAGTAACTGTGGAATAATGATATTCCTGAATTGGTTTCGCTTGTAGTTATTTTCTTCGTTGCTTGCATCTTCCCGCCATTGGATGTTATTTTCGAGAGCATAGTTTCTTAAGTCCTCTTTGGAAAGCCCTAAGAAGGGCCGGATGATTCCATTTCGTTCGGTGTGCATTCCACCAAGCCCGAAAATACCTGAGCCGCGCATTAACTGCAGGAAGAAGGTTTCTACCTGGTCGTCTGAATGATGTGCAAGTAAAACCCGGTTTTCAGGTAATTTTTGAATGAATTCCCGGAACAGTTCGTGGCGGAATTTTCGTGCAGCTTCCTGCAGGTTGATGCCTTTTCCTTTGGTTAATTCTTTCGGACAGCGAACCACCTCCATTTCCAGTTTGTGTTTTTGTGCCAGGCTGCGAACAAACGCCTCGTCCTTGTCACTTTCCTCACCTCGCAGCTGGTAATTGATATGAAGGACCATGGGTTCGAATCCCAGCGGGATCAGTGCTTCCAGTAAAACCGTCGAATCAAGCCCGCCCGAACAAGCCACGCACAGGTTAAACTTTTGCAGGTCTAACTTTGAAAGTGCTTCTTTTACCACTGACATGTTCCGAAAAGTGAGAGGATTTTACCGACTTTAACCCTGCATTCTTCGTATTCGGCTTCTGCGTCCGAAAGCGTGGTGATTGCTCCGCCGACTCCGCAGGATAGTTTCTTTGTCCGGGTATCATAAAATAAGGTACGGATCAGAACATTCAGGTCGAAATCTGAATTGGGATAAATCACACCAAAGGAGCCTGAGTAAAATTCCCTGGAGAACCCTTCGTATTTTTCGGCCAGTTCTACCGCGGATTTTTTTGGTGCTCCTGTCATAGAGCCCATGGGGAAAGCCGCTTTCAGAATTTCCGAGAAAGTTGCAGTTTCCTTCAGTTCGCAGGAAATGGTAGAAATTAGTTGATGAACGGTGGGGAAAGAGTAGATCTCACACAACTCATCCACATGTACACTTCCTTTTGCTGCCACCCGCGACAAATCGTTTCGCACCAGGTCTACGATCATGACATTTTCTGCGCGTTCTTTTTTGCTGGTCTGAAGGTTATTGCGGTTTTGCAGGTCCTCCAAATCAGTTAAACCCCTTGGAGCCGTTCCTTTAATGGGCTGTGAAATGAGTTTTGTTCCTTTCTTTTGAATAAATCGTTCCGGGCTTGCTGAGGCGAGCATCCAATCTGTTGTTTCAACCAATCCTGCAAAAGGGGTTGGGTTTACTTCCCACATGCGCATGAAGAAGGGTTGAATGGATGTCAGTTCAATTTCTTGTGAATCGATCAGCTGACAGAAGTTCAATTCGTAAATATCACCTAACTGAATGTGTTCCTTCAATTGGCGGATGCGTTCCAGGTAAGTTTTTTGATCGATCTTTGCCGACCACCGGATGGAAGGTGCCGGTTCGTTTTTCCGGAAGAGGTCTTCTGCCAGTTGTAAATTGGTTTCGTCATTTTTTCCTTCCAAAGGATAAGCAGTTCCACCTTCATATAAATAAGTGCTTTCCGGGACCCAAACCCGCAGTAAAGGCAGTTGGTTCGGGGCGTGTGGAACGGAAAGGATGTCAAGTCCCAGCTGGTAGTTGATAACCGTGAACAGGGTTTTGCCTTTGTGTTCGTCGAGAAAAGCGTTCAGTGCAGACCAGTTCAGGTCGGAATGTAGTAAAAACTCTGTTTCGCATCCGATCCCGACGAGGAAGGAGTTTTCCTGATACCTGAAAAGTGCACGCTCAATCATTTAACAAAATTACGAATTACGTCCCGATAATTATCGGGATACGAATGCCGAATTATTGAATGTTTCTGGGTTGTCCATTTGCTGGCTATGCCTAATTGATTCTGGAGAATTTATTGATTTAGGTCTAATTTCACATCTTTTAAGAGCGAATCATCCATTCGTAATTAGGCATTCGGAATTCGTAATTATGAAATGATTAATTTCGTTCAAAACCCACTCATGTTATACCGAATCTTAAAAGCGATCATTTCATTTGGAATCAGGCATTACTACCGCGAAATCAAAGTTGTGAATAAAGAACTATTGGACAGGGAGAACGGTCCTTTGATCATTATCGCGAACCACCCGAATACCCTGATGGATGCCTGGATGGTTGGTTTTGCCAACCGGAGACGTGTTCATTTTATGGCAAAAGCAACTTTTTTTAATTCTCCGTTCAAACGCAAATTATTGGGTGCACTGGGAATGATCCCGATCAACCGGAAATCGGACGGAGCTGTCTCAGGTGTTAATAACAAAGATTCGTTCGAGGCTTGTTACCAATTATTGGAAAGGGGCGATGTTTTGGTCATTTTTCCGGAAGGAACCAGTTTTCTGGAACGTAAACTCCGGGAGATCAAAACAGGTACTGCGCGCATTGCATTGGAGGTAGAACGCAGGAACCTGGGAAAACTAGGATTGAAAGTTGTTCCGATCGGACTGAACTATGTTTCGGCGGATTCTTACCGCGGAAAAGTATTGGTACATGTGGGTAGACCTATCGAACTGGCCGACTTGTGGAAAGAGTATGAATCCAACCAGGCGCATGCGGCCAAGCTGCTTACGGAACGTTTCAGGGTTGAGTTGTCTCGTGTTTTTGTGAACATGGAGGATTCTGCACGTGAAGACCTGGTGGAGCAACTGGCAGATCTTTTCGTAACCAAGTACACGAAACAAACGGATGTTGCCGGTGAAATGAATTTCATGAAATCTGTCCAGGCGCGTTTGGAAGAATACAGTTTGACCAGTCCGTGGAAGTTGAATGAAATACAGACTGAAACGAGTAATGTATTTGCGTCACTACAGTTTTTGGGGATTAAACCAGATTTCCTGGACCGTCCGTACAGATCATCGTTGTTTTTGAGGCAGTTTATTCAGAGCTGGCTGTTTGTTATTCTGACTGTTCCGGTCTTTCTCGTTGGGTTTATTCATCACGTGGTTCCGTATTGGCTGATCGGTTGGATTGTACCGAAAATGACCAAAGAAGTGGAGTACCATGCGCCCTTGTCGATTTTGCTGGGATTGCTCCTTTACCCGTTAAATTATTTGGGATTTGGCCTGCTTGCACATTTTTGTCTGGATCTTTCCTGGCTGGAAACATTGCTTTATTTGGCGGTGCTTCCGTTATTCGGGACCTTTGCCCATTACTACATGCGCTACATGTCCCATTTGAATTCCAAGCAGCGTTTCGGTCGTTTTGCGCGAAGAAGGAGTGCTATTCTCCAAAATTTACGCGAACAGCGGGAACAGTTGAAAGACCTGATTTTTAGAGATTAAGCGAGTGTTAAATAGGTGTGAATGAAACCAAATTCATTTTTTTTACTTTTTTTTCGGGAAAATCCTTTGATAGAACGATGCATTTATTAATTTTGCGCCTGTCTTAGGGAGACCTCAGACGCGTTCTTTGTAAGAATATTGGAGGGATGGGTGAGAGGCTGAAACCACCAGTTTGCTAAACTGACGTACGGGTAACTGTACCGCGGGTTCGAATCCCGCTCTCTCCGCAAAATTTTTCTCAAAGGGCTTGCAGAAGTGAAATAAGTAACTATCTTTGCACCCTCAAAACAGAGAAAACACAGCTTCAAAAACGATTGAAGTAACTTGAAATAAAAGCCTAGTTCGGGGCGTAGCGTAGTCCGGTCATCGCGCCTGGTTTGGGACCAGGAGGTCGCAGGTTCGAATCCTGCCGCCCCGACACAAGAAAAGGGGATGAGCAATCATCCCCTTTTTTGTTTTAGAAATTTAGGTATTGCACTGCGCTAACGCTTGTGCGTTAGTTCAAAGCAGCGCTTTCAACGGTCCCATAGCTCAGCTGGATAGAGCAACTGCCTTCTAAGCAGTAGGTCTTTGGTTCGAATCCAAATGGGATCACAAAAAGAAAAAGCATCGCGAAAGTGATGCTTTTTCTTTTCAGGGACGAGTGTGAGAATTGAGTGTGGGATTCGTGTTCGAAGCTGAGATCAACTTCCTCCTTTGAAGGAGGACCGAGGAGGATGGCGATACGAAAATCTCCCGAAAACCATCGGTTTAATTCATTTTTCCAAATCTTCAACGCGGTTCGAATCCTATTGGCTTTCAGGTAAACTTTCCCGGAATTTTTAAACAGTGAGTTGGTTTTCAGAATTATTGATTAGTATTGAAGCAATAACGTAACGAAGGCTATTCGCAAAAACATCTGAAATTCAGTATAAAATCCGATTTTAATTAGTTGTAAGTAGTTGGAGTTGCGCATATAAGTAAGTTAGGTGCAATTTGAAAAATACAACCGCATGGAAATAAATGAAACTTTAGTTGAAAAAATAATAGAATTCCTTAAAGAAATTGAGATTGAGTATCAGAAAGTCCAAGGGCTTATTTTAACTGAAGATGACCTTAAGTGTCTCTTATTTTCAAAACTATATGGACATCTTCATACTGCAAATACAATTGATACTGGAGTATCAGCTTCAGCAATTCATTCTGAAGTAAAATTCTATGATGAAGAAGGTTTATTAACCCTTATACCTGACTTATGCATTGTTGAGCCAAGACATATTAGTATTTTTCATTCAGTTGAATTTAAAATAAAAAGAAGTCACTTAACCTATGAATACAAAAAACTGCCACGCAAAAGTGTTGAAATTGGGGGTAACACCATTATCATAGAACTTAAATTTTGCAGAGACAAGAATGGAATTAACGAAGCTGACATTGATACTTACAATAATGATATATTGAAAATAAAAAAGTTACAAGAAATAGTACAAAGAAGAAGCTCTGGAAACGACAAAATGTTTGGCATATTTGCGGTATTCAACAAAACCAATGGAGGAGTCGAATTAGTTAAGCCTATTATGGAAGCAGAAAATCCTAGAATAATAACTTTTTACGGGACAGGACTTGTTGATTTCAGCCAAGAACACCGATTTCCAAATAATGAAGATGGTTATTTGACTCAACGACATGCTTGGTGCTAAAATAAACTGCACCTAACACGGGTTTTGCGTCAGGGGGGCTGACGTGCAAACTTGGAGCTTTGTGCTTCTATTAAACTTTAATAATAAATTGAAATTTTGTGCTCCGAAACCCGCCTGAACGCAAAGCCCGAAAACGTCATAATTATGCTATCACTTAATCTTGATTAAGAAGGGTGTTCGACTTTTTTTGTGATAGGTTTCAGACTTGATTTTGTTTGTAAGAACTCTTTGCAATAATTGTTTTTCAGAATAATTGTGTATCATTGAAGTTAAAACGTAACAGGAGCCCTTCACACAATGAAATCAATTAATTTCAATTTAAAATCCGCTTTTTAAGCTGTTGCAAGTAGTTTGAGTTGCATATCTATATTAAGTGTTTGAAACTTCGCAAATAATGTATCGAATGACTAAAGATGACACCAACTAATTTATGAGTAATGGGTTTTTATTAGGAGCAGGTGCTTCATATGAATTAGGGATGCCTCTTGTTGATGAATTGTCTGAGATGTTCAAGAAACAATTGATCAATGCAATAAGTCTACCTGGTTATAATTCGCCAGGCCCAATACGTAAATTGGCGCTAAGCTTGCTCGAAGATCCAGATTTAAATTATGAAGATATCATCGGTCGACTTGAAATAGAATTCTTCCGAAATAGAGATAATAACTTACACAATGAATGGCACTGGATAATAAAAAAATATAATGATGCCATTTTTTGGATACTCTATGATATACATTCTAGAAAACTAGAATTTATCGATGCTCAATTAGAACTATTTAAATCGATTGAAAAGTTTTGTACCACCTCTCCACTTTGGGTGTTTAGTCTCAATCATGACTTATTGTTTGAAATGATCTGTACAGCTACCCAAATCCCAATGAAATTCGGAATGAACGGCAAGAAAGAAATCTATGGAGTAAATTTCGAAACCCTTTCTAAAGAAGAAATGAACTCTAATAGGTTTAGTTTCTTTACAAAAGAAAAAAGAACCGTTAATCTTGTAAAAATGCATGGTGCTCTTGATCTATTCACTGAAGGTAATAATAGAGATTATTTAAAGATTGTAAACAGCAACTCTCCTTCAGCAACATTCAAGGATTTAAAGCATATTGTTGAAACTGATATGGCAACTAAAAATAATAAGATATCATTTTCACCTCTTATAACATATTTTGATAATGATGGAGTAGATCAGTTTCTAATGAAAACAATTTTATCTGGAAAACATAAATTTACCGACAAAATACAACATGATTCAGGGAATTGGTTTTTTAGAATATTTGAAGGGTATATAAATCATGTCAAATCACTTTACGTTATTGGATATAGTTTTGGAGATGAGCACATCAACATTCGTCTGTGTGATTGGATAAGTTTTTCAGCCTCAAGGAAATTAATAATTGTCAATCCTGGAATAGGAGAAATACCTTTGCAATTCAGACACTTAAAAGATCAATGTTCCATAATGAAAATCGGTTTCCGAGATTTTTTACATCAAAACTCTTCAAGATAATAAGTTATAATTTGGTATTCCGTCTCAGTTTGCGTTTGAAAGAGTGAGTAGAAATGAGTTTTTCCCCAAGTTCCTGATACTGTGGTAAAACGTTAATCTGATTCCAAGGTGTTCGACTCTGGTTGCGATAGGTTCACAAAAGAAAAAAGCATCGCGGGAGTGATGCTTTTTTCTTTTACATCATTCTCTTTCTGTTTCTCATTCTGCCCGATTTTCCCAGATGCTTTTTTCTTCAGAGCGAGAGCGGAGAGTGAGAATGAGGAAGGGAATCCGTGTTCGAAGCGACGATTTCATTTCCCCCTTCGGAGGTCAGACGACTCTGACGAGTGTCAGACTCCGTCAGAGGGGACTAAGGGGGAGGATAAGCCCAAATCTCCCGCAAACCATTGATTTTATTGAGTTTTTCTATCGAATCAAAGTCATTCGAATCCAGTTGGCTTTCAGGCTTGATTTCTTTCCCGATTTTCTCAATATCTTACTCTTTTTCAGAATTATTGTGTAGTATTGAAGCAAGTAATGAGGACTATTCACAATTCAATTCCTGATATTTTATATAGAATTTTGATGTTAGAATAATGAGAAGTGTCCTAATGTAAACATGAACATGAGTGAGCTTATAACAATAACGCCAGATCGATTTAAGTACCTGCTGGAGACAAAACAGAACATTTCGAATTTCAATATTACGGAAGAAGTAATAATCAATAACGAGACTGTATTTGGTAGCAGAAGTGTGACTTTTACTAAATGCAAATTTGATTTTGAATTTCAGTTAAATGGGAACTTCCTTCATCAAAAGATTTATTTTATAAACTGTACTTTTGAGCAGAGATTTCTAGCCACCAATCTAAATCTAAAGAATTTACAATTCTTAAATTGTAAATTCAATCAGTATTTTACATCCAGAAATATGGATGCTAAGTTATTGACATTCGAATTATGTGTCTTTAACTTACAAAAGGAGTTATTAATTGATCAATTTAAAGCGGAACAATTCAACTTCGTAAAAAATGAATTCAATCGTGATATTCAATTAATCCCTCGGTCTGTCGGCTTAATTTCTCTAGCAGGAGGTGAATCGAATAGTACTCTGACTCTATCAAACAGAGGAAATAAAAACACAATTGACAAATTATTTATTGAATTCAATTCTAATCACAAAACGGACTTTCTATTAAGGAATTTGAGTGTAAACTATTTTCAAGTGCATGGAGAATTAAAAGATGCCACATTTTCCATGAATGACATAAAATTAAAAACTGGAATTTTTAAATACTTTTCGAACCAAGGGAATATTTTATTGAACAGTATATATCCCCAATCTAAAACATCCATCATTGTTTTAAAGGGAGTGAATTTAGGTAGAGCCATCATTAGCTCAACGAATTTTTCTCTATTTGACAAGATTCAAATATCGAATAGCAATTTGGTAGACATTGTGCCAGTAAATGTTGAATGGTGTGATTCAAAAGTTATGAAATCCGCCAACTCTTTAAGTGATAGAAAAGAAACTTATCGTCAATTGAAAATTGTTGCAGAGAAAAATTCAGATGTTTCAATGAAACTCTTATTTCATAAATATGAAATGAGAGCATATCTAAAGATTCTCAAGGTACAAAAAGGAAAAACATCTGATAAATTCATTCTTCGATTAAATCAGATATCTAATAATCATGGATTAAATTGGTTTAGAGCATTCTGTTGGTTGTTGGGACTGTCAATATTATGGTATACTTTTGTTAAATATAATTTAAAACAAACTGAATTCGCTCCAGAATTAATAGGAAGTGAAATCGGTCGTTTTATAAGCTTTATCAATCCTATCCATCAATTTGATAAAGTATTTTATGTGGATCAAGATTTGCTTGTAAATAATGCCTTGCTTTTTGATGGTATTTCAAGAATCACCAGTGCATACTTAATTTATCAGTTTATTAGTGCGTTTAGAAAGTACTCTAAAAAGTAGAGTGTTTTTCAAGGTTTTGACGATTTTATCACGTAACACGTAAATAAAAAAAGAATTAGAAGTAATTTCGAGGATAGGTTTCAGTCCACTTTATAGTTATACCATAATCGGTTTGTAATCTTCCCTTTAGCTACATTCAAAATAACCGATACAGGTTTTAGACTAAAATAAAAAATAATTATATCCCAGCAAACACGTGTTTGCTGGGATATTTGTTTTTATAGGTTCTTCTTATTTCCTGTTGATCGTGGTAAACCCGATGATTCCAGTGATTACTACGAGAGCAATGAAAATAAAGAATATAACCTTTGCTATGGAAGCCGCTGCTTCTGCGACCCCTCCAAATCCGAATATCGCAGCTATAAGTGCGATAACAAGAAATACTGCTGTCCATTTTAACATGACTATCTGATTTTAGTGAATAATTTTGATCTATATCTTCTAAACAAGAAACAACATTCATAAGCATTAACCTAATATTTTAGTGTTGTTTAACAGGCTTGAAATCCCCGACAATTCAATGAAGCTCTGGCTCGGGTAATTTTTAAACATGCCTGTTATTACAGAAGTCTGTAACGGAAGTCACATGAGAAGCTCCAGCTCCCGACCGGGCTTTTCTTCCAAGATTTGCTGCCATAAGTATTGCAGGATTCAACGAATTGAGTATTATTGTGATACTGAAACGATTACTATTCACATAAAGAATCACTATGACAACTGTTACCCGGCGTAAGACCAAAATTGGGATTCCAGCTGCTTTCGAAAATACAGCAGAACATTCCGGTGCAAATGCCGCATATACTCCTGCGGAGCTCGCCCGGTTGGCTGTGGCACAGAACGAGCCAAACCTGCGAATGCAGTTCCCGAATATCGTCTCTGTTAGTGATTCTGTTGATGATCTTTCGAAACCGGATTCGCATGTAGTTGTTTTGTACTTGAAAGATGAAAATACCGCGGGCATTCCTGCTAAGCTTAAGGCAAAGATGCCGGATGGGAGTGCACGGAGTATTGCTACGGAAGTAATCAAAGGTGGAGGAACCGCAACGGTTCATTTGTCGCAGCAAGATACGGTTGCAGAAGTTGGCTTTCCATTGGATATAGGTTCGATCTGCTGCATCGTCGAGTCAAAAAGAAATCCTGATTTCCTGGGAATCGTAACAGCTGCACATGTCTACACAAAAGGCGCGTTTCTCACAAACAACAACACTTTCCTTGATGCTTCACTTCAGACGAAAGTCGCATTCAATGGAGTTGTTCAGGGGAAATGGTTTTACAAACAGCTGCTGGACAATCAGGATTTGATGGTTGTGCAAATGGATCCGGGAATAACCGTTGACAACTTTGAGCAACCTATCCTGTTTAATGATCAATACTATTCCGTAAGCGATGCGGATATTGGAAATACGGAGGTAACAATCCAGGCTCGCAATCAGCAGTACAAAGCATATATCCTTGATCATAACGTTCAAAAATATCCCATACGTTATGGAAACGGAACGTTCGAAAAAAATGACCTGATTCTGATTGGAAATGACCCAAACAGGCAAAACGCGAAACCGGTCTCTCAACCCGGAGATTCGGGTGCGGGGGTGTATGTCGAAATCGACGGCCAAAAACAACTGGTCGGTATTTTGCTCGGAAGTGATGTCAATTTCACTTTCGTGCTTCCGGTAAAAGACACCTTGTCTCCAAATTTCAAAATTGTTTAATCCATTCTATAACTTATGAAAAAACTATTCCTGTTCACTAGTTACCTTGTCTTGTCAGGATCATTACTGGCACAGCAGGGAACCTTCACTATTTCAAGAGATAACGCTGGAAATATACTGGTTTCAAATACCGCAGATCTGCAGAAAAAGTATTCGGAGCTTGTATTACTATTTGAAGGGATTCCGGGAACTTCCAAAATTGACTTTGTTACTCCTGATAGAAATGCAAGCCTGTATGGTGTGGGAAAAGAGAAGTCACTCAATACCATCAGTACTAACTCCGGAAACAATCAATTCACTATCAGGATTGTCCAAAACCAGGGGAATTATGTTCTTAATACAGACACTTCCTCTTCAGTTATGACAAACTTTCTCATTGAAGTGGACGGAAAGACATCCACAGCACCTTTTCAATTGCTGCCCATGGTAATAACTCCTCCGGTAACCCCTAATTTGCCCAATCCTTCTACTAAGGTGGCTCTTTCAGCCGAAGGGAAATCCTATAACCCCGGATATCTGTTATACGATGCATTGTACCTGAAAGAAAATCTGGAAAAGGACTCCGTTATTCGGGAAATTCTCAAATTTTATGGAATAGGAAGTTCAACAGACCTTGCATACAATCAATACCTGAAAAATATCATGCCTGATGTTTTTGAAAGTACGCATAGCGGAAACAAAATCGGAGATATGGCATCCTCTGTTTTTAGCAGTGTGGGCAACCTCGATGTCACCAACTTTGCAGACGACCTGGCTAAATTTATCGTTGACCGCACCAAGCAGGAACTCAATATCGCTTTCTTCGATAAATTCAAGGAAGTGCTGAACGATCCGAAGTATGTGGATCTGAAAACTGTTTTCCCGGAAACGTATGCAGTATTGATGGTGATCGACAACCAGATTTACAATTACAACGACTATTTGCAGGCACTGCGAAATGCATTCGACCGCGACCTGTCCGATCTTCCCAACAACCTGCCTTCAATCATTGACAATCATAGCGCCTATTTCGATGCAAACCCGGGGTTGAAAGTCATCCTGCAAAGCAGTTTTTACATTGCACAGCAGGTGCAGTTGAAAGAACATCCGGGACAAATGATTGCTAATTATCCGGTGGATGAGTTTATGGGAGCCCAAACGGGAATCAATCAAAACATTGCCGCTTCTTTCAAGACTTTACAGTTAGTATCCAAGTCCTTCAAAAGTAAAACTGATTCCTTACATTATTGGGCAAATGACAGCCTGATTAAAAAGTTGTTCACCAACGATACTGCTGTAAAAATATACATCGGGCTACTGGTGCAGCAGGCAAAAAAAGAAGATATCGTTTTTAAAGGAAAGACGAGTAAAGAACTTTGGAAAATCATCGACAGTTCCTATACCCTGGCACGTGGTTATGAGGAATACAAGAATTTCTTCCGCACAGTTTCCTCGAAGGTCCGTGATATAGAGAAAGCAATTGACGCACTTAAAGAGATTAACAAAGATTCTTTAAAGGTCGAGAAATATCATGTTATTGCAGGGAAAGCACTTGATCTGATGGACCAATTGATTGCCGTTGAAAAAATGCCTTTCTTCCCGAAGGACCTGGATATCGCAAAAAATGCTGGGATCTATATTTACTCGGCCCGCACCGCGTCTGATATTGTAGTTGATGTCAACCGAAAGCAATATGCTTCTGCCATCATGAAAACGGTTATGCTGTACGATACGATTTTTCACAGGGATGCTGTAGATACTTTTATTGAGAAGGAATACAAAGTAATGCACCGGGAAAAGGCAGCTTCAATGACAAAACTAAAATCGGAACTTGAGGAAGAACATAAAAAGTTATCAGCACAAACAGGTAAAAACAAACCGACCGTTGATCAGGAAAAAAGCCTTGCGAAGATTTCAGCGCGAATAAAGGATGTTTCAAAGCTCCTGAAACAAATTGAAAAGGATTCCATTGATAAGGGCCTTTTGAAAAAATGGGGTGACAGTATCCGGAATGAATTGTCGATGACTCTAAAATCGCTTCTCAAATACGGAACATTCATGTCTGCCATTATTGACGCCAAAACATCCGATGATGTGGAAGCTGCCATTGAATCCGCAGCGTTGCCTGTAGGTTCTGCCCGTATCAAACGGGAATCAACATTCAACATTGCATTGAATGCTTACTGCGGTCCGTATATGGGATACGAACGCGTCTATGATCTCGATCCGAAATGGATGTCTGCGAGTAAAAGTACTATAAACAGTTACGGACTGACTGCACCGGTTGGAATCTCCGTCAGCTACGGTGGAAACTGCAGAAGAGCAAAGAATCATTCTTCTTACAGCCTATTCCTGTCGGTGATCGATATTGGAGCCATTGCTTCTTTCCGTTTCAGCGATACACTAACAGAAGTATTACCGACCATTCAGCTGAAAAATATCCTTTCGCCCGGAATTTTCTTTTCGTACGGTATTCCGAAGTCGCCGATATCGGTAAATGCAGGCTGGCAGATGGGGCCTCTTCTGCGTAAGGTAGATGCACAAATTAACGAAAACACCTACAGCGATCGCTACGGGCGTGTAAGTCTTTCGATTTGCATTGACATACCGATCGTAAATTTTTACACGTTCACAAGTTCCGGGAAGCCAAAATCCAGGCATTAGAAAGCTGCTATAAATGTGCCCGTTCCCGGAATGCAAGCAGTTATTCCGGGAACGCATTTTTGAGATGGTTTAGGAAGAAGCAATCACTATTAATATTAAAACGAAAACAATGTCTAATCAAATTACTATTCAGGGAATCTTATCATTTAACGGATCCAATGAAGTTACTGCAACTGTGAAGCTTTGGGAGGCTAATTCCCCGGTTTCGATAGCCGAGTGTGAGGTGGACAAAGGAGCGAAGGGGGAATTTAGCCTGACAGCAACTCCCGCTTCACCCGATGCGATTCTTTATATTGTTGCAGAACTGAAACCTTTAAATGTAGTGTTGCTGTCGGTCCTGTCTCCGGATTTTCACCGAGAGATTACAACAAAGGGAGTCGTTGTAAATGAGTTTACAACCGTGGCATCTGCTTTTACCTGTGCCCAATTCTTTAGCGGACTTGAATTATCAGGAAATCATCAGGGTATTCGGATTGCTGCTAAAAACACACCCAATTTCGTGAATCCGGTAACGGGAACCTGGGGAGACGTGATAACCGATCCATTCAACATCACACAGAATGAAACGCTTGCCCGCTTTAATACACTGGCTGCTTTGATCACGGCTTATGGTACAGGCGCTGCAGATAAATGGCAGCATGCCCTTTTAGATTTTTCAACGCCCTTGGGTGGAGAGAGACCCGGGAATACAGCTGAGGCAATGATTGGTATTGCCCAATCTCCCTGGATGCACCCGGCAGAATTGTTTCATCTTTTTGATAAAGCTTACCCGCAGCCAAAGGATGGTTTCCCGGCAAAGCCAAACAGCAAAGTGCCTGTTAGTCGTCGAAGCTCGCCTTTTGTACCTTATTTGAGTTTTGCCCCGGAGGATTTTGCGATGATCCTGGTTTTTGGACAGGGTGGAATTTGTGCACCGGGAAAACTTGCTTTGGATAAAGACGGAAACCTGTGGACCGGTTTGAACTGGATGCCCGGAGCGCAAAACGGAGTTTACCAGGGAATTGGCGGAGGACTCGTTAAACTGGATTCGACCGGTAAATTACTTTCTCCACCTGTTACCGGTTATACCGGAATGGGAGTGGATGGTGTAGGCTGGGGAACGGCAATTACCAATACCGGTACCTGTTGGACTACGAGCTTTAACGGAGCTATCGGTGTGTATAAGCTCGAAGACGGTTCCCCGATTGTTGACCGAATCCCGGAAAAACTGGCTGAGAAATTGACCGAGATCGGTGGATTACAGGGTATCGGTGTTGCGCCAAACGGTGATATTTGGGTGGCCGGGACTTCATCCAATGAAATGATTTATTTTCCGAACGGGGAACTTAAAGAAGGTAAAGTTGTGACGATTGAACATGAACATGGAAAACACAAGAATGCGCTGTCTGCCCCTTTTGCAGCTTCCATAGACCACGAGAACCGCGTTTGGATCAGTAATACGAACAGTAAATCGCTGATACGTTATTCTCCGGCCGACGAAAAAGTAGAACGTTTTATTCTTGCCGGAGGCGGACGAGGTGTTGCATTGGATTCAAAAGGCAATTGCTGGGTGGCCTGCAATACAAGCCCGGATTTCCCGCCGACAACTCCAACAGACAATGTTTCGATTATTGAGGGGTTTGCTCTTGGTTATCCGCACCTGGAGCAAACGTTGGGGCGTAATAATAAAACAGGCTCTGTTTTTATGATCCCTTCACATGCCAAGCCCATCGATACGATTGATGAAACCACTCACGAATCTGATCTGACGCCTTACGGAGACGGTGAATTGAATGCTCCCTGGGGCATATCCGTTGATGGAAATGACGATGTTTGGGTTGCCAACTTTATGGGAAGAGGTGTTTCATTTATGGCCGGAGCTTCAGCAAGTAAACGCACGGAATCCTATGATACAGGAGATGTGATCCATACCATTCATTCGGGGAGTATACAGATGCTGACAGATGTTATTGTGGACCAGGCCGGTAATCTTTGGTGTGCTAATAATTGGAACCTTCCTCAAACAGTAATGCAGGCAAAACCAAATCCAGCTTATTCGACCTGGGGCGGTGGGTCCGGTGTTCTGGTTGTCTACGGAATTACTAAACCGGTCCGGGTTCCGCTTGTCGGTCCGGTGAAAGGTCTTTGATCGACAAACAAATATTTGGAAAACTCTTCGATACAATTACGAAAACTAAAAGCATTGCGAAAGTGGTGCTTTTAGTTTCAAAGAAAATGAGAGTGGAGAAAGAGGTCGTTTCATAAAGGCAGATTTTGGAAATCCTGATGACTCTGAATACTTTTTGATTGCAAAGAATTCACGATATACCAAAATTATTACGTAGTATTGAAATGATGCAGCCGAAACAGTTTCAAGCTACAATAAACAAGCCTTTTAAACGTTACAGGACAATAAATCAACCAAATCTATGAAGAAAGCAATCATTATCACCTTCGTTTTATTTGCTCAATTACAGGCATTTTCTTGCACAATCATTAGCGCAAAAGATAAAAAAGGACAGGTTTGGACCGGGAACAATGAAGACAACCTGTTTACCTTTAAGAGCTTGATCAATATTGTTCCTGCCAATGATGGTAATTATGGATATGTATTTTTTACCTATAACAATCCTAAGCAGGGAATGCAGGGAGGTGTGAACGAGGCCGGTCTGTTCTTTGATTTTAACGGAGTAGAGTACACGGAAAGCAAAGCCAATGAGAAAAAGGAATATTATCCCGGGGGACATGTGAAAATGTTTGAGTATATCCTGGAGCACTTCTCAACGGTTCAGGAAGTAATGGATCTCTATAGAAAATACAGAATTCCCGGAATTGAACACAGTCAGCTGCATTTGGCGGATAAGTTTGGGAATTTAGGAATTATCGTTGCGGATAGTATGTGGATCACAAAAGATAATCACCTGGCTTCCACGAATTACAATTTGTGTCATGGAGACCTGGAAGACGATCCGTGTTTCCGCATGCCAATTGCACAGCGATTATTAAAGAATAATGAACCTTCCTTTGAATTATTTACACAGATCTGTGACTCGACTCATCAATTTTATTCCAGTGGTGCCAGTACCATCTATTCGAATATTCATAATTTGTCGACGGGTGAAATCTGGTTCTATTTTGGGTTGGATTTCAAAAACGCTTACAAAACTTCTGTCCGGGAATTGTTGAAGCGGGGGAAAACATCCATTTATCTGTGTGATCTGTTCAAAGACCAGATTTTGGTAAGGGCTCATATGGCTGCAGAGAATAAAGATTTTGAGAAGTCTATTGAATTGATGGAGTCCATTCAGGATCCAGCACAGCGTTTAACTTTGATGCGTTTACTTGTTACCGGGTTAATTGATATGGAAGCAAATATTGATTCTTATCCCGTATTTGAACATTTTTTCCGGCAGATAAAGCCTGAGCCAAAAGATTACTATGTAAACAGTTTTGCCTTGTATTGCAGAGGCCAAAAGGAAAAGGCGAATGAAACCTTAATTGAAGGGTTGAGAAATTATCCGGGAGAAGAAACATTGATCGGTTTTAAAGATCAACTTGAGGGAAAGTTCCCTCCCGGAAAGAATTACAGACTGGAGTTGGCCGATTTTAAGGATGCAACTTATGTACTGATTGATGGATTGTCTTATTATCAATTTGAAAACTTACTGGTGAAAGTGGGGGATAAGTGGGTAGGAGAGTATCCATTGGAGCCGGATGAATACTTTTTTAGATTTAATGTGGACGGAAAAATAGTTACATCTCAGCAGTTTGAAGTTGTTACTTACGATGAAGAACCGCATAACAGGTTGGTTATTCACTGAATTTCATTCAGAACTTTATTTGCAAAGAGGATACCTTAAAGCTGTTCAAAACTTCTCGGCGTAAAAGTTTTTTCAGGATTCTTTATTAGACTTTGATGTGATTTTCCAGAATTTAAATGAAAATGAGAACGAAGTCCTGTTTGAATTGCAAATTGAGTCTCCCTCTTTATGCTTGTGCTGTAGCTTCAGTATAGTTGCTGGAGAGGGACCAAGGGAGAGGATAAGCCGAATCGAGCTTGATTTCTCATTTCTATATCTCTCCCTTACAAATACCTATAATATCTCGCTACCGCCCACAATGGGAACACATTTCGATACGAAGTATAGGTTTCCATACAGTTGCCGTTAAATACCCCTGAAATTCCTTCCTGCGGGAAATCGCCGTTGGATTCCTGGCGGGAAAGGATGAATTCGATTCCTTTTTCAATAGCCCCTTTATCCGGGTGATTTGCTTTCATCAAAGCCAAAAGTGCCCATGCCGTATTGATGATCTGTCCGTCTTCGTGTTCAATGTATTTGTGCTGCACACACGATTCGAAGGATTCTCCCCAGCTTCCGTCTGCGCGCTGTTTGCTCAACAAGAAATTACACGCTTTTTGAATTTCGGGGGAGTCATTTTTATGACCTGCGGCTAACAAGCCTTCGATACCGAACCAGGTACCGTAGGTATAACAAACACCCCAGCAGCCATACCAGGAACCATCCGGATCTTGTTTGGTCTGCAGGAATTTCCCGCCGCGGTCGAGTGCTTTTTTGATGTCTTCCCTGCGGTAATCGTGACGTTTGGCGAATTCCTTCAATCCCTGCATGGTGGCGGAAGAACATTCCGTATAGGTCACTTCGGTCATGATATTCTCAAACAGCATGGAAGGATTCAATACTTCGATCCATTGCGGAGCTCTTTTCTTTTCATAAGAAGCCCAGCCTCCGTCTTTATTCTGCATGAACAATAACCAGTCAACCGCAGGTTTTAAGCGCTCCAGGTCGATCCGATTTTGTTTTTTGATGTATGCTTTGTCGTTGTACAGCAGGGCGGTTTTCATTCCTTCCGAAGTACAATCCGTTACTGCCCAGGCGTGGTCGATGGTTGAAAAAGGCCAGCAGCCGAGCGTTACGTCACGGCAGTATTTTTCATGATCAATCGGATCGCGGTCAATTTGGGTAATATCAATGAAATGATAGATTTTTTCAGCCATTTCCGGGAAATCGGATTCCATGTCGGCTTCCAGCAATGCTTGTCCGGCAAAGGAAGTGTCCCACAATTGAGAACCGTTATAACCTCCCATTTTTGCTCCGTCTTCGGCAATCCACAGGTAATCTTTCCAGCGGTTCAGATGGCCTTTGAACTGTTCGGAATCTAAGCCGTGCTTATGCCACACGCAAATAGAGTTCATGGCCTGGTTTACCGGACCGATGTTGATATAACGCGTGTGCAGATCTTCGTGGTCGATGTAATCTTCCACATATTTCAATGCACTTTTCCTTAGTCTTTTGGAATGGATCTTTTCGTATCCGTTAATGATCTTGCTTAGAGCCGTGTACCATTTGCTGACCGGGTTGAAGATATCGATCTCACAGGCCTGACGGCGTGCTTTTTTCCAGTTAATCGATTCGTAACTGGTAGTATACAATTCTTTTCTTAGTTCTTTGACCAGCTCCGTTTCTGCTCCTTTTACCTTGTTCCCGAAGCAGTAGGACATCGGAAGGTAAAGCATGCGGTTGTGGCACCAGTATTTTGAGGGGTGGAAGGGAAGCCATTTCGGCAGTTTCCACAATTCGGGAAGCAGGGAGTCATTTCCGGCCCATTCGTATACGTTTAACACCGAAAGGTAGAACTTACCCCACATGGGGATTTGTACGGCACCACCGTGGCTTAAAATCCAATCCTGGGCTCGTTTCAGGTTCGGGTTTGAAAGATCTTCGCCCAAAATACGCAGGGTTACATATTGCATCACCGTTCCGAACATGGTTGAATGCCCTTCGATGTGCAGTCCCCAGCCGCCGTCTTCGTTTTGGTGGTTCCACAAATTGCGCTTCATTAAAACCTGCATCGGTTTTTCAAAAGGCGAGCCTGTAACGTAGGACGCAATGGTTAATCCAGGGATCAGGAAAAGCGGACCACCATAGTCTCCCGCCCAGTTTCCGTCCGGTTCCTGCAATGTTTCATAAAAAGAAAAACCATTCAATAAACCGATGCGCGCTCTTTCTTTGAGTGAAAGGGAATCGTCTAAAGGTATGATCTTTGGTTCTCCTACTTGTTTGCTTCGCAGATAGCGAAATACCCGGTCGCCGGAATTCGGATTGACCTGCTTGTCGAAAATAAAAGCACGATCAAACGCCTTTAAGAAAGCGATTCCTTCCGGTTTGTCCCAGTCGGATTCTGATTGTATGATCCCTTTCAGATCATCCGGAAGCTCAAAACTCCAGTATTGTTGTCCGTTTTTTGAATGAAATTTCCAGGTATCCCAAAAATAGGATTGGTCCTTTTGATCGAAATCCATGGTGAATCAGGTTGTTCTGCGAAGCATAATTTCACCCAACTCGATCATTCTTCTTTTATCGTCTTCAGAAAGACCGGATGACATAATAGCTTCTACAGACTTATCATGTAATTCTTCCATCTTGTCCAATGCAATTTTCACCACACCGATTTCTTTAAAAATCTCCTGGAACCCACTGATTTTGGCTTCTTCGTTCTTTTCTTCGAATAATTCAGCGATGCGTGCTTTTTGATCAGCGTTTGCATGCTGCATGGCATTGATCAGTAAGAAAGTTTTTTTGTTCAGCAAGATATCTCCTCCGATACGTTTTCCGAATGAATCATCACCGAAAGTATCCAGGTAGTCATCCATGATCTGGAATGCCAATCCGGTGTATAGTCCGAAATCGTACAGTTTTTGCTGATCTTCAACGGAAGCGTTCCCTAAAATGGCACCGATCTCACAAGCACAACCAAACAAAACGGAAGTTTTCAGTCGGATCATATTCATGTATTCTTCCACAGTTACTACGTCCTGTGTTTCGAATTCCATGTCATATTGCTGACCTTCCATGACTTCCTGGGCCATTTTCAAAAAGCTTTTTAACAGAACTGCTGATTTTTCTTCGTTTCCCCGGATCAATAAGCTCACAGAATGTGGCAGCATGGCGTCACCGGTTACGATTGCTTTATCAACTCCGTATTTCTCATGAACGGTGATCGTTCCACGGCGAAGCGGAGCTTTATCCATGATGTCGTCGTGAACCAGTGTGAAGTTGTGGAACACTTCGATTGAAATTGCAGCGCACATAGCATCTTCCGTACTTACGCCAAACCCCTGAGCAGCCATTAATACCATGATCGGACGCAGGCGTTTCCCTTCCAATGTCATGATATGGTAGGTAGAATCTGCCAGGTTGGAAGGGAAACCTTCCAATGCATCTTTCTCCAAAAATTGAATAATCGCGTTTCTTTGGATTTCCAAATCCTGTTTTATTGCTGTAGTTGTTGTCATACTTTAAAATCTATAGAAAACTTCTAGTTCTTCGTTCTTTAATAATTGTTGTGTTTCTTCCCATTTTTGGGTAAATCCGATCATGTACCCACCGCCGCCTGCACCGCAGATCTTCAGGAAATAATCTTTCGTGTCTAGTCCCCGCTTCACCGTATTTTGATATTTTTCCGGGATGAGGTAGTGCATTTCATCCAGTTGGAATTGGACTAATTTCTTCAGGTTCCGGTAAAAACTTTCCGTATCTCCTTTCAGGAAATCGGTAATACCTGCATTGGTATATTCAATGAATTTAGTTTCCAGTTTTTTCTGGAAATCTTCCTGTTTGCAGGCACTGTTAAATTGTTTGATCAGTTTTTCTGAATTTCGGGCAATACCGGTATTCAATAAGAACAATACATTCTTTCCGTTCTCATCGTAAGCCGGAATATCTACTTTTTCAATTTCTTTGTTGGATTTTAACAGCAAAGGTTTGTTGATAATGATGCTTAGAGGATCGATACCGGAACTTTTCCCGTGGAAATGTCCTTCCAGGCTTCCCAGGTAGCTTTTTAAGCTTTGGATGTGGTCCATGGTCAGGTGTTTCAATTCATCTTTGAAATCGCCTGCTTTGTCCAGGTAGCGTAAAAAGACCGCTGCAACAAGTGCTCCGGAACTTCCAAGTCCAAATCCCTGCGGAATATCGCTTCTGAAAAACAGACCTTTATCCAGCTCCTGTGACAATTTATTCACGTTCAATTTGAACGTATCGTCGGTGTGATTTTCTAAAATATGCTTGAAGAATTCCCGAATACCTTTATTGGATAATACGGCCATAGCACTTTCTTCGTCTCTTGGATAGCACAATTCCCCGGAAAATTTACTGAATGGGATCGTCAATGCCATACCGTTGTGCAAAACACCGTATTCTCCAAACACTAATATTTTTGAATGAACGCTTTCCATTTCTTACGAGTTCAATTTTGTTGGGCCGTTTCCTTCCTGGTCAAAAATAACTTTTTTATAGGTGTCGCGCAGTCCGTCATTGATAAATGCTTCTACCTGAGCTTCATAAGCTTTCGGGTAAAGAACGTGCACATTCGGACCTGCATCCAGTGTAAAGCATACCGGAATGTTGTTTTCTTTTCGGAATTCCATCAATTTTTCAATGGCTGTAATTGTTCCCGGCTTCACCAATAAATAATAATCCATAGAGGTCATCATCATTGCGTGCAATGTCAGTGCTTCTGATTCACACATATGGATGAATGCTTCCATGTCACCGTTTTTTAGAATGTTAACCAGCTCAGCTGTGCGCTCATTGGCCTGCTTGAAGCGGTTTTCTGCGTACGGATGGTTATTCATCAAAGAGTGACCAACAGAACTGGATACTTTTTTCGGCTCATCTTCGATGATCAGAATCGCATCTTTCATATTCCGGAAAGTCGGATGAATGTCTGTGATCTCAATAGCGTACTGGTTCGAAGAATTTTGAATGTTATCATTTTCTCCCCATTGTGCAAATGCCGGGTACATACTTCGGGATGCGCTTCCACTTCCCAAACGCGCCAGGTTACTTGCTTCCCGGTAGAACGCTTCGTCCTTTTCTTTTCCTTCCAGGCTGTAGGCAATGTCTAAAAGTGCCAGGGAAATTGCTCCGAATGCAGATGCAGAAGAGGCAATTCCGGCTGAGTGCGGGAAACTGTTAGAGGAATTGATCGTAATTGCTTTTTCAGCAATAAACGGGAAGAATTCACGATTGTCTTCTAAAAATTTAGCAACACGCTGACCGAATTTTTCATTGACAGCTCCTTCAAAAAAGTAAGATAACTGAACCGCTTCATCCGTGGTTTTGTCTGATAATTCTGCTTCAACTTCTGTAAATGAATTTGACAAAGTCAAACTTAGCGAAGAATTACAAGGGATTTGTATTCCCTTTTTTCCCCAGTATTTAACAATTGCAATATTAGACGGGCAGCGCCACGTTACTTTTACGTTATTCATCAATTCCTTGTCTGTTTCCATTTATTTTATGAATTCCTGATATGTAAATAAGATATCATGTCCTTTATCTTCAAAGTAGTTTTTTGCCGTTTGGAGATCCCTGAATGTTGCCATAAAAAAATCTCCTCCCCATGCACCCAATGATTTGATGCTGTAGGAATAATCTGCAAATAAACGTTCTTTTAATTTAGTAGTACCTATAATTGGTGAAATCAATTCTTCAGATTGGTCCAATTGCTGCTCGAAAACTTCGATATCATGCGCCTGCAACGCAGTAGAGATCAAAGTATTCATGGTGTCTATGTGGTGCTGTTCCACTTTCCGGTCCTTGAAACGTTTGATTTCTTCCCGTGAGTTTTGTTTATTGCCCAGATAGACAAATAACAGCTTATCCGTTATTGATTCGGGGATACTCACTTCTTTTTTCACTTTTCCGTCGGCATAGATGATCGGACCATTTGCAGTTGCACAAGCTACATCGTAACCCGATCCGCCAAAAGATGCATCCAGCAGTTTTCTGGCATCAACTCCCGACCATTGGCTCAACAAGCTGATTAAAGTAGAACTGGAACCAAGTCCCCAGTTCAATTCAAAATTTGCTTCTGATTTAAAATTTTGATTGAAATCAAGCCCTGGTTTCTCTGCGCGAATAACCAGGAATAACTGTTTCAAAATTTCCGCTACTTCCCGGTTGTTGGTATCCAGGATGTTGAAATCCCGGTCCAGGGAAGCTGAAAACCAAAGTCCATGCTTTGCATGACTTTCCCAGTGAATAGAATCAGACTCCGCAACAGAAAGCGTTTGTCCGAATTTTAAAGGAAAAGCAAGGCTGTCTGCTCCGTTCAGAACCAGGTATTCACCAAAAAGCATCAGTTTTCCTGATGCCTTATAGGTCCTTATATTATTTTCCGTAACTGTCAATTATACCAATTGAAGAGATTCAACATATGTACGCACTGCAGATACAGAAACGTTTTTGTCTTTAAAATGAGCTACAATTTTATCGCGGTCTTCTTTTTTAACCTCTAATTGGTTCATGATATTGAACAGGTGCATTTTCATGTGTCCCTGCTGAATACCTGTTGTGGTCAATGATTTAACCGCACCAAAGTTGTTTGCCAATCCGGCAGCAGCAGCAATTCCCATCAACTCTCTTGCATTCGGGAAGTCCAATAATTCATGAGAAAGCTTCACCAACGGATGTAAGTTCGTTAGTCCGCCAACAACTCCCAATGCAATTGGTAAAGTCAGTTCAAAACGGAAGATATCATTCTCAATGGTGCAGTTCGTCAAAGAAGAATAACCGCCGTTCATACTTGCATAAGCATGTCCGCAGGCTTCAACTGCTCTAAAATCGTTTCCTGTTGCCAATACAACCGCATCGATACCGTTGTAAATACCTTTGTTATGCGTGGTTGCGCGGTAAGGATCCACTTGTGCGATTCTTACAGCAGTATGGAATTTTTTAGCAAATTCTTTTCCGGAAACCCCCGGTACAATTCCATCCAGGTTCTTAACATCTGTTTCTACCCAGCACTTAACTACACAATTCGGAGTAAGGTTGGAAAGAATAGACATAATGACTTCCAATCCGTCTTTTTTGAATTCAGGCTGGTTTTGGTGCCAGTTTCTAAAAATTTCAGCAAAACGCTCCAGGCAGGAGTTTACGAAGTTTGCCCCCATGGAATCTTTCGTTTCGAAAGTCACAAACAATTGCATTAATCCCGGTTCTTTATCCGAAAGGTCTTTCAAAACGATATCCTTGATACCTCCACCGCGGTTACGCATGTTTACAGTAATATCTTCAGAACCATCCAGTAAAAGCTGTTTTAGCTCATCAAAACGGCTTTTCAGTTTTTGAATATCATCGTGCCATAAGAAATGGACCTGTCCTACTTTTTCGGTATCAACGATCTCCGTATGGAATCCTCCGAAAGCATACCAAAACTTGGCACTGTTAGCAGCTGCGGCCACAACGGAACTTTCTTCAATAACCATTGGAACGGCAACCGTTTTCCCATTGATCAAAAAGTTAGGAGCAATGCTGTAAGGTAAGTGAAAATTCGAGATGGTATTTTCACTAAACTCGTTGATTACTTCTTGTACAGCAGCATCACAGTGATCAAAACTTTTAAACGTTTTAATCGTTTCTCCCGGCGATTTGAAAAAATTCGCAATCGCCTCCAACTTCTCCTGCTTGTTCTTTTTTGAGAACCCTTCGATTAGCTCCATTTATCTTATTTTTAGAAATTTGTGGGCCATTAACAACCCTTTTATTTGTATTTCTGCAAAGGTATCCAGGGCTTCCTGCGATTCGTTTGCATGTTTTAAAAACGGTGCTGCCTGACCATAGACAGCAGGGATGTTTGCTTTGGAGGTCAGGTAATAACCGTCTAAAAAGTTTTTGATCCCACCGCTTATAATTACGTTGTCACATTTACGTTCAGAACCCAGTTCCCGGATTGCTGTATTTAAAAAATCGACCATTTCTGAAGCAGAATGACCCAAAGCAATCACGTCCTCATAATGCGCTTTTAACGGCTCGTTACGCAGCAACTCTAATTTAGAGAAGTTTGTTCCGCCATTTGCAGCAAAGTCGATTGCCAGGATCGGCAATTTCAGCAGCTCTTTCATGCTCTCAGGACCAAATCCCTGGCCAACTTCCTTCACGATGATGTTTGTGTCAATTTCATTTAACAGCTGCTTAATGGTTACAAGAGGAGAGCGTTGAATCAGGTCTCCTTCCGGCTGCAGCCATTCCTGTAAAGGATTGACATGTACGATCAAACCATCCGCATCGAGTTTTGTAACCAGCGCTTTTAATTTGGAAGTCTGGCCTTTATCGATTAACCGCTCAATTTGAGCAATTCCAACATTCGCGTACAGTGGAGAAGCATCACCCAGGATCGGACGCAGGTTGAAATCATCGAAATAAGTGTCGTCTTCCAGGATCACCCGGCAAGAACCCAAGCCCATACCAAAACCGTATTTACCGGCAGTTTTTGCCAGCATTTTATTGATTGGTCCCGCAGCTGAAGTACCTCCGGTCATACTGGAAATCCATACAGGGTAGCGCATGGTTTTATTTCCCAGCCGAACAGGTAAGTCGGATTGTTCCGCATGTCCTGCCAACATCGGTTCGTAATAAAAACGGCCATCAGATAGGGCACTTTGCGATGCAAAAGCCAAATCCAAATGGTTCTTTTTTCTTAAGTCTGCCGCTTCAAGCGATTCGTGTTCAATTTTTTCCATCAGATCATTGCCGAAACCCCTTCATCCTTTAAAATCGGACGAATAATTCTTGAGGCATTTTTATATAAGCGAATTTGTTTCGCCGGTTTAGTAATAAAATGTATCGGGTGCTGCATAGCCACTTTAAAAAAGTGTTTCAACAGGAATTGCTTGTTCCTGTTTATCCCCGAAAGAATGGAAAGCGGGCCGGTAGCCTGTTCTCCTCCCTTTTGTAAATATTCAAAGCATGCTTCTTTCAATTCATCATCGGTGAACACTCTATACAAAGCGTTTGCCAAAATATTGATTGTTTCCACATTTTTTCCTCTGCTGTTATAATAGGCATTAACGGCATTTTCCAATTTGGTTTCATCCGGGAAGTCAATTCCCGCTAATTGTTCATTCAAACAAAGGATATCCGAAAAGGTTGCGGTCATTCCACCACCCGTCAAAGGATGCCTCATATTTAAAGAATCTCCCAAAAGTACGGCACCTTTCATACGGAATGCCTGATTCTTCATGGAGTGGTTCGGCATGACCTTTAACTGATCTTCTTCCAACGCCTTCAAAAAGGATGCAATCATTTCCTGCGGCAATACTTTTACAACCGATTCTTTCAATCGTTCAATGGATTCTTTACCCATTTTGGGAGCTTTTCCGCCCGGATAATCAATCAGGATGCGATAAGCATTGGTATGAATGGGGTAAACCAGGATCGGGAAATCACCTGTAACGATCATATGCCCGTAGGAAGGAAATTCCAATTCCAGGTCTTTCATTACCAATCCCATGAAATAGGAAGTCACCTGCTTGTTTACCTTGCTCAGTTTATCACGCAGTACGGACATCGGCCCGTCACAAACAATGGTTAGTTTGGCGTATTGGGAAACAGTTGTTCCGTCTTCCTGCGTATAGTTTACACCGATAATGGCATTGTCCTTTTCCAGGATTTGAGTAACATTTCCCTGGACTACCGTAATGTTCTCACGTTTTGCAAGTTCCTGACGGATATTTGTCAGGAATTTCCCGTTTCTCAGACCAATTCCCTTGATTCCTTTCTGGACTTCATCGTAATGGATCGTAAAACGTTCATTTCCTTTGATCAGGTTGTAACCGTTGACTTCCTGTGCATCAATACCTTCCAGTAAATGACCGAGCCCCATTTGGGTCAGGGCCTGAATTCCTCCGGGCTGCATTAATTCACCGATTATCCTGTCGGGTTCCGTAAGGTCGCGTTCTATTACAAGAATGCGTGTGCCGGAAGGTTGTGAAGCGGCAAATACGCCTCCGGCAACTCCGGCACCAATAACTATGATATCAAACTCACCTGTGCTCATCTTTGAATTTCGGCTAATATTGATTTGATTTTACCTGTATGGTCTTTTTTCTCTAAGCTGTTCAGTATAGAGATAAATTCTTTTTTTGTGGACTTAAAATCCTTGATCGAAATGAAGTACTTGGCTGTTCTTCCTTTTCGGATCTTAACGTTTTTATGCAGCACTTCCGGATTGTTATACAATTCTTTTAATGTTGCAATAGCCATCAATTGGGGGATGGCGCAGAAACGGAAAACCTGTTGGTTCTCTAAACATTCCAAAAACTCCAAACAAGCCGGAACATGCCCAAGCGCGTTGATAACAACTTCATTCAATGCAGCAAGTCCGCTCTTTTCATCAGCCTGTAATTCCTTCAGTGTATTTGCTTTATTTTTCCAGGATTCCTCCGGCCAGAAAATGCGGCCTTGTTCCAAATCCTCTGCAAAATCGCGAATGATATTTGTTTTTTGAAGGAACAGTCCCATTTCATTACTGAGGCTTTTGTTGGCAAGCTTTGGACTTGTTTCTAGTTTTGAAGCCAGGAATAATCTGCTCAAACCAATTCCAACCAGCCCGGCTACGTAATAGCAGTAATCATCCCAGTCTTTATAACTTTCAACGGTTTCATGTGCATACTTGTTCATCCCGATTGCCATTTCGTGAGTTATCTCGGTGATAACGGCTTTGTATTCGGGACCAAGTTTTTGGTATTCACGGATTACTTTGTCGAAATGGAGCATTAAATCCTGGTAGTCCTGGGTGTCTCCAACGTTTTTAAGTATAAACTCTTCTTTGTTGATGCGGTCGGCAAAACTCAGCAGCATCTCTTTTTTGACCGTATTGTCGATGTTCATGTCATCTTCAATCGTATCAAGCCCTCTTAAAACGAGGTAAAACAAACAAACGGGATTTTTCAGTTCCTCAGGTAATTGCTGGATCACTACGGCAAAAGAACGGGAAACCTTCTTAAGTGCTTCGTAACAATAATTTAAATCATCTGTGGATTGTGATAAATCTGTCAGGCGGCGATCCGAAGGTCTGAATTGTTTAAATTCTTTCTTCATCTGCATAAGATAAACCAGCTCAGACACATGAAAGGAATAATATGTTACCCTTCTAATCATTATTTTCTCCATTTGTAGGGCACAAAGATACTGACATTTTAGAGATCAGGCCTAATTTTTTGTGTTTAAAAACTAACTTTATAACCCCTATGCACACACACTATTTTTTTATGCAATTGGGTGTGAATAATATTGTTTGAACTTTTGTTCGGTGGTCCGGAGGTTTCGGGTCTCAAATCTGCCGGTATAAAAGGCTGATCATTTCTGATTCAGGGAATTGAGTCCGGTTAAATTTTACCTAAGTTTGTTCTATGAAAAACAAGCTGTCCGGGGAACAATTTAAAATATACATAGCCGCATACCTGGTACTTCTCAAAAAAAAGGAAGTTTTGCTTCTCAGACGCTTCAATACCGGTTATCGGGACGGAATGTATAGTTTGGTTGCCGGTCATTTGGAGCATGGTGAAACTGCAGAACAATGCATTATTCGTGAAGCAAAGGAGGAAGCTGATATCACACTTCTTCCGGAAGATCTTCTGGTTAAGCATGTCATGCACCGCCGCACAAAAGATCGCGAGTATATCGATGTGTATGTGACCGCCGCTAATTGGAATGGTACGATACAGAACATGGAGCCGCATAAATGCGATGATTTAAGTTGGTTTTCAATGGATTCCTTACCTGAGAACACCATTGATGAAGTTGTGTTTGCACTTAAGAATATAGAGCAGGGTATTTTTTACAGCAATTTTGGATGGTCTTAAGAAGAAAAAGTATCTAAAAACCGTTCCTTTTTTCGATATTAACTACTATTAAATATGAGTATAGAAGAACAGATCAAAACGTATATTGCCAGCTTGCCGGAAGCAAAAAGGAATGAAATACAACTCCTGAACGAACGCATATTGCAGGTTTCGCCGGGTTGTCAATTGTGGTTCACAGACGGTAAAAATGCGGAGGGTAAAGTGGTATCCAACCCGAATATCGGTTACGGAGCATATATGATCAATTACGCAGACGGAACAAGCAGGGAATTTTACCGCATCGGATTGAGTGCAAATACAACCGGAATATCAGTTTATATTCTTGGTTTGGAGGACAAAACCTTTTTGGCAGAAACTTACGGATCAAAATTGGGTAAAGCCAAGGTGACGGGTTACTCTATTAAGTTCAAATCGTTGAAAGATATTGCTGTGGAAGTGCTTGAGTCGGCCATCAAATATGGTTTGGGACTTCCGAAGTGTTAAATAGATTTTGAAGGACTTACTCATACTTCAGCTTCTTATTTTCCTCTAAAATCTTCAAGTACTTATCCCAGCGCTTGTCTTTATGAAGTGGTTCCAGTAACGGATCATCAACTATGCTTTCACTTCCTCTTAGTTTGAAAAGGTTTGCCAGCAGATCAAGCTGTTTGAAAGCAGCTTCGGTATTTCCGGTTTGTGCAAAAGCATCCAGTGAGTTGATACGCTCAGAAAAGGTGCCGCGGATAATGTTTAGTTCGAAGGCTCGTGCATACTCCTGTGCTGCCAGTTTGTAGTCTTTCCGGTCCAAGGCACTTTGTGCCTGACCGCAAATATCCCGGAACTTCAGGTAAAGCTGTTTTTCTTTCAGCCATTGTGACATTCCCTCTTTGTCATCCTTAGGAACCGTTGAATCTGTTTCCAATAAACGGATTAACAGGCCGCTGATATTAGATGCTGTTTGGTATTCGTTAACCATTTCAGCTTGTCTCTGAGCTATGAGCACTTCTCTGAAGGTGTAAGGCATTTCTGTTCTTTGATGAGCAGCTTTTTTGGCCAATAGCTTTTTAACTTCTTTTTCAAGTGCTTCATCTTGCAGTCCTTTCATGGCAGCAAAGTCTTTCGAGGTCGTCTTCCATCTTTCTACAAACAGCAAATAACCGTCATTGAACGTTTTTGGAAAAGTTTCCATGTGGTTGGAGTGCTCGTATTTCCGGAAGTTCCAATCCAAAGACGCTGAATTTCGCGCCTTTATGGAAGAATCGATCTGCATAGTTGTTTTTAGAAAGTCTAGTTCCATTTGATCCGTATCGCCACCTGTAATGTAGAAGAAGGTATTCATATCAGGATGTTTATCCAGGTATTCGGGGATCATTTGAGTCATTCCGGGGATATTGGTGTTGGGACTTGCGGCAATAACAGCCCCGAAAGGGGAATTTTCCTTAAAGGATTCGTAAAGCAGGAAAGTCCCGCCCAGCGAATGCCCGATTCCCATTTTAAAATGAGTTGTTCTGTAATTAGAATCTATGAATGAGAATAATTCCTGGTCGAGAAAATCCGTCAATTTGGTCGAATAAGTGGTTTTATGATTGACGGAATCCGTTTTGGGTTCCGGGACAAACTCTCCGAAACGATCCTCGGTATGTACTGCAACGATCACCAAACCGGTGCAGAGATTTGTCTGGTTGTAGTATTCCATCATTCCGGAAACCATTTTGAGATAATGTTCAGACTGCCCGTCGAACAAATAGGCAACCGGAAACTTACCTACCGTGTCCAGAAGATATTCTGCCGGAAGATAAACGGTAATCTTTCGATCTGTGTCGAAGACTTTTGAGGAGATGGTGTGTTCTGTTTGCTCTTGAGCAAACATATTTTGGAACGACAACAGGAATAGTAAGGAAAGGAGCCGGTTCATAGTCCATTGTTTTGGATTAATGATCAAAAGTATAGTAATCAACTGTATAACGCTTATCGGAAGATAAGTTACAGTCAGGGCATTATTTTGCCATCATTTTACTGCTCCGGATTACTTCATAGATGTAAAGCGGCACAGCCCACCCGAACCAAAAGAGGGAAGGAGAGATGTCTTCAAAACTTCCTAAGCTCTGTACATAGGGAATTTTAAGAGTCAAACCGGAAATAACGAAGGCAACAGTTACGATATAACTTCGGATCATCCATTCTTTGTGTAATTGAAACTTTTTTTTGATCGCTGCATAATACGCTATAAAGGAGGCGCTCAGCCAGACACTTACCCAGATTTGAAGCGAAAAGGCATATGGAAGATTTACTTGGTAAGCCGTGGTAAATGCCAGTACAACTGCACATAGCCCGCTTGTGAGAACTGCCAGCAGGTATATGAAACCAATAAACCGGTGCAGTTTCCGGCTGTAATTGCGCAGTTTTTTCCAGAACTGGAGCATGCCTGAAATAATAGCTACTCCGCCAGCTGTAATGTGTGCGATCAGGATCCATTTATAGTCGTAGTATTTTCCGAGAGATTGAGCTGTGAGGTCCAGGAAGTGATCCGCTCCGTGCATAAATGTCCAGGTGATGAAAATGGCGAAGGCCCAGATTAAAAGTGGGAAGATGTCTGTGGTGTGTAATTTAAATTTGACGTTGTTCGTTGCTTTGTTTTCCATTTTTCTGTGTATTTCATTAACTGAAGCAAATTTCACCGGAAAGAAATAACTACACAATACCCGAAAAAAGATTCGGTATGAACGAATGGTTTCCTGTTGTACGAATTCGGTAATTTTATCAAAAACCAGTTCATGTATACAAAGAAAATAAAAGAGAACCTGGATTGCGGCATTCTTGTAGCTGCTAAAGTTTTTGGAGGAAAGTGGAAATTGTGTGTCTTGGACGCCATCCACAGAGGGATCGTTCGTCCGGCAGAAATCTGCCGTTACATCGATGAAGCTTCTCCGCGTGTGATAGAAATGCAACTGGCAGAATTACTGTTTTTCGGAGTCATTGAAAAACGCGCAACCGATGCATATCCCAAGAAAACAGAGTACCAATTGACTGCATTGGGCGAGAGTTTGCTGCCGCTCCTTGAACAGATTGACAACTGGGGAACGACGCACGCCGCCTTCATCAAAGAGCGCCAAAAGGAATTCGAGGAAAGTCAGACTGCCTGACCGGTTTTCATAACCGTTCCATCAAAGTGACAGGTGTGGAGTTGCCGGAACTCTGTAAAAAACAAACAGATGAAAAGAATAGATCCGATATGATGTGCGGATTATTCTCATATCTTTTTGTAATATTGAAAAAACACCATTATGACTGCATCACGATTCCTTTTTTTGTTTTGGCTCCTTCCATTGGCCGGAATTTCCCAAATCCCTTATACTTTTCAATTAAATGTTGGTCAGGAAGTTATTAGCGGTGAAGCCGGTATAACTCACCCGATCCTGGATATAGGTAGTATAAACGATGTGTTTGACGGCAATACCGCTACTTTGGCTCGCACTGCTTCCATTAACCCAATGATTGTCACACTGGATTTTAACCGGATTGTAGCAATAGGTGATAATAGTTTGATGAATGGTGCCGGTAATGCCGTGTGGAAACTGGAATGCGCCAATTCCCTGACAGATCTGAATGGTCAAACAGGTTCTTACCAGGTGTTGGTGAATCAGGTTGCAATAACTGATAATGTTTGGGATGACCAATCTTTAAATGCTTCGGCGCGTTTTTTACGGCTCACACTGGAACGTACAACCGGAGATGATTACGTGCATTTGCGTGAATGGAATATTGAAGCAAGTGTACAAACTGAAGTTTCAGCTATTTGTATGAGTCCTTCACCCATTCGGATCTTACCAGGGGCAGATTATCAGCCCGGGGCATTGATGCTGGATACCTCAGGAATTTATCATGCGGTAGATCCGGCTTTGTTTACCTGGTCATCGAACCAAACCGCAGTGTTCAATGTAAACGGTAACGGTGTAATCTCTGCTGTTGGAGCGACCGGTTCCGGAATACTGACCGCTCAATTTTCGACTCTGACCTCACATGCTTCTGTTACGGTAACTCCTTTTATCGAGCCTCAGTTGGCAAATACGCGTCCTGTTAATGTGGCATTAGTGATTATAGACCCCGCATCCGGAGTCTTTGGAGGAAGTACTTTCTCCCAATACCATTCCTGGGAAAATCCTGCGACTTTATCACAGAACTTGTGCGACAGCCTGAATGCTGCCAGCGGGGGAGTGGTGCACTATTCCATTTCTCAAACGTATCACACCGATAACCTGTATACATTGTTCGGAAACACGGCGATAAGTGCAGACAGCCTTGCGGAACTTTTTATGGAACCCGGCTGGGCAACTCTGCACTATGTTGCGGAAACGCTCGGTCAAAGTGAATTCCTTTACAACCAGCTTCTGGCAGATTATGATTTTTGCACGTTGAGCAACAATGAACAGATCGATGAGGTTTGGGTTTACGCCATGCCATTTGTTGGTTTATATGAAAGCAGGCTGACCGGTAATAACGCTTTTTTTTATAATTCTCCGCCGCTTACAGGTAATTCATGTACGGATCACCTGCCGATTATGGGCTTCAATTATGAACGCGGACTGGCTGAAGCATGGCACAGTTATGGACACCGTGCGGAAAATGCCATGATCCGCTTATTCGGAGGGTGGAACAATGCCTCTCCAGCCAGTAGTTTTGATTTCTTTACCTTGTTGGATACACATCAAAGTGACAGCGGACATGTTGGTAATATCCATTTTCCGGTGAATGCATCTGATGATTACGAATACGATGCCTTGAACACTGTTGTTAGCTACGCTCCTAATTGGTATACATACCCTTTCCTTTTCCAGGAAACCGAAATGGTGAACTGCCTGGATTGGAATTGTTCGCAACTGGGGTATATGTCCTGGTGGCACAGGCATCTGCCTAACAAGGCCTGCCGGGATAAAAGAGGGATTCTGAACAACTGGTGGATTTACATCGTTGATTTCAACGAAGGACGTGAATTGGAAAAGCAGACTTCATTGTGTGATTGTAACCTGTTTGAGTACCTGGGGAACTCCGAATTGGAAATCTCCGTGTTAAATGTCTATCCCAATCCTGCAGAAGAAAAACTGGTGATTGATGCAGCGGGAAAAGTGACCAGGATGGTTGTTCTGGATCAAAGCGGGAGGGAAGTCATTTTAGCGAATGAGGACTTATCCAATGAAGTGGATGTTTCGAAATTAGCTCCCGGACTTTATTATGGGCAGTTAGTTCTGGAAAATAATGCAACTGTATCTTTTAAATTCATCAAAAAGTAGTTGGAGAGAGCTTTGTATCAGTCCTTTTTCAAAATCCCTTTTTCCACGCTGTCGTTGATTAATCCTTCGGCGTAAGACCAAATGGTGTCTGAACCTTCTTTCATGATGCTTTTCTTTGCATATACTTTGTCGTAGCTTACACCGAACTCATTCCAGGTTCCGCCATTGTTAGAAGTATTTTGCAGTAAAGGTTCCAGGCGGTCCATGGTTCGGGCAAATTTGGCTTCATTTGTTTCCCCGGCCTCGAACTCTTTCCAAACCGCTATCAGTTCTTCGGCTTGTTCTTTAGGCAGCATCCCGAAAATACGTTTGGCTGCTGCGAGTTCTTCTTCTGTATTCGAATGGTTTTTCTGCGTATCGTAAATGAAGGTATCGCCGGCATCAATTTCAACAATGTCGTGGATCAATACCATTTTGACCACTTTTAGCAAGTCAAGGGATGTATTGGCATGTTCTGCCAGTACGATAGCCATCATGGCTAAATGCCAGCTGTGTTCCGCGTCGTTTTCGTTCCGGTCGCTGTTGAATAATTTGGTTTTGCGCTGAATGTACTTGATCTTGTCGATCTCCTTTATGAACTGGATTTGCTTTAATAAGTTTTCTGGCGTCATGGGATACTGATTTGCAGTTGCAAAAGTAACAAGAAACGGGACCATTCGCAGCAGCAAATAATCCCGTTTTAACATTGCTTTTTATCGTTTAATGCCAAAGTCGCGTTTGCGGATCTTGCACATGCGTCCGTCTGAAACATGGTGGAATACAATCCCTTCAATGTTTACGTCTTTGTCAGACAACAAGTTTTGAAAAGCTTCGAAGCTGAAATTGGTAATTTCAATCATCTCGTTCCCATGTGGAATCAAGATGTGGTGCTCTAAGTTTTCAGTATTATTCTGAACTTTAGGACCACACAATTCATAGGTTCCGTCCACAATTTCCGTCAATTGATCAAAGGCTTCAAAGAAATAACGGTCTTCTTTTTTGGTCCGGTCGCATGGTAACCAATGCGGATGATGACCCGATAAGGCATCTGCTTCCTGGCACGGAATGGCGTTTTCAGGAACTGTTCGTCCTTTTTTTACATCATATCGTTTGTACAAAATGCCATCGATAATGGCCGACGAAGTTCCGTCAAATTTTCGGGTGGCAATTCCTTCCCCATTGAAAACCCAAGCGTTTTCAGGATTGATCTCGTTGATAATCCGGCCTAAATCGTTAGGGTCTTTTTTGAATAAAGTGCTGATCTTTTTCATGCTTTTAAAAATATTAGTTAGACAATTTTTCGAGTCCTGTCCACCGCACCAACATTTTAAATGCGAAGCAAAGGTATTAAAAATTCGAAACGAGCAAAGAATTGTGATGGTTTTCATCTTCTCCTTGATTTGCATACAACTTTCAGGGATTTGCAAACAAGTGCGGAAAGATTCTTTCGGAACTTTGTCTCATTCAATCAAATACGTTAAAAATGAAGAAAATAAAATTGGGAAGTGAAGGGTTGGTACTTCCGGTAATCGGACTGGGATGTATGGGAATGACCGGTTTTGAAGAAGGGAATATGTATGGGGAAGCAGATGAGCAGGAAGCGATCGCCACGATCCATCGATCACTTGAACTAGGCGGAAACTTTTTAGATACGGCGGATTTATACGGACCTTTGAAAAACGAGCAGCTGATTGCCAAAGCCATTGCGGGGAACAGGGATAAATATATTCTGGCAACTAAATTCGGCTGGGAAATAGACGATAACGATAAAGTGACCTGGGCAATCAATGGTAAAAAAGAGTATGTAAAAAAAGCGGTGGAGCGTTCACTGAAGAACCTCAATACGGATTACATTGATTTGTACTATATGCACCGTCTCGACAAGAACACACCTATCGAAGAGACTGTTGAAGCAATGAGCGATTTGGTGAAAGAAGGAAAAGTCGGGTATATCGGATTATCGGAAGTGTCTTCAGAAACAGTAAAAAGAGCACATGCTGTTCACCCGGTTACGGCTGTTCAAAGTGAGTACTCTCTATTTGAGCGGACGGTTGAAGAACGAGACGTACTAAAAACTTTAGAGGAATTAGGAATTGGTTTTGTAGCTTATTCCCCATTGGGACGTGGATTCCTTTCCGGGCAGATCCGCACAATCGATGATTTACCAGAAAATGATTTCCGAAGAGCCATTCCACGTTTCCAGGAAGCTCATTTCTACAAGAATATTGAGTTAGTGAAAGCAATTGAAGCAATGGCCGAAGAGAAAAAAATCACTTCTTCCCAGCTTGCACTGGCTTGGATCATGAGTAAAGGGATTTTGCCTATCCCGGGGACTAAACGCAGAAAGTACCTGGAACAGAATATTGCGTCGGCTGAAATACCGTTAAGTGAAGCAGATCTGTCAAAATTGGAAAACATTGTGCCGCTGGGAACGGATACCGGCAAACCGTACGATGAATTCAGTATGGGGCTGATTGACTAGGAATTAGGCGGTTGTGTAAAGTGTACAGCCGCTTTTTTTATTTTTTAAATGCTTAAATTAGTACTATGAATTCCATAAACTCAATATCTGAATTTCATCGCTTGTTGTCTCTGCCAGAACCCAGGCATCCTTTGGTAAGTGTCATTAATCTCACCGAAAGTATTTTTCTGGAAGACGACGTGTGGAAGGGATTCGTTAACCGGTTTTACTGCGTGGCCTTGAAACGGGATGCGAAAGGTAAGATCAGGTACGGACAACAGCATTACGATTACGATAAAGGTGTTTTGAGCTTCACTGCTCCCAACCAGGTGCAGCACCTGGACCTGGCAAACATGGAATGCGGTTCGGGTTATTTACTGATCTTCCATCCTGATTTTTTATTGACTCATTCGCTTGCAAAGACGATAGGCAATTACAGTTTCTTTTCTTACTCTGTTAATGAAGCCCTGCACCTTTCAGCTGAGGAAGAAGAAGATCTGATCACGATACTTCATAAAATTGATAAAGAATGCAGCCATATTGATAAGCATACACAAGAAATTATCTTATCACAGATTGAATTACTCCTGAACTATTCCAACCGGTTTTATGAGCGGCAGTTTATCACCCGTAAAAATCACAATCACCAGTTATTGGCGAAATTTGAAAAGCTGGTTGACGATTATTTTGAAAACAATGCAGGAATGCAGCAGGAATTGCTGACCGTGCAGTATATAGCCGGGATGATGAACCTGTCACCCAACTATTTAAGTGATCTTTTGCGTATGCACACCGGACAAAATACCCAGCAGCACATTCACGAAAGATTGATCGAAAAAGCAAAACAAAAGCTGGCTACGACCAATCAATCCGTCAGTGAAATTGCATACGCATTGGGATTTGAGCATGCACAGTCATTCAGTACGCTTTTTAAGAAGAAAACGAGCATCACACCCCTGGAGTACCGTCAGTCGTTTAACTGATCCACATCGATAAGGAAGTTCGATTTTTTAGATTTCCTGAAATATCCTAAATTGTGTCGAAACAAGAAAAGCTTGTTGAAAACAATCAGCGTTAGAGCAGATTTAAAAAGATCGGATAAGCATGAAAAATTTTGACGCACTCATTATCGGTTCCGGGCAGGCAGGAACTCCTTTAGCACACAAATTGGCCGATCAGGGGTGGTCTGTGGCAATCGTAGAGAAAAGTACCGTAGGCGGAACATGTGTAAATACAGGCTGCACTCCGACAAAAGCTTATGTTGCAAGTGCACGGCGCATGTGGGAAACCGAACATTTGGAAGAAATGGGGATTTCTCTGAAAGGAAAATCTGCTGCAGACCTTAAAAAGATCAAAGCCCGGAAAGACAAAATAGTAGACGGTTCGGTAAAGTCAATCGGGAAAAGTTTTCGGGATCATTCGAATATTACGCTGATCAAAGGCGAAGCATCTTTTGTTTCCGATAAGGTTATTCAGGTAAAAGGCAAAAAGTATACTGCTCCAAAAATTTTCATCAATACAGGCGCAAGAGCTTTAGTTCCCCAAGAATACCATGGCATCGATTACCTGACCAATGAATCCATCCTGGAGTTGACCGAATTACCCAAACACCTGGTGATTATCGGTGGCAGTTATATCGGGCTTGAGTTCGGACAGCTTTTTAAACGCTTCGGAAGTAAAGTAACAATCATTGAACGCTCCGGTCAGATAATCAGTCGTGAAGATGAAGACACGAGTGCTGTGATACAGGAATGCCTGGAAAGTGACGGGGTGAAATTTATCAAGCATGCTGCTAACATATCTGCCAAAGGGCGAGCCGGAAAAATCCGGGTAAGTTATCGAACGGATGGCAATGATCACACACTTTCTGCTACGCATCTGCTTTTGGCAATCGGCAGAATACCCAATACGGACCGGTTAAATTTAAGCGTAACGAACATTCAGACAGATAAACGCGGGTATATCGAAGTGAATGATTATTGTGAAACCAGTGTGTCCGGTGTTTTTGCATTGGGCGATTGTAACGGCAAAGGAGCTTTTACGCATACTTCGTACAATGATTTTCAAATCGCGGCATCGTATCTTTTTGATGAAAAGAAACGAAAGATTTCGGACCGGATCCAAACTTACGGGCTTTTTGTGGATCCTCCGCTGGGAAGAGCCGGAATGACCAAAAGAGAAGCTCTTGAGAAAGGGTTGAAAGTGAAGGAAGCACGCAGGGAAATGACGCGGGTAGGAAGAGCTGTTGAAAAAGGAGAAACCAAAGGGTTTATGAGCATCCTCATCCATGAGAAAGACGATACGATCATTGGTGCAGCGGTGTTGGGAGTGGGTGGTGATGAAATTATTTCGGGAATTCTCAACCTGATGGTCTCCGGTATTCCCTATACGGCACTCCGTGACACGGTTGTACTGCATCCAACAGTTTCCGAACTCATTCCCACGGCATTGGAAAACCTCACGGATGTAAAGTAGTTTTAAGTTCTTTTAAGAAACCCGCGCGGCTTTTTGTTATACTTTACAGGGACACACAAAAAACTCGCACGAATGTCGTTATTTTCCAATCTCAAAAATGCCTGGCACTTGTTTAAGCAGGTGGATATGGAACAGTTTTCCCAATTGTCAAAAAAGATCGATCTTCCCGAGGTGATGAACCGGGTGGGAAAACTGGATGATAAGCAGCTGGCCGGTTTAATGAAACTCATCGGCGGAAAGCATTCCGAAAAAGAACTGCCTCCCATCGACGGGGATTTTTACAATATCAGTCACACGCTCAATTCCGAAGAAAGAGCACTGCAGCTGAGAGTCCGGACATTTATGGAAGAAGAAGTGAAACCTATCGTCAATGATTATTGGCTGCGGGGTGAGTTTCCACATCACCTGATTCCTAAAATAGGGGAGCTGGATATTTGCGGAATTACTTACGAAGGTTTTAGCAATCCTTTGAGATCTTGTTTGATTGAAGGGGTACTGGCCATGGAAATGGCACGCGTGGATGCTTCTTTTGCTACATTTTTCGGGGTGCAGAGCGGATTGGTCATGGGATCGATTTATTTACTGGGCTCGGAAGAACAGAAACAACAATGGCTGCCGGAATTGAAGAGCTTGCGAAAAATCGGAGCATTTGGACTGACAGAACCGGAAGTCGGATCAGCCGTTGCCGGAGGCCTTACGATGAAAGCTAAGCGAAACGGAGATACCTGGGTCCTGAACGGACAAAAGAAATGGATCGGCAATGCCACTTTTGCAGATGTAATCATTATCTGGGCGGAAGATGAAGATGATAAACAGGTCAAAGGGTTTTTGGTCAAAAAAGGAAACCCGGGACTTTCGGTCGACAAGATGGAAGATAAAATGGCTTTGCGCATTGTTCAGAACGGGATTGTGACCTTGACGAACTGTGAAGTGGAAGAAACGGACCGCCTGCAAAAAGCCAATTCTTTCAAGGATACGGCTAACGTGCTGCGTATGACCCGTGCCGGGGTTGCCTGGCTGGCAGTTGGATGTGCACGGGGTGCTTACGAAGCGGCTTTGAAATACACCCGGGAGCGGAAACAGTTCGGTAAACCGATTGCTTCTTTCCAGCTCATCCAAAACCATTTGGTGGAAATGCTTACGAATCTTACGGCTATGCAGACCATGGTTGCTCGTTTATCAGAATTACAGGACCAGAAAGAACTAACCGACGAGCATGCCTCTTTGGCGAAAGTATTCTGCAGCCTGCGTACACGGGATATTGTCAGTAAAGCACGTGAAGTTATGGGAGGTAATGGGATTTTACTGGAATACGATGTCGCCAGGTTTGTGGCCGATGCGGAGGCAATCTACTCCTACGAAGGAACTAAAGAGATCAACACCCTGATTGTAGGAAGGGCAATAACAGGTTATAGTGCGTTTGTTTGATCAGCGTACATCTAAACCGGAAGTTGAAATTGAAATATAAAACGATAGTTATGATACAGAGAGAACGAATTTTTAGCAGTTTTTCGGCAGAGGATACTGATGAAGCATATTTCTTTTACAAAAATGTGCTGGGGCTGCAGGTCGAGAAAGAAGAGATGTCGATATTAACAATCAGCATCAATGAAGGAATGAGAATCATTATTTATCCGAAGCAGGACCATGTTCCGGCAACATTCACCGTATTGAATATTCCGGTTACGGATATAGAAGATGCAGTGGATGAATTAAGTAAAAAGGGAGTTTCTTTCCTGCAGTACGATATGCCTTACATCAAAACAGACCAGAAAGGAATTTCCCGGATGGAGAACGGACCTTCACAGGCTTGGTTTACGGATCCTTCGAAAAATATACTTTCCCTGATACAGGAATAGTGATTCGGCTCCGGTCAAAAGAATTTGTAAATTCTTTAAAAGATAATGTAACTAAATGAATGACTGATAAGGTAATTTTAAGGACCATTCAATAAGTTGTAAAAGACAATGTTTTAGGTTTAAGTTTTTTAGTTTAAGTGGGGGCTTCGGCTCCAAAAAGAAAAGAGCGATACTCAAGTACCGCTCTTTTCTTTTTACCCTCTTCTCTCACTCTCAAACTCACTCAGAATGGGTTTCTACGCTCTTTTCTTTCGGTATGAGTTTTGACAGTGAAGGAGATTCAGTTAGTAGTTCGCCTTTCTGAATGACTGTTCCTTATTTACAATGGATTTTAGATGCAATGCATTTTAAGAGCTATAAAACAAAAATGCCCCCGACATTGTCGTTGAGGGCATTCCGGAGTTTGTTCAAACTCTTTTATAGACCAAAAGCCACCCCCAATTGGAGTCCAAAGTTGGAGTTGTATTGACTGTCGCGAACTGCCGTAAATGCAGTATAATAATTGAAATCGGTATTCAGCCAGATGTTGGTTGCCAGTTTCCAGTTAAAACCAAGGGAAGCAGCTACACCTATGTCGAACTTCTCATAATTGTCTGTCACATCTACCGTTTCCAGGCCTTCCACATAACCATCTGCTTTCAGCAGGAATCCCATGGAAGGACCGATTGTTATTTTTGGTCGGAAATCATCTTCAAAATCACCGAAATAATAGGCGAATTTCAAAGGTACACGGATGTAGTGCATGCTTAAATCTGCTTCAAAACCATTGTCTTGTACTTTTGAACCTTCCATAGACCAAAGAATATCTGCGGCAAATCCGATATGTTTGCGTGAGCTGTAGTTCAGGATAATACCGGCTCTCCAGGATGGTTTGAATATATCTGTTCCAACTGTATTCCGCAGACCGGTGTGACCAAACCCTACGGAAGGTCCTATCGAAAGTGTTTTGGTCGTTTTCTCAGGAGCATCCTGTGAAAATACTGTAGGGCTTGTCAAAAGCACCGCAGCCATTATTAAAATCTTTTTCATATTCTGTCTGTTTAAATCCTAATTAAAGGTGACAGAAATGGCGGTTTGATGTGTTATAACAAAATTCCGGGAGCTTACATAACTCACAGTTTTGGCATTTTTTGGCAAGAGTTAAGAATAAGAGTATATGTCTTGAGCGATGAAATAAGACAAACGGGATGCCTGACTTTATTTCGACAGTTTCCTCTTTGAATCAATTTTTGGATTAGTTTTGGAAGCAATTAAACCATTATTTATGAACGCTATTAAACTGAATTTCATTAACCGTTCGAATGACATGAACAACAGTAATGTGGTTATCTTCCAGCAAAATGTTGCAGAAAATTTCGATGAATTGGCAGTAGCATGGAAAGTCATTCAAAATTGTGGACGATTGGATAATCATCCGTTCTTGTACTCGATGAATTTCCAGGTGTCGGCCAGTGATTCTTATGGGAATTATACTCCGCAGCTTACTGCTTACGATGGTCAGGCTTTTGACATGTTTAAATCTACTTCGGGAGATATACTTCAATTGTCAACAACTCCTGCTACAAGTCCCTATCAGGTTGAGGTGAGGAACGAATTAAGTTTGGGTGCGATCAACGCCAGCTGTTTTCGCGATGGAAAATTACTTGCTGTTAAAACGGGTTTGGCTCCGGGGCAAAAAGCGGTGTTTGAGTTTCGACCGCGTATTTACATCGGGGTTGTTTCCCAGGTTGAGGAAGGTGATATAATGAATTCTGCGATCATTTCCCAGGTGAACACAGAGATCAACTTACTGGGTATTACAAGTGCAGATATCGTAATGACAGGAGGCGGACCAGGTACTTCATCAACTGAATTTAGCTTTGCATTGGAGAATATTAATAAAGGATGATCAAAAAAATGCACTATGAGTAATACGAAAGAACAGGTCTGGTATTCAGGAGACTGGAAAACATCCAGAAGTAATTTATTTCCGCCGTACAACGGGTTAAAAATTTTAGCAGTATCCACTTATGAAACTACTGAAAATCCGTTGATAAAAGGGAAGTTAATGTCTATTGATTTGACCATTACGGATTTCACCTACGATGTAAATGGAATATCAAGCACATTTACTGTTTCAAAAACAGGTATGTGGTATGAAATTCCTTTCCCGATGAATGACAATAAAAAGTTCACTGTTTCCTCAGTCAATGGAGGTGGTCCGGGAGTTGTTAGAATTGTTGAAGAACCATCAGGTATTTTTCTATTCATTCAATTCCGGTATGGTTTGGAAAGCATGAAGCGAGAAGAGATCGGGTACATCATGCGTTTTACCCTTGAATGAATGTCTGTAGTTGGAAATGAATAACAACTTTTTCAATTTTAGGGTCTGAAATCAAGGAATGAACAGCACGGACACAACGAGAATAGCACGCATAACAGCAATATTGATTCAGTTGCAGACAAAGCGGATTGTTACTTCAACTTTCCTGTCGGAAAAATTCGGTGTGAGTGTGCGCACCATCTACCGCGATGTAAAAACCCTTGAATTGGCAGGAGTTCCTATTGTAGTAATTGATGGAAAAGGGTATTCGCTGACAGAAGGATTTAAGATACCTCCGGTAATGTTTAGCGAAGCGGAAGCAAATGCGCTGGTAACCATGGAACAATTAGCCCTCAATAACCGGGACAGTTCATTGGCTGAATCCTATGTTTCGGCTGTCAATAAAGTAAAAGCAGTGCTTTCCTATTCGGCAAAAGACAGAACGGATCTCTTATCCAACCGCATTGCGCTGAGTCCGGTGAAACCAAAAACGCATTCCAGTAATTCACTGACAGTTATCCAGCATGCCTTAACGAATTTCAATGTGCTTAAAATTTCCTATCAATCTGAAAACAGTTCCGGGCAAACGGAACGAAAGATCGAACCCTTTGCCATGTACTATACATTGGATGAATGTTGGGCTGTAATTGCATTCTGCAGGCTGAGAAAAGATTACCGCATGTTCCGTTTGGACCGGATTTTAACGATTGAACCGTTGGCAGAGGCTTTTGAACCTCATAAAATCACACTTCAGCAATACCTGGCGAAAAAGCGAAAAAATTTCCAACACCCCTGACAAGCTGCTGTCACAGGGCTGCCCTAGTTTTGTCTTCGTCAAACAATCCCGATAATGTCATTGGGAGTTTAAAGAAACAAGATTATGGATTTAGCATCAGTTAGAATTATTACAGCCGACATCAAACAGGTGGTGTCTTTTTTTGAACACATTACAGCTTTGCCGGCTGTTTGGTATACGGAAGATTTTGCAGAAATTGAAATTGGGTCAGTCAAATTAGCTGTTGGAAGTACACGTACCTTGAATTTTTTCGGAGAGGGAATGGCGGTTCCTGCAAGTAACAAGAGTGTGATTATTGAATTTCGGGTCGACAATGTAGATGAGGTATACGAAAGGATCAAAGATTCAATCGGTGAGAAATTAGTACAGCAGCCAACGACCATGCCATGGGGAAACCGCTCGTTGTTATTCCGCGATCCGGATGGCAATTTGATCAATTTTTTTACACCGAAAAGTACAGAAGCCCTTGAGAGATTTCAATAGGCTTTTTCGCAGTGTCAGTTCTAAAGTATGAATTATGTAAATTCTTATAACAGAATTGTAAGTTTCTGAATTCAGATGAACTTTAATTTAGCTTCATTACTTAGTTGTAGTTGGTAATGGCAAAACTGGTTAGGAGTTAGGTTATGATGGGGCGAGAGCCCCTTCTTTAGCTGTATATAATTGATCCGGCCGGGATTGTTCGTTTAAAGGATTAAGGCATGGAGCAATTTTTACAGTACACTTTTTGGGGAAACACCATCTATTCCTGGTTGTTTGCTTTGGGAATTGTAATTGTTTCCGTCATTGGAATAAAATTATTTCGCTACGTCGTATTAAAACGGCTAAAAACCTGGTCAGCATCAACTTCCGCAACCTGGGACGATTTGTTAGTCATTGGAATCGAACGGTTAGTAGTTCCGATCCTTTATGTTGGTTTTCTCTATCTTGCAATAAGTACCCTTCACTTATCGCCAAAAGCGGATAAGGTTGTGCATATCATTTATATGGTGGTGCTTACTTTTTGCGTACTTCGCTTGATCAGTGCCGTATTCCGTCGTTTGCTGATGAGAGTTACCAGGCGTAGAACCGATGATGGATCAGCAGAGCAATCCGTTTCGGGCTTGATGATCGTGCTGAATGTCGTCATTTGGATACTGGGAATTATTTTCCTGATCGATAACCTGGGATATAGCGTTACTACGCTGATCACCGGCCTTGGAATCGGTGGGATTGCAGTTGCACTGGCAGCACAAAACATATTGGGTGATCTTTTTAGCTACTTTTCCATTTTCTTTGATAAACCTTTTGAGATCGGCGATTCGATTACAATAGGAGATCAGTCCGGAACGGTAGAGAAAATAGGCATTAAAACCACCCGCATTCGTACTTTGAGCGGAGACCAACTCGTTTGTTCGAACAGCGATCTTACCAATTCACGCGTAAACAATTTTAAACGGTTGGAGACTCGTCGGATCGTATTTATTCTAAGGGTTGTATACAATACCCCGCCGGAAGTGCTGGAAGAAATTCCGGGGATTGTAAAAAAAATCATCGATAAACAGCCAAAAGTGGAATACAGCCGCGGTCACTTAGCTGCATTGGACCACTGGAGTATCAATTTTGAATTTGTCTATATTGTTCTCAGTCCGGATTACGGAGTCTACATGGATGTTCAGCATGCCATATACATGGAAGTGATCAGGATTTTCAAAGAACGATCTATTTGCTTTGCTTTTCCTACGCAGCCGTTTCTTACCGGGGACGGGGATTCTGCTGAGGATGTTGCTTAATTTTTTTCGGTGGTGAGAATCATGTAAATGGTTCTGAAATTTTTGCAAACCATTTTACGCGGTTCATTTCTACTTTTCTTTAAGAATAAACGAAAAACAGGAATCATGAATCAGCAGACTATTCCAAAAGGAAGATTATTAATTATCGGTGGTGCAGAAGACAAGGGAAAAGGGGAGTTAGCTATGGCTTTCCATAATCCGAAATTCGTGGAAATGGAGATCCTGAAAAAACTGGTAAGCGGTAAAACACAAAACCCCCGGATTGAAGTAATCACCACTGCATCGAACGAGCCCCAAACACAGAAAAAAAAATACGAAGAAGCATTTGAAAAGGTCGGCTATAAAAACATCGGTTTCATGGATATCCAAACCAAAAAGGAAGCACATGAGGAAAAGTTTATAAACCGCATCAAAAAAGCAAAGACCGTTTTATTTTCGGGAGGAGATCAGTTTAAGATAGCTACTATAATTGGCGGAACTCCTGTTGCAAAAGCGATTAAAGAAAAATATTTTGCCGATAAGGATTTTACAGTTGCAGGGACCAGTGCCGGAGCTGCGGTTGCTCCTGAAGTTATGATCCAGTCGGGGGGAACTTATGAAGCGCTTTTTGAATCGGATTTGCAAACAGGTGGGGGACTTGGTCTGCTGGAAGGATGTATTATAGATACACACTTTTTGAAACGCGGCAGATTCGGTCGGCTTGCCCAGGCAATTATTCGCAACCCCGGACAAATGGGAATCGGATTGGGTGAAGACACAGCGATCATCGTTAAAAAAGGACATGAAGTGAAATGCCTGGGATCCGGCATGGTGATTCTTATCGACGGTCGGGAGATCGAGCATACCAACATCAATGAGGCGAAAGATGACGAAGCTGTTTATGTGGACAATCTCCGTGTGCACTTGTTGGTCAAAAACTGCAAATTCGATATTCAAACTTATCAGCTGGAATATCCCAAAAAACGGAAGGTAAAATAAATACATTCCCTCTAAAAACAGGAAGTTATCCACACAAGAAAGGCTGTCCCGAAAGACAGCCCTTTTAATTGAATAGTGTTTAAGAACAGGTCATACCTGTATTTAAACAAATTACGCCGCGTTATTGGCAGCATCGCGTAATTGCTTGATCTTATCGTGACCTGCTTTGATTTTAGAATACTGTTCCTGAACGAGTTGCGCGTATTCACTTCCTTTCAAAGCTTCACTATCCATTTCTGTCTGGTAAGTTTTAACCGCAGCATCTTCACCGAATTCACAGGAATTCAGGATTGCTTTACGCTCTTTACTGCTCAGGGCGGCCTTGATATCCATCCACACACGGTAAAGCTTGCCTGAAACGGTTGTGCCTTCAACCGGTGTTCCGCCTAGTTTGGTAATCTCCTGAACCAATTCACGACGGCATTCCTGGCTGGTTGTCATCATTTCAGAGAAAACACTTTTCAGGTCATCCTGGTCGGTTTCCTGCGAAGCGGTTAGATACCCTTGGATGCGGTCGTTATTGATTTGTACCAGGTTGTTTAAACAATCTACAATTTCTTGATTATTTGTCGCCATGTTGTTTGTTTTTATGTGTTACTACTTGCTTTTTTAGTGGGTCAAAACTGATTTTTCAAATTCATTTCGACACCACTTTTTACCGTCAATGACGGTCTTTCGAATCGAAAGCAGTGCTTTCTCTTACTTCATCTCCTTAGCTTTATCCTTGCAGATGTTAGCGTTCTCCAGGTGCGCACGCAATCCCGGAAGCATGGATGTTGCCCAGTTTCGGATGTCCGGGTCTTCCGCATTGGAAGAAGCATTCTCAAACTTGCGGATAGCGCTTTTATGTCCTCTTACCATCATGCTGGCATATTCTTCGTCGAATTTCATCCCCTTTTCTTCGTTCAGGTCGTCATAGGCATCCTGTCCGTCTTCGGTTAAAACTTCAGGGATCGTAATAGATTTGTTTGCAGCCAGTGTTTTCAATTCGTCCAATGCCGCAGTATGCTCCTTCACCATCATTTTACCTAATGCTTTGGTGTCTTCCATCATCCCTTTTTGCTGAGCTAATTCTCCTAGTTTAATTTCTTCCAGGTTAATAGCTGCCGCCTCAACTAAAAAGTTTGCGTCTTTTTCCGACTTTCTGTCATCAAAACGCTCATCATTCTGGTCTTCTGCGATTTCTTTCGAATCATCGGGATTACCGCCACATGCATGGATCACTAATAAACCCAGGCTTAATCCTCCTAAATAAGCCAAACTCCTTCTTGCTGTCATTCTTACACTTTTCATGATACATTACTTTTGGTTATAAAACTCTTCTTACACCCACATACCAATATAAGGTGCTATCTGTGAGAGAACTAAAATTCGGGAGCTTTGATAAAAATCCTGTTACACTTAATTTTTGAGAATTTGTACTATTCACACTTTGGATAATTCCCAATGATGCGTTCCGGATTTCGAATTGTTAGTGTTTAAAAGGATTTGGCGCATGTGTGAGATGAGATTCCGGGATTTTGATCTTTAGTGCATGAAAAGTCGATTTTTAGCTTTTTTTAATAGAATGATTCCACCAGGGCAGAACCTCCGATATTCTTAAAAAAAACAAATAATAGGATTTATGTAAATCGACCGGAGAATTGTGTAAGTAAGCAGTTTCTATACAGTTTTATTTTTACCTACGGTGCTGACTGACATTGGGATAGATTCAATTTTCAATGTTTTTCAAACCCGAAATGACACACACTGTTTAATTAATAAATCATGGAAATTAAAAACATACAGGTAATGCGCGGGCCGAATTATTGGTCGAATTACAGGCAGAAACTGATCGTAATGAAATTGGACCTGGGAAAGTACGAAGAACTTCCAACCAATAAAATCCCGAAATTCTACGAACGCATCATGAAAGCATTACCGTCCTTATACGAACATCGCTGTTCAGAAGGGAAAGCAGGAGGGCTTTGCGAAAGAATGAAAGAAGGTACCTGGCTTGGGCATGTCATTGAACATGTGGCCCTGGAATTCCAGGTGCTTGCCGGAATGGATTGTGGTTACGGCAGAACGAGATCTGCCGGAGAATATGGTGTATACAAAGTTGTTTTCTCCTATTTATCGGAAGAAGCAGGTATTTATGCCGGGAAAGCGGCAGTGGAATTTGTAAAAGCTGTTGCGGAAAAGAACAATTTTGATGTTAAAAATGTCATCGAAACGCTGAAGGAGATTTGGACAGATGAAATGCCCGGCCCAAGTACTCAAACAATTCTCGATGAGGCAGTCCGCAGGAATATTCCCGTAACACGGATGGATTGTCATTCTCTATATATGCTTGGGTACGGGCGAAATCAACAGCTGTTCCGCGCTACAGTGATGGGAACCACCAATAACCTGGCAGTAGAATCCGCAGCGTGTAAATGGTTCACGAAAGAAGTGCTTGGAAAAGCCGGGATCTCTGTTCCCAAAGGCATCACCGTTTATACGAAACCCGAATTGGAAGAAGCCATTGAGGAGATTCCTTTTCCGTGGGTTATTAAACCCATTGATGGAAATCATGGACGGGGAATTACCGCTAATATACGTAACAAAGAAGTGGCGTTGAAAGCTGCAAAGCAGGCTTGGAAAATATCCGACAAGATTATAATCGAAGAATTTATTGAAGGTTTTGATTACCGTTTTTTGGTTATCAATTACAAATTGATCGCAGTTGCAAAAAGAACGCCTGCTTGTGTCAGAGGTGACGGGCAGTTGACTATCCGCCAGCTCATTGCTAAAGAGAACGAAAATCCGGATCGCGGGCTGGGACATGAAAAAGTCCTTACGAAGATAAAAATAGATTACCATACCAAAGCACTGTTGAAAGAAGCCGGATTGAGCCTGGATGATGTGCTTCCTCTGGGAATGGAGATTATGCTCAAGAAAACAGCCAATCTTTCAACAGGAGGAACATCAACCGATGTAACGGACAGTGTTCACCCGTTCAATATATTCCTTGCAGAACGCATTGCACGACTCTTCCAGCTGGATGTTTGCGGAATTGATATCATGGCAAAAGATGTGTCGGAGCCGATTCGAAAAGGAAACGGTGCAGTGATTGAAGTAAATGCAGGTCCCGGTTTCCGCATGCATACACATCCTTCCAACGGAACGGCCCGCGACGTGGCGAAACCCGTTTTGGATATGCTTTTCCCGGAAAATTCGAATGGTAAGATCCCGATTATTGCTATCACCGGTACAAACGGTAAAACAACGACCACTCGCCTGATTGCTCACATGGCACAAAAAGCAGGAAAAAGTGTTGGGTATACCACAACGGAAGGAATTTATATCAATGGACATACCATTCGGGAAGGAGATTGCAGCGGTCCGCAAAGTGCACGAACTATTTTGGCGGATCCGATGGTTGATTTTGCGGTACTGGAATGTGCGCGGGGAGGAATTCTTCGTTCCGGGTTAGCTTTCGATGAATGTGATGTGAGCATCGTTACGAATGTTACGGAAGACCATTTGGGAATTGATGATATCCATACCCTGGAAGATTACGCACAGGTAAAAGAAGTCGTTGCCAGGAGCACAGCTGATAAAGGTTATTCTATCTTAAATGCGGATGATGACCTGGTTTATGAAATGCGTCATGCTGTTTCTTCCACGGTGGTACTTTTTAGCATGGAGCAGGAAAATGAACGGATTACGGAGCACTGTGCAAAAGGTGGCATATCCGTATTCGTGCAGGATGGATATTTTGTCGTACAAAAAGGGGAGACGGTGATCCGGATCCTGGCTGTGACCCGCACTCCGGTTACTTTGGGTGGGAAAGCAGCATTCATGGTAGCAAATGTTTTACCTTCAATCGCTGCGGCCATAGTTTCAGGATTTACAATCGAAGATATCCGGATAGCACTTACTTCGTTCATTCCTTCTCCGGAATTGACACCCGGAAGAATGAATCTTTTTGAATTTGCTCACTGCCAATTGATGCTCGATTATGCACATAACGCTTCGGGCTTTGATGCCATTCAGAAATATATGGCCCAGGTGGATGCATCTTCCAAGATTTGTATCATTGGGGCAACCGGTGACCGGAGAGAGGAAGATATCCGCAACCTGGGGAAATATGCAGCGTCCATTTTTAATGAGATCATTATCAGGCACGATAAAGACGGGAGAGGCAGAACAAACGAAGAACTGACCGGTTTGGTAATGGAAGGAATTCATTCTGTTAATGCTAATCCGAGAGTCGAGGTTATTTCCGATGAAGCTGCGGCAATTGAATTTGCAGTTACCAATGCACCGCAGGAAGCCTTCATATTTGTATGTGCAGACCATGTAAAGCATTCGATCGAGCTGGTGCGCCGACTACAGGAAAAACTGCTTTACTCAATGTCTAAAGTTTCTTAATTAAAAACACTCCGCATGGTACCCAAAGGCAGACTTTTACTAATCGGCGGGGCCGAAGATAAAGGTGAGAACCAGGTCCCGATAGCTGCACATAACAAACAGTTTGTGCACCTTGAAATATTGAAAGAACTGGTTTCTGAAAATTCCCTGGATGATCGGATCGAAGTGATCACAACAGCTACCGGATTTCCCCTTGAGATCCGGGCAAGCTACGAAAAAGCCTTCGGTAAGGTCGGTTATACGAATGTTGGTTTTCTGGATATTCACAGCATTGCAGATACCAAGAATTCGGAATACCTGGACCGGGTGAACAAAGCAGATACGATTATGTTTTGCGGCGGAGATCAGTTCAAGATCGCTACAATCATCGGAGGTTCCCCCATATCGGATGCTATTTATAAACGCTACAAGACCGATTCTAATTTTACAGTTGCAGGAACAAGTGCCGGGGCAATGGTCATGTCGAAATTGATGATCCAAAGCGGTGGTACGAATGAAGCATTGATTGATTATGATTTGCGTATTAGCTCCGGTTTAGGTCTGATCGAAGATTGTATCATAGACACGCATTTTATACGGAGAGGGCGTTTCGGAAGACTGGCCCATGCTGTTATTTCCAATTCGAACCAGCTTGGGGTCGGATTGGGAGAAGATACGGCTTTACTGATACGGAAAGGACGTAAAGCGCAATGCCTGGGTTCAGGAATGGTAGTTATCATCGATGCACGTCATATTGAACAGACCAATGTGAGTGATGTGGAAAAAGGTGATCCTATCTATGTAGACAACCTGAGAGTGCATCTGCTTGTCAGGAATTGCGAGTTCAACATCCACACCTGCAAATTAAGTTATTCACACATAAAATCGACAGAAGATGAATAAAATTGCAATTGCTATACATGGCGGTGCCGGACAAAACAGTGAGTTCATAGAAGCCAATTACGACGCTTACCTGGAAGGATTAAAAGCAGCCTTAGAACAAGGGTACGCATTATTACAAAAGGGTTCTTCCGCACTGGATGTGGTAGAAGCCACCGTAAGAATTCTGGAAGATAACCCGCTGTTTAATGCCGGGAAAGGTTCCGCTTTGAATTCCAATGGCAAGGTTGAAATGGATGCCGCAATTATGGATGGAAAATCACATGCCGCTGGAGCAGTCTCCATGGTTACACAAGTGAAAAACCCAATTTCACTGGCTAGAAAGGTTATGAGTAATACCAAACATGTGCATATCGCAGGATATGGTGCATTGGAACTCGCCAAGTTGAATCAGTTGGAGTTAATGCCTGAAGATTATTTCATCGTAGAAAGGCAGATCAACGATTTGAAGGAAGAGAAAAGTTATGGTCACGGAACAGTTGGCTGTGTCGCATTGGATGCTTCGGGTCACCTGGCTTCAGCTACTTCTACCGGAGGTATTTCGAATAGTTTGCCTGGAAGAGTTGGAGATAGCTGTATGATCGGGGCGGGTTGTTATGCGAATACTCAATGTGCATCATCTTGTACCGGTGATGGTGAGCTGATCATTATCAATGTGATTGCACATAGAGTGGCTTTGCTGATGGAATTGAAAGGAATGCCCCTGCAGGCTGCATGTGATAATGTGATCCGGAACATCGATAATCCGATCAACGGCGATGTTGGAATGATCAGCGTGGATGTGGACGGAAACATTGGTTTTTCATTCAACTGCGACCGCATGCACCGCGCGGGAATAGATCATTCCGGGAATATGGTGGTAGACATTTACGAAAAAGGAAGTATGCTTAGACCAGATAAATAATTTAAAATGGAAAATTGTGGAATTAAAAAGTACTCGAACTTTAAGCAGCTTTCTGTTTTCTTGAACATAAGAATAAAGAGGTCTAATCCCCTTTTCAATTATCCATTTTAAATTTTGAATTATGAAAGCAATCTGGAAAGGTGCAATTAGTTTCGGACTGGTCAATATTCCTGTCAAACTATACAGTGCAACACAGCAGAGCTCGTTAGACCTGGATATGGTCGATCCGCGGGATATGAGCCACATTAAATTCAAACGGATAAATGAAAATACAGGGAAAGAAGTAGCCTGGGAGCATATTGCAAAAGCTTACAAGCTGAAAGAGCACTATATTTTGCTGGATCCCGAGGATTTTGAAGCTGCGGCACCGGAGAAAAGTAAGATCATCCAGGTAGACCATTTCGTGGATGAAAAAGATATTGATACCATTTTCTTTGAGAATTCCTATTATGTGGAGCCAGAAAAGTCCGGTGTAAAGGCATACGCTTTGATGCGGGAGGCGCTGGCAAAATCGAAAAAGGTCGGTATTGCCCAATTTGTACTTCGTACGGCTGAAACGCTCACAGTATTGAAACCAAGAGGAAATGTACTGGTCTTGAGTAAGATCCGTTTTTCCCAGGAAATCCGTGATACAGATGAGCTGAAACTGCCTTCCGCTTCCGAAGTGAAACCTGCGGAACTGAAAATGGCAATGGCACTGATTAAACAATACACAACACCTTTCAATATTGATAAGTTTAAAGACGAGTATGCCGCGGCTTTATTGAAGATTATCAAAGCAAAGGCAAAAGGTAAAAAATCGAAAGTACCGAAACTGAAAGTGGTCCACAGCAAGTCGAAAGATTTGATGGAACAGCTCAAGGCCAGTTTAGAGAAAAGTAAATCATCCAAAGCATCCTGATTATGGCACTCAATCTCTATCGGAAAAAAAGAAATTTCGGGGAAACTCCCGAACCATCGGGCAAGAAAGAAAAAGCTTCGAAAAAACTGACTTTTGTGGTCCAGCGCCACGACGCTTCTCATCTGCATTACGATTTCCGGCTGGAGATGGATGGCGTTCTGAAAAGCTGGGCAGTTCCGAAAGGCCCGTCGATGAAAGCCGGAGAACGCAGGCTGGCTGTCCACGTGGAAGATCATCCGCTGGCTTACGGTAAATTTTACGGGGAAATCCCGAAAGGGAATTACGGTGCCGGGATTGTGGAAATTTGGGATAACGGGACTTATATTCCATTGGAACCGGATGCTTCCAAATCTGCTGAAAAGCTGTTATTGTATCAATATCATAAAGGAGATCTGAAATTCATCCTGAAAGGAAAACACCTGAAAGGAGCATTTGCTTTGGTGCGGATGAATGACGGCACGGATAAGAACTGGCTGCTGATCAAGAAATCGGACGACCACGCTGTAAAAAGCTACAACATTGCTTCGATCGATCCGGTGAAACCGTTTGCGAAAAAGAAAACACCAAAAAGAAAACCGGAGAAAAAAGAGCCGAAAGTTTCTGCAGATCTCGAAACGGATGCTGAGCCCGAACTTCCTAAAACCCCCATTGAAGAAGCCTGGAAAAAGTTGAAAAAACCTATGCTGGCAACCCTTTCTTCGTCGCACGAAGATAACCCGGATTGGATGTATGAGCCGAAATACGACGGTTACCGTGCAGTAACAAAAATCAGTAATGGAAAAGTGGAAATCGTTTCCCGGAACGGAAATCCG
>NZ_CABHOL010000051.1 GCF_902168135.1 uncultured Fluviicola sp.
TCTACACTATCCTCTTCGTCGGCAGCGTCAGATGTGTATAAGAGACAGACATAAGATGCATAATCCAGAAACCAATTTTCATACAAACCACTTAATGGAATGATATTTTCATCAACGTGTTTGTGATCATCCGTTCCGAAGGAAGATTCTTCTTCACCTCCTTCTTCGTTATTCAGATCATCATTTTCCGGATCTACCGGTCCAATTTCGTCTTCACTCATAATCTTCGATTATAAATTTGCGGAGGATATGCTCTCTCTTCGAAGAAGAGGTAAATATCCTCCCCCTTATTCCCCCTCCGAAGGGGGAACTTAGAAAGTCCCTTCTCAACAAAACCAACACTCATTTTCATTAAGAAGCTTTTTCAATTTCGGTATCTTCTTCTGAATCGGGAGTATCCAAATCCACGCTCTTCTCATCGTCTTTCTCTACGCGCAGGTTCTCGATAATGAAATCCTGGCGCTCCGGGGTATTTTTCCCCATGAAATATGATAAAATGGAATCGATGGAAGCATTCTTGGTGAGAATAACCGGCTCTAAGCGGATATCATCGCCGATAAAGTGCTTGAACTCGTCCGGTGAAATCTCTCCCAATCCTTTAAACCGGGTGATTTCCGGATTTTTTCCCAACTCGGCAATCGCTGCCCTGCGTTCTTCTTCCGAGTAACAATAAATGGTTTTTTTCTTGTTCCGAACCCGGAATAAGGGTGTTTGAAGCACGTAAACGTGATTCCGCTTCACCAGATCCGGGAAGAACTGCAGGAAGAAAGTCAGTAACAGCAAACGAATGTGCATTCCGTCAACATCGGCATCGGTTGCGATCACAATGTTGTTGTAACGCAGGTTGTCCATGTCTTCTTCGATATCCAAAGCTGCCTGGATCAGGTTGAACTCTTCGTTCTCATAAACCACTTTTTTGGTCAGACCGTAACAATTCAACGGTTTACCACGCAACGAGAATACAGCCTGTGTATTTACATCCCGTGATTTTGTGATCGATCCGCTCGCAGAATCCCCTTCGGTGATAAACAAAGTCGTTAATTCCCGTTTCTCATCTTTGAGATCTGTTAAATGACTTCTGCAGTCGCGCAGTTTCTTGTTATGCAGACTTGCTTTCTTAGCTCTGTCGCGCGCCAGTTTCCGGATTCCCGAAAGTTCTTTTCGTTCTCGTTCCGATTGTTTGATTTTCTTTTCAAGTGTATCAGCCACATCCGGATGACGGTGCAGGTAATTATCCAGTTTATCCTTCAGGAAATCATTGATAAATGCCCGCATGGATTTTCCTTCCGGCTCAATTTCCTGGGAACCTAGTTTTGTCTTGGTCTGAGATTCGAATACCGGTTCGATCACTTTCACCGCAATTGCAGCTACAATCGACTGGCGGATATCCGAAGCATCGTAATCTTTCTTGTAGAAATCGCGGATCACTTTTGCAATAGACTCACGGAATGCGCTTTGGTGTGTTCCACCCTGTGTGGTATGCTGACCGTTTACGAACGAATAGTAATCTTCCCCGTAAGTTTTTCCGTGTGTAAATGCCACTTCGATATCTTCCCCTTCCAAATGAATGATCGGGTATAGCGGATCTCCATCCATATTATCTTCCAGCAAGTCTTTCAGACCATCTTTTGACTGATACTTTTCACCATTGAAGTAAATTGCCAATCCCCGGTTCAGGTAGCAGTAATTCCAAAACATCTTGATCAGGTAAGGCATTTTGAAAGCAAACTTTTTGAAGATCGATTCATCCGGGATAAACTCAAAGTAAGTTCCGTTTACTTCTGTTGTTTTTTCCAACTTTGAATCTTCCACCAACTCACCTCTTGAAAAAGTGGCTTGTTTCTTTTCCCCGTCGCGCACCGAATAAACCATGAAATAATCGCTCAGTGCGTTCACAGCCTTGGTTCCCACTCCGTTTAGCCCTACAGATTTCTTAAATGCCTTGGAGTCGTACTTTCCTCCCGTATTGATCTGCGAAACACAATCAATTACTTTCCCCAGGGGAATCCCACGTCCGTAGTCACGAACGGAAACTTTCCCGTCTTTCACTTTGATGTCGATGCGTTTTCCATTCCCCATGACAAACTCATCAATGGAATTATCGACAATCTCCTTCACCAAAATATAGATCCCGTCATCCGCAGAAGAACCATCCCCCAGTTTCCCGATGTACATACCGGGACGCAGGCGAATATGCTCCTTCCAGTCCAGAGATCGTATATTATCTTCAGTATATTGATTTTCAGCCATAATAACGGATTCTGATAAGTCATCAAAGATACTAACAGAAAGCTTTGTTTAAACCATGTTTCATTAAGAGTTATGAACGATGTAAGGTTAATTTCGCAGGTAGAAATTATACCGTTTTTTGGGTATTGTTTAGAATTATTCCAACTAATAATTTTACCTAAAAACAAACAGCATGTGTCAATCCAAAACAATCAGCAATAACTCCTTCGGATGTCTCATTCAGTGCAAAAACTGCGAACAATTCCATCTTGGATTCGGAAATGTGGTACTCATTCTTTCTTACGATGAATTTATCCGTTTTTCCGACCAGGTACACCACATTCACGCCATGCATTATGAAGAAAAAAAAGAAACCGGTGAGAAAATCTACATGCATACCGACAGCTCCAAAATGGTCCTGGCCTTCAATCACAAAGAATGGATGAAACTTTACCAGTTACTGGAAGAATCCCGCTTTATGATTTACGCTAACGAATTAATCGAAAAAGCTTAATTATTTCGTTTCAGCCAGCCTCTTTTCCAGAAAATAAACACCAGAACAGCCGTAATCAGGATCATGAATCCCCAAACAATGTAGTAACCGTTTCGCGACTTCAGTTCTGGCATATTCTCGAAATTCATCCCGTAAACCCCCACTATGAAGGTCAAAGGAATGAAAATCGCGCTGGTTACTGTCAATACCTTCATAACCTCATTCATGCGCTGTCCCTGGATCGCATAATAGAGGTTTGCAATACCGTCCAGCATTTGTTTCTGTGCTTCGATTTCATCGATCAAACTCAAGCAGGTATCCTTCAACTCGCGGAAATAATGAATATTATCTTCGATAATCATTTCATTTTCCACCCTGTCAAGCTGCCCCATTAATTCTTTCATCGGGAAGACGATCCTTCTCAGATCCAGGAGTTTTCGCTTTTCCCACTCCACTTTCCGAAGCACCTCGCTTTTCGGGTTTCGAAGCACGATCTTATCCAGCTTTTCAATATTCAGGGCAATCTGCTCAACCACTTCGGTATAATTATCGATAATTGCCTCCAACATGCGGAACAGCAAAAAATCAGGCCCCTTGTAACGCACTTTCCCGCGCTTGCACTCAATCCGCTCACGCACTTCCGGAAAGTGGTCGGAAGCCTTTTCCTGGAAAGAGATCAGGTAATTGTCCCCGATAATAAAACTAATACGCTCTTTGTTCAAATCATAGTGATTCAGACCTTCCTTGGGAAGTGCAGAAACAATACTGAAGAAAACATAATCGGAATACTCCTCGAGGCGTGTTCGTTTATTCTCAGCAAACAAATCCTCCTGCAACAACCTGTCAACACATAACTTATCACATAATTTATTGATCGCAGACTTGTTCTTCATCGAATGAAAATTCAACCAATAAGTAGCATTCATATCCGCAAACGGATTGAAGTTTTCCGCGAAATAATCTTCCGTGTTTTTCTCCAGCGTAAAAGCATCGGGATTATACTTGTAAAGTTGTGCTGCCTGAGACATACACGAAAATAATCAATTTAATTACGAATGCCGAATTCCTGATTACGAATTATCCCGGATTGGTATAGATCAATCAATCCTTTCGACGGATAAAATCTTATTCTGAACTGATCTCTATTAGAATTATAATATAGCAACAGGTAGAGCTGGAAAATTTTTCATCCCTACAGGATTCGTCCTTATCATTCAAATAACAACCTTATGAAATCGCTCGCCATCTTCTTAGCTTTGGTTCCTTTTTGGACCAACTCACAAACCGACACACTTGTTGTTGAGATCATCTACGGGTCAAAACCAAAATCAGTTGATGAAAGATATTGGTTTGGAGGAAAATTAGGTGGACATATCGGACTTACAATCGGCAAAGACAGCGTTATGCATTTTGTTCCGGGCGGAAGAGTTGCCGCAACCAACATCAACTCAGACACCGGCAGGTATTTAATTTCGAGCAAAAAACAATTTTATAGAACTTTTTACTGCGACACCACCAAAACCTGCCGCATTTTTATTCCTGTCACCCCGGTCCAAAAACAACAATTACTCAAGTCCGCGCTTCCATTCCTGAAAGAAGGCCCATATCCGTATGCCTTTTTCGGAATGCGCTGTGCAGCCGCCTGCTACCATCTATTATCCTTTGCGGACGTCACCAAAGACCGTTCAAAAAGCGCCATGACCTGGAAATTCTTTTACCCGCGAAAACTGCGGAAATTCCTTTTCAAAGAAGCGGAAGCAAAAGAGTGGAAAATTACAACGACCCCGGGATCAAGTAAACGGAAGTGGGACCACGACTGATAATTACGAATGCCGAATTACGAATTATCCCGGATTGGTATAGATCAATCAATCCTTTAAACAGATAAAATCTTGAACTGATTTTTAGTAGGAACACCAACCGTAGACGAGTGATTAATCGCTTGTCTACATTATTTCAAAAGCTTTCTATAGCGCTCAAATTCCTTTGCATTCGAAGAGCGCCGGATTGCAGCCAGGACTTTCAGTTTTTCGTGCTGAGTCAAATGCCAGGAAAGACTGATCCGGTCCTTTTGCAGTTCACGCAGGTTCAAATTCACGGTTTTTACAGGGACATTGTATTTATCCCTAATCAAACGAAGTAACTCGTCCTGGTCGTAATCCTGGATCCGTGGAAAATTCGTAAACACATTTGAAATCGGTGCTGAAAACTTATCAAACAACCCGAAAGAGCTTGTACTTTCATTGTACATGATGCGTTTATTATCCCGGATTTGGAGAATAACCACCCCCCTCGTGTTCTTACTTATCCAGGGCTCCAGTTTCATCAGCCATTGAACCGTGATCTTCGTCCCGAAATTATCCCTTGCACCGGCATCCATCAGTTGAATTTCAGGTACGGTAGGCAGACTGGTCATCGGAAGCACATACGGAAACGAGGCATTCATTCTCAAAGCAGAAGACAGGCGAAGCTTTTCGGCGTGCTGATTTTTCAGCAATAAATGAATGTCAATATTTTCCTGCACATGGTTTGTTTCGGGCGCCGGAGATGCTGAATCCATCAGGAAGCTCAAACCTAAGGATGAAATCATGATTCTTCTTCCGTCATTTACCACAGACGGGGTTAAAATCAGGTTCGGAATAATTCCCTTCTTCTCAAATGCCCGGTAATACCTCATAGGTTTATTCAAACGCTGCCCGGTATTCTCATTCAAATCGGATTCAAAGGCCATTGCCCGGTCGTAACTGTATTCCGAATCTTCAAAAGAGGACTGATAGCGGAAGAACAAATCATTTGTAGAAGCTGCAAAAGACAATTTATTCAACAAATCCTGCGAAATTTCTTCAAAGTATTTTTTGTCGTGAAAATTAACCTTTCCGGTTTGGTAATTTTCCAGCAGCAATGAACGATAATAAGACGCACCGACCGTTCCACCGGAAGCACCGGTTATCATGGCAATGTGCCTGGAAGATCTAAAATCCGTAATGGAATCACACATTCTCAAAACCTGGAAGACCCAGGATGCACTGCGCGACCCACCTCCGGACGTATTTACCACCACCAGTAAAGGTTTTCTCTCACCCGTACGCTTTTTCCAGTTCTCCAAATAAGTAATGTAATGCTCATAATCATCGGCACGAACTTCTCCATCCTTACTCATTTCATAAATCGTTGAATCCGAATAAATTGCAGGCTGACTATAAGACAATCCATAAGCCTGTGTTTGAAACTGGAACACCTTCGTCGTTTTCGATAAGTAGTTCATCAGCAGGAAACACAAGATCAGTACCGGATAAGCCCAAACACGCAGCCAGGACTGCAATGCACTGAGCAGCATTAAGATGATTGTCAGTAAAAGCACCACACTTACACCTGCCGGTACATCCAGGAATGTTTTCCCCCCGAACAAACCTATCAGGATAAAAGTCACAATTGTTGCAATTTCAAAAATAGTTGTCGAAATACGGTTCTGATCAAAAACAGACTGAAGCAGTGACTGGGCGTAATGTTTAGTAGAACGGCACTGCTGTACGCGAAGTCCGCGCCCGATATACCAATACAAGCGCTGCCGATTAGCCCCCTTCACCTTGATCCTGTTCCGTTTTCCGAAACGCATCCAGCGCGTGGCGCGAACGGATTTATCCTCATCATAGAGCTTCAGTTCAAACAAGTTTTTATTAATCGGGAAGAAATAAAGCAACGCCACTCCTACAAACAGAAAAAAACCGACCAAAAAACCGGAAACAAAGAAAAGCACATTGATCCAGGACTCAAATTCCTCCATGCGCTGAAAACGCACAACACGAACAATGAAAAACAGGATGAAAGTGGTTGGAATGACGCTGTTATTAATGCAGAATCGCACAAAAGGCTTATTCACCATTGCCAGGAAGGAAAATCGGGAAGCCAGCCGCATGTAAGAATACGAATGAAAAGCCATCGTTAGTCCGCCAAAAGAAAATCCGATGAGCAGAAAGGAGAAAAAACTGGTATTTCCCTGATATTCGGGCGACAGGAACAAATAAGACAATCCGAAACCTACCCCGATCCTATCCGAAATCAGCAAAAAGAAGAATACCCAATAAAAAAGTGCCAGCAAATTATGCTTCAAATGATGCACCAATAAGACCAAAGGAAAAAATACCCTTATAAACTGAAATGTATTGGAAGTAATATTTCGGAGTGCAGCCACAAATCCAATATTACGAATTAATGGTGGGATTTCTGATACTCTTTCACAAAATCTGTCACCAAGTACGCCAGAGCCTTTCCAACAACAGCTTCATCTGTTTCAGTTTTAGGTGCCGCCTCGGGCAAATGCAGGTAACACACTTTTTCCAGTGTTGCCATTTTCCGGATGTAAATTCTTGCCTGGTCAACGGTAATCCCGGAAGGTGTAAAAGCACTCGAAGGCATATAAGCAATCGCATCCATATCTAATTCTACTCCCATTACTGTTTGAAAATGGGAATCATACACCTTATCAATATCCGCCTGAAATTTGAACGGCTTCTCCAGCCAGGACTCATAAAAAGTGAAAAAAGCCTTCATTTCCTGTAAATGATCGAGTATAAACTGGTTGTTATAAGATTCATGAAGTCCCAAAACCGAATAATGTCCCAAAAAACCATATTCATAAGCATACGAAAAAGGATTCCCCGAATGCCTCCCTTCCATAGCACGCGTATCTGCATGCGGATCGAGATTTACAACTGATATAGCCAGTCTTTTGGATTCCGAAACACCTTTAATGATCGGATAAGCATTGTTATGTCCGCCGCCTATTACAATCGGAATACCACCACAATCGACCACTTCCTTTACCCAGGAAGAAACCAGGTAATCCAAATCATCGATATGCATATGAGAAATGGCATCAATCGGTTCTTTCGAATCAATAAATCCGTGTACACAGATCGAGTTCCCATTTAAAAACTGGTTCGACTGAACTGCCAGGAAACGGGAAATGAACGCTTCAAACGCCGTATGAGAACCTCCTTTCCCCAGATTCAAACGCGGTCCCACATCTTCTTTAACACCCAGGATATGAAATTTCTTTTCTTTCCAGTTTTCGGACCCGCCTCTAAAAAGCACATTCTGCCCTATCCGGATTTCGCCGTCCCTTTCCGTAAGCCAGCTCTTCAGATCTGCTTCACCCGGTAATCTCAGCTTAAAATAGGTAGATTCAAACATGGTATTTTTCCATTAGTTCAACAAAAGCTCGCGGCGGCGGGATTGGTCTCATATTTTCGGTCGAAACAAAAACCAGGGTTGTTTTTGCCTTACTCAGGCATTCCTGCTTTTCATTATACAAGGTATATTCAAAGAATAAACGCGGACCTTTCAGTTCGGTTATCGCAGTCACAATTGTCAATTCATCATCATACAAGGCCGGCTTAAAATAATCCACTTCAAAATGACTTACAGGAAGCATAACACCGCTTTCTTCCAATTCGCGATAGCTCATTCCAAGCGAACGCATCGCTTCCACTCTTCCAACTTCAAAATACGCTGCGTAGTTTCCATAATAGCAGTATCCCATTTGATCAGTTTCACCATATCTTACACGCACTTTTGCAGGGAATTCGAATGAAGTTTTCATGAAATTTCAAGTTTCTTAAAAAAAGTGGTTAAATGTCGTAACTATTTTTCAGATTTTAAGTTAGAATCCAAAGGTGTTAAAAAGTATATTTCCGATATATTAACCCAAGGTTATTGGAATCTAATTTCGTACCTTTGATGAAAGGCGATCTTTTCATTTTAAGCATCAAAATTTAACATTAAACTATAAAATTTACTTATTCATCGAACAATCAATAGGTTTTAAGGTAATTCAAAGAAGATGTTAAAGGATTACTTCAATACAAAGCAAAACTTTTCAAATAATCAACCCCTAAACAACTTTTTTTTTCACTTTTTTATGAGAATATTTGCTCACTAAAAAATTCAGAGGCTTAACACTTAAGCTATGAATCTATTACGCCGATTATTTTTTTATTAACATATTATTATAAACTTTTAAATACCCCTGCTAAATGAGTGCCAACCATGACGCTATTTGGAATTCCTGTCTGAAAGTTATCAAGGATAATTTACCGATCCAAGCATACAAAACTTGGTTTGAGCCGATTGTTCCCGTAAAGCTTGAAAACAACATTCTGACAATACAAGTTCCATCTCACTTTTTCTATGAATGGTTGGAAGAGCATTATATTACTTTATTGAAAAAAGTAATCAAGAAAGAACTCGGCCAGGAAGGACATTTGGAGTACAGTATTGTTATGGAGAATTCTGCGAGCAATTCAAATCCTTACACGGTTAAACTTCCGGCTTCCAATAAGAAGGCAGTGAAGAACGCACCTGTAAATATGCCTTTGAATATCAGCGACAACCCTATTAAAAACCCGTTCATCATTCCGGGATTGAAGAAGGTGAATGTTGATTCAAACCTGAACCCTGCTTATTCCTTTGAGAATTTTGTTGAAGGAGATTGTAACCGTTTGGCTCGTTCCGCAGGTTATGCTGTGGCGAACAAACCGGGAGGAACAGCTTTTAATCCATTATTGATCTACGGTGGTGTTGGATTAGGTAAAACGCATTTGGCTCATTCGATCGGTATTGGTGTTAAGAACCAATTCCCAAACAAAACGGTACTTTACGTAAGTTCTGAGAAATTTGCACACCAGTTTATTGATGCGGTTCGTAATCAGACTACGAATGATTTCATTCACTTCTATCAAATGATCGATGTTTTGATCATTGATGATGTGCAGTTCTTCTCCGGAAAAGAAAAGACACAGGATGTTTTCTTCCATATCTTCAACCATTTGCACCAAAATGGGAAACAGATCATTTTAACGTCGGATAAACCGCCGGTTGAAATGCAGGGAATGGAACAGCGTTTATTGTCCCGTTTCAAATGGGGATTGTCTGCAGACCTTTCTACTCCGGACCTTGAGACACGTATCGCTATCATGGAGAAGAAAATGTACGGCAGCGGTATCGAGCTTCCACGTGAAGTTGTGGAGTACCTTGCATACAGCATCAATACAAACATCCGTGAAATGGAAGGTGCAATGACCTCATTGCTTGCACAAGCTTCATTGAATAAGAAAGCAATTACGCTTGATTTAGCGAAACAAATGATCGATAAGTTTGTGAAGAACACCGCTCGTGAAGTTTCCATCGACTACATCCAAAAAGTAGTTTGTGACTATTTCGATTTACCAATCGAGATGCTGAAATCGAAAACACGTAAGCGTGAAGTTGTTCAGGCTCGTCAGATTTCCATGTACTTCTCCAAGAAGATGACCAAATCATCCTTGGCAAGTATCGGAGCTCACTGTGGCGGAAAAGACCACGCAACGGTATTGCACGCCTGCAGAACGGTTATTAACCTTTCTGAGACCGACAAACAGTTCCGGGTTTACCTGGAAGATTTGGAAAAGAAATTGACAATCCAATAATAGCAAATGGTCCCGGCTAAGCCGGGACCATTTTTGTTTCGACCAGACTCCTCATCTTTTTATTTAAAAACGGGCCCAATCTGCCATAACAGATGGAAATTTGAGAATTCGCCTGTTCGCTAATTTGCGAACAGATCCACCGTTAGAATTCACATTCTTCTTATCTTTGCGAGCTCATGCCTGAAAGCAAATTCAAAACGATTACAGAACAAAGCGAAGGATTCTATAAAGAGAAAGGATCCAAATTCCTTGCATTTGCTATTCCCTGCAAAACCGAAGACGAAATCAAAGAACATATTCAGCGTCTTCGGAAGGAACATTACCAGGCTGTACACGTTTGTTCCGCCTTCCGCTTAGGAAGTGATAAAAAGAAATACCGGGCCAGCGACGACGGTGAACCATCCAATTCGGCTGGAGCTCCGATACTTGGACAAATTCAATCGTTTGACCTCACAAATATCCTGATCGCAGTGGTTCGTTACTACGGCGGAGTAAATCTGGGTGTCGGCGGATTGATCAATGCTTATAGGACGGCTTCCAAAGAAGCTCTGGAGAACGCTCAGATCATCGAACAGGAAGACGAAATACTTGTCACATTATTCTATGATTACAATGAGATGCCACAGGTTATGGCTTTATTAAAAAACAGCCCGGCTAAAATCACCAACCAGGATTTTCAACTATCCTGCAAGCTGAGTATTCAATTACCGGTCTCAGAATCGGGTCTTCTGGACCAATTTGCAGAATTAAACCTACTCCTTCCGGAAGAAAAACACATCAGAATAGAAAACCATGGAATTATCCAATAGTCAATTACTTCAGGACCTTATCAGTGTCCAGGGACTTGCAAGCGACGAGTCACGCATCAAATTATTCATCAAAGAATATGTGCTCAAAAACCAGGGACAATGGAAAGCTAAACCGCACATCATTGACGGAACCGGGTTTCAGGACGCTATGATTCTTGTTTTCGGAAACCCGAGAACCGCAGTTTACGCACACATGGATACAATTGGTTATTCAGTCGGATACGAAAATGAACTGATCCGGGTTGGTGGTCCAAAAAACATAGACGGAACCCCGCTCGTTGGGAACGACTCCCAGGGAACGGTAGAAGGCGAATTGATGATCTTTGAGAATGAATATAATCAACAGCGCCTGCAATTATCCTGCGACCGGGCGGTTGACCGTGGCACTCTGCTTTCTTTCAAGCCAAATTTTAAAGAGACCAAGGAATATGTTCAATCTCCTTACCTGGATAATCGTCTGGGAGTTTACGCGGCTTTGCAATTGGCAGAAACACTCGAAAACGGTGCAATTGTCTTCTCGACATACGAGGAGCACGGCGGGAATTCTGTCGGGGCCTGTGCTAAATACCTGATGAATACTTACGACGTGCTTCAGGCTTTGATTTGCGACATAACATGGGTTACACACGGTGTTGTTCACAAAGGCGGAGTGGCAGTTTCCATGCGTGACAGTATGATTCCAAGAAGAAAATACCTGAACAAGATCCTGAATATTGCAAAAGAATCAGGAATCAAATACCAGCTGGAAGTAGAATCTGCCGGCGGAAGTGATGGTTCCGTTTTACAGAAATCAGATCTTCCGATTGACTGGTGTTTCATTGGAGCTCCTGAAGACAATGTACATACTCCTAACGAAAAGGTCTACAAAAAAGACATCGAAGCAATGATCGAATTGTACCGCGTTTTGATGGATAAATTGTGATCAACGCACAGCAAAGGCTTCTTCGATTTCAATAGCCAGAAATTCCGAACAGGTTGTTGCTTTTTCGTCCAGTACTTTAAATTTCAATTTCAGCCTGAGTTTATCGATCCGGAATTTTTGATCCAGGTTCACGGGTGAAAAAACAGTCTTTTTTTCACCTGCAGAAACCTGAACTACAGGTCCGCAATCCAGCAGCTGTACTTCCCCTAAATAATAGGTTTCGTTGTAAGATCCATTACCATTAGGTTTAACTGTTTCATTCTGTGTTCCTGATTTTGGCTGCTCAGCAGGAAGATCTTTAGTTGACCGGCAGGAAACCAGCGATCCAAGAACTACTATTAAAATCACCAATCGATTCATTTTCTACTTATTTGATAACACATTCTTTCCTGCAATTGCCGCTGTTGTCCAGGCAGCCTGAAAATTAAACCCTCCTGTTACTCCGTCAATATCCATGGTTTCACCGGCAAAAAAAAGCCCCGGCACCTTCTTCGATTCCATGGTCTGCACATTGATTTCGTTTAAATCAACTCCACCTGCTGTAACGAATTCCTCTTTAAAAGTCGTTTTTCCTTCCATCGAATAAATATCATTCACCAATACTTCCAACAATTTATTCCGGTGTTTGGGTGTTAATTCCGAGCACTTGAAATGATTTGGGATTCCTGCTTTCTCAACAAGATATACCCATAATCTCGATTTCACCCCATAAAGTGGGGTATTTACAACTAATTTATTGGATTTTACAAACTCAACTATTTTCTCCCGCACAATTTCCTGGTTTTCCTCTCCAGTCCAGTTAACAGCGATTTGGGATTTATATCCTTTGGATTCAAAAATCCTTGCTCCGAATGCGGAAGTTTTCAGAACCGCAGGCCCACTCATTCCCCAGTGTGTGATCAGCAAGGGACCATCAGAAGTCCACTTCTCTCCTATTATTTTTACCAACGCGTTTTCCTGGACGATTCCCATCAATTCTTTGATCGGTTCGTTCGGCATATTGAAAGTAAACAGCGACGGAACCGGCGGAACTATTTTCAACGGAAATGCTTTCAACAGTTCAAATCCGGATATTTTGGGCTGTCCTCCGGTGGTAACAATAACAGCTTTCGAGTAAAATGTTTCTTCGGGAGTCCGTACCTCAAACAACCCTGAATCCAGTTTCCTGACAGACTCAACCCGTTGGTTCAGTAGTAATTGAACTCCGTTCTTCTTCAATTCATTTAAGAAACAGTCGATAATTGTCTGAGAATCATTACTCAATGGAAAGTAACATCCGTCGGGATATAATTTCAGGGGAACATTTTTACTTTCCAGCCAGGTTTTCATATCTGAACTGGAGAATTGGTAAAATGCCTTCTTTAGAAAACGCTCTCCTCTCGGATACTGTCTGGAAAGCTCTTCGGGATCGGAAATCACATTGGTTACGTTACATCTGCCGCCTCCGGATATTTTGACCTTTGCCAAAGGTTTTGAGCTTCTTTCCAGGACAGCAATTTTTGCATGTTTAAAGTTTTCAGAAGCTTTGATGGCTGAAAAACAACCTGCTGCTCCGGCACCGATCACTAAAACATCCCATTCTTTCATGAACCAAAGATAAGCACAAAAAAAGACCTCCAAAACGGAGGCCTTTTAGTTTTATCATGATATCATGTGTTCGTTTTATAACAAAGCCATTTCATGCACTTCTTAATGCATGATCTGAATATTCTTACGTATACTTTCCGAACCGGAATTAAGCTCAACAATATAAGATCCTGATTTCAGCGAAGAAGTATTGATCACTTCCTGTATCCCGTTCAGAAGTTGTTTCGAAAGCACTACTTTCCCATCCAAACCAATGATTCTTACCGATTCCGCTGTTCCGTTTGAAACAAGCAACTGTAATTCATCATTTGCAGGATTCGGATAAAGTGCAAACTCCATGTTCAAATCAGTTATTCCCAACGGACCATCAGCAACCTGAACAGCATGCTGATAAGTCGCATAATTCTGCTTAGTAGCCGTAACTAACAGATAATCATTCGATGTTAGAGCCGGAAATGAGATCACCGCTTGTCCGCCAGCTGAAATTGCCGTACCCAGAAGTACATTGTTTTGAGAAACCGCTACCAAAGCACCTTCCACATCGCATGTTGCCGTTATGGATGTTGTACCCATCGGAACATTTCCGGTATGCACTACAGAGATCGGTAAAGTCTGCTTGTTTCTGAACTGAGCGGAAGGATCTCCGAACAAAACCCAGGTTTGCATTACTTCGACACCATTTCCGGAAGGATATTCCTCCAGCATGGACATCTGTGAGTTGTAGAATAATCCGCCCAAAGTTGTTTTGTGATTGTCCGGATAAGTTTCACCGATTATAGCAGCCATTTCATCCTGGGTCTGCATCGGTTCTGCCCAGGCCATCAGAATTGAGGAACCCGCAGCTCCGATCGCACCGGAAGGAGTTCCGTTTTTAGTTGCTCTTGTCCAGGACTCTGAAATACAAGTCCCTGAAGTAAAAGTTCCGTTGTTGCATGCAACTGATATCACAAAAGGATATTTTCCGTTGTTGGAAGCCTGATTCACATGTGTGCTCTGAAAATTTCCGGTAACACATAAATTCACGTCGCCGTGTCCGGTATAATTGAACAAACCGACTCCGTTGTTTACCACAGGCAAGATGATTCCTGAATTCGGATTTCCTACTGCATCAGCACCACCCTGAGAACCATCATAAAACTCCGCGACTTCTGAATAACCGTAATTCATCAAAACCGTGCGGATATTTCTCAAATGCTGCCAATCCGGTTCTCCGTCATCACCAATTCCATTACCTTCATTGGACCCCAAACCAATTGCCTTTTCCATCCAGTCACCTGCCATCGGGTTCTTTTCGTATTCCAGTGTTCTGTTTACCATCGTAGTAATATTTGCTTCATCGCCTGAAAAACGCCCCACAAATAATTCCGGGTAATAATCCGAACCGGTTAATTGCCCGAAATAAGAATCCGAGAATAAGTTCTCTCCTCCCGACATGCCGTAAGTATGGGCCGGAATATCGTCATGATCTCCAACCAACAGCACATAAACCAAATCGGGATGTGAAGCGTAATAATTTTGAATATACGCGCGAATATCCGCATCGGAAGTTCCTGTTGCAGTGGTAGAAACCAAAGCAGAACGGATCCCTTTTTGGTTCTTCCAGTTTACAAGAGGAGTGATTTCTTCCATTAAAGCCGGAGCTGCAATGAAAAGCATGCTTCCGCTTTCTTCCATGGGAGTGTATTTCTCTGATTTCGGATTCAGAATGTTTTTCTGCTGCAGAGACTGCATCACCGGATCAATTTGCCCGCTCAGTTCATTCAAACCGGATATCTCGGGATTCTTTTTTACGCTGATATGAATCCCCTTGTAAACAATAAGCTGTTTCGTTACGGGATTATACTGGTATGGAGAAACTTCTACAACAACACCGCGCATTGATCTCCAGATAAACGGCGTTTTCAAACTTACCGCTGAAGCCGGATAAAAATCATTGGTGTTGTAAGCAGCCCCAAATGTGTAAGCAACCGAAGAAGGATCAACGTTACGCTTAATAACTCCTTTTGAAGGTGCTACAAGCATATTGTCGTAAATAGTTATTTCATCAAAGGTTATTTCGAGCTCCGGACTGCCCGTTTCCGGAAGCTGAACGGTTGTATGAAATAAAGGCAGAGCCGGTGCACCTTTTTCATTTGACAAAATAGGGTGCGATTTGGAGAAATCGATCCAGTTCTGTCCTTCAATTTCTTTGAACTCAAATGGTTTTTCCTTGAACTGCTGAGTCAGTTCAATCCTTTTAGAGTCTTCGGAATTTAATTGGAAATTTTGTGCATGGGAAATAAAGGATCCATATAAAATGGAGCAAAAGAGGAGAGTTTTTTTCATTTTATTGTTTTAGCACTCCCAATTTACTGATTATTACCAAATAACATCAATAATTAACATTTGGAACGCTCCAGGATGAAAAAAATAATGAAAAAGAAAAAGGCCAAATGCAACTGCATTCAGCCTTTTTCCCTTAACCTGTAGATGTTAATAATTGATCCGTTATTTCCTTTAACGCGAGATGTTGCAAAAGGTTTCAAAAAAGATGATTTTTCAGAAAAAAAATTAAAACTGATGTAAATCACCTTTTGTTCGAGCCAGGGTTTCTAACTTTGCAGTATTAAATTTGTTCATCCATGTCATTCGCTCACAGACTAAAGAGTATATTCCAAATGAAATGTCCGCAATGCAGGGAAGGTGATTTTTTCGTTTCGAAGCCTTACGACATGAAAAACCTGGGAAAAACACACGAACACTGTTCCAAATGCGGATTGAAATATGAAAAGGAAATCGGGTTCTATTACGGAGCCATGTATGTTTCATATGCTCTTGGAGTAGCATTATTCGTGACCTGCTGGGTAAGTTTTAATTTGTTTTTCCCCCAGGCAAATATCTGGCTGCAAATTGGAATCATTTCCGGACTTTCAATCATACTCAGCCCTTACTTTTACGCACTTTCCAAAGTTATTTGGGCGAATTTGTTTTTCTCTTATGATCCGGAAGCGATTGAGAAGTTTAAAAAAGGTTCAAAAAGTTAAAAGGGTTCAAATCTTCTTCGTTCTTCGAACTTCGAAGGTTCAAAGAGTTTAAAAAGTTCAATTTGAACATTTGAACATTTGAACATTTGAACATTTGAACATTTCCAACAAAAAATCCCCCAGCCGGCAAACTGAGGGACTTGTTTTCATCCAAATTATGGATTACCCATAATTTGCCCTTCGGGTCGACGATTCGTAAAGCGAATGTCGAGATTGACCCTGACATCAGTCAGTCGACTGATCGTCACTCAGCATGAAACCAATGCTGAATTCGGGTCAAACTACAAAACAATTATTGAAGGATGACATTTCGATCTTTCGGGTACTTAATCTTAAACGAATAGGTGAATTTATCCGTGACCTTGGTCTTCAGATCAATGGTCCAGGTTAGTTTACCCGTCGTTTTGTCATAATCTGCTTTCCCCGTGTTGATCGCTTCTATAACGATTTCACCGTTACTGGTTACAGGAATTTGATCCTCAATCACTAATTCCACCGTATTTGCTTTCAGGTTTTTAACAGAGATTTCGTAAGCATAAGTGCGCTCGATGTCGTTCCCGATTACTTTTTCCTTGTAATCTTTTTTCAAAAGAATGCGTTTTGCAATGATATTCGGATCTTTACCCAAGCTCAGTTTCAAGGTATCATTCATGGTGGTCGGATCAATGTATGTTTCCCCGATATAAGTTCCATCAAAGAAAATATTTGCGCTCGCAGGAACCAATTGCAGGTCTTCCAGTTTCAAAACTTCAGCTACAAGGAATACTCCCGGATCAATTTTAGGAACGGTGTAATAGCGGTAATTTGCCGTCAAATCTACATTACGAACCAAAACCAGGTGGCTTTCATCATTGCTTTCGATGGTATAAGGAAGGTCTATTTTGTACTCAGCAGACAACACGCGGTTGATTACTGTCGTGAAATTCGCAGCGGTTTCACTTTCCATATCGTAAGCCAGGGATTTCGTATCTTTTTTCTCAGCCTGAACAGAAGGTGCGGCTGTCAAACCATAACTGTTCATACGTCCGTTAATTGCTCCGAAATTGTAGTAATCCACATACCATGGATGCAGGTCCGGCTTGATCTTATTTTGGTACGGATCATTCGTCGACAAAGTCAATTGCACATCGTTCCAGGACTCGCCGGTATTTTGCTGGATATTTGCTTTGTAAGCCAGGTTCACCTTTCCGGAAGTAATTTCACTGCGGATATCATAAGTAGGAACCCAGGATGCCCCTGAAGCCAGGTAAGAAACCGCCAATCTGCCTGCTACAACTTCTTTTGACTGAAGCGTCACCACAATACGGTGAATAGGTCCTTCCGGAACTTTTGGTGTATTTGAAGACTGGTAATTCTGAAGATCTGTCAGGCGGGCATTCATTCCCTGCAACGTGGTATTCTTCGATTTCATGCGTTTGTTGAGCAACTGTAATTTCTTGTTGATCTCGTTCATTTTCAACTGGTAATAATCCAGGGCCTGCTTCAGGAGCTGAATGGAATCGTTTACTTTTCCCTGTCCGCGAATAGCACCGTTGTTGGTAAGTATCGTTTTGGAAGCATTCAATACGTCAATCTCATCCTGGATTTCTTTGATATCGAACTGGATGGTGCTAATGGAATCCTGCAAAAGATTGATGTCTTTGCGGATTTTTAACGGAAGTCCTTCCAACTTTACTTTTTCGGGTTCCGGATAATAGACCTGGTATTTTGAATCAATCAGGACCACATTGCCAAAAGCTTTTACCTGGAGGCTTTTCGGGTCGATATTAGGGCTCACACCTTCGATGATGAGTTCCGTAATCCCGGGTTTTACGTTGAAATTTGCTTTGCGGTATATCTGTGCACCACTCGTGTAAACGGTTACTTCGCTTACGGTAGATTTGATAATCTCTTTGTCATTGGCTGCAAGTGAGAGGAAACTTGGGAGAATCGCCAAAAGGACAATAACTACTCTTTTCATAGGAATCAATTTCCTTCAAGTACCTCCGGAATTAAAATTGGTTCAAAAGGTGGTTTAGAATTGTCTGAAAGGTACCGTTGAGCGATTAAACTGTTGATCTTACATTTTTACTCCCGACAAAAAGGAATGATTTCTCCTTCTTTAAATTCAAAGCTTTCAACGGTAGTATGTTCCGTCCAAACACAATTTTCATCGTACTCACCATGATCTGTGATTTTTAAATATTGATTCGCATCCGGTTTTCTGTGATAAGGAATCATGTAGTCTTTTTCCTTCTCCTTGGTGGGAAAGACAAAATCTATCCCTGAATAGAAAATTCCACCGTCACTCATTCCATAACCAACATCCAGGTAATTGATTCCGTTTCGGGTTTCCATGAGATAATGCTGACTCCAGGCAACACCACAGGCTTCTGACATGGTACTGTAAATAAATACATGTTCAACTCCTTCAATCAACGGGTTTTTGATCATGATCAACTCCGCATGCCCGGGCTGATCACCATAAGTTACTTCAAATTCAGCTTGTTTTCTAATTTGTCTTCGGGAGAAAATCCTTACAGAAGCAAAGTACTTATCAGGCATCGTATCGTTGCCTTTAACGATCTTTGTGAGTCCCCAAACAGCTGATGTTGTATCTGAAACTTTCAGACTTTGGTTTGTTAATAATCCGCCCCAAACATATCCTCTTTTCTTTCCGGATTCTACCTGGATCCAGTTGGATGTAATTCCATTGATCGTGGTATCCGTAGCTGCAACTTTCAGGATTTTTACTTTGTCTCCGATCAATAATTTTGCAAGCATTTCCGAACCTGAAGTGGGTTCTGATCTCAGTTTACAGGCATCCGCAAAAACAACCGCTTCTTTTAATGGTTCGTACCAATCCCTGGTCCAGCTTTCGAAGTCATAAACATCTGTACTAATCGTTTCAGATTCATCCTGAGCATAAAACGGAACAGATGCAGAAAGTATTAAAATCAGCGACAGAAACTTTTTCATGATCTTAGATCAATTCTTTGATCTCTCCAATGATTCGATCTGCCAAATCCGAAGCTGCTTGTGCGTCTTTGCTTTCGGTATAGACACGAATGATTGGCTCCGTGTTACTTTTGCGCAGGTGCACCCATTCTTTTCCGATATAGATCTTCACTCCGTCAACCGTATCCACTTCTTCATGCTTGTATTTATCGGCCATTTTCACCAAAATCGCATCTACGTCAATTCCCGGTGTCAGGTCGATTTTCTTCTTAGCCATTTCGTAGTTCGGGTAAGAAGCGCGAAGAGCCGTCATACTCATTTTTTTGTGCGCTAAATGCGACAGGAACAAAGCGATTCCAACCAAAGAATCTCTTCCGTAATGAAGGTCCGGGTAAATGATTCCCCCGTTTCCTTCTCCACCGATAACCGCGTTAGTTTCCTTCATTTTCACCACCACATTCACCTCACCGACTGCAGAAGCGTAGTAATTACATCCCACTTCTTCGGTAATATCTCTCAAAGCTCTTGTAGAACTTAAATTGGAAACCGTAGCTCCTTTTCTTTTGGAAAGGATGTATTCCGAAACGGCAACCAATGTATATTCTTCACCGAACATCGATCCGTCTTCGTTTACCAAAGCCAGGCGGTCTACGTCCGGGTCTACGGTTATTCCCAGGTGAGCACCTTCCGAAACAACACGTGCAGACAATTCTACCAAATGTTCTTTCAACGGCTCGGGATTATGTGGAAAATGACCCGTCGGATCACAATACATTTCAACGATATCGGTTACTCCCATTTTACGAAGTAATTGCGGAACAGAAATTCCTCCAGTGGAGTTTACCGCATCAACAACAACTTTGAAATTCGCATTTTTGATAGCCGGAATATCTACATCTGACAATCCACAAATAGCTTCAATATGGCGCTCAATAGCTCCGGTATCCGAAGTTACTTTCCCCAAATCATCCACCTCTGCAAAAACGAAGCTTCCTTCCGTTGCGATTTTCAGCAATAATTCTCCTTCAGCCCCGGAAATAAATTCCCCCTTGCTGTTTAGCAGTTTCAATGCATTCCACTGTTTCGGATTATGGGAAGCAGTCAGGATAATTCCTCCGTTTGCCTGGTGATATGGAACCGCCATTTCAACGGTTGGAGTTGTGGATAATCCCAAATCAATTACTTCAATTCCCAAACCAACCAGCGTCTGAATAACCAGTGTTGAGATCATTTCACCGGAAAGGCGTGCATCTCTTCCTACTACTACTTTTAATTTGCCGGTGCCTGAAACAGATTTCAGCCAGGTTCCGTAAGCCGCAGCAAACTGAACAGCATCGATTGGAGTTAAATTATCGCCCGGAGAACCACCGATGGTCCCTCTGATTCCTGAAATAGATTTGATTAATGTCATGATAAATTGAAAATAGATAAACGTAGGTAAGCGATTAATCGCTTACCTACGTTTTTTAATTCATAATTGTTTCTTCAGATCAATCATCCGCAAAACAGTCACAGCTGCTTCCACTCCTTTATTCCCGTGTTTTCCTCCTGCGCGGTCGATGGACTGCTGTTCGGTGTTATCTGTAAGCAAACAAAAACCAACAGGTTTGTTGTACTTTAAAGTAACGTCAACGATCCCCTGGGTTGTCCCGGAACAAACAAAATCAAAATGCCTTGTTTCTCCCTGGATAACCACACCAATGGCAACAACGCCGTCGATTTGGTCATTCTGAGCCAGCCACTGTGCGCCAAGAGGCAATTCAAATGCTCCGGGAACCTGCTTCACATGAATATTGGATTCTTTGACTCCCGCATTCAGGAGTGTTTCCATTGCTCCTTCCAGGAGTTTGGAAGTGATATGACCGTTCCACTCAGAAACAACAATGCCGATTGAAAAATCGGCACCGTTTGGAATTGTATCTTGATCGAACGCTGATAAGTTTTTTAAACTTGTAGCCACGTTTCTAATTATTTAACGGATACTCTCGCAATGTATTTGTCAATCGATTTTTGTTGACCGAACATGTAGTAATCCTGGTTAATTCTTTCGTAAAGTTCTTTTGCTTTAGCAAAGTCCTTGATTTCTTCTGCAACCTGACCAGCTTTGAACAAATAAGTCGGAGTAGTCCACTCGTTTTCATTTGCTTCTGCAGCATCGATGTACATGTCCATAGCATCTTTGTATTTACCCATTTCGCTATAGCAGTCACCCTGAAGGCCAAGTGCCATTGCCGGACCGTAAGTATCTTTCAACTTCACGCCTTCCAACAATTTCAATGCTTTCTGGAAATCTCCTTTTGCCATGTATTGGCGAGCTAAAGTAAACTCAGCTACTTCACCACCCTGATATCCGTCATTTTTCTTAACGAACGGCTCCAATTCTGCAATCGCTGCATCTACTGAATCCTTCGCTGCCAGGTTCAATCCACGGTAATACCCTTCATTTGCTTTTTGGTTGTTTGGACCGTAAACAAACTGTTTGTAAAGAATGTATCCTAGAATTCCGACAATCAATCCGATCACCACTGCGGTAATCAAACGAAGTCTTTTGTTTTCTTTGAATTGACGTTTAATATCGTTAAAACTGGTAGTTCCTGCCATTTGAAAATTTATTTAAGCGTTGCAAAAATAATCTTTTTTTCGAATTAGGAATTGAAACTTATTAAAAGGTGATTGTGAAGAAGGTCAAAAGCGTTCAAAAAAGTTCAAAACGTTCAATGAATTTAGATTTTAAAAGAATTCAATAAACTTCAAAGGAGTTTAAAATGGTTGATTTGAACATTTGAACATTTGAACATTTGAACATTTGAACATTTGAAATAATTCAACACCTGGACTCATAATTCGCAATTCATAAAAAATACATATCTTTGCCCCGGTTTTAGGTTCGATTGTAAGTTTACAAAAGACAATAGGGAATTCGGTGTGAATCCGAAACTGTATCTGCAGCTGTAACTCTTATTAAACGGTCTTCAATAAATCCACTGTACTGACGTAAAAAATCAGCATGGGAAGGAGAAGTAACCGGAGAGAAGTCAGAATACCTGCCTGGAACATATAATGAATGAAGACTTCAGATTAAAGTCGAGTTCGAAATGGGAAATTCCTTTTCCCAGTTTGTTCTTATTCTCTGATTTTTTCATTTGCTAGCATCGGAAGCGTTTTGCCTTGACTACCAGCATTTGTCATGCTGTTCAATCAAAAGCTGCGCTTTCTCTTACTCACTTTTTAAATGCTTAAAGGCAATGAAAAAAATGTTACTCGCAGTTAGTGTGTTCTGCATCCAATACACACAAGCACAAACGGTTGTTACGTTCGACGACCTGACACTTGCTCCCAACTCCTATTGGGACGGTTCCGATTCCACTTTTGGATTTACTTCCGGAGGTGTATATTTCGAAAACTCCTACAATTTCGATTGGGATTACTGGTCCGGAGGGTTCATTTACTCCAGCTCAACAGATGTTACCACTGCAGGCTACACAAATGATTTCTCTGCTTTCACCGGAATTGGTGGTAACAACAGCCAGAACTACGCCGTTAACTATGGTGGGGGAATTGATTTCGGATCTGAAAAAGTACTGAGCAGCATCCAATTAACCAATACCACTTACGCGGCACTTTCCATGCGTGACGGAGATTCTTTCGGGAAACAGTTCGGTTCGGTGAATAACGCTCAGGGGAACCCGGACGGAACAAATGGTGAAGACTGGTTCCGTTTATTGATCATCGGGAAAGATGCTCAAAACGCAGTTACAGACACCGTTATCTTTTACCTGGCTGATTACCGTTTTGCAAACAACACAGAAGATTATATCGTTGATACCTGGCAAACCGTAGATTTAACGGCACTTGGTGAAGTTCAGTTTTTGGAATTCGAATTGGAATCATCCGACCACAATGCACAGGGAATCTTAACTCCGGCTTATTTCGCTTTGGACAATATCGTTTACGGAACAGCCGGAATCAATACTCTAAACCTTGTAAGCCAGGAAGTTTATCCGAATCCAAGTACCGGAAAATTCACTGTAAAATCTCCGGGTGGACAAATCAATGTATACGCTTTATCTGGAGAATTGATCTTGTCTCAAACAACCAACGGAATCCAGGAAGTTGATCTAAGTTCAGTTCAGTCAGGAACATACCTTATTGAAACAAGTACTTCCGAAGGAATTGCCAGAACGCGTATCAGCAAGATCTAATTGTCCCTCAAACTTTACATACCAACCCTTTTGATTATAACCTCCTGCCCGGTCTTCGGGCAGGAGGTTAATCCTATTGAAGAAATAGTTATTTCTCCGGTAAGCGAGACTGGAAACAGCATCCAGGTGGAATTATCAAAAGATAAGATCCAAAACAAACTTGCTAACGACCTGGGACAAATCCTAAGTCTGCTTCCCGGACTTCAGATCAAGAATTACGGTGATGTCGGTGGATTGAAAACAGTCAGCTTTCGAAGCTTGGGAGCCGGACATACTGCATTGGTGCAGGACCGTACTTCTGTTTCAACTACACAGAGCGGACAGGCTGATTTAAGCTCTTTTCCTGTAGATTTCATTGAAAAACTTGAATTAATCACCCTTTCCCCTACCCGCACCCAAATTCCCATTCACGCAAAACTGGCCGGAGTTGTTGTCAATGTTGAATCAGTACATTCCTATGTGGGTACAAATCAGCGAAATCTCATTATTGGCGCACAAGCCGGATCATTCGATCAATACGAGAGCTACCTGATGCTCCAAAAAAGGGGGAAGAAATGGGGCGGAACATTCACCGGGAAAATCCGGTCATACGGAGGTTCTTACTCTTACACCTACTTAAACGGAAATACAACTATCAAGGACCGGAGAGAAAACAATAGTTTACTGGAATACTTCGGTACCGCATCCATTCAGTTTTCGCCTAATCAACACCATCAATTCCAATTCCGGGTTTCCGGGAACGAATACCAAAAAGACCTGGCAGGAGCAGTTATCTTCTACAATAGCAATGCCGCACAATATTTAAACGGTTACGGTTTAAACGGATCCGTGAACCACCAGTTCAAAAAGAATCGCTGGAATGTATTCTCTTCTGCAAATTACCAAAAGAACAACCTGCAATACCTCGACTCAGCTTACCTGAACTTACAAGGGTATCTCGATTCAAGGTATTATTCCGGACAATTTGACATCCAATCTCAGGCAGCCTATTCCATTACCGAAAAACTGGAACTGCTTATCGGAAGTTCTTTCATCTTAGAAGAACTGAAAGGGAAATCACTCGTCGGAAACCCTTACCGAAATACGTCAGAAAGCCTTTTGGGCATCGAATGGAAGGCCTTTGGAAAAATCATGGCACAAATTGGTGCTCAAGGTGTTTTTGAAAAACGCGATACGATACTTAAAAGTCAATGGAATCTGCTTCCTGCCGTTTCCTGGAGCTTTGACCTGGGAAGTAAAAACAAGATCGGGATCGTTTACCGTTACACCTGCAGGCAGCCTTCTTTCAACGAATTGTACTACCAGCAGATCGGAAACACCAAATTGCGTACGGAAAAAGCACATATCGCGTCTATCCGCTATGACCTGACACTTCCTTTCAAAAAAGGAGTTTCACAAACAATGATCCAGCCGTTCTATTCATACGTTTACGACAAAATCCTGGCTATTCCTACCAAAAACCTCTTTATCTGGAGTATTCAGAATATCGGGATATCGGATGCTTTCGGAGTCGAATTTACGGAGCTTATTCAGAAAAAAATCAAACAGCACACCCTGGGAATGCGAATCAATTACACCTTTCAATACACACAGGATATCAGCGATCCGCTTAGCCCTACTTACAGGCATATTTTAAGTTATTCTCCGTTACATTCAGGCAGCGTGGAACTGGATTATTCCTGGAAAAAATTAAGCTTCTTTGTTCTCGGATCGTATTTGGGAGAACGCTATGCATTGAACCAAAATATTCCTTCCAATTTGCTGGAAGGGTATTTCCTGCTCGATGCAGGAGCATCTTATACCCAAAAATTAAACAAAAGCGAACTCACCCTTCGTTTGAGTGTCAATAATCTAACCAACAAGCAATACAATTATATCAATTACTTCGTAATGCCGGGAACTCATTTTAATATCCGACTTCAATATGCGCTTTAAGATCATTCCGATACTATTCCTTATGCTTCTTGCATTTTCCTGTAAAAAGAAAAAAATAGAAGAACCAGAGGCTCCACCGACATTGCAGCATGGAATGCTTGTGTTGAACGAAGGACTTTTTCAGCAGAACAATGCAACTTTGGGTTGGTACAATTTTTCAGACAACGCCTATACGGGCAATTTCTTTGAGCAAAAAACCAACCGCTCACTGGGTGATACCGGGAATGATATGAAACGTTACGGCGGAAAAATCTACGTGATTGTCAATGTTTCCAGTACGCTGGAAATCCTGGATGCTTCAACCGGGAACAGTATCAGTCAGATTTCCATGGTTGCCAACGGAACTCCCAAGCAGCCACGCTACATTACATTCAACGGCGCAAAAGCATACATTACCTGCTACGATGGATTTGTGGATGTTTTGGACACAGCTTCACTCAGTATAACAAACCGCATACCCGTTGGTGCCAATCCCGAAGGTCTGACGATCAGCAACGGAAAACTATTTGTAGCCAATTCCGGGGGATTGAATTTCCCCAATGTAGACAGCACCGTTTCTGTTATCGATTTGGGAAGTCTACAGGAAATCACACGAATTACAGTCGGAAAAAACCCGGGATCAATACAGGCTGACCAAAACGGGGACGTGTATGTTATTACACGTGGAAATTATTCCTCTATTCCTTCACGCATGCACCGGATCAATGCAAGTACAAATACACTGGCTCAATCCTTCACATTCGACGCAAGTGGAATTACCGCATTCAACTCGAGCTTCCTGATCTCCTACCACGATTTTAGCTCGGGAGACAACCGGATCGCGCTTTTTGACACAAACACGGAAACAATTACCAATCCGCAATACATCCCTACTTCCGGAATACAGACATTATACGGCATCCAGTATTCCACTATTACGAACAAGATTTACTGCCTGGACGCAAAAAACTATACCGTGACCGGACAGGTTCATGTATTTTCTTCCAACGGCATTTTTGAAACAAGTTATAACGTGGGATTAAACCCAACAAGCATTTTAATTTATGAATAAGTTCATTTTCATCCTTTTTATCCTACCCGGTTTTTTACATGCACAAAGCTTTCATCCTGCTCCCGGAAACCCCGGAACGAATGCCATTAAGAAAGACAGTTCCTGTTTTGTTTCCTGGGCCAGCGGTGGCACGGTTCAAAGAGGCTATCTGGATATTGCTGATACGACAATAACTATCAGCGGGTCAAACAGGGCAAGTTATGGGAACCTGAACCTGGCTTTGGGGCCTGCAACCGGTTCTGTAACTGATGTTCTTTCTTTAGGTGACAGCGGTGTAGCAACATTGAGCTTCGATCAGTTTATTATGGATGGTCCCGGTTATGATTTTGCCGTGTTCGAAAATGGATTCATGGATGATTATATCGAAATGGCTCACGTAGAAGTCAGTTCCGACGGGGTACATTTTTTCCGATTCCCATCAACAACAGAAGTTCCTACAACGGTGCAAGCATCCAATGCCACCTACACGGATTGCCGGATGATCAATAACCTGGCTGGAAAGTACCGGCTTGGCTATGGAACACCCTTTGACCTGAGCGACCTTCCCAACGATCCGAATCTGAACAAATCTGCCGTAACACTGGTGCGGATTATTGATGTAATTGGTGCTGTTTCCGGGCATGTAACTACTGATCAATTCGGAACGACGATCAACGATCCTTATCCAACAGCATTCGAATCAGGTGGATTTGACCTCGAGGCAATCGGAATTATCAACGGCACACTTGGACTTCCTGATTTGGATGTATTGAACGTACAGGCTTTCCCAAATCCGGCAACAGGTCACGTTCAAATTACTCTGAATGGCGAAGCCGAATTAACGCTTTATTCTACGGACGGAAGATTAATCCTAAGCAAAAAACACCTGGATTCTTCATTCATTTCCGTAGAAGAACTGTCACCCGGAATGTACTATTTACAGGTAAATCAAAACGGTAAGCTGCAGAATTTGAACATTTTGAAAAAATAAGAGAAAGCGCAGTTTTGATATACAGCATAAAAATGCCGTAATTTTCAATTATTATTGAAAATATTGTATATATTTGATTCATGGAATTAGAACAAGCCAAACAGCAATTCATTCAAACCTGGGGAAACTTCGGATCTCAATGGGGAATTAATCGCTCCATGGCCCAGGTCCATGCCTTGCTAATTGTTAGTGACAGTCCGCTTTGCACGGAAGACATCATGGAGCGGCTTTCTATTTCCAGAGGGAATGCCAATATGAACATCCGTGAGCTGGCTAATTGGAATTTAATTTACAAAGAAAGTATAGCCGGAGACCGCAAAGAGTATTTCCGTGCCGAAAAAGACATGTGGGAAGTAGCCAAACGCATTGTGAAAGAACGCAAACGCAGAGAGCTCGAACCTTTGCAGCAGCATTTGGCTGAGCTCAAAAAAGTAGAGCAATCCTACGAATCCATTTCTTTCGTCGCTACCATTGAAAACATTGAGCGTTTGGTCAGCCGATTGGATTCTTTATCCGGCACTCTGATGAAAGCTGACGAACACGTGTTCTTTGGAAAAATATTGAATCTATTCAAATAGAAGGAGTTAACTTCCTTTTTTTTGATTTTTATTTTCAAAAAATATTGAAAGTTTTGAATTAATAATAAATAAAAATAACATGGAAAATATTGCTCTTCTCTACGATAAAGATTGCCCACTCTGCTGCTGGTATACACGAATTTTTGTGAAATACAGACTCCTGGATGAAAAAGGCAGAATTCCTTATGTAGACTACGTTCTAAAGCATCCCGGAGAGGTTGATACCAACATCGCTCAAACAAAAATTGCATGTGTGAATCATCAAAGCCACGAAGTCCGGTACGGAATTGACGGCTTGCTTATGCTGCTCGGTTACCACTCACGAATAATAAAGATCCTGGGAAACTTCAAACCTATTAATTGGCTATTAAAAATCCTATACCTGCTTTTCAGCTATAACAGAAGAATAGTTGCTCCTGTTCTGAAAAAAAATGCATTTGAATGTAATTGTGAGCCTCCAAAATCTATTCTCTGGAGAATCAACTTCATTCTCCTGACGAGTTTTCTCACTTATGCCATTGTTAGCTGGTATTTCCATCAATTCCTGGGTGAATACCTTGTCGACACAGCACCGAATGATTTAATCCTGCTTGCGGCACAAATCGGGTTTCAAGGACTGGCTTTTCTGCTGCTCGGTCAAAAAAACAGTTACGATTACATCGGACACCTCGTTTTCGTCTCTTTTTTAGGCGCGCTGCTCCTGTTGTTTTTTGGAATCGGAATCCAGTTCGCAAACTTCCTGGGAATTGAAACCCACTTCCTGGCTGTTGTCTGTTACGGAATGACAGTTACATTCATGTTCTTCGAACACAAAAGACGTGTTGCATTGAAAAATTGGACCTGGAAATTAAGTCTCAGCTGGATCCTGTTCAGAATGTGCATTTATCCGCTTGTTTTCCAACTTTAAACCCAAACACCATGAAAAAGATAGTTCTTTTCGCTGCCAACGGATTCATAGGGAAATCCATTATTGACTATACAAAAACATATCAAAAAGAGTATCAAATCACTGCCGTATCCCGAAAACCCATCGCTCAATTACCGGAAGGATTCAAACAGGTTCTTTGGGATGGAAAAACGATCGGTCCATGGGCAAAAGAACTGGAAGGCGCAGATTTGGTTATTAATCTTGCCGGAAAATCCGTGAATTGCCGGTATAATGCTAAAAACAAAACAGAAATTTTCGCTTCACGACTGGACAGTACACGCATCATCGGTGAAGCCATTGAGGATTGCACGCTTAAACCTATTTGCTGGATTAATGTAGCCAGTGCAACCATTTACGAACATTCTTTGGAGAACCCGAATACGGAAGAAAAAGGAATCATCGGAAAAGGATTTTCTGTCAATGTATGCAAAGCCTGGGAAAAAGCGTTTTTTGCCTTCAAAGATATTCCAACCAGGCAAATACTCGTGCGTTCTACCATTGTTTTAGGAAAGAACGGCGGAGTTTACCCGGTATTAAAAAAACTGGCATGCCTGGGTTTAGGCGGGAAAATGGGACCGGGAAACCAGATGGTAAGCTGGATACACATCCGGGATTTCTGCAGAGCACTCTTTTTTATTGCTGAAAAGGAACAAACAGCTTCTATTTACAATTTAGGAACTCCTCATCCGGTACAAAACAGGGTGTTTCAAAAAGAGTTGCGTACCAGTTTGGGCATTCCCTTTTTCATCAATCAGCCGGTATGGATGCTAAAACTAGGAGCTTTACTTATCCGAACCGAAACCGAATTAATTCTAAAGAGCCGGTACATATCTCCCGAAAATTTAATGCGCGAAAAATTTCAATTTGAATTTCCAACCATTAAGTCTTGTTTAGGCAATTTGAATTGCTAATTCTTTACATTGTTATTTTTTATAACTTTTCATGTAAACTTCTAACAATATCCATTAAATTCATGATATTTTAACATTCAACTCTTTCCAAACCAAACATTTTTTCAAAATATGCATATTTTCATGCAACGAATTAATTAATTATTTCGTTTTAAAATAAACTTGAGATTATGAAGAAGATGCGTGTTTTAGCAAAAGTATCATTGATTGCTTTAACTTTTCTAGTATGGAGCAGTACTGTTTTTTCCCAAAGTAAGATGCCTGTAGGTTCTCTTACTACTGAATGGAATCTTTTCCAGGAAGTAAAAGGAGTAAAATTTTCTGCCAAAAAAGAAATTCAGGCAAAGGATGAATATGTGTTAGTAAAGCTTGAAAACACAACGAATAAAGAAATAACTATTTCTTATACGCTTGCTGTAAATTACAATTTGGGGTGTAACGGGTGCAATAAAGAGAACTTGAAATCATATACGATTCCTGCTATGTCTTCTATTGAAGGAAATCTTTCGCACTTTGCATCTCCGTTGGCGATGCACATTACCAATAATGATCCGAAAAACACTTACATTCCTTTACACATTTCTACAGAAAACCTGACCATTAAATAAGTTAGTCATGAAAAAATTAATACTATTTATCGCGCTGCTTGCTTCAGGCCAGTCATTTAGCCAGCAAACCAATTGCTTTATAACCGTTAGCCCTTTAGACACTACAGTATGTCCTGGAGATAGCGTGCCGATTTCGGCTCTTGGTTCTCTTTTGAATGCCAACCAGTCCTTTGATTTTAACACGAGTACTATTCCTTCGGGATGGTCAACTCAGGGAGGTCTTGGCTTTACACCTCCATGTGCTCCGGCAGCTTTGGATGGTACAGAATTCTATTGGGCTTCTACATCGGCATCAAATGTAACTCCGGGTATTACAACCGCTGCTTTCGATATTCATTGTCCTGGTGGATTTGTTTCTTTTGAAATGATTTATGCCAATACAAGTTCATCCCCTTGTGAACAGCTTGACCAATATGATGAAGGGGTTGCTCTACAATATAGTATTGACGGAGGTGCAACCTGGGTAACAATCAACTACTGGGCTTGGAACGGAGATATGTTAACAAGTATCCCTACAACTACTATTCCGGGTGCTCCTTTCGGTGGTCCTTCAACCCCAATGTCAGTATGGTCTTCATTTACCGTCCCCATTCCATCGGCTGCAAACACTTATTCTACCATGTTTAGATGGTATCAGGAAAACACTTCCGGGAATGGTTTTGATAACTGGGGGCTTGACAATATTGTCATTAATGCAATGGGTGGAAGCTGTTCGTCAAATATGAACCTGGTTTGGAGTAATGGACTTACCGGAGAAGATAACACTCTTATTGCAGGGGCCGCAGGTACTGATTCTACCTTTACAATTAGTGTTTATGATACAACTGGTGCTTTGCAATGTACATCTTCACCGGTTACTATTCATGTACATCCTGATAACGTAACTTACAACTTACAGGATTACGCCTATTCTTACTGTCCTACCACAAACCCAATGGTTCAGGTTACAAATATCTCTGGGGCTATTCCTCCTTATACTGTTAACTGGACAGATATTCCGAGCACCAATAACCCGCAAAGTTTATCAACGGGCGGTGCAGAACACGATTCCATAACCTATCATGTCACAATATCAGATGGTTGTGGATTCGAAAGGCAGGACAGTGTCATACCTGTCTCTTATACACA
>NZ_CABHOL010000052.1 GCF_902168135.1 uncultured Fluviicola sp.
CTACACTATCCTCTTCGTCGGCAGCGTCAGATGTGTATAAGAGACAGACTTGTAATGGACATGGAATTCGGATTCACAGTCTGGAACTTACAATCGTACGAACCTCCACCCCATGGTGCACTTACCGCAAATACGTTTCCACCCGGATCGTTCGTCAAAACATCCAAACGGTCAAACACAAAACTTCCTGCAGATGACAAGGTACTGTTTGCAATCTCGTATCCCGTACAAATGTTATTTGTGTAATCCATTGCCAGGTATTTATTCCCGATCTGGTGATAGTACATCCATCCCATTTGTTCGATTCCGTTTCCTGAAGCTGAAATTGTTCCCGACATCAAATCTGTCGACGTTACCAAATACTCAGCATCAGCTCCGGCACTGGTAGTTTTTAATCCCAAAACGTATCCGGAAGCCGGAACCAGGGTTTCATCTTCTTCTGTCGTTTTTTTCTTTTTACAGGAAGTAATTGAAGTCATTCCTAACAGAGCGATCACAGCAATTACAAGTGTACTTTTTGTTTTCATTTAACTTTTGTTTTAAAATTATATCCCGGTGGATCAGTTGTCGGTCGATCTTACCGGACAGGATTACCATTCTATTTTATCGAAAGCGGTGCTTTCTTTTGTAAATAGTAGCGAAGTTTGATATTAAAGCTCCTTCCGGGTTTCTGCACCCGGAAATTATCGTAGCACATGGCATCAAACAGGTTCATGCATGAAAGAGAAATATTGTACCGCCCGGAATGACTTGTGAAACTCACGGAAACATTACTTATAATTTGTCGCGGGATGACGAATTTGGAACTCAACGCCCCCAAACTAGGCCACTTCAGGTAAAACTCTTCAATATAGGAGGTGTTCCAGTTGAAATTAAATCGCTGCTTATATTTCCCGAATTGCCGGGTATTGAATGTGAATGATGCATTCCCGAACAAGTACGGAGCATTCGGCAGGCGGTCCATGTACAACTCATCCGGTTCACCGTTGTCTTTTAATGATGCATTCAGGATATTCTGGTATGTAGCATTGAACTCAATCTTGAACCAATCATTGTATCCATAACTAATTGCCCCTTCCAGGCAGTTTACTTTTGCCCGGCTCAGGTTTTCATAGCGCGAAGTAATCCCCATAGCCACTGAGCGGATCAGGTTTTGCGGAAGCCTGTACATGTAATTAAAATCCACATTCACCAAATGTTTTCCGAAACGCTTTCCGAACAGGAAACCTGCATTGATATTCTGACTTTTCTCAGGCTGCAGATCGGCATTAGGCAATTGAAGCAATCCATCTCCGAATACTTCATAACCTTCCGGCAAACGATAGGTATTCTCATAAGAAGCTTTCAGCTGTAAATAATTCAGCACGAAAAAACTGCTGGCAATTCCGTAACCCGGCAATTGAAAATCGTTATCCATTCTTCGAATATCTCCTGTATCATCATCTGATTTATACAAAATGGAATTCATATTGAACATCTTCCCGAAAACAGAGGTCGTCCATCGGTCCCGGAATAATTTCAACTGGTAGGAAATCCCGGTAAAATTCTTCTCAAGGATATTCGGGTCTTCAAACGGAAGCGGATCTACTTTCAGCGGATCACTTCCAACTCTTCGCATGCGGGAATAGGTGTTATTGAGTGTAAACTGATGGTGTTTTCCAAGTTTGTAATTCAATGTTGCAACGGCAAGTGCTGCCTGATCATTGAAAGTATACAGGGTTTTGTACCAGTTCAATTCACCGGAAGTATTCGAAAGCAATTTCAAAGTGTGATTCCCTTCCCAATCATAAATGCGGGAGCTTGTATCAACGGTCTGCTGTTCAATTGTACTGTAAAGTCCTGAAACTTTAAGACTCAGGTTTTTGACAAATAAATGGTTCTTTTCGTATTTCAATGTTGGGATGAGACTGTTTTCGGTTCGGTGAACTTCTCCTGCAACAATGGTCATATTAGCTCCCTGCTGAATCTCTTTGTAAGTTGTATTCGCAATTAATCCAACCATTAACCGGTCTGCCCATTTCTTATTCACTACTCCGAATTCCACCATTCCCGTTGCAGATTTGAATGCATCGTTAAAACGCCTTACGGAAGTAGTATGCTCGTCAATTTTCCCGGTTTTCTTGTCGAACAGGTTGATATCCACTTTAAAATCATTGTCGGAATAATTGTAAAATGCACTTGCACTAACCATAAATCCCTTTTTAGTGGTATACCTTCCTACCAAACTTGCCTGGTGCGTATTAAACGATCCGAATCCGTAAGAAACATCCAAAAAGTTACGTACGGTGTTATTGGTTACAATATTTACGGCCCCGCCCAAAACATCAGAACCCAGGTTGATCGGAACAACACCTTTGTAAATCTCCACCCGCTCCACATTGTTCACAGGAATAGCATTAATACTGAATGACCTTCCCATAACATCAGTAGGCAGTCCATCTACGAAAAAACGTACCTGGTTCCCTGTAAAACCACTTAATGAAAATACGAAGTCAGATCCAAGACCACCGCTCTCGCGAATACGCACGCCTGTTGATTGGTTCAATACCTGATTGACATTCAAATTCAGGTTCTGGACCGGCTTCATATCAATAGATTCCACTGCAAAGGGTTGTTCCTTCACTTCCTGCACCTTTGATTTCGCCAAAACGGTAACCTCATCAATCTGGGCAATCTTAACCAGGGGTAATGCTCCCAAATCCAGTTCGGGCTGCTGCAGGTCTACTTGTTTTTCATAGGATTCGTGCTCCGAACTGTAAGCTTTCAACACATAATTTCCGTAAGGAACATTCGAAATTCGAAAAACTCCATTTTCATCCGTTGGAGCTGATAATGATGTCCCCTCAAGTCCTACAGTAATGAAAGGAACTGCCTGGTTGTTCTCCTGGAACTTGCCGCTGATCACTCCTTGCTGAGCAAATAGAACAGGACTGGAAATCAAAAGGAAAAGAAGAATACTATTTTTCACAAGATTGTTTGTTTTATCCCGAGCACGGATTTTTTTTGCAAAGCTACATCGTGTTTGAAGCTATAACCAATACCTTTTTGAGTGTAAAAAGAGGAACAACTACCATGCAGAGAGTATATAAGTCCGGGAATGATTGATAACACTGCTAATTCCTTTTAGCATTCTTCAAAACAATTTTTCAACGACCTGCAAAAAAAAGAGGTTCCGCATTTGCGAAACCTCTCCTGAATAGATTGGGTTAACGATTTTTTACTCCTTCACAAATTTGATTTGCGTTGACTCATTGGCCGTCGAAGTAATTTTCACTAAATAAACTCCGGAGCTGATATCCGAAACATCGATTGTAGCATTGCTGCGCAATTCGGTTTTAGAGAGCACTTTACCACTCATATCCATCACCTCTACTTTCAGGATTTCATCCGGATTGGACGAACTAACAGCTAGTTTATCCTTTACAGGATTCGGATAAAGTGAATATGTTGACGCTTTCGGTTCTTCTCCGAAGAAAGAGGCCGAAGTTCTTGCCACGTTCAGGGTATAACAAGTTGCACTGTTTGCACCATTGTACCCAAACACACGAACTGTGTAAGTTCCAACAGCCAGGTTTGCAATCGAGACATTCTCCGTAGCAGTTGATCCCACTCCCGAACCGATCAAAGTTCCGGCACTGTTGTAAATATTCAGGTCATAATCAACACCGGATGGCCCTGCCAATGCAAATAAATGTGTTCCGGAAGCAGTTGTTGTTACCTTGTAGTAATCCTGGTCCGTACCAGATGAAATTGCAGCAGAAATGGTAGTTGCCAATGGAATTGTTGCTGCAGCAGACGAAGAATTATTCGGCTCATAAGCTGTAGAGCAGTTGTTTACTGCTGTCGCAGTTGCGGTCAGCGTATAGCAGGTAGCACTTACGGCATTGTTGTATCCGAAAACTTTTGCATAATAAGTTCCGGCAGCCTGTCCGTTCAATGTAACGGATTCTGTTGCGGTACTTCCTGCTCCGGAACCGATTTGTGTTCCGGCACTGTTGTAAATCACCAGGTCGAAATCCACACCGGAAGGTCCTGCCAGATTGAACACATTATTAGTGGTAGTCGAAGTTGTGATCTTAAAGAAATCGGCATCTCCGGAGGTTGCAATTGCCGCTGAAACGGCCGTTCCACTTGTTAATGTTGCTGCAGCAGCCTGTGTTTCATTCGGTTCGTAGGCATTTGTGCATGTTTGCCCGCCGCCATCGGTATCACAAGTCAAAGTGATGCAGCTGTTAACACGGCTTCTGATCAGGTTTCCGGGTTGAGGCCCAAAGCCCAGCGTAAAGTTCATTCCGGCACTTACCAGGTGGCAATAACTCATGATTGTTCCGCCATTCGAAGGAATAGGACCGTTGCAGCCTTCCGAATATCCTGCCTGCGGACCACATCCATCAATTGCTCCGCCTGACCAACTGCAGGCATGTGTATGTGGAGAACCAAGGTTGTGTCCAATTTCGTGAGCTGTAACATTTACCGCCCAGCTGTAAGTTGGAACCGCATTTACCGTTCCGCCGACAGCCCCGCAGAACCCATGTTTGTAATATTCATTGCTTCCGCACAACTGATCCAGCCATGCAACTCCGCCACCGCCGGTAGTTGAAAACAATGTTGCGATATTAGCCCCGAAATTTGAGCGGTTAGCCGAGAAGGTATTCAGATTATCATTATACGTATCAGCTGTTGTCCAGATATAAAGCTGGTTCAGCTTCGAACCGATCTGCTCATTTTCATAAAGCAATTTGAAGTTATTGAAAATGTTAGTGATATGATTGGTAACAGCCTGGGTGCTTCCTTTTGAAGTATACAGGTTGTAACGCGTTTCCCAGAAATAGGTCACGCACTTATAAGTTGCCTTTTCCATATCCTTCAACTCCCCTTTTTGGGATGAAAGGCGTTCAACCGCCTCCCGGTATTGTTCCAAATCTTCGGAACCGCACGAGTAAACCGGTTTATCTTTCAAATCATCATCCGAATAAACCACATGGATTCCGGCATTGTTTTCCGGAAGTCTGATCAAACCGGCCTCAATCGTTGCATCTTCCGGTGAATTTCGGTTAATCAATACAAAAAATTCATCTTCGAAGAAACTCACTCCAACTACTGCGTCTTCATTTCGAAGCGTTCCCTGGTAATACACCCCTAAATCTACCCCCTGCTCTAATCCCGGTGTACTGGTTTCCAGCTTAAATTCATCCGTAAAGAGATTCACCCTTACCAAATCCAAGGTCAACAAACGGTCTTCGTAAGGCAATTGAACGGAAAGAACTTCCGGCCGGACTGCCAGCAAATTTGAAATTGAAGCCGTATTTGAGTAGGCAACAAATCCCGACTTTTCGAGTGCCAGACTGGCTATTGATTCGATCTGCTGAGATACGGATTTCGGACGGGAAGCGGCAAAATCAAAAGAATAAATTTCTTTTAGCCCTTTGAAAGCATCATTCACTCGCTTCTGGTTCACACGTTCGAAAGCTTTTGCTTCCGAATAAACTCCCTTGGGAAGGGATACTTTTTTAAATTCCTGGGAATAAGCACTTAACGCACCACCTGCGACCAATAAGGTCGTCACTAAATAGTTCATCTTCTTCATAAATAGCGTTTTAATGTTAGCCGGAGGAATATTACAACTATTGTTTGAATTAAAACAATTAACAATGTTAAAATCTTATTTTTTAACAAATGAAAGATAAATTAACAGCTGAAAATCTATTTGGCAGCAAATTGATACACAATTAGTTATAAAACATTACTTAACAAAAAACTTCAAAACCAAATTTTTAGACCTCTCAACTATCAGTTTTGAGATTTTTTTATCTTTTTAAAAAAGAAATTCCGGAACTTGGTTCATCTTCAAACTAAAATTGCGACCTTTAATTGAATTCGAAGGACATGGAAAGCTTTTACAATTTTTGGCCGGAAATCGCTTACTATATTTCACTCCGTTACCTGATTATTGCAGGTGGTGCATACCTTTTGTTTTATGTTTTGTTCCGTAACCAGTGGTTCCGGCAAAAAATCCAGTTGGTATTCCCAAAGAACAAACGCATTCTGATGGAAGTGCTGTATTCCATGCAGACAACGGTCATTTTTGCCACTATTTTTTTACTGGTCGTGATTGTCTTACGTCCGTACACCAATCTTTACGAGGATGTTGACGCTTATGGATCGGTTTATTACCTATTTACAATTCCGGTAATGTTCGTGATTCACGACACTTATTTTTACTGGATGCACCGGGCAATTCATCATCCGAAATTATTCCGGCACATTCATTTTATTCATCATCAATCCACCAATCCCACACCTCTGGCAGCTTACTCTTTCCATTTTTCAGAGAGTATCCTGGAAGGAATGATTATTCCTATTATTGCATTTACAATTCCGGTCCATACCAGTGCTCTGATTATTTTTTTACTCGGGCAGTTTATCATTAATGTCTACGGTCATTTGGGATTTGAATTGTTCCCTGCACGCTTTCATAAAACATGGATCGGCAAATGGATCAATACTTCCGTGGCCCACAACCAGCACCACAAACACTTCAATGGAAATTACGGATTGTATTTCCTGTTCTGGGACCGCTGGATGGGAACCCTCAGGACGGATTACGATGAAACTTTTGACGAAGTAAAAAATAGAAAAGAAGTTATTCATGGAGAATTACAAGGAAATAAATAAAGAACAATGGAATCAGCGGGTTGATCCGCATGTGGAGTCCGATTTTTACGACCAATCAGCTTTTTTGGCAGGAAAGAATTCCTTGCAGGAAACCGAACTTGCCCTGCTTGGAGACGTGAGCGGGAAACGCATTTTGCATTTGCAGTGCCATTTCGGGCAGGACACGATCTCACTTGCGCGCATGGGAGCAAGCACGGTTGGTGCTGACATTTCCGACAAAGCTATTGACAAAGCACGCGAAATTGCATCCATAACCGGTGCCGATGCAACTTTTGTTTGCTGCGATCTTTATGATTTGCCGCAAAACCTGGAAAGCCAATTCGATATCGTTTTTACTTCTTACGGAACAATAGGCTGGCTTCCCGATCTTGACAAATGGGCTTCGGTGATCACTCATTTTTTAAAGCCCGGCGGAAAGTTTGTCTTTGTTGAGTTCCATCCCGTAGTTTGGATGTTTGATGACGATTTCCAAAAAGTTGGATACCGTTATTTCAAATCGGAACCCATTATAGAAACAGCAAGCGGCACGTACGCCGACCGGGACGCTGAAATCAAAACGACCTCCGTAAGCTGGAACCATGCCATGAGTGAAGTGGTTACAAGTTTATTGAAACATGGGATCCAATTGCAGGACTTGCAGGAGTACGATTTCTCAAACTACAACTGTTTCGCTCATACAGACGAATTCGAACCGGGAAAATACCGGATCAAACATTTGGGTAATTTTATCCCGATGATGTATTCGATTGTTGGGATGAAATCGCACTAACGAATGGAAATCGCTCTTAAAATTGTAATCGGAATTGTGGCCCTTTTTCACGTGTATGTGATGTGGCTCGAGATGTTTGCCTGGACAAGCAAAGGTCCGAAAACCTTCAAGAATTTTGAAAAGGACTTGTTCCCGAAAACAAAAGCACTGGCAGCCAACCAGGGATTGTATAACGGATTTTTAGCCGCCGGATTGATTTGGTCTTTTTTTCTCTCCAATCCCAAAACACAAATTGAAGTGCAGCTATTCTTCCTGATCTGTGTTTCTATAGCTGGTATTTACGGAGCATTGACAGCAGACAAAAAGATTTTTTTCGTACAGGCGCTTCCGGCATTAATTGGAATTGTCCTACTACTTTTCTTTTTCGAGTACGAAATAAGCACTGAAAAAAATCATATATCAATTACTCAGAAACCAAACCAAAAATTCGACAACCGATTGGTATATCTTATCGATTCCAAAGGAAGAAAACTAAGCGATCCTTTTCCAGTATACACTAATAACAAAGCTGATTTTTCAGATTCATTGTTCTTATCAGTAACTTTCACTGATGAACTGGAAAGATCAAACAAATTGGATTTTTACGGGCCTTCACAATATGCCATCGGGAACAGAGAAGCATTCAAAGTTACTTTAAATAATCATGGTGTGATTTACTCCGAAAATCCAAGGATGGAGAATTATGTTCTACTCAAAAGCACTGATAAAGATTTGAGTTCAGTTATTTCGCTGGCATTGGTCAATATCCTCAAACATAAAAAACAGGTGGTAGAAAAAATACTCCAAAATCAACGATAGCACCACCAACTAAGTCAGATTGATAGTCAAAAAAAACTTGTAAATTATGGAAATCGCTATTAAAATTGTAATCGGAATTGTGGCTCTTTTTCACGTGTATGTGATGTGGCTAGAAATGTTTGCCTGGACAAGCAAAGGTCCGAAAACCTTCAAGAATTTTGAAAAGGACTTGTTCCCGAAAACAAAATCGCTGGCAGCCAACCAGGGATTGTACAACGGATTTTTAGCCGCAGGATTGATCTGGACGTTTTTTATCTGTAACCCGGAATGGCGCTTCAATGTGAGCATGTTTTTCCTGGTCTGTGTTTCCGTTGCAGGAATTTACGGCGCAGTGACGGCAGACAAAAAGATCTTTTTCGTGCAGGCCCTGCCGGCATTGATTGGAATTGCCCTGCTATTACTCTCTCCACGGAAGTGTGATACGGAGCAGCAAACCTGTCACAAAATGAAGGAGCGATTGACCTATTTTTACATGCCCAATGACAAAAGAGGAAAAATGGACACAGTTTCCAGAACCGAGATCCTGAAAAGAAACAGCAAAGATTCATTGATAGGAATTGGCTTTGTCGATGATATGAACGGAAAAGGAGTCGGCGTTTCACTTGTTACAAACCAGCACTACGCACCGATGGACAGTGATCTCAACAAAGGTTATGTTGAAGGAATCGGGGAAATCTACCGCCATTCAATTACCTGGAGGAATTTCAGTATTCTTCACACCAACAATGACAGCATCAACCGGATAATCGCATTAGGCCTGGGAAGATTGCTGACACTGGAAACAGAGAACCGCATTGCCGCCGTTCCTGTTGTTCGTTCGGAAAAGACAATCCACTTCGAACCGGTTAAATAAGATTGAACACAAGGCACACCAAGCCCACGAGGATTTTTCATCTCATTACCGATTAATCCCAAGAAGAAGGACACGGAAACGATTCTTAAATTTACTGATCTATGTTTCTCCTCTTAAAGAGAAACGCTTTATACCGTTCTACACTGGTTTATCGTTGAAATGAACCACTAATAAGACCCGGCTCACGAGGATTTTTATCTCCGTTCCCATGCTCTCTATAACACCAAAAACAGGCGAAAAAACAAAAAATCGTGTGCTTCGTGCGGTTTGTGGTAAAATAGTCAATAGCCGATCTTTCCCCGCGGATTTGCCTTGAACCACTCCAAAGCCAAACGATAACCATCCATGCCGAAACCCATAATGGAACCCGCGCAAACAGCTGTTATAAATGAGTTGTGGCGAAATTCTTCGCGCTGGGCCAGGTTGCTGATGTGTACTTCTACTACCGGTATTTCAATTCCCGAAATCGCATCTCTGATTGCAATGCTTGTGTGCGTATAACCTCCGGCATTCAGGATAATTCCATCGTGCTTTGATTCGTGAAGCGCATTGATCAATTCGCCTTCTACATTGCTTTGAATGTATTCGATTTCTCCCGAAAAATGCTTCTTCAGCTCTTCCAAAACCTGTAAAAAGGTACGATTTCCGTAAATTTCAGGCTCACGTGTTCCTAAAAGATTTAAATTCGGGCCATTGAGAATTAGAATGCGCATCATTGAAAAATTGGGAACGTACTATTAAACAATTTGTTCATTACCTGAAGATTGAACGAAGCCTGGCTGAAAATTCCATTTTCGCCTATCAACAAGACATTGCTAAGTTACGTGACTTTTGCGAATCTTACACACTTTCTCCCGAGCACATTCAAACGGGACATTTAAAACAGTTCATTGCTGAATTGTACGACATGGGATTAAGTGCGCGTTCGCAGGCACGAATTATAAGCGGCTGGAAACAGTTTTTTGATTTCCTGCTCCAGGAAGATATCCGGAAAGATGATCCTTCTGAAAGTTTGGAGCTCCCGAAAGTCGGCAGGAAATTGCCCGAAGTGTTGACAATCGAAGAAATTGACGCAATGATTGACGCGATAGATCTCAGCTCAAATGAAGGTCAGCGGAATAAAGCTATTTTGGAAACACTTTACAGCTGCGGATTGCGTGTGAGTGAGCTGGTTTCCCTGCGCTTCGAGGACTGTTTTTTCGACGAAGGTTTTATCCGCGTAATCGGGAAAGGAAATAAAGAACGCCTGGTACCTGTAAGTCCGAGCGTGGTGGAAGAAGTGACCTTATATGCAGAAAACGACCGGGGAAATGTTCCTGTAAAAAAAGGAAGTGAGGCGATTGTATTCCTGAACCGGCGCGGCGCGCAGTTAACACGCGTGATGATCTTTACCATTATAAAGCGTTTAGCTGAAACAGCCGGGATAAAAAAAACGATCAGTCCGCATACTTTCCGGCATTCGTTTGCAACGCATTTGATTGAAGGCGGAGCGAATTTGCGCGCTGTTCAGGACATGCTCGGACACGAGAACATTACGACGACTGAAATTTATACGCACCTGGACCAGCGTTTTCTGCGGGATGCTATTTTGACTTACCATCCGCGGAATACAATCAATTAAAACTTAAAGGCAATCCCGAATTGCGGCAGGAACAACAAGGACTTTCTACGATCTATGAATAGGTTATCGTTCTTTCTCATAAGTTCATAGCGCGTATCCAACCCGACCCTGAACCGGAAACGGTTCCAATCGTAGTAAACACCCAGTCCTAACAGGATTTGAGAACTGGAGGTGGAAACGCTCCCGCTGTCTGAAAATTTGAACTTGTTTACGGAATAATAGTATCCGGGTACAACCGCCAATCCAAATCCGGCACCCAAATTAAAATTGAACTGTGCTTTCAACCCGAATGCAAACCGGGTAATACTTGAATTTCGTGTATTCTCAATAGTACTTGTAGTCGTGTCGTAATTATTGTAATAAGTATAACCTGCCGGAACCGTATCTGTGATCGTATCAAAATATGGAATGGAGTCAATTCCTACAAAATAAACCGAGTTTGTTATGATATTCTGTTTATACGATTCCTTTCCGGAGCCGTATTCACCATCAAGTGTTATGTATTTCAAAGGTCCTAATTCCAGGTTCCTTGAAAAACCTAAACCAATCTGGTAAGAAGTTGCTTCTTTCAGAACAAAATCGGTTTTTGATGTTTTCGCCCCGAAACGCGGACCTACATACAGTTCTAACATCCATTTTTTCGCCTTCGATTCATCTTTCGTAGGTTTTACTTTTGACGTTTCATCAAGTGGTTTTGACAAAGAATCCGTTTTAGCAGCAGTTGTTGAAGTGTCTGCTTTTTGCAAGGAATCTGAAGGCTGATTCTTAACAGACTTATCCTTCGGAGATTTCGCATCTTCTTTTTGCGTTGATTTAGCATCAATGGGCTCTGTGTTTTGCGGTGAACCGGATAAATTTGTCTGTTCCAAATCGAGTTGTTGCTTCGAATCTCCTGAAGCGTCATTTGTTCTTTTTGAACCGGCTCCTGATTTCGACATATTGGATACAGCTCTTTTTGTTGCTTTCGTTGATTGCCCGGATTTAGCGTTTTTTTTGATTTTTCCGGATTTCGATGTCCCACCTTTTTCTTCCGTAACCGATTCATTCTGATTTGATCGAACAGTATTTCCCTTTTTCAAAGTAAGTTGCTGTTTTGTTCCTCTTTGATCCACAATTACTGATAATTCCTCCGAAGATCCATTCTCTTTCTCATTCTTCTTATCATTCTCTATCTGTTTTTCACTCCGGCCTGACTTAGTATAGACGTTCGAAGCCGATGAATTTTCTGAAGTGTGATCTAAGGACGAACTACCCTGCCCCACAGATGTATCGTTGAACTCCGAAACAACGCGGGACTGATTTGTTTCCGATTCGCCTGAGCCATTCCGGAGCACTGCAAAAGCAATTCCTCCCAACAGCAAAAGCACTACCGGAAGCCACCAAAAGATAAATCGGAACTTTCTTTTAGGCCCAAGCTGCTTATCAATTTCCATTTTCACAGAAACAGGAGGAGTCACTTCGAGATTCTCAAAGACACCCCTGAACAACTTATTTATGTTATTGTCCTCTGTCATGCTTTTTGGTTTGAAACTTCAAGTAAACTATGAATCATCTTCTTAGCTTTGAAGTATTGGGTTTTACTGGTACTTTCGGAAATAGACAAATACTCGGCTATTTCTTTGTGCGTCAAATTGTCGATTACAAAAAGATTAAAGACCGTTCTGTAACCATCGGGCAGTTCATTGAGGATTCGAATTAATTTGTTCTTTAATTTCTCCTGGTCCTCCTGATCGAAGTGCACCTCCTGTTGTTCATCAAAAAAATCGTCGTCTTCATGCAGCTCAAATCGGTAATTCTTTTTAATGTAGGATAACGCTGTATTTATGGTAATTGTTTTTATCCAAGCCGCAAGGGGTTTGTCCATCGAATACTGATCACAGCTTTTATACACTTTTATGAAAGCCTCCTGAAGCACATCCTGGGCATCATCGGAACAACGGGTATAACGCAGGCACAGAGCAAACATCGCCGCAGAAAATGCAGCATACACGGCATCGAAGGCCTTTCGATCGCCCTTTGTAAATTGTTCCTCAATTTCTTTGGTCAGCACTTGTTAATTCCCTTTCCGCATCCTTACCCGCTTTGATACTTCACGAAATAAATCGGTCAAACGAATAGAAAAACACTTTTCTTCTCAATTTTTTTATCATTCTGACTTAGTTACTCCCTCCAAAATCAAAGGTTGCCCGGAATCCAAAAAAATTAAAATAATTCTGTTCCTTCGATGCGGATCCTGGCTTTGGAGATAAACTGCCCGAGACTTTCAAAGTAAGCGTTTCTCTGGCGTTGATTTTCTTCGGAGATCTTCACACAGCTTTTCAGCATCGAATGAAAAACGGCAAAAGATTTATTGACATAATCCTGATCGATTGTGAATAGATAATTCAACATATTATGTGTGATATAGAGCATTCGGTAAGCATTTGTTTCCGAAATGATCGTATTATCCTGGATATAGGTTTGATGGAGGTATAAATGGAAATTGTCTGAATCTGTAATTACAGGCTGGCCTTTGATAAATTTCCGTCCGATCTCTGCCTGTTTTTTGATATGTTCTACCAGGTCGGCAACCTCATCGATCAGGAAAAGGGCATCTTCAGGTGTTTCAAAATATCCCAGCTCATAGAACGAAACTATTTCCCGTATCAATCCTTTTCCGGCATCGTAGCCGATCACTTCCGTTGATTTCACACGGATATAGAAATTAGCCATCTGCTGCAGCTGTTCATCGGAAATATCGCCTTTCCATCCTTTGTGGAATTTGACGTTCTCCAACTGCCCAAGCTTCAAATAACATTTCCCGAAATACAACAACTTAAATCGTAAGAGAGCCGGAGAATTCAATAACTGGAAGATAATCAAATCCAGGTTCGACATATAAAGCTCTTGCGTACGCTGGGCCACCATCCGTTTAAAACCATCCATGATTCCGTTCAGATAAGTCTCGAAAGAAAATTCCGAACGCTGGATCGGATTATACTGAAAAGTCACACTTTTCCCCGAAACACCAATAATTTTATCGATCGACAGATCGTACTTTTGACAAAGCAGGTTGATTTCCTCCGGTTTCAATGCCGTTTCACCCCGGGCTCTTCGATAAGCAGAATCCCGTGATAACTCCAAATCATCCATCAACAACTTACCCAGTGAAGTTTCAGGTGGAAGTTTCGCTTTTAGCTGTTCAAGTAGTCGGTTTTGAATGTCCATGGCGCCAAAATAAGAAAAAAATAAAAGTCGTCCGTTTCCGAACGACTTAAAATAGGATTATTAACTATCATTTACTTAGGTTACCTGTACATTCTTTCCGTTGTTCCGTCGGAGTAATAATAGATTACCACTCCTTTACAGTTTTCGTCAACTTCCTGTCCCATCGTATTGAAAACGCGTTCCACTTTTTTGATACCCCGGGAATTGTCGGCACTTAACATCTTAGCACTGAATGTTGTTTTGGAACCATCCAAATCGATCAGATTTAAACGGTAATAATTGATCTCACTCACGGAAGGAGCCGCATGGATCGTATTGTAATGATAGTTTTCCTGGGAATAACCACGGGCCTTCACATTCGCAATCTCTTTCCAATCTCCTGAAGCCGGATCTGTTGTCCATTCCACCGTGAAATAATCCGTTCTGTCCTCTGTTTCCGTTACCCAGCTCAACCTATTTCCCTGGGAAGTTTTTGCAACGTTAAAATCAGCCAGCACTATTGGCAATACAACTGGCGTACATCCCAAAACAGAAGTTCCGCCGAAAGATAAATTATAGGGCTGTCCCGAGTTGGAAAAATTATCCACCAAAAGGATATAGACCTGATTCGCTGAAGTTGATAAAGCTGAAATCCAGCTATCTCCACTAGCTGATTCACTGGTACCGGTACCTGTAACGGGACCATAGCATGTCGAAAGTCCAAAAAACCCACATGACCAGCAGCCATCCCCGGTACCGATTCCGGTAGGACCGGTACAGGCCGAATAACTACAGCGGGCCGGAGCAGATATTGGCGGGCAGTTTGTCCCTGCAGTGGCAGTTGTAAATGGTCCCCAGATTGCAAAATCATAATCATCACTACTGCTATTCGGGTTAATGGTCATTGTTAACGTGCCACCCGTTTGAATATTCAAATAGTACCATGAGGATTGATGCTCAGTTCCCAGGCATCCCTGATTAGCCCCGGTTAATTCCTGTGTTCCTGCGCCACCGCTATTTGCTGTTTGCGAGGTATTGGAACACAATAATTCTGCAGCTTCGCAATTGTTTCCCCCGGCTTTTTCTCTGAATGGTATCATGATCTTAGAACTGGTTACGTTCAGCACAGGAATTTCGGCTGATTCAAATACAGAACGTACATAAGTCTCAGCATGTTCCTGCTCCAGAACCAGTTCAAACCATTTTTCAGCAATGTACCGTCCACGATTAGGAATATTATCCGTAGCTGAGGCAAGATAATTTTTCGTGAGATAACTCTGAGGTACAAAAACTTTGTAATTGGTCTGTGCCTGTGTAGTAGCAGTCGCTAAGAGTAATAGTACGGCAATCTTAATTGCCTTAAGTTGTAGTAAATATTTCATAGTGTTTAAGTTGTAATTCTAAAATTAGAATCTTCCTGATTTCTTAATGACACTAATTAATATTTAGCCGATTTCAACAAACAAACGCCTTGTTTCGTCGAAAATTAAAACTTTTTAATCGAAAAAAAACCACACTTCATCGAAGTGTGGTTTTTCAACTATTTGATAATTAAACAGTTAGTTGATATGTCAATTTATTGCTTCTGTATACGGAAGATAAAATGTTCTCCGTTCGCAAATCCTTTTACGAAATAAACTCCCGGCTTCTGACCAGAAAGATCCACCTCTATTACTGATGCAACAGATTCGGAAGAAACAAATTGAACTTCTTTCCCCTGAACGTCCATTACACTTACAATTGAAAACTCAGCTCCCGAAGATGCAGCCGCAATGAATTTGCCATTGGTAGGGTTCGGATAGACCTCCAATCCTAAATCCTGTCCATTTTCAGCAAGTCCTAAACATCCGCTAACGTTCATGGTAAATGTTGCTTCACCTTCACATCCGTTCACATCCGTAAACGAATAAGTAATCACATGATTTCCTATTCCTGCTGTTACCGGATTGAAACTACCTCCTGTTACTCCTGTACCGCTATAAGTTCCTCCCACCGGCGTTCCGCCTGAAAGAGTCAATGGCGCATGGTTCAAACACATGCTTGAAACCGGTGAAACAAACGCTACAGTTGGAGCAGTGTTTACCGTAATAGTTGTTGAAGCTCCTTCCGCACAACCGTTTCCGTCTGTGAATGTATAAGTAATTGTCTGCGTTCCTGAAGCAGGATCAAAGTCAGTTCCTGTAACACCCGTTCCACTATAAACTCCTCCTGCCGGACTTCCACCAGTCAGTGCAAGTACCCCCGAATTACTGCAGACTGCAGAAATAGGATCCTGAGTAACCGTTGGAGCATCATTTACAGTAATTGTCGTCGAAGCATCATTCATACAGCCGTTTGCATCTGTGAATGTGTAGGTAATTGTCTGTGTCCCTGACGCAGGATCAAAATCAGATCCTGAAACTCCAGTTCCGCTGTAAGATCCACCCGCAGGACTTCCACCTGTCAGCGCCAGCATTCCTGAATTACTACAAACTGCAGAAATCGCACCCTGAGAAACAGTAGGTGCTGTATTTACGGTAATAAGCTGCGCATCGGTATTGGTACAGCTATTTGCATCTGTGTAAGTATAAGTTATAGTCTGTGTACCGGAAGCAGGATCAAAGTCAGTTCCCGTAACACCAGTTCCGCTATATGTTCCTCCGGCCGGAGTTCCACCCGTCAACGCAATAGTTCCCGCATTATCACAAACGGCTGCAAAAGTACCCAGGGAAACCATCGGAGCCGTATTTACTGTGATCGTATAATTTGAATTAAATGAACATCCGTAAGGATCCGTGTAATCATAAGTTACCGTTTGCGTACCCATTGCAGGATTAAAAGTACCTCCCGAAACTCCCGCTCCGGAATATGTTCCACCGGCAGGTGATCCTTGTACTAAAGTATATGCACTTCCGTTATCACACAATGCCGGTGCAGGTGTAAAAGAAATCGGGTTTGGAGGACAAACCACCGTGATCGAATAAGCCTGCGACCCGGAACATCCGCTAGCATCACTCACTGTTGCCGTGAAATTGAAGGTTCCTGTTGCAGTCGGCGTTCCGGAAATTGTTCCGCTTGCCGACAAAGTCAATCCCGGAGGAAGTGCTCCTGCGGTGATTGCGTAACTAGGCGCTCCCAAAGCACCTGTTTGTGTCAATCCAAGTGAATAAGCAGAACCTGCGGTTCCACCTGTCAAGGCACCACCGGTAGTCATTGTGAATGCAGGACAAACGTATGGTGTGTAAACGACCTGGTCAATCCCAATGTAATCCGAATTCGATCCCAACGAACCTGCCCCGGTTACAAAATAACGGAAAGCAATTCTTCCGGATGTTGGTGCTGGAAGCCCCGAAATTGTGATCGTATATTGTGTCCATACCTGTGGATAAACGCCCGCAACTAATGTCGGATTGACACTTAATAACAATGTAGTAAAATCACCCGTAGCTGTAGCTCCACTACCGACGTTGGTACTAGCCCCGTTGGTGCTCAAACGAACTTCCAAACGATCCGGATAATCTGTTTGACCAGCCCCGATGGTTGGTTTTCTGGTATAAAATGTAAACACATCCCCGTTTTTCAAGGTACGGTTCGGAGTTATCAGCCAGTTACTGATTGTTCCGGTACTTCCGGTACTGTTGAAATTTACTCCGATGTAAGAGTTGGCGGCTCCGGTATATGAGTCGAATGGTCCGGGAGTTGGGGTCGCATTTGTTGCCGTTCCCTGAAACCAGCTAATACTTCCGACCGGCGTACTATTGTTTTGAATAAGCCAACCATTACCAGTCAATAACGTAATGTCATCAAATGATTCGGTATAAGCCTGTGCGCTGTACTTTGATATACACCCAAGTACGAACAAACCGCAGATAGCAGCTGTTTTTAAAATGCTTGTTTTCATAAACTCAGTGATTAACGTGTTGGGGAATTCGCTACTTCAGAGTAACGTGTGATTTCTTCCTGCAACTGAGTCTTCAGTTGTGCTTCCGTGACTTTCTCCAGTTCCGCAGTTAGTAATCGAACATATTCTTCCTTCAAAACACGGAATTCCTCGTTCAGTTTACTCATTTGTGCTCTTGAGGAAGTAACAGCCTGATTGATTTCAGCTTGTTTTGAATCCAATTTGGCACGTTGGGCGCTAAGTGCCGGATGTGATGAAACAACAATCGGTGTTGATTCTTTTAGTGAAGTGGTTTGGGACTGCCCATAACTGAGATCAGCAAATGAACATACACAAAGCCCAATGAATAGTAACTTTTTTTTCATAGCAACTTGTTTAATTTGTTCAAAAATAAGGGAATACAATCCGTACGAATCAGCTTTAGTGGTCAAAAGAATAAAATCAGGGGTTTACCCTTAAGTGAAAAATTTGTCGAAATCAATTCATGAAACTGAATCGAAAAAAAGATGATATTCTGATGTTTTCAGATCTTACGCATGAATAGTAACCATATTTTTAAGTTAGTAATAGTATTGTACCCACCAAAAATAGCATTAAATCACTGAGTTATCAATTTGCTCATCGACAAATGACAGAAATACAGCTATGAACTAACAAATTCAAGCGCTGAACAAACATTTAATATTAAATTAATGGTTACTAAACTTATAGCACGAATTTTCCGTAAAGATCATAGTGATCCGCAGAAGTAATTTCGACCATTGCGAAATCACCGATACTCACATATCCTTCGGATTTTTTCACAAGCACCTCATTATCAACTTCCGGGGAATCGAATTCCGTGCGACCAATGAAATAATCTCCTTCGATGCGGTCGAATAGTACTTTAAATGTCTTTCCGATCTTTTCCTGGTTCAGTTCGTAGCTGATACCGGATTGAAGCTCCATGATTTCATCCGCCCGCTGGCGTTTCACTTCATCCGGAACATCATCTTCCAAAGAGTAAGCATGTGTATTTTCTTCGTGAGAATAGGTAAAGATTCCCAAGCGGTCAAAACGCATACGTTCCACGAATTCATACATTTCATCGAAATCCTCTTCTGTCTCTCCGGGATATCCGGCAATCAAAGTTGTGCGTATAGCAACTCCGGGAACCTTCTCGCGGATTGTATTCACCAAAGCTTCGGTTTTCTCTCGGGTAATTCCACGGCGCATAGACTGCAGGATTTTTGTAGATCCGTGCTGCAAGGGCATATCGAGGTACAAACACACATTCGGATGTTTCACCATTGCATCGAGCACATCCATCGGGAAACCTGCCGGGAAAGCGTAGTGCAGACGGATCCATTCGATTCCTTCAACAGCAGCCAGCTGGTCCAATAATTCCGCCAAGTTGCGCTTTTTGTAGATATCCAACCCATAGTAAGTCAAATCCTGGGCAATAAGCAGAATCTCTTTCACTCCCTGGGCAGCAAGGCTTTTCGCAGAATTTACCAACTGGTCCATCGGTGTTGAAACGTGTTTCCCTCTCATCAAAGGGATGGCACAAAACGAACAAGGCCTGTCACAGCCTTCTGCTATTTTAAAATAAGCATAATGGGATGGAGTTGTCAATAAACGTTCTCCAACCAGCTCATGCTTATAATCTGCTTTCAATGTTTTTAGCAATCTCGGCAACTCTCTCGTTCCGAAAAAAGCATCTACCTCCGGAATTTCCTGTTCCAGGTCATCTTTATAACGCTGCGCCAGGCAACCGGTCACATATACTTTGTCTACCAACCCTTCTTTTTTCGCGTCAGCATAACGCAGGATGGTTTCAATGGATTCCTGTTTCGCATTGTCAATGAATCCACAGGTATTGATGATCACGATCTCTGAATCATCCTGCTTGGCTTCATGTTCCACTTCAAACTTGTTGGCTGCTAATTGCGCCATCATCACTTCAGAGTCAAAGGTATTCTTTGCACAACCAAGCGTTATCACATTTACTTTATTCTTACGAAGTGTTTTTGTTTTCATGAAATCAACCAAAAGGGGTGCAAAGATACGACTAGTAATTCAATATTTAAAATGCAAAATTTGTCAGACCAAAAACGTAGGGGCGTCTCGGTTAAACCGAGACGCCCCTACGTTTTTTTCATTCTTTTATTTCAACGGAAGCGGTTTCGCTACAGCTTCGTCAAATTTGGTTTGTTCTTTCACAGGAACTTTGCGAAAGGTTAAGTATAACCCGATTAAAATAAAAGGTATACTTAACAACTGACCTGTATTCAACACCCAAACATCATCGCGCTGTGTTTGTCCTACTTTGATGAACTCGATCACAAAGCGCGCTGTCCAGATCAGGATCATGAACATTCCGAATAACCTTCCCGGAATCGCTTTTGCATTTGTTTTCCAGTACATTCTCATCAACACGATGAATGAGAATAAATACGTGATGGACTCATACAATTGTGCCGGATGGCGCGGAATCGGATTTCCATTAGCATCAAAGTATTCCGGGGCATTGTAAAACTTGAAACCCCATGGCAGATCTGTCGGCGTACCGATAATTTCATGATTTACCAGGTTCCCCAAGCGGATAAAACATCCTGCAATAGCAATCGGAGCTACAATCCGGTCCAAAATCCACAACATCGGCCGGTGGATGACACTTCTAGAGTACACATAAAGCATCACCAGGATCATAATAGCTGCACCATGGCTCGCTAATCCACCTTCCCAAACTCTCAAAATCGACATCGGATGGGAAAAATACCCTTCTTCGATCAATCTTCCGCTCGAATCAAACGTATCCCAATAAGGCCCGTAGAACAAAACGTGGCCCAAACGAGCACCTATGACTGTTGCCGGAACAACATACAACAATAATTTATCGAGGTACTTATCGGAGATTCCCTCAGATTTAAACATTCTTTTGATCATGTAATATCCGAAGATCATTCCTCCTACGAACAACAATCCGTATAAGTTCGGGGTAGACCATCCGTCGATAAGTTGCGAGTCTACTTTCCAGTCAATTACTAATTCCACGTGCTTGATTTTTGTCGGCCTAAGTTAGCTGTTTTATTGATTCAATTTCTGCAACAAGTGCTCTGCCCGTCCTTTTTTAAAGATTTTATTGCTGTTATCCTGTCCTTTTCTCAAGGCTTTCTGTTCTTCTAAAGGAAGATGAATGATTTCCTGGCATTCGGGAGTACAGCAGTTTTCGTATTTTTCATTGCATTTTTCACACTGAATAAACAGCAGATGACAAGCTTCGTTTGCGCAGTTTACGTGTACATCAGCCGGCTCTCCACACTGATGGCAGTTTGAAACAACATCCTCTGTAATCCGTTCTCCACGCCGTTCATCAAACACGAAATTTTTCCCTATGAAACGATTTTCAAGCCCTTTCTCCTTACATTCGTTTGCATATTTGATGATTCCACCCTCCAGCTGGTGCACGTTCTTGAATCCGCGGTGTTTGAACCAGGCAGAAGCTTTTTCACAGCGAATTCCACCGGTGCAGTACATCACAATGTTTTTATCCTCATTCCCCTTCAAATAGGTTTCTTCGATAATAGGCAGGGATTCACGGAATGTATCCACATCGGGAAGGATTGCACCTTTGAAATGACCTACTTCGTGTTCGTAATGATTTCGGAAATCGATCAGGATCGTATCCGGGTCCTGCGTCAGTTCATTGAACTCTTCTGCCTTCAAATGTTTCCCGATATTGGTAACATCGAATGTGTCATCGCTCAAACCGTCTGCTAAAATCTTATTACGCACTTTTACCTTCAGTTTCAGGAACGGGAATTCCGCACCCTCTTCCTCTACTGCAATATTCAATCGCACACCGTCCAGGAAGTCAATTGAATACAAGTCAGAACGAAAGTCATTCAACCGGTTGACGGGTACAGAAATCTGTGCATTAATTCCTTCATGGGCGACGTAAATACGGCCCACCACCTGGCAGTTATCCAATAATTGGTATAAATAATCTCTGAAAATTTGAGGATTGGCAATTTTTGCATATTTGTAGAAAGAGATCGTCACAAACTCGTGACCGGCCTCGCGCAATTTTTGCTCCAATTCCTCTTTACTAAATGTGTTCCACAGTTGCATACTATGTTTGTTTTTTGTAAAAAGTCGGTACAGCGCCTATGCCATCCTTGCTACGCCGGAGCGGCTTTGCGAAGGCTATGAGCTTCAGCGCCGGCACAAAGATATTAAGATATTAGGACTTCAGGATATTAAGACTTCAAACTTTTTTACAAAAAAATGAAAACTCTGATTTACCGAAATAAACCAGAGTTTCCAACTTTAAACCTAACCCCCTAAATCTATCCGGTTAATTAACCGGGCTAAAACACACTACTGCAGAATGAAACTGCAACTATTCAAATCACATACGAACGAAAGTTTGTTTTGGATTTCGGGGAAATAAATTTCGTTCAAAATGGTTCAAAGGTTCAAAAAGCTCAATTTTTGAACCTTCTGTGTATTGTTTTAAACTATTAAACCATTTAAACTTTTGAACTATCTTATGTTTTCCGCTTTTGCTTCTTAGCTGCCGGGAACAAAATATTATTTAGGATCAACCGGTATCCCGGTGAGTTCGGGTGCAGATTCAAATCTGTTGGCGGATCCCCTACTCTGTGTTGAAAATCTTCCGGATCGTGCCCCCCGTAAAACGTCCAGGTTCCCTGACCCAATTCGCCATGAATGTAACGAGCAGTGTTCAAAGCCTTGTTCTCTCCCATTACCAATACATTTGATTTAATCAAATCACGTCGAAAATCCGTTGTCTGTCCCATGAAACCATCAATCACATCGGTATGACATTGTGTTAGCATTGCCGGAACAACATCCCATTTAGCTGAAAAATCAAACAAAGTAAATTTATCCTGGTTTGCCGGTAAACGGTGCATCTCTGTCCCATCGATATTTGAATATTCATAAACCATCGGATCTTGTATCAGGATAAAATCCTTAAAAGCAAAGGTCATATTATAATCCAGTTCATTCTGACAATTCGGATCTCTTGGATCTCCGTCAAACATACGCTCGCAAATATCCGTTTCGTGAGCTGCAAGTGCAATATCAAAGCTGTCGGTTCCGCTGCACATGGTAAATAAAAACCCACCACCCATTACAAAATTCCGCAGGTTATTTGCCACCGCGAGTTTTAACTGGGAAACTTTCGAAAAACCTAAGTTCGCAGCATCTTTTTCCGCATCTGCAACCTGGTTAATGTACCAGGCTTCGCGGTGAAAAGAAGCATAAAACTTACCATACTGACCTGTAAAATCTTCGTGGTGCAAGTGCAGCCAGTCATACTTAGGAAGAACTCCCATCACGATAGCCGAATCATAGATCTTATCATAAGGTATTTCGGCATAATCCAGGACCATCGTCACCGCATCATCCCAGGGAAGAGAGCTATTCGGTGTGTAAACCGCTATTTTGGGAGCCTTTTCCAGTTGAACAATTTCCATATTCACTTCCGGATTGGCAATCTCCGTACGGATTGCATTTACCTGGCCATCAGCAACAATTTCATAACTCACTCCACGGATAATCAATTCCTCCTCAATAGTCTGTAAATGCGGGAATAAGAAAGATCCGCCGCGGTAGTTCAACAGCCATTCCATCACAACACCATTTTCAAGGACCCAGAAAGAAACTCCGTATGCCTTTAAATGATTGGTTTGTCTGTCATCCATCGGAACGAGGATCGAAGAAGCCGAAGCAGTTTTTACAACGATCAAAAATGCGATTGCCAGGAAAAATCTCATAATATGCTTGTGATAGACCCTAAATTTAATTCAAAAAAGAAATAACGCCGTATTTACAACATAAATTGTGAATCAACCTGTTAAAAAGGTGTTTCGTCCGGACCGTTAAAATCTTCATCCGGAACATTGTTCATATTACTTCCCAAAGTAATTGTTCTCGGTGCCTCATCAAATCCACGGTTCATAGACATTCCGGCACTCATTGAAGTCGGATTAAAATCACCGCCTCCGGAATTGTACTGATCTTCCATATTTTCGAAACGCGCATATTTCCCAACGAAACGCATCCGCACATTCTCCAAACCACCATTTCGGTGTTTTGCAATAATGATCTCACCGACACCTTCGTTGGATGAACCATCTTCAGCAGTAGTGATCCCGTAATATTCCGGTCGGTACAAGAATCCAACAATATCGGCATCCTGCTCGATCGCTCCTGATTCACGAAGATCCGAAAGCACCGGGCGTTTATCCCCTCCACGGGTTTCCACCGAACGGGAAAGCTGGGAAAGCGCAATAATCGGGACGTTCAGTTCTTTGGCAATTTCTTTGATGGAACGGGAGATCGTTGAAATTTCCTGCTCCCGGTTACCGGTTCCTTTTCCACCACCGGCCGACATCAGCTGCAAGTAATCGATAATTACCATTTGGATATCGTACTGCATTTTCAATCGGCGGCATTTTGCCCGTAAATCGAAGACGCTCAAACCGGGAGTATCATCAATGTAAATAGGTGCTTCAGCGAGTTTCGTCACACGCGTATACAGCTGCTGGAATTCATATTCCTCCAGTTTTCCTTTTCTCAGTTTCTCTGCGGAAATCATACTTTCTGCTGAGATCAAACGTTTTACCAGCTGCACGGAAGACATCTCCAGGGAGAAGATCGCCACCCCCATATTGAAATCAACAGCGGTATTTCGCGCCATGGACAATACGAATGCGGTTTTTCCCATTGCCGGACGTGCCGCAATTACAATCATATCGGAGCGCTGCCACCCGGAAGTCAATTCATCCAGCTTGCGGAAACCGGTTGGAACTCCCGAAAGTCCGTCGCTGTTTTTAGCTGCCTGTTCAATTTCCTTAATCGCTTCACTCACCACGATATTCATGGTTGAAACTGTTTTTTTCATGTTGTTTTCGGCAATCCCGAACAAAGCTCCTTCGGCCTTGGTCAGCAATTCAAAAACGTCTGTCGTTTCATCATAAGCATCCCTCAATGTCTCTGAGCACATGCGGATAACTTCCCGCTGAATGTACTTCTGAGCAATGATCCGTGCATGATACTCAATGTGTGCAACCGAACCCACCCGCTGTGTGAGGGAAGAGAGATAAACCACTCCGCCGGCAGCTTCAAGCTCACCGTTCTGCTTCAGTCTATCGGCAACTGTCAATAAGTCAATCGGATTGGAAGTTCCGAATAATTCACGGATTGCTCCATAGATGTAAGTATGCTTCGGATCATAAAAACTTTCCGCCGACAACATATCAATGGTATCGGTGACGGCGTTTTTATCCAGCATCATTGCTCCGAGAACGGCTTGTTCTACATCAATTGCCTGGGGTGGAATTTTCCCCATTTCATTTGCAAGCGGTAAAATAGTATTCTTGGTACGAGCTCCTACCCTACGGGAATTGTTCGACTGTTGTTCTTCCATTGAACAAAGATACGGAATCAAAAGCAGGCTTCAGATCGAAATCAAAATAATTAGTTACGAAAAGGTAATTAACAGGTTATAAACATCGTCTAATTTCTCAGATGAAACCAACCAAAAAAAGTCCCCTCAGTTAAACCGAAAGGACTTTCCAAATCAATAACAGGCTTCGAGACTAGAATCTGTAACCCAGTGTTAGCTGAAGCCATTGATTTTTATAGCGTGGAGCGGATGAGGAACCATCGCCATGGTTCGTTTGAAAATCCCATCCTGCTCTCGGAGACACCACAAAGTGGTTTACGTTAACGTCAAAACCGACTACTGCTCCAAGCGTGTTTCGGCGAATATCCGTGTCGAAATCACGGAATTCAGTAGCAGAAGAAGATCCTGTAGTGAAATTATCTTCCTGGCTCATTAAAAAAGAGTATTGCGGACCTGCAACGATCGAAAATGCCGGAAACGGCTTAAAAGTAAACAGGATTGGTACGTCCAAATAGTTCGTTGTACGCTTGAAGGCATATTCCTGGCCAAGGATTGAACCCGAACCCTGAAACCCTTTTTGAGAGAATAAAACCTCCGGCTGAACCCCTAAGAATTTCCCGATCGGAATGTGCAAGAAAGCACCTCCTGCAAAACCTGCTTTCCCGTTTGCCTCAAAATCATTGTCCTGTTCGTCCCAGACATTGGAGTAGTTAGCACCGGCCTTTAACCCGAATTTCAAATTCCCCCTGTAATCTTCCTGTGCATTCAAATTCGTCCCGAACAGTGAAATGCATGCTATCAGCATTGTCGTAAGCTTTTTCATGTTTCAATTTTTTAATCCGTTTGAAACACCAAAGGCCAAATCCATGCCCATACAAGGTTTGTGCACTCTTAAAAAAACTTAAACACTAACGGGGAAAAGGGATTCAAAAGGATGGTTTAAAAATAATGGCTGTGCCAAAAAGGAATATTAGTTTCATTTTGAAAAAGAGGGTTTTCATTTTGGAAATCACATCTGGATTTAACCACATAGGCCACATAGAACACATAGATATTTTTGAAGTGTTTATCATAGTGGAACATAATCCACATAAAACTATGTGCATTATGTTCCTATGTTGTTTTATTACAATGCTAATTCCAATCCAACCGGGCAATGGTCAGACCCCATAATCTCATTATGAATAGTTGCTGCTTTCAAACTTGGAACAAATGCTTCGGAGACTAAGAAATAATCAATCCGCCAGCCCACGTTCTTCTCTCTTGCACCGCCGCGGTAGCTCCACCAGCTATATTTGATCTCATCCCCGTTCAATACACGCCAGGAATCAACCAGTCCGCTCCCTACAAAAGCATCCATTCCGTCAATTTCTTCCTGCATGAATCCGGCTGATTTATTGTAATTCGCTTTCGGGCGTGCCAGATCAATTGCTTTGTGAGCCACGTTGAAATCTCCGCAAACAATAACCGGCTTTTTCGCTTCCAGGTTTTTCAGATATTTTAGAAAATCTGCATCCCATGCCTGGCGGTAAGGCAAGCGCAGCAATTCACTTCCCGAATTCGGTACGTAAACGGTGATCAGGTAAAATTGATCGTATTCCGCACATATCACGCGCCCTTCTTCATCATGCTCGGCAACTCCCATGTCGTAAACCACCGAGATCGGTTCCATCTTTGAAATAATTGCCGTTCCGGAATATCCTTTTCTTCCCGCCTCATTGGCATACACAAACGGATAACCCAAAGGCTTTACCGTTTCCAATACTTGTTCTACAGTAGCTTTTGTTTCCTGCAGACAAATAACATCCGCATTCACCTGCTGCATATCGGTGATAAATGACTTTCCGGCTATTGCACGGATTCCGTTGACATTAAAAGAGAGAAGTTTCATTACTAAAAGAAGTTTACAGTTAAATCTAAGGATGCTTTCGACTACACTCAATCACTTTAGCGATTGTTCGGACAAACTTTGAGGTAGTAAAAATAGAATTTTGTTGATTGATTTTCGATGAAAACTAAAAAAACATCACATGATTCTTTTCGAGGCATTGTCCGATCCTAAATTGCCATTATTTTTACAGTATGAAAGGATTTGATCAGCAAACACTTCACGATTTAGAATTCAATCAAATCAGGGAATGGCTCGCTGCGTTCAGTATTGGAGCAACCGCTCAAAAAAGATTGGAAGACCTGTCGCCGAATAATGATTTCGATGCGATCGAATTTGAACTGCTCCGATTGAACGAATTCAAACGCATTCGTGTGGAAGGAGAATCTTTCCCTGCACTTGACTTCGAAGAATTGCTGGCTGAGATTAAGTTACTTCCTATTCACAATGCCGTACTTCAGCAGGAAGGCTTTGTGCGCATTACACGTGCTTCCGAACTGGTGAACCACATGCTGCATTTCTTCGACAAGCGTTCGCAGGATTTTCCGAACCTGTTTGCATTGCTGAAAAACGTCTATTTTACCCGGGAATTAATCGAAGCCATTGAAAAAGTATTTGACCGCAGAGGCCAGATCAAAGACGATGCTTCTCCGGAATTATACGCAATCCGACAACAAATTACCAAACTCCGCAACCAGATTAACCGCAATTTCGACAAAGAAATGCGCCGTTACCTGAAAGAAGGATTACTCGGCGATACGAAAGAAGCCTTCATCAATGAACGACGAGTTTTAACCGTGCAATCCAGTCACAAACGCAAGATCGGCGGAATGGTAGTCGGTTCGTCCAAAACCGGAAGTTTGACCTTCATTGAACCGGCGATCAATATTCCTTTGAATAACGAACTGGAAATGTCCCTGGACGATGAACGGAAGGAAATTTTCCGCATCCTGCAGGAGTTAACCCGGGAAATTGCACATCACCTGCCATTGATTGAGGCTTACCAGGAATTATTGGTGGAATTCGATTTCATCAATGCAAAAACCAAACTCGCACTTGACCTGGATGCAAACCTGCCGGGAATCGTACGAAATACCCGGATAGAATTAATCGACGCCTACCACCCGATTCTTTGGAAAACCAATAAAGCACTTGGAAAAGTAACGCTTCCGCAGAGCCTGATCCTGGATGCTAACAGCAGAATACTCGTTATTTCAGGTCCGAATGCGGGAGGTAAATCCATTACACTGAAAACAATCGGATTGTTGCAGATTATGCTGCAGGCCGGGTTGTTAATCCCTGTTCATGAGAACAGTAAATTCTGTTTCTTCCAACAAGTGCTGACTGATATTGGAGACAATCAATCCATTGAAAACGAATTGAGTACATATTCCTACCGGTTGAAGCGCATGAAATTCTTCCTGAAGGTTTCCAACCGAAGAACGTTATTATTGTTGGACGAATTCGGAACGGGATCCGACCCGGAACTCGGCGGAGCATTAGCTGAAGTATTTTTCGAGGAATTATACAAACGGAAATCTTATGGAGTAATTACCACACATTACGCCAATATCAAGCTGAAAGCTGACCGGCTGCCGAATGCGGTAAACGGATGCATGCTTTTCAATACAGAGACATTGGAACCCTTGTACCGCTTCTCCATGGGACAACCCGGAAGTTCTTTCACTTTTGAAGTTGCTCAAATGAACGGAATCCCAATGGATTTGATTGAACAAGCCAAAGGCAAACTGGACCAGAACCGCGTGAAGATGGACCATTTGCTCAATGAGCTCAACAAAGAAAAAATGTACTTGCAGCGTTTGAACAAGGAACACATCGAGGCACAGGAACTTGCAAATAATGCCCGCATGGAATTCATTGAAAAGAAAGAGCGGATCGATGAACGCCTGCGCAATCAACAGGAATTAGCGGAGAAAAACAACCTGTTCATTAATTCGGGTAAGAAAATGAAATCCTTCATTGACCGTTATCAGACACGTACCCGGAAGAAAGACGCCAACAATCCGTTGATGGAGGACGTGCGCAAATACCTCATGGTAGAGAAGTCCAAAATTGAGGAAGCAAAACGAAAAGTGGAATTAATAAAAGCGCAGGCCAAACCACAAAAACCGGTTGCTAAAAAACGCAAAACACAAAAACAGGAAGAAGACACTTATCAAAGGGATAAAATTGTAGTCGGCTCAACAGTGAAAATGATCGAAACCAAACAAAGCGGTACCGTCGAAGAAATCAAAGGACACATTTTAACGGTTGCTTTCGGGTTTATGCGCTTAAAAGTAGAACGGGAAAAATTAATGTGGATCAAATAATGTTCAAAAGTTAAAACGGTTCAAACGATCAATTTTTGATTAAAGTTCTAATCTTTGAACTCTTTTGAACTCTTTTGAACTCTTTTGAACTCTTTTGAACTCTTTTGAACTCTATAAAAAATAACTATGCCAGCTAAAAATCAATACTACTTAGGACAATCAAGCATTCTAAACAGTTTACTTTTCCTGGAACGATTTGCTTTTTACGGACTGCAAACCTTTGCCTACAGCTACCTCATCAGCGAGTCCATGAATTTATATGGTGATGATGCTAATGAGCTATTGCTCACATTTGCTTCTGCATTATTGTTTGCGCGTATTTTCGGCGGATTGATCGTAGACTTTTTACTCGGTCCCAAAATCGCGATTATTGTTAGTTGTGCACTCCAGATTTTCGGAATTCTGCTGTTTATGAAGGAAACGCTTGGAATGTTCTATTTGGGAATGTTTGTCTTCATTGTAGGGCAATGCATTTTCTCACCGGCCATCTTAAAATCGATAGGAACGGTTTATTCCGATCGGAAACAGAAAATGGACGGAGCAATGACCCTGAGTATTTTCGCTATTAATCTCGGGTCCTTTCTTGCACCAAGAGCATTCCGCTACCTGGAATTAGCCGAAACCTTCAAAAGCGGGTTCACAACCTGTATTATCTGCTTCCTGATTATTATCGGACTGTGTTTCCTGATCAAAAAACCACAGGAACCAGCTGATGAAATCCGCGCAAACCAGGAATTTGGAAGCCGTATCAACGAGGTCATTTTCCTTTCCATTTTAGGCCTGTTCGTTTACTGGCTGTTCGAAACACTTTTGAACCGTACCATGCAGAATTTTAATTACAGCGGATTCAGATCTTCCGACAACAGTTTATTTATCAGCATGATACCGACCCTCATTCCACTGATTGGCTACCTGATCTTCGGAATTGTATGGAACCGTTTCAAGTTCTCTCCGCTTTTAAAGATCAGTATCGGGTTCGGAGCTGCTACTATTTCCATTCTCGCGGCAATCATTACTATGTCGAATAGTCAAACCGATGATCCCAAGTTCATGACCGCTTTTCTGTGTTTGAATTTTATCGGAGAAATTTTAATCGTGCCGATCTTCTTAAGCCTCATCCTTCAATATGCTCCCAAGAAATTGATGGGCACTTATTCGGGAGCAGCATTGGCTATGTACGGTTTTCTTTCCATGTTTATCGGGAATAAGATTTACGAGGCAATTGGTGATGGAAATTACGCGATAACAACTATCGTTGCAGGAGTTGGCTTCTTCTTCAGTGCCCTCACAATGCTCATTTTCTTTCTGCTTAGCCGTAGAAACGATGTTGCACACGCTCATTTGGATGAATTCTAAGGAAGGTTTAAATAATTGAAAATGGACAATTGAAAAGTGAAAAGTTGTTTAGATGAAATTATTTGAACATTTGAACATTTGAACATTTGAACATTTGAACATTTGAACATTTGAACATTTGATTTACTAAAAAAATAAAACCCCGTCTTGAAAGAGATCGTGCCAATTTATTTCAAGACAGGGCATTTATTATATACTGAAAGGTTTTAACCCTATCAATCATATGAAACTTTACACTATAAAAGTGTACATGTTTTCACAATAGAACCATCCGTTTCGTAACCATCACAGGTTTTTTTCGCGTCATCCAACGATGAATTCTTAATGGTCTTGTGCTCTGTGACAGTTGTACTACCTGTATTTTGGTACGTACACTCACAATCATAATCCTTCTTACACGATGCCAGGCCCAACAATGCCATTGCTGAAACTCCCAAAACTAACTTTTTCATAATTTCTGTTTTTAGTTTCTAATTCCTAATTAAGATAACTCGAATAGAAAGGCGAAAAAATCAACGTTTGTTAAAAAAGAATCGGGATGATTCAAAAAAAGATCAAAAACAGACATCTAAAAACAGCACTATTCCCCTAAACGCAAGTGAATCCCGGCCAATGAACTAAAAACTGTTTTCCTCACATTTACCGGCGGCGCACTGTCATAATAGATGTTAAATTCAAAACGCATGTCTAACCTTTTGGTGATCGCCTGGCCGATTGTGTACTGTCCGGAGAAGCGAAAATCATTAAACCGGTCCCATCTTGGCTGGTAATAAGTGGTAGCTGAAAAGCTGAACCCTGTTTTGGTACGAATAAACCAACTCAGGTAATTACTCCAGCGCATATTGTCATTAATAACACCATCTTCCGTTAACTCTTCATATTCCCAGAAAGCAGAGGTTCCTACAAAAAAGCGTACGTTGTTCGTATCGATAAACTTCCAGCGCGGACCGGTCCCTATCAAATACCTGATGCGCTGGTTCAACAGCTGGTTGTATTGAATCTGCGTATAAGCTTCCCATTTCCACGGGCTGTTTTTAATCCGCCTCGCATACCGGAAGTGGGCCATCCCGGAATTGGCATAGGTTGTTTTATTAGACGCCGCATAATTCAGGTCAGTGATTACCAGGTAATGATTTTTACGGTTTTTGTATTGCACCCTTGGGCGGAAATTCCCCGAATACAAGATATCCGGTGAGTTTTGAGTTACGGAAAACCCTGCATCCAATGCACCGCTCCAGCCTGAAGTATCTTCATAAATACGCCGGTTCTCAATATTTACAATTTGCGCGTGTAATCGATAAATACCCCCTGCCAATAAACAAAATAAAACAATGAATCTCATTATTTAGGAGCAACGCGATACATAAATATAGCCAGGACACCAAAGATAATATTCGGGAGCCATACCGCTACAACCGGAGGAAAACCAACCGTTGTAGCCGCAACTGTTGTCACTTTCATGGCGAAAATATAGATGAATACAAACAGCAAACCGATTGCAATATTCACACCGATACCGCCGCGTTTCTTCCTGCTCGAAACACTCACCCCGATCAAAGTCAGGACATAAGTTGCGCAGGGATAACTGGTACGCTGGTAAAGTTCTATTTCGAAACTCGGTGTATTGGCATTTCCCTTCTCCCGTTCCTTTTTAATAAATGCCTTTAATTCGGTATAAGTCATCGCTTCGGCAATATTATCCCGGATAGCCATGTCTTCGATCTTATAAGGCAGAATTGTATCCTTATTGTGTTTTTCGATCAGGTCCATTTTTTGATTCACCACCTGATCTTTAAACGGGAGTGTATCATTAAAGCTGATCACCCGCTCGAACACATCAACCAAATGCCAGTTTGATGAATCAGGTGCAACAGTTGCCGTTCGCGCTTTTAAAAAGTGAACCAGGCGGTTGTGCTTATCGTATTTTTCAATGACAAAATCATTGATGATATTCTCATGAGAATTATAACTCGCATAATGAACCAACTCATTTCCAGGAAATTCCGCATGGTAATTTTCCACCAATAAACGGTCGCGGTAAAATGATTCCTCAAAGTCAAGCCGGACCCGATTCGCTCTTGGAAGCACAAAGTGGTTCAACACCAAAGACATCAGCATCAGGATTGTTGCCGCGATCATATACGGACGGAGAATCCGGGTAAAAGGTCTTCCGCTGTTGAGCATCGGGATAATTTCCGCTTCCTGCGCCATTTTCGCTGTAAACCAGATCACAGAAATGAAAACGATCATGGACGAGAATGTATTTCCGTAGTAAAGCAGGAAATTGAAATAGTAATCAAAAATAATTGCCTTTAAAGGCGCCTGGTTGCTGATAAACTCAGATAAACGCTCGGCAACATCGAAAACCATGGCCAAAAGCATAATAATCCCCAACATAAAAAAGAATGTTGTGAGAAACTTCCGAATGATATAGCGATCTAAGATCTTGAGCATTTAAATCCTTCTTCCCAGTTTTTTAACTTGTTCGTCCTTCCAGACCCTGAAAGTCCCATCCAGAATTCTTCTGCGGGCTTCCTTAACCAACGCCAAATAAAAGGCTAAATTGTGAATTGTCGCAATTTGAATGGCCAAATTTTCCTTTGCTTTGATCAAATGGTGCAAATAGGCTTTTGTGTAAACCTGGTCCACATAAGCCGTACCATTCGGGTCCAGCGGAGAAAAATCCATTTTCCACTTGTGATTTTTGATATTGATCGTTCCTTCGGAAGTAAACAACATTCCGTGGCGTGCATTGCGTGAAGGCATCACACAATCAAACATATCTACGCCCATCGCAATGGATTCCAGAATATTTACAGGTGTCCCTACTCCCATCAAATAACGCGGCTTGTCCGTCGGGAGAATGGAGCAGACCAAATCGGTCATGCTGTACATATCTTCATCCGGTTCCCCCACGGATAATCCTCCGATGGCATTTCCAACAGCACCTTGTTCTGCGATAAATTCTGCAGATTCCTTCCTCAAATCCGGGTAAACACTTCCCTGTACAATCGGGAATAAAGCCTGGGAATAACCGTATTTCGGCTCTGTCGAATCCATTTGGGTTATACAACGTTTCAACCAGCGGTGAGTCATGTGCATTGATCTTTTCGCATAATTGTAGTCGCAGGGATATGGTGTACACTCATCAAAAGCCATAATGATATCTGCCCCGATTGTGCGCTGGATATCGATCGCTCTTTCCGGCGAAAAGAAATGATAGCTTCCGTCGTGATGTGATTGAAAACGAACACCTTCTTCGGTAATTTTACGGCTTGTAGCCAACGAATACACCTGGTAGCCGCCACTATCTGTTAAGATCGGTCTTTCCCAGCCAATGAACTGATGTAATCCTCCTGCCCCTTCAATGACTTCCAGTCCCGGACGCAGGTATAAATGAAAAGTATTCCCCAAAATAATCTGGGCTTCCACATCGTCCCGCAATTCCTGTTGATGAACGCCTTTTACTGTACCCTGAGTCCCAACAGGCATAAAGATCGGAGTTTCAATGGTTCCGTGATCCGTGTGGACCAATCCGGCTCTTGCTTTCGAATGTGGGTCGGTATGCTTCAGTTCAAAGTGCATAATTGTGTTGAAAAATAAACGCTGCAAAGATAAGGGGATTTCGGAAAGAGCCCCATCTTTGTATGCGAAGAAGAGACTTTAATGAAAATTATCCCCGAACTACAGGAACCAGGCGTATTTTATATCTTTTGGATTTTTGCAGGATTACTGCTTATTCAATTGCTTTATTCCATTTTCTTCTTCGGGAGACTGGCTTTTTGGAAAGGTAAGCCTGCCCAATCCAATTTGCCTCCGGTATCGATCGTGATTGCTGCACGCAATGAATCAGATAATTTATATGAGAACCTTCCCAAAATCCTGGAACAGGATTACCCGGCTCCGTTTGAAGTGGTTGTGATTAACAATCAATCCCTGGACGATTCGAGGTATTTACTGGATGCGCTGAGCCGGCAATACCCGAACCTCGTTGTAATGGAAGTGGAAAGAAGCAGACATTTGACACCCAGTAAAAAATTCCCCTTGACTTTAGGGATCAAAAAAGCGCAATACGAGCACCTGGTACTAACGGACGCGGATTGCACTCCCGCAAGCGAATTCTGGCTGCGAAAAATGGCGGAACGTTTCAATGAGAAGAAACAGATCGTTTTAGGCTATGGCCCATACCGGAAGAAAAAAGGATTCCTGAATAAAATCATACGTTTTGACACTACTATGATTGCAGTGAATTACTTTTCCATGGCAATTAACAAAATCCCTTATATGGGAGTTGGCCGGAATATGGCTTACACAAAAGAAGTTTTCAAATCCACCAACGGGTTTAAGTCGCATTATTCCCTGATGTCGGGTGATGACGACCTGTTCATACAAGAAGCTGCAAGGAAAAGCAATTATACCATTCAATTGGATCCGGATTCTTTCCAATACAGCGAAGCGAAAGAAGACTGGGAATCGTTCGTACTTCAAAAATCGCGGCACTACACCACCTCTCCTCGATACAAGGTTTTCAAAAAAGCAATGTTAGGAATATATCCTGCCACGCTGATTTTGATGCTGATATCTTTCGTTCTTTTGATTTTACAAAGTGGATGGTGGATACATGCTTTAGCAGGTTTTGGTTTTGTAACAGCAATAAAATGGTGGCTTTTGGGACTTTGTTTTAAAAAGTTGAAAGCCCCGGGATTTATTGCGCTACTGCCTATTACGGACTTGGTATATGTTTTGATACTTCCATTTTTTTATTATTCAGCATTGCAAAAAAACTCTTCGAAATGGAAGTAGATCACTTATCGGACAAGGCACGCATAGACCTGGTTTTGGTAGACCAGGCAAGAAACGGCGACCAGGCTGCATATGCGCAATTGATGGACCGATACCGCGAATCTATTTATTTCATGATGATGAAGATGGTCCGCAACTCAGACGATGCTGACGATTTAACGATCGAAGCTTTCGGAAAAGCCTTCAGCAGGCTCGACCAATATTCTCCGAGTTTTGCTTTTTCTACCTGGCTTTTCAAAATCGCTTCCAATAACTGTATCGACTTTATTCGTAAAAAACGTATCAAGCTGACATCTATGGATACCGGCTATACGAATGAAGACGGAGAAGCAGTGGGTATCGACGCAAAATCAGATACTCGGGACCCGGAGGAACACATCATTCACAACCAAAAAGTGAAGCACATGCGTCAGTTGGTTAGTAAACTGAAGCCGCGCTACCGGGAGCTGATCGAAAAACGCTACTTTGAAGAATTGAGCTACGAAGAAATTGCCGAAGAATTAAATCTCCCATTAGGAACCGTAAAAGCCCAATTATTCCGGGCACGTGACTTCCTGGCTCAAATGATGGAGCAGACAAAAGACGCTATTTAAATAAATGATTTAGTATAAAACACGTAGGGCTGCGATGAATCGCAGCCCTACGTGTTTCCGGACGAAACAAAAAAGAGATTACTCTGTAATAATCTTATGAGCTTTAGTCACACCATCCGTTGTAATATTCAGGATGTAAACGCCTTTAGCATTCCCGCTTAAGTCAAGTGACAAGCGTGTAGTTCCGGCTTCAATCACTTTGCTTGCAACTTTTTTACCGAACAAATCAAACACTTCAAATACCGTTTGTTTTGTTCCCTGGGATTCGCTCGCAACAGTAAAGATACCCGCACTCGGGTTCGGGCTAATATTCCATGCATTTTCAACTGCTTCTTTTACCGAAGGTTTGAAATCAGGAGCCTCTGTTTCCTGAACCATTACCTGGTAACCTCCTTCGTTTGCACTTTTAACGGTAGTCAAAATGTAAGCATATGCGTTCCAATCACAGTTATCGTTCCATGTTCCGCGTGTAATACGGTAAGTATGGTTGTAAAGGAAACGTCCTGCAGAAGGCGAACCTGGAAGTGTATTGTAAGTTCCTGAGTAATTCAAGGAATAATCATCGAAACCTGTAAATGTACAACTTGCCGGATATGACCACCAAACATTAGGATTTGAAATGTGAAAAAGGGAATTGCCATTTGCATCCAATTCCTCTACCCCCCAATACTGTCCGAAACCTGAAACTAAATTTGCATTCATCACAATCGGTGTTCCTGTTACCGTGTAATAATTGTTATTAGAAGTATTTGTAGCAATATTGAATCGTGGTTCGTTAGGCAATACCGTAACTACTACCTGGTCAGTATTACTGCATCCGGTTAAATTACTGGTTGCCGTAACAGTATAGGTTGTTGTTACTTCCGGACAAACCGAAGTAGTTAAACCGTACCCAACAGACGCTCCGTTGGCGGTCCAGCTGTAAGAAACTCCTTTGTTCCCAATAGTAGTACCTACAGTAGCACATTCTCCCTGGCAAATCGTTTGATCGGCCCCTGCATTTGCAATTGGTTTACAAACATAACTGAAGATATGAAAATCCTGCGCCCAATTGGCACAGCTGCTTTCACGAACGGCCGCCAATACAGCCATATAATACTTCCCACAAGTAATATTCAGGTTTGACGGAAAAGTAAAATTACCGGTCGGAACACCCGTATACCACATTTCCCAGCTAAACCCGCCGTTTACCAGGTTACCCGCGGCATCACATTCCAAAATCTTCCATAAATAATGTGTCGAAGGATTGCTGCCTAAAGCAAGAGACCCTCCAAATGTCAAAGGACTTCCCTGGCAGATCGTTGCAGGTCCTGTAACTACCGGATGAATATTGAAATCTTCATTAATATATATTTCTCCACATAAATTGAATGCCGCTTCTGTGCCTTGTCCATTATAAGGATTATTGTAGGTCGTAACAGTGATAGTATTAGTACCTACAGTCAAATGTGCAGGGGTAATGTAAAATTCCACATTTTGTTTCAACGGATCAAAATGATTGTTCCCACTCGGCATTCCAAGTGACGGGAGGTAATTGTTATTATTGATGCTAAAACCGGTTATTGAATTATCAGCACCAATAGCATTAATCACAAACCTGGCACAATTAATAGTCTGAGGTGTGATTGTAAAATTTAATTGATAGGTATAGGTCCCTGCAGCAGAATTGAGGGCGGTTCCATTGGATGCTACAACCGGAGAAACCCAGCGGCTGCAGCTGCTGCTATAATCCCACAGCCCGCCATTCTGGCAGCTTTTCGGAGTAACCACGGTATTACCGGGAATCGTGACATTCCAGGAATCTTCCAGGGTATTTAAGGGCACAACGCCATTATTCCAGCCGGTGGAAACATTAATTGTCTGCTGTGCATAAGATGCCCCGGTTAAAACCAAAGCCAATCCAACCAAAATTTGTTTTAATCTATGATTCATATGAATTAAATTAGTTAAGTCGCTAAAATAGAGCTATAAAAGCACCATTCAGTCAAAAAACCATCTCACTTTTCAAAATGCGCGTTCCTCCCTCTCTAAAACCACTTCTGAGCATTCAACGGTAAATTTAGATGACCGAAAAACGGTAAAACGCCTCCTTTTGAGTGAATATTTAGCATAAAAGCCCCGGACAAAATCATCCGGGGCTTTTCGTATTCAGTAATTCATTTCTTTTAAAGTGGATTATTTGACAATAAGCTTGTATCTGAATAATTTTCTTGCCTGAACCTCAATTATATAAGAACCTGCAGGAAGCTGCTCCGTTAACAAAGAATACTTTTGATCAAATACGTTTTCCGTATGGTAAATCTTTTGTCCGGTTTCATTATAAATGGTTATAAACTCAATAGGATACTCCGATGAGATAACCGTCGGTGCATTGGAAGACGCAGGGTTCGGATAAACATTAATTCCATGCTGTATTTCATTTAATCCTAAAGAAGGATCAACAATCGTAAAAGAAACGCGATTGGAAACTTCGGTATAGGAATCATTGGTAAACATCACAATAAAATAGTTTCCTGTTTGAGTTGGCACCAGTGTATCATTCAATGTTTTACTTCCGAATGGAACTCCGTCAAAATAAGAGTAAATCAATAAAGGATCAACATTGGGATCATCACCCTGGTTGTAAATCCCCAACCAATCTTTGACAATACCCGGAGCGTCCGTCCAATTGGCAATAATGTCATCCCCTAAATTGTAGATCGGCTGGTTAATCCATAAGTTGGTAATTGTATCTCCGACCGAGAAATAATACGGTTGACCGATAACCGTACTTCCTTTGAAATAATAAGTCGCCGAATAATATCCTTTTGGCAGAGCACCGATCGGAATGGTCGTGTTTTGAGCAGATACAGCCCCCCAGAACGAAGATACCTGAGCTCCATGCACATATCCCACTTTCAATACTTCTACTGAATCTGCAACAGCCGGTGCATGTGTGATATCCAAATTGATCGATTGACCTACAGGATATGCGTTCGTATCCGATGTAATAACCGGAATACTTCCATAGTAAAAAGTATCGCGTGCGGCAACTTCATTGTAGCCGTCTAATTCGAAGAATCCTGCAAAATAAAGTTTGTTCGGAGTAATTCCACTTCCCTGGAAGTTAATGATCCCTGTTGAACCGGTACAATACGCCCATTCATCGGAATTAATGCTGCCCGGAACGTTCCCTAATTGATACAAACCAATCCAATCCGTGGCATTTCCGGGACCGTTTACATAGGTTGCTTTTAGAATTGAACCTGTATGATATTCTGCGGAGTCCATCACCAGGTAAGGCCCCGTATTGAACGAATTATACACTTTAAAGGAATCAACGGGACTCCAATTCGACCATTCCAAATTGCGATCGCGGTGTCTGACACGTACATAATGCCATCCGTTCGGCAAAAGACCTGCAGGAACGGTATAATCCAGAATATTTACTCCCGCATTTAAGTCCTGCGAAGAATCCGCGGCCTGGCCCGGTGCCTGGCCATATAGATTTTCATAATCGCGCAATTTATAATGCTCTATCACCGCAAAATCATTCGACTGGGCGAATTCGAATTCGGTACTGTTTAACAATTCGGAGGTCGATGTGGAAAATACACTGGAATGAATCGTCACCGGCAACTCCAATGAATCGGGAAAGTTATTCTGAATATCAGGAGTGTTTGGCTGTGGCTGGTTCTTGTACCTGTGGAATGAATCTACTAATTCATTGTTTTTGTAATCACCATTCGAAAATAAGATAGGCGAACCGATCGAATAAGTTTCGATATCGATCTTTCCATTTGCGACATCTACATCCACGATATTATAACACCAATTGGAAATGGTTTTTTGGATGTATTCAAAATCTTGTTCGTTGGATTGTCCCCAATACTGGTCCCACGCTGTTCCTCCGGAAATAATATTATAAACAGGAGCATCTTTCAATTGACCTCTTGAATACAAGTGATGATGCGCTCCCACATGCATTACATACTTTTCGTGCTGGAGACATTCAGGAACGGCTGTATTCTTTACCCAGGATGAAATATCCCCGACGTATTGCTCTGCTTCGTATGGCCTATGAGAAAAAGTCAGTATCCAATCCACTGTATTATCGGTATCAGCTGCATTCAAAACACTTTCCAGCCAGGTAAATTGTGACGCTCCCGTGTGTTCGGAACTCAAACTGATAAACAAAACATTCCCGCATTGATAGGCATAGTAATTCTCATTCCCGGAAGAAATTCCCTGGTAAGTCATTTGGTCCAGGTAAAAATGTGAGTAGTAAGCATTCATTCCCATCGATCCATAAGTTTCATGGTTTCCAACAGTTGTTTGAATAGGAATATATCCTGAAAGCGCCTTGTTGTAATCAAAATGAATGTTCTTATATTGATTTAAGTTTCCCAAATCAACCTGGTCTCCAACCATAAAAGTCAACTCGATAAAATCCGAAGGATCGCCTCCGTATTTTTGTCCGATCTTTCTTTTGGCCTGACCAACTAAACTATCGTATCTTCCGGATGTTTGAATTTGGTTATCCCCCATGATCATAAAACGCATATGTCCGTCGGCAGAAGAAGCATTACCCGGCAGCGGAGAAGTTTTAAAACTCAAAGTATCCGAGAACTGACCGTTCAATTCAGCACGATAATAATACTTCGTATTCGGCTGTAAGTTAATCACGTGCGAAGTATTGTAATAATAACTCGTTGCTCCATCCACAAATTGGTTCTGACCACCTGAAACAGTCATATTCAATGCTGTGGGAGTAGTTCCGTAAACGATCGTCGGAGTTCCGGTTGCCGAAGAAATCCAATTGATATAAATGGATTGGTGTGTCTTGGCTTGTAAATATGGAAAAATGCTCTGGGCTTGTGTATTCCAAAGCCCGCTTCCAACTACGAGTAAAATGCTAAGTAATTTTTTCATCATTAAAATTTTGAGCAAATCTCCAATTTGCAGGTCGGTTTCGGCAGGTTTCCGGGTGGACATTCGGTGGACATCGATATAACTTAACAGGAAGAACACGCGCCGGTAAAAGTCTCTAAACATTCATAAGACAATAAGCGAATACTTTTGCGAAATGAAACGGCTTATTCCAACCCTTATCTGGGGACTTTCATGCTTCTATTTCAATTCAACAAACGCTCAGAGCCCTGGGTTCGAAAAATTGTTTCATCAATTCCCGAATTACAACAGTCTCCCAAAAGAAACACAGCTTCAGAAGATAGACCTTCTCGTTTCCGCCGCCATTCGGAAAAAAGACTGGGATCTTGCTTTTAACGGAAATTACCTGAATGGAACCTGTTATTTAAGCCAAAACAAAAATGACCTGGCTAAAAAGTACTTCCAACATGCACGGATTTACGCCAAAAAATGCTCAAAAATCAATTACCAGGCATGGGCAAACGAACGATTGGCTTTGATTTATTCTAAAAAAGGAATCATAGACTCAACCGTGTCGCACTATCTCCGGGCGATGGCTTTATTTAAAAAGTTTGACACCTATAATTATGCACATGCCATTAATAATTTGGGAGAAACTTATTTTAAGCTCGGAGCCTACAAGACCGCCTTAAACTATTACACCCATGCACTGGAAATCAAAAAGTCAAACAAAAAATGGGAAAGCGGCTGGGCATACGCTTATTGGAACATGGCCGAAGTCTATTATGAACTCAAAGAAACTGATTCTGCCTGGCATTATTATGAAAAAGCTTCCGAATCTGCTTTAAAAATACGCGCCATCTCTTACTATGCCAATGAAGGATTCGCCCGGATCAATATGGACAGGGGAAATTATTCGCGGGCACTCAAAGAACTTTCAGAAATAAAAAAATGGTATTTCGAAACTCAAAATCCGCTGTGGATTGCAGACATGGGGCTGCTTTACATGGAAATATACCATAAACGGAACGAACAAAAGCCTTTTAGGCACTGGTCCGAAGTCGTGAAAAAGTGCATTCACCGGGAGTACATCCCGGAACAAAAACGCAAATTTTATCATTTGATGGCTTCCCATTTCAGGTCAGTTAACAACCTGGATTCCGCCGTTTATTATCAGGAAGAAGCTTTGAAAGCCTGGGAGGAAAATTACATCAAACACGGCTTGACATCCATCAATCAATTGGCCCAATCCCAGGAACAAATGATTGTCGCAAACAACCTGCTTCGCAGCCAGCAGGATTTGCAAAAAATCAAACTGGACCATGAACAGGTTACCTCCAGGAATTTAAGACTTGCACACCGGAACTCCGTATTATGGATTTTTATCGTACTGACTTTAATCGTTCTGATCCTGGCGGGAATTTTCAGTTGGATAACCATGAGACTGCGCAACAAAACCCATACGGCTAACAAGCGCCTTATCGAGAAAGAAGAACGGATTCGTGAAACACAGATGCTCAATCCGCAGCCATTTGCCGTTGTTAAAAGGAATGGAGGCTTCCTGAGCTGCAATCAAGCTTTCATTGAGCTATTCGGAATTGATCCGAATGACCAGGCACAAACCCTTCCTGCATTTCTTCCAACTAATTTACAAACTACATTCTCAGAAATAGTAACCGCTTTACCTCCTTTTAAAAAGCAAACCAGCTTATGGATATGGGAGAATCGGGGAGAAAAGTTTGCCGTTCAGTTTTCAATCATTAATCTGACTGAAGATCCAACCGTAAACGGGTTCATTCTGGAAGGCATCAACCAAACCACGGAATACCGTCGTCAAATGCAGGAGACGAAAAAAACAGAACAAGAACTCGCGGAAAAAGAAGCGCAATTGGCTGATTTAAGCCTGGAAACTGCCATTTCTCAGCTGGAACTGGAAAGCAACAGAAAAGTCCTTTCTTCGCTGAAAGAAAAATTGATTAGCCCTTATTCCTACAATCAGGCAGTTGAAATCAAACAATTGCTTTTACAGGAAAAAAACCAGGAGAAATTCTGGAAAAATTACATCACACATTACAATCGGGCAAATAAGGGATTGATAGACTTACTCCTTGAAAAACATCCGTCACTGACTCAAAATGAACTCAAGCACTTCCTATACATTGACATGCAGCTTTCCAATAAAGAGGTATCACAATTATTGGGTATTACAGACGAAAGTGTCAAAAAAGCACGCCAGCGCCTGAAGAAAAAACTGGGTTTGTCCACAGAAACAACACTTAAATCTTACCTGAATGAAATGGTTCATGCATCTGTTTCGAAAAAACATAAAAATTCTTAATCTCATAATTGTGTAACACCGAATCAAAAACCGATCGATAATTTAAAAGCTATGATTCTGGCAGAAACTATCGATTTGGATGCCTTTCCTGAAATGGCTGATTTGATCTACGTGTCGGTTTCCGATGCCGGAATTTCCCGTGTGCGAAAAGGAAAAGGATTTGAATATTATTACGGCAATAAAAAATTAGACTCGGAAAAGCAGCTGCAGCGAATTAAAGCTTTGGTCATACCGCCTGCCTGGGAGAATGTATGGATTTGTAAAGATGCGAACGGACATATCCAATGCACCGGAATAGATGCCCGCGGAAGAAAACAATACCGCTATCACGCACTGTGGCAGAAGTCGAGAAATGAATCGAAATTCCTGCGTTTAACTGATTTTGGAAATGCAATGAAGAAACTTCGCAAACAGATAGCGAGTGATTTGAGAAAAAAAATACTGAGCGAAGATAAGGTAATCGCTGCTGTTCTGGCCCTAATGGATGAAACACAGATCCGCGTTGGGAACAGCTGTTATGAAAAAACCAATAAATCTTACGGATTGACCACCCTGAAGGACAGACATGTAGAAATCTCGGGAGAAAAAATCCATTTTTCTTTTATCGGAAAAAAAGGAATCCATCACACCATTTCACTGCGCAACAAACAATTGGCACGTATTGTCAAACAATGCCGCGACATTCCCGGAAAAGCACTCTTTCAATATTACGACCAGGCCGGAAACCGTCATACACTGGATTCGGGAAAAGTAAATGCCTATATCCGGAAATATACCGGGGATTCGTTTACTACCAAAGATTTGCGGACCTGGTCGGCAAGCGTCTGTGCGCTGCATCATTTTTTGAATTCAGATCCCGTGGACAATGAATCCGTACGCAAGAAAAAAACAATAGAGGTTTTGGACCTTGTCAGCAAACAACTGGGCAACACACGAACTGTCTGCAAAAAATACTATGTTCATCCGGAAATCTTATCGCTTTACGAAAGCAGTCAGCTGGAAAGGCACATTAAAAATATTCCTTCTTCCGATAAATGGCTCTGCTCTGAAGAAAAATTGCTATTAAAGATTTTGAAGAAAATCTCAGTCCATAAAACCAAACAGGCACGTCTCGGTTAAACCGAGACGTGCCTGCAGGTTTCTATTTGTATTTTAATTATTCGTGATGATCTTCTTTATAGAACCCATCAACCATATCCTTGTATTTCTCGAGGATTATTTTTCTTTTCAACTTCAGCGTAGGAGTTAATTCGCCGGTTGCAATTCCAAATTCGGTTGGAAGCAATCCAAACTTCTTGATCTTCTCCCAGCTTCCGTACCCTTCATTGATGCGGTCTACTTCTTTTTGAATGCGCGCAATCACATCCGGATTCTTTGCAATTTCTTCGTTGCTCGTTCCGATTTGCAAATTCTTGCGGTTTGCCCATTCCTTTACAAACGGGAATGCAGGAACAATCAATGCGGACGGGAATTTCTGTCCTTCGCCCAAAACCATGATCTGCTCAATGAAACGCGACTCCTTGAAGGTATTTTCCATTGCCTGTGGAATGATGTATTTCCCACCTGAAGTTTTGAAAATCTCTTTCTTGCGATCAGTAATCTTCAGGAAGATCCCATCCTCGAATGTCCCGATATCTCCTGTATGGAACCAACCGTGGGAATCAATTGCTTCGGCTGTTTTATCAGGCAGATTGAAATAGCCCATCATCACGTTCGGACCTTTCACCAAAATCTCTCCGTCTTCTGCAATTTTCACCTTTACACCGTCAATCAGCGGTCCAACCGTCCCTATCTTGATCCCTTTTTTCATGCAGTTTACAGAAATTACCGGAGATGTTTCTGTCAATCCGTACCCTTCCAGTACCGGAATTCCTGCTGCCAGGAAAATCTGGGCTAAACGAGGCTGAAGTGCCGCAGAACCGGAAGCTACCGCTCTCACCTCTCCGCCCAATGCCTCCTGCCATTTGGAGAATACCAGTTTTCGGGCAATTGCCAATTTCAATTTATACCAGAACCCTAATTTGCCTGTATGGTATTGCTCGGCAACGGAAACCGACCAAAAGAATATCTTCCGTTTAAACCCGGTCAATGCTTCTCCTGTCAGCATGATACGGTCGAATACTTTCTCCAGTAAGCGCGGAACAGCTGTAAACACATGCGGTTTTACCTCTTTCAGGTTCGCCCCGATGGTATCCATTGATTCTGCAAAGTAGATCGCAGACCCACAATACATATACAGGTAGTGTAACATGCGTTCGTACACGTGGCAAACCGGCAAGAATGTCAATACACGCGAATGTTCGTCCGCAGGAATACTGATTTTACAGGAAAGCACGTTGGAAAGCAGGTTATTGTGAGACAACATAACTCCTTTCGGATTCCCGGTTGTTCCGGATGTGTAAATAATAGTCGCCAAATCTTCGTTACGCACATTGGCCTTTAATTCCGAGATCTTATTTTGAGGAACATCCTTACCCAAAGCGATCAATTCCTTGTAGTTGGTAAAGTCTTCAAGCTGATCAAAGGTAAAGATCTTCTCTAAAGTCGGGATTTGTGACTTCACGCCCTGGATCTTATGACCCAGTTCATCCCCGGCCACAAAGGCATGACGAACTCCTGAGTCGTTAAAAATATACACATAGTCGTGCTCCGAAATATTCGGATACACCGGAACTACAATTGCCCCAACCTGCTGAATGGCAATATCCATGATATTCCACTCTACCCGGTTCGGGGAAACCAATGCCACTCTCTCACCAACGGAAACACCAAGTTCCACAAGTCCCTTAGAGATTTGATTTGTAAGTGCTACAAACTCTTCGGTCGTCATAGGTACCCATACCCCCTCGGTTTTGGTAACAAACATGGAGGGATTGGGAAAGTTATTCAATTGATAAGCAGGCACGTCAAACAGTCGTCTTACTTCATTCATATCAGTTGTAATAGCACTCACAATATATGTATTAAAAATTAAGCAATAATGCAAAAATGTTCATTCAAAACCAGTGTTTGTTTTTTCACACCCAACCGTTAAGATACTACTTCTTATTTTTACGTTGTGGGAATATAGTTTCTAACTTCGATCAAGTGCAATTCATGAACTAGTTGGAAAGTTACAAAGAATTAATGACTTGTGTTTGATCGTTTTTGGTTTTTTGGTTTGTAGGGTTCGTTTGCCGGCGAGCCCTTTTTTTATTTAAAAATTACAACCATTCCATATCACATACATCTTTTGGAAAATAGGAATTATTCCGGATGACACCCCTAAAACAACATCTTTTAATAAAACCTGCGATTAGTATCCTGATTATCCTCTTTGGAATCATCTTCAACACTTATTCGCAGGAAAGCCTGATTCAAAATGGTAGTTTTGAAGAAAACACCTCTTGTTATGGAGATCCAGCAAATCTCGGTTTTGATGTTTTTCAATGGGCTGGCTGCACAGGCTGGACTTGTCCCACTTATGGCTCTAGCGACTTCTGGTGTGAAAATCCTGGCTTTGGAAGTTATGAGCCACCTGCAACACCTTTCGGATTTGAGTATCCGCGAACCGGTGAAAACATGGCTGGAATTTATTTATTCGTCAAACACGAAGAATACCGTGAATACATCCAATGTAAAACGACAGCTCCTCTAAAAGAAAATGGTTACTATGAGTTTTCTTTATACCTCAACAACCCTTTCTATAATGAAAACCTTGCCTCAACAACATCTTGTTTCCAGGCATATTTCTCACATTCACCAGTACTTCAACCAACGTCTTATCTTGCAATTCCTGTTGAACCACAACTTAAAAATGATCCTGCAAATTTCTATACAGACACCACTCAATGGATTTTATTTGAAGGGACTTACAAAGCTTCCGGAGGAGAAAACTATATTACCATCGGCTGTTTTGATACAGATTTCGAAATTCCACTGTCTTTTAATATTATCTCTGATTCAACAGTAACCGATATCTATTTTTTTATCGATGATGTTCAACTGCATGAAATCCCTTCAAGTCTGAAAGTACCTAATATTTTCACACCCGACAATGACGGAGTAAATGATCTATTTTATCCAACCTTATTGAATATTCCGGATTGGGAAATGAATATTATGAACCGCTGGGGAAATCAAATAATTACATTGAACCCTGAAACACCCTATTGGGACGGGAACATTGGAAATAACGCCGCTTCTGAAGGAATTTACTTTTATACATTAAGATCAAGCAATCAAACCTACAATCAAAACGGATTCTTTCAATTAATCAAATAGTCAGTCCATTGAAAATACCTGTTTCCCCCTTACAAATGTTCGGTTGGCATAATTCGGGTTATAAACTGCTTTGGAAGAGAACGGACTTTCCAGCATGACAAAAGTCGCATCCTTTCCTTTTTCCAAACTTCCTTTTGTTGCTTCCTGGAAACTCGCAAATGCCGCCCAAATGGTCATTCCACGCAAACAAGCTTCTTCCGTCAACGCTTCCTCCATTAAAAAACCTTCGATCGGATCTCCCTCGGCATTCTTTCGGTTTACCGCTGCATGAATAGTCAGGAACGGGTTTGTGCTTTCTACCGGGAAATCAGTTCCGATTGCCAGCATACCTGCTTTTTGCAATAAGGTATTGTAAGCATACGCTCCTCTTAAACGCGCTTTACCCAAACGGGACTCTGCCCAACGCTGGTCGCTCACAGCATGTGTTGGCTGCACGGAAGGAAAAGCTCCGGAACTTTCCAGTAAATCAAAATCTTTCGGGTCGATGACCTGCGCATGCTCCAGCCTCCAGCGGTGATCCGGATTTTTTTTCGAAAAGGCCCGGATTAATTCCAGCACCAATCGGTTGGTTGAATCTCCGATCGCATGAATGTTCAACTGATAACCGGTCAATTCGGCAAGGGAAGAATAACGTTTTAAATCATCCACAGAAGTCGTCAACAGACCATGATTGTGCAAATCGTCCGAATAAGGCTGTTTCAAAAGAGCTCCTCTCGATCCTAAAGCTCCGTCTCCCATTACTTTGAACGAACGCACCAACAGGTTTTTTTCCTTTAGAATTCCATGCTTTTTGGCAAAATCCGCATTTTCTTTTTCCGGGTAAAGCATGCCATAAATCCCGATCGTCAGTTTATTATCTTTAACCAAGCGGCGGACCAATTTAAAATCATGCGGTGTCAAACCTGCTTCATGCACATCGGTTATGCCGTATCCGTACAATTCCTGCTGGATTTCCAGCAGCGCAGCAGTCAACTCGCTATCCGGAAAATCCGGCAGTTTGTCACTGATTAATGAAATGGCATTGTCCAAAAGAATTCCGGTTAAAGTACCGTCCTCTCTCTTCAAAACAGCTCCGCCATCCACTTGTGAAGAAGCATTTATCCGGTATTTCTTCAGCGCAGCATCATTCACCAAAATAGCATGCCCGTCGATCCGGTATAATACAACCGGTTTGTCCGGAAATTTTTCATTCAGCAGTTCATTGGTCGGAAGTTCTTTTGTGTTCCACAGACTCTGGTCCCAGCCGCCGCCAACAATCACCGGACGTTCTTTCTTCTGTGAATACTTTTCCACCCGTACAATCAATTCCTCCATGGAAGTTGTTCCAACCAGGTTTGCAGATAATTTCTGACGGGCCAGGCTCATCATGTGTCCGTGTGCATCAGCAAATCCCGGGAAGATATCTTTGCCTTTTGCATCGATAAATTCGTCCGCGCTGTATTTGTTCATGATCTGCCTGTCGGGACCAACTTCAATAACTTTACCGTCCCGAATTGCAATGGCCTGCACCACCGAATTCCGGTCATCCATGGTATGGATTTTTGCATTGTGGATTACCAAATCAACCGACTGACCTTTCATACAGGAAGCACCGATTGCCAAAACCATTGAAAAAAGAATGTAACGCATCAGGAATGTGTTTTATGGAAAATTGTTGAACTTGCCTGGGCACTCGGCATGATTACCAGGTCGTTGATACAAACATGTTTCGGCCGGGAGCAGACATAATAAACTGCATCGGCAATATCTTCTGCCATCAGCGGATCAAAACCATCGTAGACATTTTTGGCCGTTTGTTCGTCCCCTTTAAACCTCACCAGTGAAAATTCCGTTTCAGCCGCTCCGGGAGCAATATTTGTAACCTTAATATTGTCATGCACCAGATCGATACGAATTGCCCGTGACAAAGCGTCTACCGCATGCTTCGTTGCGCAATAGACATTTCCTCCCGCGTAAACTTCTTTCCCTGCAATACTTGCAATGTTTACAATATGTCCCCCGCCGTTCTTTTTCAAAATCGGGGAAATGGCACGAGTCACATACAACAAGCCTTTTACATTCGTATCAATCATCCGGTCCCAATCATCCGTTTCACCGGTATCGATAGGTCCGCGCCCTACGGCCAGCCCTGCGTTATTGATAAGGATCGCAAGATCATTCTTCACTTCTTCCGATAAGGATTCAATTGCCTTATTCACATCCTCCTCGCTGCGTACATCAAAATTCAGCAGCACGATATCAACCCCTTTTGACTGAAGTTCTTTTTTTAATGATTCCAGGCGATCCATTCTGCGGCCTGTCAGAACCAGGTTCCATCCGTTATCGGCAAAAACGCGTGCTGTTGCCTCTCCAAAACCGGCTGTTGCACCGGTAATCAAAATGGTTTTCTTCATAATTTAAATTTGAATGGTCTTGAACCGATAAATGCGATTAAAAACAATGTTAAATATGCCGGCATTCGGTAACGGACAACTGCTCCCAAAACCGGGGTCGTCCAACCTATAAGCACCAACAACACCAGTGAAAAGGTTATTAAAAACACCAGTATATTCTTTTCTTCCGGAGTCCTGTTTTTTCGATTATACCATAATCCGAAAGCAAGCAGTAAAAACAAAGCGATTGTTTCTAAAAAACTGAGGATTTTCAGTCTGCCTCCCGGATCCCGGAAAGTGGGTCGGAAAGCAGCATTGGAAAGCGCTTCGGGAATATTTTTCATTAACTGGCCGAAATCATTACCGATCGGAGTCAATTCGATGTAACTTCCACAGGCTTCTCCGATAAAGACAACACTCCATGGTCCTTCTCCCGGTTTCAAACGGATATCCCTGAAAGGATAACTCATCCCGAAAGTCACTTTTTTTGCTGTCAGATCTTTCTTTGCCTGCACTCCTTTATCCGTAAATTCAAGGTCTGCAAATTGATCGCTCCGGAAGTAATAAAAGCACGAATCTGCATAAGCATGCATCCCACCCCGCCCCACATTGATAAAATCAAACTGCATGCGGGTCAAACGGTGGGTCACATTTTTTCGCAGCCCGGAAAACAAGGCAAAAACAAGGACCATTCCAACCAGCATTGTCAACGGCGCAAGCAGAACTCTTTTCCGGAATACCCATTTCCCCAATAAGAAAACCGGGATGCTTAACAGCAGACAACCCAGTACATAAGGTTTGAATCCAAGCATCAGCACAAAACCAAGTGCAAAACGCCACAACCTCGATTTTACGGACAATCCTCCGAACAAGGCATTCAGAATAAATGCAAATCCCAGGATCATGAGAGGTTCTTTCAGAACAGAACTGGTCCAGAAGCTCAAAGTTGGAAAAAGGAACAACGCAAACCAGAACAAGCGTTTATTATAAAATATGCGTTCCCGGAATGCCTGGAAAATTTCCCGCAATCCGATAAAAGAAAAGAAAGAGAAAACCAATATGTGAACATATACATTCCCGTTGGAAATAAAGACGATCAAACTGTTTATACGTAAAACGTTCCGGGAATCGTTCATCAGGTCCAGGTCTCCGGCCGACCAATGATTCGTGTTGGAAAGGTAATGTCCGACAGCAGCTTCCGTATTCGTTCCGAACAAAAACCGCAGGTAATCTCCGAAAGACTGGTAAGCCACCTGATTGAGCGTAATGCTGTCCTCCATGTATTCCTCCCAATCAACCGTTACTTCACCAATGCCGTAGATTTTGGTATGAATGATCATGAAAAGCACTCCGAAAAGCACTTTAATTCCCCACCCGATCAATAAATCAGTCCGTGACAAGCCATCTGTTTTGAACTTCCAAACAAACCAAGTTAAACCGACCAGAAGCAGTGTAAATACCATCAGACCTCTAAGTTAATTCATAATTACGAATGCCGAATGCCGAATTGAAAAATCCTTCGCCTCGGCATGAACAAATATACCTGCAGGATCACCCGGGTATTACCCGACCTACACCCGACTATAGAGCGTCTTTTGTACTAATTCTTAACACCTTCTCGTTTTATGAATTCACACTCCAAAATTCTCGCCCGGAATTCGAATTAGGCACTCGGAATTAGCGAGGAATGATTATTTTTGCATCAAAGTTATAAGAAAATGAGTACTTCCATTAAGCAAGAAGCTACAGTAGAGCAAGCGGTTGAATTAGGTTTACGCGCCGATGAATTTGAGATGATCAAAGAAATCCTTGGTCGCACACCAAACTTCACTGAAACAGCAGTTTACTCTGTTATGTGGTCTGAACACTGTTCTTACAAAAACTCCATTTACTGGTTAAAACAATTACCGAAAGATGGCCCGCACATGCTGGTAAAAGCCGGTGAAGAAAATGCCGGATTGGTAGATTTGGGAGATGGAATCGGCTGTGTTTTCAAAATCGAGTCTCACAACCACCCTTCTGCTTTGGAACCTTATCAGGGAGCAGCAACAGGAGTTGGGGGTATCAACCGCGATATCTTCACGATGGGTGCCCGACCGGTTGCACAGTTAAACTCATTGCGTTTCGGAGATATTGAAGAAGCGCGCACAAAATGGCTGGTAAAAGGAGTTGTTAAAGGAATTGGTGATTATGGGAATGCTTTCGGTATTCCGATCGTTGGCGGGGAAGTTTTCTTCGACAAATCTTACAACCAAAACCCGTTGGTGAATGCCTTCTCAGCCGGAATTATAGATACTAAGAAAGTAATTTCTGCAAAAGCAAAAGGACCGGGCAACCCGGTTTACATCGTTGGTTCTTCAACAGGAAAAGACGGAATTGCCGGAGCAGCATTTGCTTCAAAAGATATTACGGAAGAATCCGCTCAGGATTTGCCATCCGTACAGGTTGGTGACCCTTTCATGGAAAAATTGCTTTTGGAAGCTACCATGGAATTGGCAAATACAGATGCAATTGTTGGAATGCAGGACATGGGTGCAGCAGGTATTACTTGTTCTACTTGTGAAATGAGTGCCGGCGGAGGTGTCGGGATGGAAATCCATCTGGACCGCGTTCCTACACGCCAGGAAAACATGCTTCCTTACGAAATCTTGCTTTCTGAATCCCAGGAGCGTATGCTTGTTGTGATCCAAAAAGGAAAAGAAGCGGTGGTAAAAAGCATTTTCGACAAGTGGGATTTACATGCTGAAGAAATCGGAACCGTTACAGACGATGGTCGTGTTCGCTACTATATGAACGGTGAACTGGTCGGAGATGTTCCTGCGGAGTCGTTGGTACTTGGCGGCGGAGCACCGCAATACCAGCGCGAATATTCAGAGCCTGCATATTACCAGGAATATAAAAAATTCACTATTGATTCGGTGGAACAACCGGAAAACCTGAAAGAGATCGGGTTCTTCTTATTGAGCCAGCCGAATATTGCTTCCAAGCGCTGGGTTTACGAACAGTACGACTCGATGGTAGGAACAAAAACAATGACTACAAACCGTCCGACGGATGCAGGAATTGTGAACCTGAAAGGAACAGAAAAGGCATTGGCAATGACGGTGGATTGTAATTCACGTTACGTAAATGCCGATCCGGAAGTTGGAACAGCAATCGCGGTTTCAGAAGCTGCGCGCAACATCGTGGTTTCCGGAGGTATTCCAAGTGCCATTACCAACTGTCTGAACTTCGGTAATCCTTATAACCCGGAATCTTACTGGCAGTTTGTAGGTGCTATCAAAGGAATGTCGAAAGCATGTTTGAAATTTGAAACACCGGTTACGGGAGGAAACGTTTCTTTCTACAATCAAAGTAATATCGGAGGAAAAGAAATCCCTGTATTCCCTACTCCAACAATCGGTATGATTGGTGTGGTTCCGGATAAGTCTAAGATCATGTCTTTGGATTTCAAACAAAAAGGAGATTTGATCTTCATCTTGGGAGATTGTGTAAACGACATTTCATCTTCCGAATATTTGGCGAAATACCATAAAATTGATGCTTCTCCGGCTCCTCATTTCGATTTGGAAAAAGAGTACGCATTACAGGAAGCTGTAAAAGGTTTGATCAGCCAGGAGTTGATCAACGCTGCTCACGACTGTGCTGACGGAGGTTTATTCGTTTCATTGGTTGAAATGTCTATGCCTCGCGGACTTGGTTTCGATATCGTTACAGACTCAGAAGTTCGTGAAGATGCATTCCTTTTCGGGGAAGCTCAAAGCCGTGTGGTAGTGACGGTTTCCGAAGAAACAGAAGAAGAATTCATCGAATTCATGATGGGAAGCGGCGTAAATTATACGCTTCTCGGTCACGTTACAAAAGGTAAAATGATGGTTGACGACGAGCATTTCGGATTTATCTCTGAAGCAAAAGAGATTTTTGATAATGCTTTAGGAAAACTGATCGAAGGATAAAATTGAATTATCAATTATAAATGAAATAATTATCAAGGGGCTTCGATTAACACGTATGCCCCTTGATAATTTATAATTGATAATTACACAAATTGTTGAATGGAATTAATTCTCAAATACTTCCCAGATCTCACAGAAGAACAACGTTCTCAATTTGAGCGATTGGAAGAATTGTATTTGTTCTGGAATGCTCAGATCAACGTAATTTCGCGTAAAGATACCGATGATTTTTACGAACGTCATGTGCTCCATTCACTGGGAATTGCAAAAATCATGGAATTCACACCCGGCTCTTCCGTTATGGATATCGGTACCGGTGGTGGTTTTCCCGGAATTCCCTTAGCTATTTTATTTCCGGAAGTACAATTCCACCTCGTGGATTCTATCGGAAAGAAGATCAAAGTAGTAAAGGAAGTTGCCCAGGCCCTGGGATTGAAAAACGTTCGTGCAACACATGCCCGTGCAGAAGAGATCAAAGAACAGTTTGATTTTATCGTGAGCAGAGCGGTAACAGCTATGCCCGCATTTTTACCCTGGACCAAAGGAAAGTTCAAAAAAGAAGGTAAAAACCCGCTCCCAAATGGGATTTTATACCTGAAAGGCGGTGACTTGAAAGAAGAAATGGCTCCCGTAAAACAAAAATTTACCATCCATACCCTTCAAACTATTTTTGCCGGCGAGTTTTTTGAGACAAAAGCTGTGGTTTACGTTGATATGACCGGCAACTAGCCAATTAATTGCTTTTCAGTAGCTTGCAGATTTGAATCAGCCGAAAATTCACAAAATATTCATTCACAATTAATCTACAATCAATGAAAGACACAATTTGTTCATTTTGACAACTTGTTAGTCTTTTAACTATTTGTTATTTTGTATACTTGCCTTAAATCTTGTGATAATGAAGGCATTATACCTACTACTCTGCGTAAGCACAAGCATATCCTGTGCAGTTTTTGCTCAAACGGACTATTCCGTGATCGGTTCTAACCGAATGATCCAAAAACATCAAAAACCGGAAAGAATCCGAAAAATCGCTCAAATTGATCCGCAAAGACTCCAGGTCCTGTGGAATTATTTTTCAGCTAGTTTTTCTTTCAACAGTACTGAAACCGGTATTTCTGTTCAGGAATTGTTAAACATTCAGCATTTCGATGTTTCAGAATACGAATATTTGAGACAACCCAATGAACCTGTTCAATTCATTTACCGGGAAAGTATTTCGATTACATTAAAGTCAGGAGCTGAGCTAAACACCTTGCTTCAGGGTTACGATTTAAACTCCCTGCTGTACGAACTTCCTGAAAGACCTTTTCCAACATGGACAAGTACGACTTTCTCAGAAACAGATTTTCAATCTTACAAAGAAAATGTTTGGGACTGGGCAAGAGATTACCCGGATGCATATCTGCAATTGACTTCCGACAACAACCGCCTTCACGTTAGTTTTAAAGAATTCAAAACATTGGATGATGTCAGACGCACACAGATCCTGACAGAATGGAACTACTTAATCATCGATTAAATTTCCCCTTATGAAAAAACACTACTTGCTATTACTTATTTCAGTACTTGCTGTTTATTCGGAAAATATACTTGCCCAATGTTCAGGAGGTTCTTCTTTTTCCACAGTTGCAGCTCCAACAGGCTCTACTGCTACTACCATTAGTTCCTGTAACTGGGCGGGTGACTACAATACAATTACCGGAGTTGTTGCGGGAAATTCTTACACGCTTACCGTTTCGCCCGCAGCATGTATTACTGTTCACAGCGGATCACCCACCGGACCGGTTGTTGCATTCGGAACCTCATCTGTTCCTTTCACAGCGGCAACATCAGGAACCTATTACACTACCATAAACACAAACTGCAGTGGATGCGGAACAGGTGCAACTTGTTTGACAACAACTATCACCTGCACCTCCTGCGGGACAGGACCATGTGCCAGTTCTTCGCCAATTTCCGGATGTGGACAAGCGTTCAACCTATCAACAACAGGTTCATCCTCCTTTGTTTCCAATCTTTGTTCCACTGCCACTCCGGGCTTGGAACAAGTATATAGTTATACAGCCACATCAACCGGAAACTATTCCTTCAATGTTACATCAGTTACAGGAGGAGGGTATGCAATCGGATGGAAAACCGGAGGATGCTCAGCAGCAGGCTGGAACTGTGCCGGATTAGCAACAACTCCCGGTTCCATCGGGTCAATTGCACTTACGTCAGGAACGACTTATTACTTTTTGATGGATGCAACCTCAACTGCCGCGTCCTCCATCACTTTTTCATTGACTTGTCCGGCCGGCGGTCCAACAACAGCCGGAGATTGTGCCGTAGCGGCCAATGTTTGCTCCAATGCCTCTTTTTCTATTGACCCCAACGGCTACGGAGCAATTGATGAAATTTGTGATGCTGGTTTATGTGCAGCCAATCCGGACATTAATGTGAACAGTACCAATCCGGGATGTTTGCTTTCGGGAGAATTGAACAGCACCTGGATGATTGTAAATGTGTTAACAGGAGGAACGCTGACATTTGAGTTGGGAACGCCAAACTCCGGAACCTATAATTGCCTGGACTGGTCCATGTGGCCTTACACATCAAGCTCATGCGCAGGTATTTCAGGAGGAACCTTAGCCCCAATCCGTTGCAATTACAATGGGGATTGTGAAGAATTCACGGGCTTGGCCAGCACCCTGCCAGCAGGAGCAACCTCCATGACCAATTGGGAAGCACCCGTAACAGCTGCGAACTATACGCAGTACTTAATCTGTTTATCTAATTTCTCCTCCGCAAATACAACAGTTCCTTTATCATTCGGCGGAACAGCGGTGGTCAGCTGCTCACCGCTTGGTGCAGAAACCATGAACCTGTCCGGAGAAAGTGAAGCCGGGTACAACACTCTGAAATGGACCAGTTCAAGTGAATTCAATGTTGATAAATACATCATTGAGCGCAGTGAAAACGGAAGTGAATACTCAGAGATCGGAAATATCGAAGCACAGGGCTTGAGTTTGGAGGCTATGGATTATCAATTCGAGGATTTGCAGCCACTGACCGGCACTGCTTATTACAGGGTAAAACTGGTCCGCAACAATGGAACATCTGTCTCTTCGAATACTTTAGCGATCGAACAGCAATTTATGAGCGATCTTGAATTGGTAAAAGCATTTCCAAATCCGGCAGATGAGAACCTGAACATTGTTCTTTCATCCAAAACAGAGTCGACTTATCAGCTTGCACTTTCAACCCTGAACGGTCAAAAGGTATTTGAAAGCAGCCAAACCATCCGGAAAGGATTAACGTACAATTCGATCAATATTCGCGAATTCCAAAACGGATTCTATTTCCTGACAGTTTCACGCGAAGGCAAAATCATTTCTACGCATAAAATTATCATTGAATAAATTTCATTCCCTCAAATAACCAAGGCCGATTCCTGAAAAAGGATCGGTCTTGCTGTTTTAACAACATGCGATTGTATCTCGAATGGAATATCAAAAAACGATTTGAATCTTTTTTGGTATCTTAGAGGTATCATGAGAACAGAAGGAACTACACCCGAACAGGTGATTGCAAACTGCCCGGAAGATCGGCAGGAAGCAATGATTAAACTTAGAAAAACAATTTTGGACAATCTCCCTGATGGATTTAAAGAAGGGATCGGGTATGGAATGATCGGCTATGCAGTTCCGCATTCTTTGTATCCAGCGGGATATCATTGCGATCCCAAACTGCCTTTGCCCTTTATGAGTTTTGCATCTCAAAAAAACTTCATCGCTTTCTACCACATGGGAATGTATGCAGATCCGGAATTATTGAACTGGTTTCAAACAGAATACGCCAAAGCGAGCAAGACTAAATTAGACATGGGAAAAAGCTGTGTTCGTTTTAAAAAGCCGGACCAAATCCCTTTCGAGTTGATTGGTCAGCTGGTTTCAAAAGTAAAACCAGAAGAATGGATCGAAACCTATGAAAGAATTTATAAATCCAAATCAAAGTAGATTATGAGTGATGTACTAGATAACATGAATTTTTTTTCTCAAAAGAATGTCGATCTGGGAAACCTGAATTATCCCTTAAAGTTCACTTTCAAAATCGGGACATTGGCCAACGATTTCGTCATAGAAGACGCAAACTCTGCAACATTGGCTTATGTACGCCAGAAAATGTTCAAGTTTATTGAGGAAATCCAGGTATTCACCGACACGAATAAAACAGCACTGGAATTCACCATCAAAGCAAATAAGTGGATCGACTTCTCGGCAACCTATGTTTTCACAGATAAGAACGGGATTGAAAAAGGACGTGTAGCCCGCAAAGGCTGGGCATCCATCTGGAAAGCCCGGTACGATGTCTACGATCAGCACGAACACCTGGCTTTTCACATCATGGAAGAAAACGCATGGACAAAAGTTTTTGACGGCTTGTTCAGTGAAATTCCGGTTTTAGGAATGTTTACAGGCTATGTATTCAATCCGAAATACATTGTTGGAAGACCCGACGGATCAAAAGTGATGCGCTTGAAGAAAAACCCTTCCATGTTCGGTCGAAAATTCACGCTTGAAAAAATCGGCCCGACACACAACACCAGCGAAGATGAATGCATTGTTCTTTCTTTAATGATGATGATCTTACTGGAAAGAAGGCGTGGCTAAAATCACAACGATATAAATCAAAAGGAGTGCACCATGGCGCACTCCTTTTTTTTACTCAATTTACCTAACCCAACCTAAATCCAAGCGGATCCGATCGCTTTTTCAAAAGAACTATCCCTTCATGGATGCTCCTTTTTTACATTAACCAATTTACTAACCTAACCAAGTAATTCGTATTTTATCGTTCCGGGTTCTGCAGGTTTGTTTTTTAGAAGAATCCAGGAGCCATCTATTTAAATCGACAACCCCTATTCTCCAAATTAACTATTCAACTTACCTAACCTAACTCAAAACCTTATTCAGCAGCCAATGTTATTTTTAAGCTAAGAGGAATCAAAAGGTTTGATCCCTCTTTTCACTATTAAACCTAACCACCTACTATTACTTCATTTTCATTTTATGTTCATCCAACCAGTCTGTTTTCCAGAAGAATGAAGGAGCATCTGCCGAGGCAAACACCCCTTATTCTTTACACTATTCAACTTAACCTAACCGAAAGCGACTATCTTTTTTGTAATACCGCCCCTACAGTTGATCGTTGAGAAGCTGCCTGTAGTAAGGGACAACCTCTCTTTCACTATTCAACCTTACCTAACCACTCTTACTATATCTTCAATGAATCATTCTAAACATTTTGTTTCGTGGAAGAACTATTTTAAAATGCTCTTCGGATACGAATACAGTACAAAGCTAGAAGGCTTCACAGCTCTCGGGGATTTTTTTTGATAAGTGAGCAGAAATAAAAATAAGTGAGTAAACTTATTTGAAAAGTGCGTTTACAATTGTATTTTAGAGACGCTATTCATTTACATACACCTGTAAAGAAAGAGACAAAACACAACCGTTTAACATACAAATTAAAATGATTAATTGTGTAATCGTTGAAGATGAACCGATCTGTCAGCAAGTTCTCTTACAAAAACTCAAGTTTCATTACCCGCAATGCGAGGTACTGAAGGTTTTTGACAATAAAGACGATGCAATTAGTTACCTGAAATCAGCAGATAACATAGACCTGGTGTTTCTGGACGGACAAATAAACGGCGGAACTGGCCTGGATGTTCTGGCAGCCTGTGAAGGCAGATCCTTTGAAGCTGTATTCGTAACAGCTTATGATAAATTTGCCATTGATGCGTTGAATGCTGCTGCATCTTATTACTTGTTAAAACCAATTCGCACGGAAGACTTCAAACGGGGAATGTCACTTATTTTATCCCGGATCAATCAGTCAAACACGTCCAATACGATACTTGTTCCTTACAAAGGAAGTTATACTGCTCTCAAGTACGATGATATCATTTACTTCGAATCGGATGGAGCTTATACCAACATCATTACAAAAGACGATAAGATAGTATCCTCTAAAAACTTAGGTCATTACGAAAAACTGCTTCCGAAAGAACAATTTAAACGTTCACATCACGGTTACATTGTCAACCTGAATCACATGCAGCTTTTAACGAAGGGAAGGACCGGAACGATCAAAATGGTTAATGGTACGGAAATCCCGGTAGCACAACGACGCATGCAGGAATTCATGCAGCTTTTTAATGAAGGCCAGCAGTAATTTGACTATTTTCGGGTCATGACACTAACAATTTCAGGAATCCTTTTCGGGATTTTTCTATTCCTTTCTTCCCTCCATTTCTATTGGGCATTCGGTGGAAAATGGGGCTCAACAGCAGTTATCCCGACAAAAGCCGACAATACTTCTCAAAAAGCCTTAAGCCCCGGTATAATCGCCACACTGATCGTTGCTGTAGGGCTGCTTGCCTTTGGCCTTTTACCGCTAGTGATTACTGGTACAATCCATTTCCCGATTCCAAACTGGCTCCAAAAATCCGGCCTTTGGATCATTGCTGGAATTTTCGGTGTACGCGCTATCGGTGATTTTAATTACGTAGGATTTTTCAAAAAAATCAAGCATACCACATTCGCAAAAAAAGATACCAGGTATTATTCGCCCTTGTGTGCAGTGATAAGTCTATTGGCGGCGGCTTTGATTTTCATTACATTCTAATGGAATTCCACATATTGCTGATAAGGTAATTATCACCTCACATCTTTTTATACTTGTTAGAGTTATCAATCTTGATATCTTATCGCTAAAATACTATATTTATGCAAAAATAAAATAGTATCCGATGAAAATTGAAAGCTGTCCTAAATGCAGAAGCCCCAAAATCATCAAGAGCGGAATTGTAAACAATCGCCAGCGCTACACCTGCAAGCAATGCTCCTACAACTTCACAGTTGATAAGATCGGTAAGAAAATCGATGATTACTACATTACCAAAGCACTTCAGCTATACCTGGAAGGATTGAGCTACCGGGAAATCGAACGCATCATCGGAGTCTCTCACGTTACAGTTTCCAACTGGGTAAGACACTACAAAATCAAGCGTTTAAACGACGGAATGTACCATCCCACTTATCGGATCATTACACACCAGGAACTCGTTGAACAGTTAAAAAACAAGGACTTCCTCACAGGAGCAGGCATGATTATTACAGAACTCGGAGACAAGTTCATGCTTATCAAATGGGAGCGGTTCCGGGACTAACTATACTATTTACAAAAATATATAACCCTTTTTATAGTTTAACCTGAATTACGGAATATTGGTAAAACGAAAACAACCGGGAGCTTCCGGAACTCTGCGGCTGTTTTGCTACGAACTTATTAAACGTAATTCGAACAAACATGAGTAACAATACATCTACCAAAGGAATCTGGAAAGTCATTTCAGCCTCCTCCGTCGGAACACTCATTGAGTGGTACGACTTCTACATCTTCGGAAGTTTGGCCGTGGTTATTTCCACCAAATTTTTCCCTGCCGACAATCCTGTTGCAGCATTCCTCTCTACCTTGGCAACATTTGCAGCCGGTTTCGTCGTGAGACCATTCGGCGCCTTATTTTTCGGACGCTTAGGTGATTTGATCGGACGGAAATACACCTTTATGGTTACCCTGCTTTTAATGGGAGGAGCTACTTTCCTGATTGGCTGTGTGCCGTCTTACGAAAGCATCGGAGTCTTTGCACCTATTTTGATACTGGTACTGCGCCTGCTCCAGGGACTTGCTCTCGGAGGAGAATACGGCGGAGCTGCAACTTATGTAGCCGAACATTCACCAGGTAATCAGCGCGGATACTGGACCTCCTGGATCCAGACAACTGCTACTTTCGGGCTTTTCGTTTCATTGATGGTCATTTTGGTGACTCGCGGCGCTTTGAGTGAAGAACAATTCGACACTTGGGGATGGCGCGTTCCATTCTGGGTTTCGATCCTGATGGTATTGGTTTCTTATCTCATCCGGAAGAAAATGCACGAATCACCTGAATTTGCAAAAGCAAAAAGCGAAGGAAAAATCTCTAAAAACCCATTAAAAGAAAGTTTCGGGAACAAACTGAATTTCAAATTTGTACTGCTTGCGCTCTTCGGTGTTGCTATGGGGCAGGGTGTTGTTTGGTATACCGGACAATTTTACGCCATGAGTTTCCTGAAGACCGTTATGAATATCGATGCACAGCAGGTGGACACCCTGATGGGCGTCGCACTATTGATCGGAACTCCCTTCTTCGTTGTCTTCGGATGGATGTCGGATAAAGTAGGACGCAAGAAGATCATGCTGGCCGGAATGCTTTTGGCAATTATTTGTTACCGGCCGATCTATCGATTGATGTATGAGCGAACCAATGTTGAAAACAAGAAGGAACTGATCGTCTCCTCAAAAACCGATACCTCTGCAAGTATTGTTGCCAACGGAACAGATTCAATCTATGTTACTACGACCAATTATTCGGACGGAACCGTCTGGAACCAAAAGAAAACCGTTCACCTGGACGAATCCGGAAAAGTCATTGTCGCAGCCGGAAAACCGCGGATCGACAACAAGGTTTCGATCACTATTCCAAATTCCGACAAATGGTTCCTGACATTCCTGGTTTTCATACAAGTCATCTTCGTAACGATGGTTTACGGCCCGATCGCAGCATTCTTAGTCGAAATGTTCCCGGTACAAATCCGCTACACCTCCATGTCACTTCCATACCATATCGGGAACGGGATCTTCGGAGGACTTCTGCCTGCTATTTCAACTTACCTGGTAACACAATCAAAGGAGACGGGCAATACCGAATTCTACCTCGACGGCCTGTGGTATCCGATCATTATTGCCGGAGTCAGCTTCCTGATCGGATTGATTTACGTGAAGGATAAGAAACCTGAACAAGTGAGTATTAACTAATTAAAAAATACGCATTATGAATATTTTCAAACGAATTTTAGGAGTTGTCTGGCTTTTATTAGCTGCTCTCTCCGCTTACTTCTGTGTTGTCAAATTTGGAATCCCTAAGTTCTCCACGGGAAGCCAGGACGACCTGGTATTCGGGATCATCATTCTCTTTATACTAACTCCGCTGATCGTTTTGGGATTAGCCATTTTCGGGGTTTACGCTTTGAAAGGCGAATATGACGACGAATAGTTAATCTGCATGTTTGACCAAGGATTAGGGGCGGAATATTTTCCGCCCCTAATCCTTTTTAATAATTTGCAAAACAGCCACACATACCTGCAAAAAAAGTCCCGATCGGAAACCGATCGGGACTTTTTGTTTTTATGATCTTTTTACAAGGCGTTCTCCACAATCTCATCCACCACCAGCGGATCCAAAAGTGTAGAAGTATCTCCCAAACTCGTCACGTCTCCTTCTGCAATTTTTCGCAGGATACGACGCATGATCTTTCCGGAACGTGTTTTGGGTAAACCCGTAACGAATTGGATCTTCTCCGGAATGGCAATTTTACCGATCTCTGCCGTAACAGATTCAACAATCGCTCCCCTTGCCTGATCCTGGTCCTCAACCGCAACTTCATGCTCACAAACCACAAACGCATAGATCGACTGGCCTTTTACCGGATGCGGATAACCCACCACAGCAGACTCGATAACCAATTCATTCGTATTGATTGCATTTTCGATCTCAGCCGTACCAAAGCGGTGTCCCGAAACATTAATCACATCATCAATTCGCCCGATAATACGATACATCCCGTTTTCATCCCGTTTTGCTCCGTCGCCGGTAAAATAATACCCGTTGTAATGGGAAAAGTAATTGATGCGGCAGCGTTCGTGGTCACCGTAAGTAGTTCGCAATATAGATGGCCATGGGAATTTAACGCACAAATATCCTTCTTCATTCGCCCCTTCAATCTCTTTTCCCTCCTGGTTCAATAAAACCGGCTGGATTCCCGGTAAAGGATACCCGGCAAATGTTGGTTTCTGGGGTGAAATATTTCCAATTCCTGAAATCATGATTCCGCCCGTTTCTGTCTGCCACCAGTTGTCAACCACCGGACAGCGCCCTTTCCCGACATGCAAATGATACCATTTCCAGGCCTCCTCATTAATTGGCTCTCCTACTGTACCGATTACTTTCAGAGAATCCAGGCTATATGAAAGCACGTGATCCTCCCCGGAAGCCATCAGCGCACGAATGGCTGTCGGAGCTGTTAAGAACTGATTTACTCCATACTTATCAATCACCTGCCAAAAACGCCCCGGATCGGGATAAGTCGGAACTCCTTCAAACATCACAGTCGTTGCACCGCTCAACAAAGGTCCGTAAACAATATAGGAATGTCCGGTGATCCAGCCAATGTCTGCCGTACACCAAAACACATCACTTTCTTCGTACTGATATACATTTTGGAACGAATACGCCGTATAAACCATGTAACCGCCACAGGTATGCACTACCCCCTTCGGCTTACCGGTAGAACCGGATGTATAAAGGATAAATAACGGATCCTCTGCATCCATCGGTTCAGGAGCACATTTTTTTTCTTGTCCGGCAACTGCGTCCGACCACCAAATATCCCTTCCGGCTTCCATGTGCGGCAACCAGCCCAGGCAATCAAAAACAATTACTTTTTCAACACACTTGGCATATTCCAGCGCTTCATCCACCACCCGTTTTACCGGAATTTGTTTCGGACCACGGTTCAATCCGTCTGAAGTAATGACCAATTTTGCCTGTGCATCATTGATCCTGTCAGCCAAAGCAGTTGCTGAGAATCCGGCAAAAACCACCGAATGGATCGCTCCTATCCGAGCGCACGCCATAACTGCTATTGCCAATTCAGCAACCATCGGCATGTAAATACAAACGCGGTCGCCCTTTTGAACTCCCTGGGCTTTCAGGGCATTGGCAAAAATGCAAACCTGCTCGTACAATTCCCGATAGGTATAGCGTATAAACCGCTGTTTCGGATCATTCGGCTCCCAAATCAACGCCAGCTTATTACCGCGTTTTTCCAGGTGCCGGTCCAGCATGTTTTCCGTAATGTTAAGTTTCGCCCCTTTAAACCATTTAATATCGGGTTCCGTAAAGTTCCATTCCAGCACTTTATCCCATTTTTGCATCCATTGGAACTCATTGGCTATCTCTTCCCAAAATGCTTCCGGATTTGAGACGCTTTGAGCATATTTTTCATGATACTCTTCCAGGGTTTTAATTTGTATGTTATTCATAGTTCCAGTTTATACAGATTTTTATTTCAACAAATCAACGATCTCTACCATCAATTGCTTTGTGCTAAAAGGTTTTGTGACGTATTTGTCAGCCCCCATTTTAAGACCTTTTGAAATATCTTCCGGCCTCGATTTTGCAGAAAGGAAAATAATTTTCGTGTGACTGAATATCGGATTCGTTTTGATTGTCTGACAGACATCATATCCGTCAATATCCGGCATCATAATATCCAGGATTATCAAATCCGGAATGTGTTCATTAGCCGCACTCAATGCCTCTGTACCATTTCGAGCTATTAACGGAACAAATCCTTTCCTCCTCACTAAATAGTCTAACGACAATACAATATTCGGTTCATCGTCTACTATCAAAATCTTCTTTCCTGTCATAATTTTTAATCTCTGTTCTGGGTAAACGGAATGCTAAATGTAAATACGGCACCTTCCGGTTTATTCGTATCTACACCTATTTTTCCTTCGTGAAGTTGAATAATTTTTTTTGAAATTGCCAATCCCAGACCACTTCCTTTTGGCTTTCTCATGGTTTGATTTTTTGCCTGGAAGAATTTTTCAAAAATAATCTCGCGCAGTTCCGGAATTACCCCGGGGCCGTTGTCGGCAATTTTCACCTGAAGCACCGAACCATTCCGCGTAACATCAACCCACACTTTCCCTCTTTCTTTATCACAATATTTTGCCGCATTCGCCAGTAAATTCAAAACAACCTGTGTAATCCTGTCCGAATCAGCATACAACTCCGGAAGCTCGTCTTCAACAGAGACACAAACCTGGATATTGTTTTGTTTAAACACGCCGTCCAGGGACTGCAGGCAATGCTGGATCAGTTCTGAAACATTTACCTTATCAATAATCAGCTGATGCTTCCCGGATTCAAAATTTTCCAGGTCCAGTACCTGCGAGATCAATCGCGTCATGCGGTTCGATTCCTTCAGAATCGTATTTAAAAACTCCCTTTTTACTTCATCGGGCATGGCATCTTCCTCATCGGACAGCAGTTCACTCAACGCTTTAATTGAAGTTAATGGAGTCCGCATTTCGTGGGTAACTGTGTACAAAAACTCATCCTTCAGCAAATCATTCTCCTTCATACGGGCATTTGCCAGTTTCAATGCTTCAGACACCCGTTTCAATTCATCTGTCCGTTGCTGCAGCTCTTTATTCACAGCGATGATCTTTTGGGATTCTTCCAAAATATTCACGACATCTTCCATCGACAATTTCTCTTCTTTCACCACAGATGAGATCAAAATTTTTGCAGAAGAAGCACCTACTATCGGGCTCAGCATTTTCTCCGAGTACCCGATCAAACGCGAATCCAGCTCGTCCTGTGCCGCCAGGTCAATCCCTTGTTTCTGTGCAAAATGATTCAGTTCTGCGGTTACTCTTCTTTCTCCCAAAAACCGGGATAACAGCGATTTAATATCCGGAAAGAAGGCTTTTCCTTTCCACACCACACCGGAATCCACATCTGCCGAGTAATTCATGATATCTACATACAAAGTAGCCTGATTCTGCTCCAGGGCAGTTTGCCTCGTCAATATGGAACCAACAGTGTAACCGAGGAAATTTAACAGCAAACTCCAAAACAACACGGTGGTAATCAGATCCCCTTCCGGCCGGACAGCATTCAGATCATCTCGAAACATTCCGTGTACATTCACATTCAAAATGGTGGGGCCTATCAGGAAAACCAGCCACACAAAGAACCCTAGTGAAATACCGATGATTGCTCCGTATTTATTCCCCAGCTTCCAAAAAATTCCGCCGAGAATAGCCGGAGCAAATTGCGCCACCGCAACAAAAGAAACCAACCCGATAGAAATCAGCGTAAAATCAGCCACTACCAATTTATGATAGAGATAAGCCAACAAAAGAACGGTAAAAATACTCAGCCGCCTGAAGAAAACCGGAATGCGGTGATTGCGGTCCTTAAACCGGTTCAATACAAATCGATTATTAATAAAACTCGGCATCAGGATCGCATTCGAAACCATTTTACTCAATGCATGTGTTGCTACGATAATCATTCCGCTCGCCGCTGAAAATCCTCCCAACAAGACCAATAACGCCATCCACCCACTATTCAAATGCATGGGAATGGAAAGCATGTACATATCCGGGTTCATTTTATGTCCTGCAAACATATTATTCCCGATAATTGCAATGGGGATTACAAATACATTGATCAGCAGCAGGTAAACCGGGAACATCCAGATGGCGCGTTTTACCTTGCGCTCGTTGGCAGCCGCCACCACTCCCATTTCAAACTGGCGGGGCAGGAACAAAAATGCCAGCGCAGACAAGAAGATCATTCCAAACCACTGTCCATAATCGTTATTTGGGTTCAACTTCAGTTTACTTGCATCAAAATCAGAAAACAAATCCGGCTTATCGGAAGCATAAAAAACAATATAAATCCCAAAAAACAGGAAAACAAGCAGTTTCACAATGGATTCCAGCGCAATTGCTCCGACAAGTCCCATATTCTGTTCTTTTTCCTGGAAGCGCTTAGTGGTGAAAATAATAATAAAATACCCCAAGCCCAGTGTTACCAGCAGACTGGTATCGACGTATCGCAGCCAGGCATTCTGTTCGGTGCCGTTATTGGTCACTATTGTTTCAATTGCTTTATCGATTCCGGTGATCTGCAGTGCGATATAAGGAATAATTCCCAACATTAAAAGCAAGGCAACCAAACGGTTCAGTCCAATGCTTTTATCGTAGCGGTTAGCAATAAAATCCGAAAGAGAAGAAATTCCCTGTGCTTTGGAAATACGGATAAACTTGCGGTAAATGAACCACAGAAAAGGCATTAGAACGATCGGACCGATGTAAATAGTCAGGAACTGGATATTGTAAGCAGAAGCACCTCCCACACTTCCGAAAAAAGTCCATGCCGTACAATAAACAGCCAATGAAAGCGCATAAATAGTTGGTGAGTTAGCAACACGCAGCCTTAGCCTCGTGGACGCATCGATCTTGTATGCTACTAAAAAGAGCACCGCCAGATACACCACTATAACTAAAATCAGTAAGCCACTCATTTATTTTCATTTACATGAAAAAGTTCAATAGTTAAAAACGTTCAAAGATGTTCAAGCTGAATCCTATTTGAACTTTTGAACTGTTTCTCCTTTGAACTTGTTTCATTCTTTGTTTCGTTTGGCTATGAGAAAACCGACCGCACTGATGCATAACACTACCCCAGAGAAATAAATCAGCAAAGCCGGAATTCCCAACCAAACTTTCCCTTCCATCAGATGAATGATCGGATAGTTAAACAAAACGAACCCAAGTAACCCAAGCAAAAAATAGCTCGTTTGAATTTTCCGTTTATCCATGTTTCTCATTGAATCTGAAAGATACATCAATTTACAGGTAAACCATAAACTGAAGGGTCAACTCATTCTTATAATTAATACTTTCAATATTTGAAAAATCAGGTCTTGCCCGGTAATTCAATGTAATCTTTGAATGATGCCCCGCAAGGAACACATTCAAGCCGGCATCAATGGTATTCACCGGGACCAATTCAGCCGCTGCATTGCGCAATCCCACAAAGCGTGCATGTGAAAATGCTCCGTAAACCTGGAAACGGGTAGTTAGTTTGAAATCCGGCAATAAATACCCCAACTGTCCGTAAAAGATCTGTCCCGTTCCAAGAGTTGGCAAAGCGTTCCCGCGGTAAACCCCTCCGCCATCTGCAGTATTCAAAATACCAATACTTCGCACATAATCTTTTCCGAAATTGTAATTATAATAGCTTCCGTAGAAAGTGATCGCATCTTTTCTTTTACTCAAAGGCATATCGAGAAATACATCTGCTCCTAACTGCAATTGATCCTGAGTAATGGTGTCTCCGTCTGAATTCCGATGCCACATTCCGTCTTTCCAATGATCGAATCCCACCCCGATATTGAATACTTTTTTCGTTCCCAGATAAGTTCCGACCATGAAAGGCAACAGATTACTTTCTTCATCCAAAAACTCATAATGAATATACCCGGCGGTGCTCCATGAACGGTTGTATGGATTGTAATCGGAGACATTGGTTGTAATTGCTTTTGCCTCATTTGCCTGGAAAGGATCATTCGCAGCTAAGCGGTAATCCAGCTTTCCGATTTTCCCTTTTGCAAAGATTCCGAGATACCGGGCAAACTGATCACTTTTATCAATGTTGTACCAATTGAAAATAGGTGCGTCCTGCGCCATGAAATTCAGGGTACTGGCATTCGTCATACGGGAAACGCCGTTCCAGTAATGCAACCCTGCCCCGATATTTAAAAACCGTTTGAAAACAGTATAATCTACATAAGCTTCATGCAGGAATAACTGCGGCTTTTTTCCATTTGTAGCAGCAACACCTCCGCTAAAAGTACTTTGGTTATTGATCCCGAAATGAGTCAATATCAAAAAGCGGTCATTGATCTGGGAAAAAGTCAGGAAACGCGATCTTCTAAGAGAAATATCGTATGATTCATTAATCGGTTTTCCCGCAAGAGTACTTCCCGTGTTATTTTGATTGTACTTCAACCAGATTTGATGCCAGGTGATGAATCGGATGTATCGGGACCCATCATCATTCAATTTAATTTTTAGCCCGCCTTCATAACCGGGAAATCCTTGTCCAAAAACGGGACCCATAAAGAGTACTATCGTTCCAAAAAGTAGCAGATGTTTCATTTCTCTTTCGAATTTTCGTTAATAACCGGGATAGTGAGGCTAAGAGACGAAAAAGAAAAGAGCTTTCAAAAAGACATATAGGTAATTGTTAAGCATATATTTATCCTTATTTTAAAAGGATAAATTGAAATTCACACATCAAAAGCGAATCCCTGAAAAAACAAAAAATCAGAAAAATCCTTTTAAATAAGCAAAAATGAACAACTATTTATTTTTTGTAAAGCTATATCATTTTAGCAACATTGATAATCCAGGGCTTCGACTCCCATTGACGTTTCGGTCAAGGTTTTATAAACGCTCAGCCACCCAAAACAAAAAATCCTGACGCTTCGGTCAGGATTTCTATTATTCATCAATCTTGTATTTCTTAAAGAAGGAATCCCAATCCCAGAGGAAATTGACCATCACCTGATCCATACGTTTCAGGAACAGCGGATTAGGTGACTGCAGGCGTCTGAAGTATTCATCCTGGAAGTCATTCAGTTCGTATTTCTGGAATACAGCTTTAGACATCGCATAAACCATATTCTTGGATGGATGGTTGATACGCTGCATAAATTTCTGGTATTCTCTCACCTTAGCTTCCGCATCTGCGGCACTTACCCCCATCAAAGAACCCATTTGCTCAAAAATGATCTTTTCAATTCTATTTGCCTGAACCGTTTCGAAAGTCGTTTCCAAAGCAGATATATTTGCCACAACTACAATCATGGTGAATTGCCCGTTACGCTCTACAGGAATTGAAGGCGAGTTGACAAAAGCCAAGTCTTCATTGATTAGATCCACAACCTCAACGAAACCATTGTCGACTATCTCGAAGATCCCGTTCAGGAAAACATTCGCTAACTGTGTGTCCGACAACCTTTTTTTTAATAGTGTCCCTAGCATAGGCCTGCATTATTCGTTACTTACAAATTTAGGTGGGAACGTCTTGTTATTTTTAAGCCATGTTATTTAAATGTTAACTAAGTTATTAACATTATTTGTCCAAGTTTTCACAATCTTTCAACGCTTTTGGTTTTTGGTTGTACATTTATGAAAAGAGCAGTATGAAAGTATTTCAATTCCTTGTCTTTTTACCGATCCTATTCGTGCTTTCATGCTCCGATGAAAGTGACAAGAATCTGAATAATTCCTCCGGACAACTGCTTACACTTTCAGGAAAGCAACAACGCGACACGGTATTTTTAAACTTCATGATCCCGGAAAAGACCATCTTTGCAAAGCGCACGGGAAAACTGGAGCGTTTGGTCGAAAATCCGGAGTTCAAAAAAAACAACCTGCTTGTGCAGTTTGATAATTACGATGCATTTGTCGAATTAAGCGGTGAAAAAGAAGCCCTGAAAGAAGATTTGACCAATCTGCTCAACAATCACCTTCCACAGTCATTGAAACCCGTTGAAAAGAAATGGCGCGATTTTGCAGGAAAACTGACACCGGATAAAATAATGCCTGCTTTCCCTGCACTTGAATACAAGGAAGAAGCCGGTTTTATCGAAGAAGCAATGATCCGCAAGAAATACGATGAGATCCAAAAGAAAGAAGCGGCAGTTCAAAACTATTTTCAGCTGAGCCCTGAAGACGGATTCATCCTAAAAACCTATGCACATACCGATGATTATGTCAAAAAGAATAAACCACTGATTTCTTATCATCCGAAAAAGATTAAAGTAAAAGTGGAAAGTTCTTTTCCGCTTACACGACAGATTCGGAAACAAATTACCACAAACCTGTTCGTACGGATCCCGATCGATCAGGCCAGACTTTTAAAATCATCCGAAAATGAAGCCCTTTACCAATTAACACTGAACCAAAAACTGGACAAGCGGATCTGCCCCGAATACCTGCTGATCAACCTCGACAAAAATGCATTCAACATTCCTGAAGATTACATCGGGAAAGATGGAAAAGTGATCGTTCTGTCAGAAAGCGGTCCCGTGAAAGAAAAAGTCTATTCGAAAAATGGCAAAAACAGGATTTTCAGCAAATCAAATTCCCTGAAAATCCAAAAGCCTTAGATTGTCTTAATAACTGGTAGAATCTCATTTTTAGAGAAGTTTACAAAACACTGAATAAGAATTATTACAATTTGTAGGATAGTCTTCAGTTATGTGTTATTATTTACTCCATCCCAATTTCTACGGGATGGAGTATCTTAATTCTTAACGCTTTACTAAATTTATAGATTTAACCCCCACTGGACTATTTACATTCAAAATATAATACCCTGAAGCGCAATTTGAAATATCGATAGAGGCATTTCTATCATGTATTTCTTTCATCAAAATTTCTTTCCCCGTAATATCACGAATAAGAATCTGGATTATTTCTTCCGAAGATTGAACAAATAGAACATCTTCAGCCGGATTCGGGAATGCATTAACGTTCCATTCGGTTGTAATTTCCCTCGCTACTGCTGTCTGATTACCCTCTTGATCAGTAACTATGGTATATCCGGAATTTTGATGTTCTTGCGGATTATTATTTTGAGCAAGTCCGGCATTAGGATCCGCTAAAACCATGACGGGTGCCGTGAGTTCATCTGAATAGTTACACTGATTACCGAAAACAATGGTGTAAAAGTATTCTCCGTCCGTTGTATTTATGGATGGATGCCATAAACAAATCGGAATTTCATCTACACAACCCTGTTCTTCATGCATCACATTTCCCCATCTGTTTTTTATAACAATGTCGTACCAATCAGCACCTGTCGGGGTAAAACACAGATCATCGTTTACTCCATCATTGTCAGCAGTAATAATATTCGGGTAATTAACCGGCATTGCAAATGTGGTATTTGACTTGTTCCAGGCAATTTGCTTAGTTGAGATTAATGGATTACAGAACTGTTTTGTTTCAAGGACAACTTTATAATTTAAACATTGCGCAAAGCACTCCGGTCCCAAACAATTCCGAATATCGAAATGATAAGGATTTGTTGTGTTCATAGGACTAGAGCAACTATTATAATTCCACTCACAAATTTTTTGTGTTTTTGCCTCATTCCAGACCTGAATTTTTACATACTCATAGGTGTTTGGGATGTTCCAATCAAAGTTGAATTCAAAATTAGTTGAAACTAAATTACTGACTTGAAGATCATAATCAGGTACATTTGGAGCCTGCCATTGAAGCGATTCTGAAATTGTTCCGAAACAAGGATTTGAAGCCGTGATTTTTATTTCTAAATTCTGGCATAAGTTTCCTGTACAATGATTTACTGAAAATGGAATGTGTTGTGATCCTTTATTGCAGTCCCACGAATATTCGTTTTCAAAAACAATTTGCCCGTTGCTCGGATTGATTCCCTGTATGGTATAATCTGTGGCATTCTGTAAATTGATGTAACCGGTAATACCCGTTTGACTCATGGTTACATTCGTTATATCCATTGTTGGAGCGGCATCGATGAATTGCAGTTTAAAATTGTGGACTTGTGCTGCACCGCATATCGTCCAGATAGTTAGTTTTGCATCTACACAGCCATCATCATTTGGCGGAGGTGTTACTTCCGTGGTCCTGCTCCAGGGAGCTGAAAAATAGTTTGCAGGTTCCCAGACATAAAACACCCCCGGAGTAGTTGGAAAATTAGTGCCCAGGGTTAATGACTCATTACATTGTGCGACGGATGGTGGCGTGAAACCTGGAATTCCCGGGCAAGGGTTTTCAACGCATGTTGCATCTTGTGTTTCGAAATAACTACCTTCTTCCTCAATAAAGAAACCAGGTTCTAAATACACGCTTGGCGCACGATAAATTACCATTGAAGTAGGTTTCAATACTACAGGAAATTGAGACTGCCAGGAATAAGGACTTACGTGCGCTCCGGCTCTGATCTCAACGTTTGCTTGTTCTATTTTATGCTCACCATTTGCGTAAACCCTGTCCTGGATATAGCGCGTATCAATACACTTAGGTTCCATGGTTAAAACAACATCATCAAAATTGTAAACTGCGCCATTGTCATTGGGTTCGTTACTTCCATCACGATAATAATTCGGATTGATTACGAGCCACCCCATATCTTCATAGTTTTTATTATCATCGTCCGGAACTGTGAATGTATATTCAAAATAATGCCATTCACAAGAATTCTCAACGTAAAACTCAGTAACGTACCATTTTTTCTTATTTAGACAGTCTAAACCTTCATCATCTGCTGTAAAAGCTAAACGAAATTGATGAGAAGGAAATTCTGGTCCCTTACCGCCTCTTGCTTTAATCTTAAAGGTGTAAGTTTGTCCTTTCACTAATTTGTGCCCTCCTTCCATTCTAACCATAATTGATTCGTTAGGATAAGCGCATCTAACATATTTTGTTTCAGTACAGTTACCATCATGCTCGGTATTATACCATTGGTTTGGATCAATCCAGTCAGGAGAATCACGACGTTTTCCACCATAGGTTTTATCTGCTTTAGCAACATACCATGTTCCTTGCATGCTGTTGTCAAATCGATGATGAGTTGATGCTTCCCATAAATCCGACCACCAGTTTCCGGTATATGTTCCTGAATAAAATTCTATTGGGTTTGAACCTCCGTCGTAAGAGCCCGATTCAAAATTTCCATTTGGAACGAGATTTTGTGCATGGCATAATAATGCCACCAAAAAGGTGATTGTTAATATATATTTTTTCATAAGTTTAAAATTTATACCCAATAAAAACTGAAGCTATAAAACCGAGATTATCTTCACGTCTTTTCCAGGTGTTGCTCCAATCAACATTAACTAATGAGGTCTTATGTTCTTCAAATGAAATGCAAGTACCTATTCCTGCATGAGACCCAAGATAGAATCCCTTTACCAAATTGAATTTAATCCCATATCCCACGTTTAATGCCAGGCTCTTGAATGTGGTTGAACTAGTAGAAACTTGTCCGTTCAATGTTGGATCACTAGAGTAATAAATGCCATATTTATAAGGCTTTGAATATTCGAAGAAATAATCCGCATTAAACAGCACATAAGAGCTAAACCAAGAAGTATCTCCGGTTATGTAGTATCGATAATTGAATTCAACACCAATATTCTTTTGTCTATCATTGATTGACTTGCCTAAGCGAAATTGAGGTCCCAAATCGAATTGGTGTTTTTTGTAATTGAACGTAAATAAAACCGCAGTTGGAAGTCCATACCAGGTCAAAGATTGATTGATGGAAAATCCGTAATTTAAGTGTTTTTTCCATTTCCCTTTTTCTCCATCCATACTGATTGAATCAATCAGCCCATCGTAATTGACAGAGTAAGACAAGTTATTATCCAACTTTTCGTTTGAGTATCTATTTTGAGCATTAACAGTAAGTGTTGCCAAGTAAATAATACCTGTCTCTTATACACATCTGACGCTGCCGACGATCTACTCTGTGTAGATCTCGGTGGTC
>NZ_CABHOL010000053.1 GCF_902168135.1 uncultured Fluviicola sp.
AAAGAGCTGCGATTGGTAATGTCAAAATAATTAAGCTTCCAATTATTATTTGATAGTTCCTTATTTTTCCGCGTGCTTGTACAGCAACTATTAATGGGCCAGATATACAATCTATTAAAACTCCAATTAAACTTAATTGAACGAAAACCATGGTGTTTTTGGGTGGGTCTTTTAGCCAGAGACTTAGAATGAAATCGGTATTAAATAGGATTGGAGCGACTAAGAGTAGCATCAATAAAAAAGAAAACTTTGAACTTTGAATGATTAGTTTATGCATTCTTTCAATATTTCCTTCTGAAAAAGTTTTAATGATTTGAGGGTTAACTGCTTTTTGAAAGTTGGTTACAAATTGATTAACTGCACTTTGAATTTGTAAGGTCAGTCCGTATGCTGCGTTTACTACTGTTCCAAAGAATATATTAAGAACAATGTTAATTCCTTGCCCTCTACTCACGGATGCTAGACCACCGAAAAGGTTCCATCCTGAGTAACTAATTAATTCTCTAAAAAATACTTTGTCATATTCAAAGCTGTACTTAGATGCACTAATTTTTTTTCTACAATAAATTTGGTAAGTGATTATGATTAATATTGATACTATAAAAGTCAAAGCAGCAAAAGCAATTAATTTATCACCTCCATAAAAAACTAAAAGATACACCAATCCTAATTTCAAGCTGACTTCAATAATGCTGATATAAGCATAAACATTCATTTTCTCATAAGCAGTAATAAGTGAATCATAAGGTACTTGAATGATACTTATGAGTGTAGTTAGTACCGAAAATTGATAGGTGACATTTGCTGCAAAAAGTCTATCTGGAGGCAAAACAACTTTAAAATTGATATACCAAAGTCCTAATGTTTCAGAAACAATTAAAATGAGGATGGCAATACCAATGTGTATCGTAAGCGTAGCACTAAAGGTTTTTTGTAATCTTTTTACATCTTGTTTTCCTAAATCGTATGCCAGGTATCGCTGTGTAGCTGATGACATGGAAGAATTCAAAAACCCAAATAAAGCAACTATTCCGCCGACTAAGGAATATACTCCGTAATCTGAAACTCCAAGTTGTTCCAGTACAATTCGAGAAGTGTATAGTGTTACACTCATTGTCAGAAACATTCTGAAATATAGGAATATAGCATTCCTTGCTATTTGTTTGTTTGAATTGTTTTGCAAGTTTGATTAATGAAATTCAAAATTATGTTAACGTTATATATATAGTTGAGTTAAGAGTATACATGAAATGTTTCGCACGGCTTCGCCATTGTCTGTCACGTGCAAAACAACAGACTGTTCCTGCTAGGGAACTACAGCACATGAACGATCCATTGAAAAGTGCCGCCAAGCTGGTATTTTGCGAAGATACGAGAAAATCTTTATTGTTTTTGTGGCTTTTACTGAGGATTAGCGTTTTATTTCTTTGAAAGAGGAAGTAATCGTGTGTGTTTTAAAACGATAGCGATGCCTAAATTTTTAAAGATAATGTGTACATGCATACCCTTGCTGTTTTTGGTTACAACGCCAATCAAACCTGTAAAAGGACCCTCCGTTACTTCCATTTCGGCACCTTTCTGTAATTTTTCAAGCGAAACACAGTTTGGCTCCAGATTTAAGGAACAAACGATACGCAAGTTGTTTATTTCATGTTCGCGTACCACTGCCGGTTTGCCAAATTCACTCAATACAGATACAATTCCTTGGGTAGTATATATGGTTCGTAATTCAGTTGCAGAGCAATACACAAAGAGATGACTTGGAATAAGTGGGGTTTTTATTTTCTTTTTGCGGTCACTCCATTGGCGAATCGTTTGATACAGCGGTAAAAAAACAGTAAATCCGCTGGTCTCCAGTCGTTCCTGTACCCGTTTTTCAGCGTTTTGTTTTGTTTTAATAACATACCAATTAGCTTTATCATGGGGAACTTGTTGTGCAGGTGTGATAGTGGTCAAACTAAACGAACTCATGAAACTGTTTTTATACTGCAAAGACAAAGGTAATGGAAAAAAATGTGTCTTAGGGGCCTGTTTACCCTTCTAAATTCAAACTCTCCCAATACCATTTGATAGTTTCGTTTAAACCGGTTTTTACATCACGTTTTGGGGTGTAACCCAATAATCGTTTTGCTTTTTCAATACTGGCTAAAGAGTGGGGGATATCGCCCAGACGCTCCGGACCAAAACGAGGGGTGATATTGGCAATTTCCGGGTCGTATTTTAACAGTCCATCTTTTAATTGGTTGAACAAGGACAGCAAAGTGGTATATTCTCCCACTGCGGTATTGTATACCTGGTTAAGTGCCTCCTGTTTGCTGGTAAACATTGCCAGTTCGTTCATATACACCACATTGTCTACGTGAATATAATCTCTGGAAGAACTTCCATCACCATTTAATATCGGAGTTTCATGATTCAGAAGTTGTTTTACAAATAAAGGGATTACGGCAGCGTATGCTCCGTTTGGATCCTGCCTTTTTCCAAATACATTGAAGTAACGCAGTCCAATACATTCCATACCGTAAGTTTTGGCAAAGATATCGGCGTACAATTCATTTACGTATTTGGTAATCGCATAAGGAGACAAGGGGCTCCCTATAATTTCTTCTACTTTGGGAAGGTTTTCAGAATCACCGTAGGTGGAAGAGCTGGCAGCATAAATGAATCGCTTTACTTTAGCATCCCGGGCTGCAACAAGCATATTCAGAAAACCTGAGATATTCACCTCGTTGGTGGTTATAGGATCATTTATGGAACGTGGCACAGAGCCCAAAGCCGCTTGGTGCAATACATAATCTTGTCCGTCACAGGCTTTTTTACAGGTTTCAAAATCACGAATATCTCCCTCAATCAGCTTGAAATTAGGATTTATTAAAAAAGGTTCAATGTTATGTCTATATCCAGTCGAAAAATTATCCAAACAACTCACCTGATAACCTTTTTGTAAGAAATATTCACAGAGGTTAGAGCCAATGAAACCTGCTCCACCGGTAATTAATACGTTCTTAGTTTGAATTCTTTGGGACATCATTTTCTTCTCATTTTACTTCAGCTAAATAATTTCTCATCCGGTTTCATCAAATCTAAATCATAATCCGCACAGAAGTTGAAACTTCATATCTCTATCGCTCATTCCACATATAAACCAGTTGTTCAGCTTGCTATTTGTATTAAAGAACGGATTTAAAACAGGAAAGATCTTCAGACCAATTTTACGATCAAACAGCTAGTTGACTGCTACAAATATATTTATTTTTTAAGGGTTTTGTTAAAAAAACGCCCTGTATGTTTTTTTGTTTTGTTGAATTGAACTTGTAATCAGTAAGTTAACGTTGATGTTGAAGTTTGTCAAAAATGTGGAAGACAATTTACGATTTATACACTGAAAAATAATGTAGAACTAATAATCTGCTATTTTGTGCTATTAATTTTGAACAATCAACTATTTTTTAGATATTTGGCATGTCTACAGCGTAAACCTTTTTAAAATTCAATTGTTTAACGATAAACTTAGAGTATTCTTTAAGTATATTTGCAGCAAAACTAAAAAAGAAATATCCTGTACCATGAAGATTTATCATCTACTTTTAGCTTGTTTACCATTTACACTAAATGCTCAAACCGATGTGAAGAGCATGAACAAATGGTCATTGGGTGCATCCATCGGTGCACACGATGGTATGGCGCCATCTGTAGCACCTACCCGCCTTTATCAAATTCATCACTATGGTGTCCACGCCAGATACATGTTTACAAATCGTGCAGGGATCAGATTAGGTGTGAATTATGATTTCCTGGACTTCATCGATCGGCCTTACAACAGTTATTATGTAAGAACTTCTCTTGAAGGGGTTGTTAACGCAGGGGATATGCTTCACTTTCCGCAAGTAATGCCGCGCATCGGGCTTTTGGTTCACGGTGGATTCGGTTTCTCAAGCCTGTGGTCAGACAATACGCCAAGAGTCGCAAATACAGAATCGTTATCGAAACGAGCTGATGGCATGATCAATTTTACTTTCGGTGTAACCCCGCAGCTTAAATTGAATGAAAAATGGTCTTTGAACGGCGATCTTTCATTCATATTTCACGCGCGTCAAAACAATACATTTGACATGCAGCGGGTAAACAAGAACGGAGCAATTGACGGCTACATGCTGAATCTAAGTGTTGGTGTTTCTTACTATTTAGGTAAAAATAAAACACATGCCGATTGGACTCCGACAATTTATGGAGCGGCTGGTCCTGATTCAAAAGAGTTAGACCAGATGAAAGCTGAGCTTGCAGCGTTAAAAGAGCAGGCACGTGATGATGATAAAGATGGAGTTCCGAATAGTATTGACCAGGAAGCAAATACGCCTGCAGGAAGTTTTGTTGACTCCAAGGGAGTTGCGATCAAGGACAGTGATGCGGATGGGATAGCAGATTCTTACGATGCTTGTCCGGATGTGAAAGGTGTCTATTCCGCAAATGGTTGTCCTGACAGTGATAAAGACGGAGTTGCGGATAAAGACGATGAATGTCCTCAAACGGCAGGATTGGCTTCCAACAAAGGATGTCCGGTAGTTGAAAAAGCTGTTCAGGAAGTTATGGCGAAAGCACTTAGAGGAGTTCAGTTCGAAACATCAAAAAGTACTTTGTTGAAATCTTCCCTTCCAGTTTTGGATGAAGTAGTTCGCGTAATGAAACAAAATCCGGACTACCGATTGGATATCCTGGGACACACTGATAATGTAGGGGAGGATAACCAAAACCTGGTACTTTCTCAGGAAAGAGCTCAGGTGGTAGCGACTTACCTGATTTCAAAAGGTGTTGAGTCTGCGCGAATTCATGCAAAAGGATTCGGTGAGTCTCAGCCAAAAACAACAAATGATACTCCGGAAGGTCAGGCAATCAACAGACGAGTTGAATTCAACGTGGTGTTTGATTAAAATAAGAAACTTCTAAATAGAACAGGAACTCCAAAAGGGTTCCTGTTTTTGTTTTATATAAGAAGTTAATGGGGTAATTCCTTAGGATATGAGTTTGCTCACGACTATTCGATCTATAGGAAAAGTTACAGATTCTTCTGTTAATTCCGAAAGTCTCACCCAGTGCAGTTTTTCCGCCCCCAAATGATTTGTGATTATGTAATCGAGCTCGTCCGTGTCGGCTTTGATCAAATAATAGATGGAAATAACCTGGTCATTTTCGGAAAATGCCGAAACCTGGAAAAAATCTGTCAGGTAAAATAACTCTTCAACTGCGATTTCCAGGTTGAACTCCTCGAGGAATTCACGTTTCAGACAGTCTAAAGTTCCTTCTCCGAATTCCAGTCCGCCTCCGGGAAACTTGGTAAAACTGACTTCCTGGTGGGATTCATCGGAAAGCAGTACTTCATTCCTTTCATTAATGCAAATGCCGTAAACACGAACGTTGAATCGTTTCATTTACTTTTCTAATACAGAAAGAATGTCCGGTTTGAAGTACAATTCTGATTTCAATACTTTTCCGTCTTCACGGTAAATCGGTTTTCCGTCAGCATCCAGTTTACTCATATTAGAGCGCTGAATTTCAGCAAAAACTTCTGCAATTTTATCCTGTAAGCCGTGTTTAAGGATTGTCCCGCACAAGATGTATAACTGGTCGCCCAGGGCATCTGCAATTTCCACAATGTCTCCATTCTTTGCTGCTTCCAGGTATTCTTCATTCTCCTCTTTCATCAGGTTGTAGCGAAGTGTAATATCTGCTTCCGATAATTGAGCTGTCGGCTGATAATTATTCGGAATATTGAATGCGTCGTGAAAAGTTTCAACTGCTGAAAGGGTTTCTTTAAGTGTCATTTTTTGCGTTTCTGCAAAGATAGTTCAAATTGTATGTTCAAAAGTTCAAAAGTTCAAAAGTTCAAAAGTTCAATTTTTAATGACGCTAATGTTTGATTTGAATCCATTGAACCTTTTTACTTTTTTGAACCTTCTAAGAAGGTCATCACCGGTCTGAAACCAACCGTCGGATTTGCTTCTGTAAATTTTTTAGTGCTTTGGTTTCGGATGTCGAAGCCCGGAGAATTCCAGTCACCGCCTACAGCGATATTTTCATCGGCCACCATTTCGGAAATATTTCCGTTCAGGTTGTAAATTCCAAATTCGTTTGGACGGAATGAACGCACAGGAGCGGTTAAGTCGCCATTATCGGATCCGGGAGCGAGAAAATCCACTCGTGCATTTTTTACAACGAATTTTCCGGTAATGCTGTCACGGGAGATTGCCCCGGCATCAATGGGAAGGAAATTGCACTGGAAGTTTCCCGCTCCATCTCTTAAATACGGTGAGTTCCATGCATAAGGACGGTCTATGCTGCTTCCGTTTGCCGCACGAAGAAACTCGGCTCTTGTCGGAAGACGGAAAACGATCGATTCATTTCCGGTATTCTTTCGCCAAACCCGGGTCAGCCATTCGCAATACTTTTCGGCCTGAAGTTTTGAAACATTGACCACAGGATATTGACGGTACGCCGGGTGACTGAAATAATATTGAGCGTACTTAGAAAGGGCAAATGAAGATGTATTCCATTTCGTAGTATCCGGAAGAGCCTGTTTGTATTCTTCGATGCGATCGTTTTGCTTTAGATCGAATAAGTATTCCCGGTAGGAAAAATTACTCACCTCTTCTTTCATGATAAAAAATCCCTGGCAGCTTACGGAGTCCTTGTCGACCAGTGTAAATCCCGACGGAACATAAGCATAGCCTGATTTCATCGCTTTTTTCATTCCTTCCAGGTCCAGGATGGGTTTTTTGGGTTTTGAAAAAGAAAAGAGGATTGCACTAGTGATCACTGAGATGGATAGAAGTGTTGTTTTCATGTGTTCGTAGATTTACCTCCCTAAACGAGGGAATGAAAAGTTGGTTACAAAAAAAACTCCCACCACCAGGATGAGAGTTTTATCGTAAATTATCGGAGTTTAATGAAACAACTTCGTAATATAGTAAATTCCGGCGGCTAACAAACCTGAAACCGGGATCGTTAAGATCCATGCCCAAAGTAAGTTAATAGTAACACCCCAGCGAACGGCGCTTAAACGTTTTGTTGCACCGACCCCGATGATGGAACCTGTAATAGTGTGTGTGGTAGAAACCGGGATTCCTAAGTTGGAAACCGTAAATAGAGTCAAAGCTCCTGCCGTTTCGGCACAAACACCTTCCAATGGGGTTACTTTCGTGATTTTTGTTCCCATTGTCTTCACGATCTTCCAGCCACCCATCATGGTTCCAAGACCAATCATTAGGTAACAGGAGAAAGCAATCCAGCCAGGCATCGTTTCGGAGTTTACTTTGTCTTTGAGTTTATGTCCGCTCAACAAATTCCCGTCCTTATCGACATAATCCTTGAAGATAGCAGCCTCCAGGTATTTCTTGTTCAATTTTTTTCCTTTGAAAATAACATCATGTGTTTTCGCATCATAAAAATCATCTCCTTTGGTATAGATCAGGATGTGGTCTTCTTTCTCGATCTTCAGAGAATCAATGTTTTGTGTATATTCAGGTTTGAATTTCGCTTTTTTACCATTTGCGTCTTCATACTCGATCTGGAACACTTCCGAAATCTGGAACATCTTAGGAATATCTCCTATGATTTGTCCCTGGTCATTTCGCTGCGAGTTGGCAAATACCATCAAAGCCGCGCAAATAATCCCCATTACTTTTTGTGAATCCGCTCCACCATGTCCCAAAGAGAATGCTGCGGAAGAAAGTAACTGCAGTTTCTTGTACATATTTGATTCTTTCAAAGCCGTCTGGCGTTTTCCGTGAACCAATTGGTACCAGGTATAAGTAAGAATAAACAAGATGATCATTCCCATTACGATCCACATCATAACCGGTTTTACATCCAGGTATTCTACCATGTAATCCATGATAAAGTAAGTAGCGGTAGAAAGAACAAGAATGGAGATCATTTTTTTAGCAAAGCTTCTGCTTACGGTAATCAAAGCAATGACAAAAGCAATGACACCTCCAATGAAAGGCGCAAGGAAAATAAACAAAGTTACTTTGATGATTTCTGAAGAAGCAATGACACCGAATCCGGCATGAGCAACTGCCGCACCGGCAAATCCACCGATCAATGTGTGAGAAGAGGAAGATGGAATTCCCAGCCACCAGGTCAATAAGTTCCAGATCATCGCAGCGATCAATCCGGAAAGGATCACATAAAGGTCAATAGCACTGTTATCTACTGTCTTTGCTACAGTATTTCCAACACTCATATCGAATACCCAGAAAGCAACAACGTTGAAAACCGCAGCCCATATAACTGCCTGGAAAGGAGTCAGTACTTTGGTGGAAACAACTGTGGCAATTGAGTTTGCGGCATCATGGAATCCGTTTACCAAATCGAAAAGTAAGGCAAGGATAATGATGGCAATTAATAATGAAAACATATCTTATTGGTTTACCATTGAATATTAAGCGTATTTTACAACGATGGATTCGATTACATTTCCTGCATCTTCACACTTATCTGTTGCAACCTCCATGATTTGATAAATCTCACGTTTTTTGATCAGGTCTTTCGCATCAATATCCGAATCAAACAGCTTTTCAATGCTTAGATCAAAAATATCATCTGCCTGGTTCTCAACATAATTGATCTTGATTACACACTCTACAATTTTTTGTGTGTTTTTCAGGTTTCTAAGTTCCTTTACGGCAGCATTAACAGCTAAAACCGCATCGTGAATTGCATCAGCCATTTTCAGGATACCGGAATCGTTCGGATCAACCTTGTAGAAGTTGATCTTTTTTGCCGAAGCATAGATGTAATCTGCGATATCATCCAGTGATGTAGCTAATGAGTGAATATCTTCACGATCAAATGGAGTGATGAAATTTCTTCCTAATTCCACAAAGATCTTGTGTGTTAAATCGTCGTTTTGGTGTTCCAAATCTTCCATTTCTTTAATAATGGATGCTCTCTTGTTGTAATCAGATTCGTTGACACATAATACCAATTTACCTGCGATTGCTTCCAGGTTCTGAGAAGCCTCTTCAAATAGAGAGTAAAACACTTTGTCTTTTGGTAAGAAAAACTTTAAAATTCCTGATGCCATTTGTTTAAACTTAATATTGATGGCGCAAATGTAATCCGACTTTATGGAGGATGTTTCGCGGAATGCAAATGTTAACGAAATGGTAAAGTTGAAAGGTTTTACTACCCAATGTCTGTCAGACTCCGCAAAGTGTCAGTATTTGAGGCGATTAAGACAGCTTCAATGTTAACTAAATGTTAAGAAGTGTTTTTCTGCTAATGAATAGGTGGGCATTTAACAGGGGGTTTTGCTACGGAAAGTTTACGAAGTGGATTCCAATGTTACCGGAATATTAAAAATGTTATCAAAAAATTAAACTATTATTTGTCTTGAGTTAAATCAATGTGAAGCCATTAGTTTTGCCCTCGAATTTAAAAAATGGCAATGTTAAGATTTTCTACCTCATTAATCATTTTCTGGATGATTTTTTCAAGTTCAGCAAGGGCAAACAATAATCCGGAGTTTGGAGACAGCTCTTTTTTGGGTATCAACTCAATCTTCAAATTGCGTGATTCTTCAGTGAGAATTATTAAAAGTAAAAGTTGGTATGACAGGTTTGCAATCAGAGGGTATGGTCAGGTTCGATACAATCGGTTATTGGAAACTAATCCGGAGTTAAAGTGTGAGCAATGCGATAAATCATGGGGTGAAAATGGAGGTTTTTTTATACGACGATTACGAATCATTTTTTATGGTCAAATTAGTCAACGGGTTTATTTTTATATTCAACCTGACTTTGCGTCCAGTGTAGGGAGTTCAAATCATATAGGGCAATTGAGAGATGCTTACTTTGATGTCGGAATCGATAAGGATAATGTTTATCGTTTTAGAATCGGACAGAGTAAGGTTCCTTTCGGGTTTGAGAACATGCAGTCCAGTCAGAATAGATTGACACTGGATAGAAATGATCCGTTGAACAGTGCTGTTTCCAATGAACGCGATTTGGGGGTGTTCTTTTATTGGGCTCCTAAGAAACGACGAGAACTATTTAGTTCACTGGTTAGCGACGGGTTAAAAGGAAGCGGTGATTATGGGGTTGGTGCTATTGGAGTTTACAATGGTCAGACAGCAAATCAAAGTGAACGAAATAAAACACCACATGTGGTAGGAAGGTTTTCTTATCCTTTTCGGGTGAAAAGTCAAATTTTTGAAATGGGTATTCAAGCTTATACCGGAAAATTTGTTCTGTTAAGTACCAGTCCCGGCGTTAAAAAAAATGCCAAAAGCGAGTATAAAGATGAGCGGATTGCTGCGACTTTTGTGATGTATCCGAAACCCTTTGGAATTCAGGCAGAGTATAATATAGGAACTGGGCCTGAATTTAATAAGTTTAGTGATTCCATTGAAAATCAAAAATTAAACGGGGGATATGTTTTGCTGAATTACCAGTTTAAATTTAAAGAACAATTATTGATTCCTTTTATAAAGGCACAATATTATGACGGAGGCAAAAAGCACGAGCTGGATGCGAGAAGCTATCGTGTTCAGGAGTATGAATTCGGGGTAGAGTGGCAAATGAACAAATATTTTGAATTTGTAGCGATGTATACAATTTCGAAAAGAAGATTTGAAGATTTCGTACTAAGAGATAATCATCAATATGGTCAGTTGCTGAGACTGCAAGTGCAATTTAGCTTTTAGTCATCATAATAAAATACCAGCTCATGAGCTGGTATTTTTGAATTTATATCCGATTCCTTTGACGGTCTGAATGTAATCGTCGCCAATCTTTTCCCTTAGTTTCCTTACGTGAACATCAATAGTACGATCGCCCACTATAATGTCTGTTCCCCAAACGCGTTCCAGGATCACATCCCTTTCAAAAACAACTTCAGGTCTGGAAGCCAAAAGCGCGAGCAGTTCAAACTCTTTTTTAGGCAGATGAAGTGTTTCGCCGTTTTTGATAACCAGGTATTTTTCCCGGTTTATCACCAGGTCAGGAGTTCCTGCGGGTTTTGCCTGAACGGCTTCTTTTCTTCTTAATAATGCATGTACTCTGCTGATAAGAACACGGGGTTTAATGGGTTTTGAAATATAATCATCAGCACCCGCGTCAAGGCCCGCAATCTGGCTGTAATCTTCATTCCTGGCAGTTAGAAAACAGATGAGTATATTTTCTAATCCGGGAGTATTCCTGATTTGTTCACACACTTCAATTCCATCCATTCCAGGCATCATAACATCCAGAATGACCAAGTCGGGTTTTTCTTCCTTGCAAAGCCTGATTCCTGTTTGGCCGTTTTCTGCAAGAAAAACGTTGAAACCTTCCTTCTTGAGATTATATCCGAGTATTTCACGGATATCTTCTTCGTCATCAACTATTAAAATTTTATCCATTCTTAATGAGTTCCAGATCCATTCAAAGGTAAGAAAGTATTTTTGAGTGGGTTGATTATTCGCCAATTATATTACAAAAAACTAAAACGAGATAGTCAAAATAAGTCTTGTACAAGTTTTGATGTTGTGAAATTGTTAAAAAATCCGTTCATCAATCATTTCATCCATTCAACATGAAAAAGCACGTTTTTTTTACGTCAAAAAAAACGCCTTTCTTGGAATCTTAAAAAGGCAATGTACCCGGGTAACAATTATTTTATCGGGAGTATTTGTTGATTAATCGGTTCAATTTAAGATTTAATTGACTGATCGGTTAATTATTTAACGGAAGGACAATACATTCGTTTAAAGCATTCTTTAAATCCTTTATTTGTCCTTTTTTGTAAGTCTCTCGAAAAAGTGAAAAAGCAATGAGATTATGGCTTATCTTTGCCCTAGTAGTAGTAGGTTAGGTTGATTAGTGTGATAAGAGCTTGGGACGCCCGTCCTGAGCTCTTATCTTTTTAAGACGATTCCATCTGCTAATTTCCCGGGATCATTTTTCCGAAACGTTTTCTTAGTATATTCACGGAAATAATCATCTTAGAATGAAATCAAAGGCTAAAATATTATTGGTTGAGGATGATACCAATCTTGGGTTTGTAATTTCGGACCAGTTAAAATCAGAAGGGTATCAGGTGTCGTTGTGTACAAACGGTATGGACGGCCACATGCGCTTTTCGGAAGATGAATTCCATATGTGTATTTTTGATGTTATGATGCCGAAAAAAGACGGTTTCACACTTGCACGTGAAATCCGGACAATGAACCAGGATATTCCCATTCTGTTCCTTACGGCAAAAGCAATGACAGAAGATAAAATTGCAGGTTTCAATGCCGGAGGAGATGATTATCTGACCAAACCTTTTTCTTTTGATGAGCTTTCTGTTCGTGTAAAAGCACTTTTGAAGCGGGTAAATATACAGGACGAACCCGAACAAAAAATTGTTCATATCGGAACCTATGTCTTCGATACGGAGAATTTTACTTTAAAACATCCTGAGTTTGAAAAGACGCTTACTAAAAAAGAAGCAATGGTATTGAAAATTCTGTGCAAATTCAAAAATGCGGTTGTTCCCAGAGAAAATATACTGACAGCCGTTTGGGGTCAGGATGATTACTTTGCAGGAAGAAGTATGGATGTTTTCATTACGAAACTTCGAAAGTACTTTTCTATGGATCCTAAAATCGCTATTTCCAACATTCATGGAATTGGTTTCAAACTGGAAGTTCTGCCTGAATGAGTTACATTTTACATATTGAAACTGCAACAAAGGTTTGCTCGGTTAGCTTATCTTCGGATGGAGAACTGGTCCAAATCCGTGAATTCAAAGACGAAGGTTACTCACACGGAGAACAATTAACCATCCTTATTCAAAATGTATTGGAGCTGCAGGGAATTACCGCTGAAAGCTTATCCGCTGTTTCGGTTTCGGCCGGACCCGGTTCATACACCGGGCTTCGGATTGGAGTTTCAACAGCGAAAGGGTTGTGTTATGCGCTGAATATTCCCCTGATCTCTATCGGTACGCTTGAGTCTATGGCAGAAGTAGCCAGGGTGGCATACCCGGATTCCAATCTGTGCCCGATGATAGATGCCCGGAGAATGGAAGTTTTCTCGCTGATCACGAACTTTGAGGAAGATATCCTGAAACCGGTAAGTGCCGATATCCTGGATGAGAATTCCTATACGGAGTTTGAACCCTTTGTTTGTTTCGGTGATGGAGCAAAAAAGATGGCAGAGCTTTGGAACGAACGGGATATCCTCTTCGATTTGGAACTGGAACCTTCTGCTAAAGGACAGGTCCATGCGGCTTATCAAAAGTTCCTGAAACAGGAGTTTGAAGATGTGGCTTACTTTGAACCGGCTTATCTGAAGGAATTTTATCAGGCGCCTTCTAAGAAATGATCAATTATTAATGACGCCATTATCAGGAGGGATGCTGAATACTTACGCTTCAGCATAGGGAGTCTCTCGATAATTGAAAACTTCCTAATTGATAATTATTTCTGCGCCCTACGCTTCTTAATATTCGGTAGAAAGATTGTTACCATTCCGATCAAAGGCAGGTAAGAACACAAGTGGTATACATATGTTACGCTCGTTTTATCGATGATCCCGCCAAGGATTGCAGATCCTAATCCTCCCATTCCAAAAGCAAATCCGTAAAATAACCCGGATACCATCCCGATTCTTCCCGGCAGTAATTCCTGTGCATAAACCAATATAGAGGAGAAAGCGGAAGCTAAAATTGCCCCGGCACATACAATGCATACACTCGTCCAGAGAAGACTATCAATATAAGGTAAGGCCAGTGAGAATGGAGCTGCTCCCAGGATAGAGAACCAAATGATCTTTTTTCGTCCGAATTTATCACCCAATGGTCCGCCAAACAAAGTCCCTAATGTAAAAGCAAGCAAATACAGGAATAAATGCATCTGGCTTGCAGTTTCGGATAAACCGAATTTTTCTTCCAGGTAAAACACGTAATAGTTTGAAATACTTGCAGTAAAGAAATACTTCGAAAAGATCAAGACTAATAGAATGATAATGGAGAGGACAATGCGTGTCTGGGACAAACCAAGCGGTTCTTCATTATAGGCGTTTTTCTTGAAGGAACTGTGGGTCAGATAACCCTTGTACCAACTGCTCACTTTGAACAGGATAATTCCTCCCAAAACAGCGAAAAAAGCAAAAAAAGCAATGGTGTATTGGCCCAGAGGAATCGCAATGAAGGCTATCAGCAGCGGACCAACCGCACTTCCGCCGTTTCCTCCTAATTGGAAAATAGACTGTGCAAATCCTCTTCTTCCCCCGGATGCATAATAGGCAACACGGGAAGCTTCCGGATGAAAAATCGAAGATCCCATACCGATCAGACAAGCCGCTAAAAGAATCGTTACAAAATTAGAAGCAAAAGAAAGTGTGATCAACCCGGAAAAAGCGAACAGCATTCCGACCGTAAATGAGTAAGGTTGCGGTTTTTTATCCGTAAATGTGCCTACAACCGGTTGTAAAAGGGAAGAGGTGATTTGAAATGAAAAAGTGATGAATCCGATTTGCGTATAGCTTAGGTTGTAAGCATCCTTTAAAATCGGATAGGAAGCAGGGAGTACAGCCTGCATCAAATCATTCAGAAAATGACCACAACAAACAGCGAATAAAATGGGATAAACTGTTTTTTTAGCATCAAATGCTAACGCCTCTGCTTTCATGCCTGCAAATTTAAAGCTTCCTTCGTTAAGGAGTTGTTAACTCGCAAGCTTATTTTGAAATAATCTGCTTGCTGTTTATAGGGGTAGGATAGCATGAATTGGTAGTTAAGTCGGTTGAGATAATTCGTAATTCGGAACCGGAAATTCGTAATTATTAGGTAATTTGGTTCTACCATGAACAGCATCATTCAAAAAGGAGGAAAAAGGCCGATTATCATTGCCGGACCATGTAGCGCGGAAACCGAAGAACAAATGATGGAAACCGCATTGCAGATCAAAGAGTTTTGCGATATCGATATTTTGAGAGCAGGGATCTGGAAACCACGTACGCGCCCGGATTCGTTTGAAGGAGTCGGGGAGATAGGCCTGAGTTGGCTGGTAAATGCGGGAAAAGAATTGGGAGTTCCGGTTACAACGGAGGTAGCCAATACCAAACACGTGGAACAAGCGTTAAAGGCTGGAGTAAATATCCTTTGGATAGGGGCGCGAACGACCGTAAATCCTTTCGCGGTGCAGGAAATTGCGGATGCGTTGAAAGGAGTGAAAATTCCCGTTTTGGTAAAGAATCCGGTGAACCCGGACCTTGAATTATGGATCGGGGCATTTGAGCGTTTGGAAAAAGCAGGAATAACAGAATTGGGAGCAATTCATCGCGGATTTTCCGTTTATAAACATGCTAAATACCGCAATGTACCTAACTGGGAAATCCCCATTGCGTTGCACGAACGTCTTCCGGATCTTCCGATTATCAATGACCCAAGCCATATTACCGGTAATAGGAATTTACTCCTGGAAGTTTCTCAAAAAGCAATGGACCTGAATTTTGACGGACTGATCATCGAAACGCACCGGAATCCGGATGCTGCATGGTCGGATGCTGCACAGCAGTTGACACCAAAAAACCTGGGCAACTTATTGGATTCATTAGTTCTCCGGTCTCAGAGTTCCGAAAAACTCGACAGCGAGCATATTTCGGTGATCCGTGAAAAGATCGGGGATTTGGATGACCGTTTGTTTGATATCCTGACAGCCAGAATGCAGTTGAGCGAGGAGCTCGGGATTTTCAAAAAGGAACACAATGTCACTATTTTACAGCCTGAACATTGGAAGAAACTTATTTCTGCCAGGTTGAGCAGGGCAGATGAATATAAATTGAGTGATCGATTTGTACGCCAGGTAATGGATGCCATTCACCAGGAATCTATTCGTCACCAGGTCCGTGTGATGAACAATTCGTCCGATAAAGAAGAACAATGAAGCAGGTAATTCATCCCGGATTGATTTCAGGAACCATTGAAATTCCGGCATCAAAAAGCGATGCACAACGGGCAATTCTCTGTGCAGCATTGGCTGATGGAACATCCCGTTTAACCGGAATTGGTAAAAGTGACGATGAACTGGCTATGCTGCAGGCTGTTCGGCAAATGGGAGCGGTTATACAGAATGAGAATGCGAAACAGAATTCTTCTTTAACTACTCACACTGTTTCTATTACTGGAATAAAAAATATTCCGGAGAACCTGGAATTGTCTGCTGGTGAATCCGGACTGGGGCTGCGTTTGCTGACCTGTATTTCTGCAGCATTTGATCAAAAAGTGCGGCTTACGGGAAGAGGAAGCTTGTTATCCCGACCGATGAATTTCTTTGATGAGGTACTGCCTCAATTCGGCGCTGAAGTTTCAACTAATAAGGGCTTTCTTTCCATAGAAGTAAAAGGACCGCTCAAAGGAAGAGACACGGAAGTTGACGGTTCATTGAGTTCTCAATTTATTTCGGGTTTGCTCATGGCACTTCCGAAAAGTGAGACGTCAAGCACTTTGCGGGTTGTTGATATGAAATCGGGACCTTATATTCAAATGACTATCCATACATTGGAGCAATTCGGGATAACCATTGAAAACGAAGCAAATGTCTTCCATATTGCCGGAAATCAGAATTACCGGGCAGCTGATTATTCCATTGAATCGGATTGGAGCTCTGCAAGTTACTGGTTGGTTGCTGCGGCGATCGGTCACCCGCTTGTTATATCAGGACTGAATATGCGTAGTTTGCAGGCCGATAAAGAGTTGCTGAAGGCTTTGATGAGTGCGGGATGCAGGCTGTCTATAGGTGAAGGTGCAATCCGGGTTGACGGTTCGAATCTTCAAGCCTTTGAATTTGATGCTTCAGATTGTCCGGACTTGTTTCCGGCACTGGTTGTTTTGGCATCCAAATGTAATGGAATAACAAGGATTCACGGGGCAAAACGACTGATCCATAAAGAAAGTGATCGGGGAACAGCATTGCAAAGCGAGTTTGGAAAGATGGGATTGCGGATTGAGCTGGAGGATGATTTAATGCTGATACACGGAACAGGAAAATTGCATGGAGCGGAGGTTGATTCGCATCACGACCACCGTATCGCGATGTGCCTCGGTATCGCCGGAACCATTGCATCAGGTAACACGATTCTAACAAATGCCGACTCAGTATCAAAGAGTTACCCCGATTTCTGGAAGTGTTTCAATCGTTTGTAATCAGATTAAGCCGTTTAGATTTAAAATTAACCACTTATCACATATTCACGCGATTTAATGATGACACCTTGAATATTAACATTTCCTTTTCTAAATTCGTAAGGCTGAAACACTAATAGACACGTCTATAACTTACTACTAAGTTCCAAGATTTATTTAAGTAACAGCATATTTATTGCCACTCTTTCTGTGTTTGACAAAATATCATTACGCCGCAAGGTTTTTGGTTTCTACAAGTGTCAATGGCAGGTTGGTGTGTAATAGTAATTTTTCTTCATAATCAGGTAAAAGCATCCGTCAGTTGACGGATGCTTTTGAAGTTTTATAAGGTCCTGCAAATTACTCCAGGTATACTGGTTGGTTTTTCCCATAATCCACCTGGTAATCAAACTTAAATTGTTTCGTTTCACCTTTATTGGTCGTGAATTTCCAGGTCAGAATTCCTGTTTTTTCGTCTAAAACAGCACCCTCGTAGGAGCCTTGTTTCACTTTGATGTCCTCATTGACAGAGATCGGAAAATGGTCCTTAATAATCATCGGAATGGCTGCTCCGCCGTTGTTCCGGATGGTGAAATCCCAGGTTACTTCGTATTTGTAGCGGTTTCCAAGAAGACGTGTTTTACTCATTTCTTCACTGCGTTTACGGGAAACTACCATTTTCTTATCCTTTCCTAAGGAGAAGCTCAATGTATCTTTAGAGGAGTTTACATCAATGTAGCTTTTCCCAATGTATGTTCTGTCGAAATAAAGATTCGATTCACCATTTAGCAAATTCAATTTCTCCCAGCCGGAAATCTGTGCTACCAAATAAACCGACTCGTCCAGTTTAGGAACAGCATGGTATTCGTAATCTGCTTTCATTTGATAGGTTGCAATGGCTACCCGGTGATCCGCGTCATCGGAAGGAACGGAGAACGGCGTTTCGATCTGGAATTCCATGCGCAGGTCTTTTTCAACTTGTTCGGCAATGGAAACTGCATATGCTCCGGTGGTGTTTGCATCATAAGCTGCTACAGAAGTTTCTCTTTTACCTTTTGAACGGGTTTTGCGATCTGCAGAAGTTAACCGGATTTCACTTAAGTCCGATTCATACATATAGCTTTCGCTTACAGATCCTTTGCTTATAGGAGCTGCAGAATAAATAACATCCTCGGTTGTTGATTTAAGCTCTTCCATGGCAACTGCTTCCGGATACAACTGTGTTTTAATGTAAGGCGCGTTGATGTTGACATATTGTGAATTGTATCCTAAATACGAAATCGTATAACTCCTTTCGCCCCTGGGAACTGAGAAGGAGAAATGCCCGGTTGCATCTGTTGTAAAACTGTTCAGCGGATTGTTATTCATGGAAATTTTTGCAAAAGCCAAAGGTTCTCCGGTCGTTGCGTCGGTGACCTCTCCATGGATGGTTTCTCCGTCGAAGTTGTATTCCGGAATGTACCGGTCAATAACCTGCTTTCTCGGAGCCGGAGTGTGATAATTCACATACCACGGATCAATTTTTGGTTCCTGGGTATTGTCGTAGGGATCGTTTGTGGAAAGGATTAATTTTACGTTTTTCCAGTCGATGCCGGTATTTTGGGATACCAATCCTTTTGCTTCCAATAGTACCGGAGCACCAACTCCGTTGCTGCGCATGTCGTAATAAGGTTTCCAGGATGCTTTGTGGGTGATGTAAGTGAAATCGAAATCAATATTCCCGGCTTTTTCCACATCCAGTTCTACTTCTATTTCTGTGTAGTTTACTACGGGCAATCCTTTGCGGGTATTGATTTCCTGTTCGATGGTATTGATCTTGCGAACAACTGCTTCGATTTCGGAATCCAGTTGTGATTTCCGCGTATTAATCTCGGACAGTTTTGCATGGAAGAAAGTCGAGGCTTCTTTAAGCTCCGCAATTTTCATAGCCTGCTGCTGGCTGCTCAAACTGTTGTTCTTCAGAAGAAGTTGTTCGTCCAAAAGCAATACTTTGTATTCATCACGTAAGCTGCGTTCTTGTTTCTCCAATACTTTTTTACGGTCGTTTTTTTCGCTTAATTCCGTTTCCGCAATGGTTTTATCGTCGAAGTTTTTGCGGGTTCGCACACTCAGGATGGTCGCTCCCTGTGAGCATTTCAACTGAATAGAACTCGGGTCCAGGTAATCTGTTAGTTTTTGGAAGATGACAAGTTGTTTTCCGGAACTCAGGTTCAATTCCCTGGAATGCTCAACCTGCGCTCCTTCCTTAAATACGGTCACCTTCTGAATGGGAGCATGCGCCATCGCTGAAGCTACAGGCGGCATGCGATCCGATTTGGTTTCTTTCTGACTCCATCCGAAGACCGGAAGAAGCAATAAGATTGGTATTAATTTTTTCATAGTTAGCTGTAAAAAAAAACGTACCCAATCAGGTACGTTTATGTGTTCAATTCGTTCAATGAGTGATTAAAGTTTTACCGGCAATACCAATTTGCTTAAATCAATTTCGTAAATGTCAATACTACTTTTCTTGTCATTTACGGTTAGTCCGCTTAGATATGCTTTTCCTAATTCTTTGTAGATTACGAAATGTGTGTCGTCGTTTACAGAATTTACCAACGGACCCAGGTTTTTCGCTTTTGTCCATCCGGAGCCTGTGTTCTCGGAAACAAACACATCTAATCCGCCCATTCCGATATGACCTTCGGAACTGAAGAATAAGAATCTTCCGTCCGGAGAAATATATGGTGTTGTTTCACGCATGGTTGTATTTACGCTGTCACTCAGGATTTTTGCTTCTCCCCAGGACTTTCCGTTACGCTGCACCACGTAAATATCCGTAGATCGCTTATCTCCTTTTCTGTCGGAAGTAAAATACATCGTATTTCCGTCGGCAGTAAGCGTTGCTGAACCTTCAAAGAAACTGGTATTGATAGATTTGTTGGAAATGACTTTCGGCACGTTCCACTTTCCTTTTTTGGTAAATTCCACTTCGGCGATATCGGAAGATCCGGTCACTTTTTTAGCTTTTGTAGCCGTATTATTCATAGTTACGATTGCATGCAGACCATCTTTGGAGAGCCATGCCATAGATTCAAATCCGGGTCCGTTGATGCGGTCTACATTGTTATTTACACTATCGTATTTCAACATTTTTTCATTCCAGATACCGGTGTAAACATCTTCGAAATATTCCTGGTCGTCCGGGTTCATCATTCCTCCGGTTGTATTGGCTCTTCTGGAAGTGAAATAAATGCGTTTTCCGTCAGCAGTGAAAACAGGAGCATAATCATTATACCCGGAATTCACATCACCCATTAAAGGGACTCTTAAGTTTGCAGCTTTGTTCGCTTTGGCAAACTGTACGGAAGCCAGTTTGTTCTCGGTGTTGAGTTCTTTGATACGTGCTTTGGGAAGCAACTTCATGGCAGTTTGGAAATAGTTTTCAGCGTCGTCCAATTCATTCATATTGTGACAAGCTGTTCCCAGGATGTCATAAACTTCGGCGTCCACATCGTCCGGTCCTTTCGCAATAGCATCCAAACCGTATTGTTTGGCATATCCGAAATTTTTTAGCCTGTAGTGGCAGAAAGCGATCCAGAAAGAAGCTTTCCACGTATTCGGATCTTTAATGGCGGCTTCACGGAATACCAACAGGGCTTCACGGATTTTATTTTCTGCAACCAGTTGTTTTCCCTGGTCAATCTTGATCAAAGCCGCGGATTTGTCAATAATTCCGGTTACGCTATCCTTCGAAATGGAAGTAAAAGCGAACGATTTGGTTGCGCAGAGTAGTAATAATAAAGTTCCGAATAGGATTTTCATATGTTGTTGTTGTATAATTCGAAGACAAAATAAGACAAAAAATTGGAAATACAACCTATTGGTTGATTGTTCAAAAGTTCAAAAAAATTGAAAAGTTCAATTGTTTCAATCTTTGAACTTTTTGAACCCTTTGAACCTTTTTAACCCATCGTGTTTTCTGCAACTTCGTCTTTCCGGTGTGTTTTAAGGTCGAGCAGGTCGTGCATGGCAATAGTTGCCGCAACTATGGCCCAGATTGGTGCAAAAGAAGCGCAAAACCAAAGCATCAGATTGGTAGCGAAAGTAAGCAGGAATTGTCCGGGATCAGCTCCGAAGCCAGACCAGTCGAAAAGCGTGTTCAAATCAATAAAATTCCAGATCAAAATGGAATACACCGACCCGATAGAAAGCGCTATTCCCCGATTTTCCCTGGCTAATTGCGTACTTTCCTGCACATTCATCTGCAGACGCTCGTGAATATAATCCATGAATGAAAAACCGTAGTAATAGAAACTGATAAAGAATAGCACATGGCGCACGGGACTAACGCTGAAATCCCCCCAGCCGATGAGCCCTACCAGGAAAATAACGGTGAAAAAGAATACTTCCCACATGATGTTGCGGACTCCGATCTTCAATCCGCGCCTGATGTCGTTGACCAGCTGATTAAAATTGAATCGGTACCGGTTTCCGGTCAGGATGAATTCCACTTTTTGGGAAATCTTTGAGAATAACGGCGCTAAAAGGATGACGACGAGGTATTTGGCGAAACGCATCAGGGTGGTGGCTACCAGGATCTCAAAAAGCAATTTGATCAGGTACCAGATAATACCGTTCATGCTTGTAGCGGTTGCTTTCGGTTCGTGAAGATGGATCCTGAAACCAAGCTGGTAAATTCCCAGCATCAGGACAGCCGGAAAAATAATGTAGAAGTACAGTTTATAATCGATGATTAAGCGAAAAGCCTTGACATAAGCTTTATAACCAATAAAAAGGTTTTTGATGAATCGCATATCTCAAAATTACGAATTCCTAATTACGAATTCCTAATTATTGGATCCGAGTTAATCAGCAACAGCTGATTTAATCAAAACCAAGTTCTTTTCTCAATTAGGTGCAATGAGATCAAATGCTTAAAATCAAATAACTGCGGCTGTCATTTTATAGAGTGGGTGTGAATTCGTAATTCCTAATTCATAATTCGTAATTAACGTATATCTTTGCACCTTTCAAAAATGATCCTATGAGTAATTCAATGTCTCTTACCTCGTTAACAGCAATTAGTCCGGTTGATGGACGTTACCGCTCAAAAGTTAGCGAGCTGGCTCCTTATTTTTCCGAATTCGGATTGATCAAATACAGAGTTCATGTAGAGGTTGAGTACTTTATTGCCCTGGTAGAAGCGGGAATTGGCCCGTTGAAAGAAGTACCGTCTTCCATTTTTCCTCAGTTGAGAGAAATCGTTACTGCTTTTTCCGAAGCAGATGCATTGGAGATTAAGAACATTGAAAAAACAACCAACCACGATGTAAAAGCGGTGGAATATTTCCTGAAGGATAAAATGCAAAACCTGGGATTGGAAAATTACCTGGAGTTTATCCATTTCGGCCTGACATCACAGGATATCAACAATACTTCCATTCCGTTGAGCTTAAAAGAAGCAGTGAATGAGGTGTACATTCCAGCCTTGAATGAATTAATCACTGTTCTGAAAGGATATACGAACAACTGGTCGGGAATTGCTCTATTGGCAAGAACTCACGGTCAGCCGGCTTCTCCGACAATACTTGGAAAAGAAATGGGGGTTTTCGTTTACCGTTTGGAAACACAGCTGGAAATTTTGAAAACAATCCCATACGCTGCTAAATTCGGTGGTGCAACCGGGAATTTCAATGCACACCAGGTGGCTTTCCCTGAAACGGATTGGGTAGCTTTCTCCAATAAATTTGTAAACGAACAATTGGGCTTGACAAGAAGTCAGTTGACAACACAGATCGAGAACTACGACCAATTGGCTAATTTATTTGACTGCCTGAAGCGCATCAATACCATAATCCTGGATTTGGACCGCGACATGTGGACTTACATTTCCATGGAATATTTCAAGCAGAAATTGAAAGAAGGCGAAGTTGGTTCATCAGCTATGCCGCATAAAGTAAACCCGATCGATTTCGAAAATTCGGAAGGGAATATCGGGATTGCGAATGCACTTTATGAACACCTTTCAGCAAAACTACCTGTTTCCAGGCTGCAGCGTGATTTGACGGATTCAACGGTTTTGAGAGCAATCGGAATGCCGCTTGCCCATTCTTTGATCTCTTTCAAAGCAACAATCGCAGGTTTGAATAAGTTACTTTTGAACCAGGCAGCTATTGAGCAGGATTTGGAAGATAACTGGGCGGTAGTGGCTGAAGCTATCCAAACTATTTTGAGAAGTATCGGTTTCCCGAAACCTTACGAAGCATTGAAAGGATTGACACGCAAAAATGAAAAAGTGACCCGTCAGACGGTTCATGATTTTATCGACACGCTGGAGGTGGATGATGCCATGAAAGCACGTTTGAAAGAGATCACTCCTTCCAATTATACCGGGGTAAAACTGGTTTAAGGAATCTTTTAAGTTTTATTGGATATTAATTTTGTCCGGAATGGAGTACGCTTTTAGGTTTTTCTTATATTACAGAAAAAAAGCCTTGCGATTCATTCAACTTACTGTTTTTCTATTACTGAATCATTTTCTTTGGGCCCAGGTTCCGCCTCAAATCGACTGGGGACCTGAGAATTTGGCCCGGGTCAATACACTGGCTGTTTTGCCGAAGGATAACGGAGTTTTTTTTACATTCCATTATGCGAATGCTTCATTGATGCCTTCAGCTAAAATTTCCCGGTTCGAAAATGGTAAAGAAATCCTTTCCAAAAGAATAGAACCCCGGATTGATCAGAAAATGGTCACACTGGAAGATATGTTTTTGTTCTCAAACCGTTTATTCGGACTTTTTTCGGATAAGATAGGTCCTTCGGTTACTTTATACATGCAGGAATATGACGACGATGTGGATCCGCTTGGTCCGCCGCTGGTAGTTGCTTCTTATGTGGTCCCGAAAGGCTGGAGCAGGAATGTGTTGGTTACTACGAAAGTTTCCCCGGGAAACAAATTTTTGGTGGTGGATTACCTGATTCCGGCAAAGAAAGAAACCTATGATCGTTTCGGGTACAATGTGTTGAATGAGAAAATGATTTCCGTGCGGGAAGGTGAATACGAAATACCTTACGATTCCAGGCTTTCAGCTGTTGAAGCAAGACATTTAACCGATAAAGGGGATTATTTCCTGGGAATCTCCGTTTTCTCCAAAGCATATTACAGTTTCTGGAAGGATTTCGGTCAGGTGGATAAATCTGTTTTGATCCACATGAGCCCGGAGGATTCCACGAGGATGTACGAACTGGATTTGGAACAGCGAAAGGTCTATAATTTTATGATTACATCTTCCGATACAACGGCAATGGTAACCGGTACCTGGGGAGGCGAAGATTCCAAAGGTGCGAAAGGTGTTTTTTACGCTGCTTTTTCTCTGAAATCCAATGAACTGGGATTGCCGAAGTTTTTGGAGTTCCCGAAAGAAATACTGGAACAGGAAAATCCACAGTCGGATGATATTTACAGTTACCAGAATGTCAATAATGAATTGCTTAATTATGCCTTCAGGAATGTTATTTTACTTCCCGACGGATCCATTACCGTACTTGCAGAGCAGTATTACATTTATGAGGTAAACACCACCGATTCAAGAGGAATGAGCCAGGTTACGAACTATTACAATTACAACGACTGCGTTGTTTATTCCATTTCAAACCAGGGAGAGCTCAACTGGTTCCGGAAAATACCTAAGAAGCAGGAGTCAGTCAATGACTTTGGCCAATATTCCTCATTGATTAGTTATATCAGTAAAGGAAACCTGGTTATCTTTTTTAATGATCATATTCAAAATTACGACCAGGTAGGAGGGTACCGAGGAACCCGGATTGCGTTCTCGAATTCTTTGAGATACAGGGAATATTGTCTTGCAAGAACGAGTGTTAATCTTCAAAACGGTGAAACGGAGCGGAGCATGTTCTCCACCTATGATGCAATCGGTGCATTCGTCTGCCTGAAGCTTTCCAGTGTGAATTACAAAACACGCCAGGTTATCTTTGCGGCGTCGAATAAAAGGGATAAATACGGTTTCCTGGCATTTGAATAGCCGGTATTTGTGTAGTTGCGGTAAAAAAAGAGTGGGGCAATTATCTTTTATTTCCCTGGAAAATGCGGAGAATACGCAGTATAATGAACATTCCGAATCCAACCAATGCAAAATAACCGATGAAATCACCCAAAGCCTGGTAAAGCGTTCGTTTGGAATTGAGCTGGATCGTATAATTAAATTGATCCTTTACCCACCATTTCGTTTCCTTCAAAACATCCCCGCGGTTGGATATAATTCCTGATTTACCGGTGTTTGCAGACCTAACGACGTATTTGTTGTTCTCAATCGCTCTTAAGCGCGCAAATTGAAAATGTTGTTTGTACCCTGGGGTGTCCTTCCACCAGCCATCGTTGGTAATGATTGCTATAAATTGAGAGCCGTTTTTAGCCTGTTTTGCCATAAAACCCCCGTAAATAGACTCGTAACAAACTACCGGTGAGAATTTTACCCGGTTTTTCTCAAAAATCTTAGGCTCGGTCTCTGTGCCCAAACTTCCGGAGCCGCCTTCCATTTCAACCGCCAGGTCTTCCAGGAACGGGAAAATCCCTACAAACGGAATTTTTTCTACTCCCAAAACCAGTTTTGACTTGTGAATGATCTTGGGATTTGAAGTATTATCGAAAAGCACAGAGGAATTGTAATCTTCCACATAGGAATTCAATTGCGGGATAAACTTGCTGGCCGGGGAATTTTTACCCTCAAATACCTTAAAAGTAGTTGCTCCGATCAATAACCCTGCATTTGACCATTTAGCGCGGTGCTCATTGATCACGTGAAAGAAAACTTCTTTACGCAAACCGGTTTCGTAAATTTTTGCAGTCGGATAAAGCGATGTTTCCGGAGCGATAACCATTTGTGTTTCTTTGGAAACAACCTGGTCGGCCTGGTCTAAAATTGATTTTAATTGTTCACCGTTGTCCAGTACGAATTTCTCGCCATACGGGTCAATATTCGGTTGAATGATCACCACATTGTAAGGTGTCCCCTTGACGTCTTTTGAAAAATACAGGATCCAGGAAAAACAGAGCGGAGCAAACAACAAGATTGCTGCACTAATGAAATACGAGTTTTTCAGCAGTTTTTTGGGTTGAACGACCAATTTGTAAATAAGCAGGTTCATTACCAGTATCCACAATGATCCCCCCAGTACACCGGTAATGGAATACCACTGCACCCATGAAACCCGTGGAGCGAAAACATTTCCTAAAGTCAGCCACGGCCAGGATAATTCCCAATGGAAATGTAAAAATTCAAAGCTCAGCCAAACGCAAATGAGGATTGGGCCATTCCATTTGACACCCAATTTTCGTTTTAGAAGGTGATAAAGCAGGAAGGCAATGGACATTAACAAACTATTTGCAAAAAAAGCCAGGTATGCGCCTTCCTCGCTGGCGTAATAAACCCACCAGGTAGTTCCGACATTGTAAATGAAGAAGGTCAGATAAGCTTGTATAAATAGGCTGAACGCTTTGCGTTTTGAGTGAAAATAAGACTCTACGAGCAGCAATGGGATCCATGCAACAAAAGCTAAGGGAGTAATACTTCCGGTTTCAGGAAATGAAACGGTTAGAAGGATTCCGGATAAGATGCTTAGTAACCAGTGATTTAGTCTTTTTTGAATGATTTTTTCTATCATACTACGAAATTACAATTTGTTTGCTGATGCTGATCCTATTTCGACGAATGCCTTGAAAACAAAGACGAACAGCGTGATTTTAATGTGAATTATCACACATAAAATTTAAAATAAACTGTTAAAAAATGGAATTTATTTGAAAAAGAGACAACTAGTGCTAAATTTTTTCGTCACATTTGTCAAGAACTAAAATACTCATTTAATGAAAAATCATTTCATTAACTGTTTGTGCTTTACTACTACGCTCTCCTTATCTTTCGCGTTCCCTAGTTATAGCCAACAGGTTGAAAAACACGAAGATGCCGTTTATGCGAATCCGCATGTAACGGGAGTCGGATCTCCAACAATCGTGTACCATTTGACATCGGCACTGGCAGCTACTGTATTGGATGAACTAACAATTTACCTCGAATCCATGAATGCGATCACTCAGGTTGAGGTCAATGGGTTGGATATTTCCATTGAGTTCAAAGAACCGACCACCAACGAAATGATTTATCTCTTCATTCAGCGAATGGAGATGTTATACATCAATAAGCCAAAAAACAGGTAAACCATAATACTACTCTCTCCGGTTATGAAAACAACTACTTTTTGGGGTTACTTTATTCTCCCTCTATTTATTTTTTTAGGTTTCACAGGTTTCTCACAGGGTGCAGATACCCAGGCAGGAGCAACTTCAGTTCCAATTTCCGTTCCGTTGAATGCTTCGGGTTCCACAATCGGTGCCGTGAATAATTTCGATGCTGCGGGAACAACATTTGATGATGGTCCGGACTGGTATTATTATTACTGTGCTCCAAGCAATGCAACTTTATGGGTGACAATCACATTTACACCCGGAGGCTTGGCAAACCCGGTAATGCCGTCCATATCGGTTATAGACGGAACCGGATTTTTGTATGGTCAAACCCAGGTGTTTGGCGATATTTCAGGAACTTATGGAATTCCTTTTACACCGACAGCCGGCCAGTGCTACTATTTCGTGGTGGATAATGACGGTGTCGGAGGTCCGGCGGGATTTAACTATAATATCCAAATTTCGAATACAGTTCCAGTACATCCGGTAAACCCAACACAGCCGGCTTGTACGAACATCGGGTTTGATGGCGGATCAACTTCCGGGTGGCTTGGCTCATGGGGACATTCCATGCAGACCGGGATTGCTCCGCAGCCAACACCAACATATACACCGATTTTTTACAATACAACAGGCGGGCATCATACAATAACCACTCCGGGAACGGATGTACAGGCTCCAATTCAAACGGTTTGTCCTCAAATACCGGGAAATACTAATTCGTTGCTATTAGGCGACGGACCGAATGCAGCTTATGGAGGAGCGAGCGTTGAACAAAAATTCCAGGTAACAGCATCTAACGCACTGTTTATTTACTATTACGCATTGGTGATCCAGGATGGTGGAGCTTCAGGCTCTACAGCCCATACAGATCAGGAACAGCCGTACTTTCGGATAGAAGCATTGGATTGTGCCGGAACACCCATCACCTGCGGGAATCTATTGGTTACCGGAGGTCCCGGAATACCGGGGTTTACTCAAATTGGGACCAGCGGAACATATTGGAAAGACTGGACCCCGGTGATGCTTGATTTAACTCCTTACATCGGATCTTGTGTAACTATGCGGTTTACCGTTGGAGACTGTTCTATCGGGGCGCATTATGCCTATGCATACCTGGATGCCACCTGTGCACCGATGAGTATTGTTGCTCCGCCGAATATTTGTCAATTCGAGACATCAACTTTAACAGCTCCGGCAGGCGCCGCAACTTATTCCTGGGTTGAAACATCTGCTCCGGGAACGGTTTTAGGTACATCAAATACTTTGTCGGTAACTCCAGCAACTACCGGAACGTTCAATTATCAATGCACGATGACTTCCCTGGCAGGTTGTAATTCTACGTTGACGACTTCTGTTACCGTTTTGCCGACACCGCAAATTACTGTTACCAATCCGCCTGCAGTTTGTTCACCTGCAACCGTTGACCTGACAAGTGCAAGTGTGGTCACAATCAATTCAGGTTCCGGGACAATCGGATATTTTTCGGATGCGGCCTGTACGGTGCCGATAGCAGCTCCGGGGGCTGTTACTGCAAGCGGGACGTATTATATTCAAATCCTGAACGCGAATGGCTGTTATGAAATCGAACCGGTTACCGTAATTGTTAATGCAAGTCCGGCGGTTAATGTTGTAACGACTAACCAATCGATTTGTCCCGGGGGAAGCGTGAATTTAAATGCAACCCTTGCGCCCTCCGGAGTGAATAATCCGGTCACATTTACAAATACAACAGATTTTCCCCTGAACGACGGAAGTGTAACCCCGGTTAATTCAACCATAACGGTTAGTGGAATTACGCCACAAACAGCCGGAGTTCTGCCGATAGTTTCGGTCAATGCAAATATTACCCATACCTATGACGGTGATATTACGATTTGGCTTCGCTGTCCGAATGGTAGTACCATTGATCTTTCTTCTGATAATGGCGGGGCAGGAGCTAACTATACAAATACCACATTTGTACCGACCGGAGCGCCGTCGATTACCACCGGAACTGCACCTTTTTCGGGAAGTTTTACTCCTGAGCAGGCATTTTCGCTTTTAAATTCATGCGCTGTCAATGGGGTTTGGACCTTGCAGGTGTACGACCTGGCAACCGGAGATGTGGGAACATTAACTGATTGGTCGATTACCTTCAATAATTTTGTGCCAACAACTTTCGCCTGGTCGCCTACGACAAATATGACCAATTCAACGACATTAAATCCAACAGTTTCACCAACTGCAACAACAACTTATACTTTGACTGCAACCAACCCGATTGGTGGCTGTACTTCAACAGATAATGTGGTTATTACAGTGAATCCGCTCCCGACTGCAACCATTGCAGGAACAACAACGGTTTGTCAGAATGCAACGGCACCTACAATTACCTTTACGGGGGCAAATGGAACAGCTCCATATACTTTTACCTACAACATCAACGGCGGAGCAAACCAAACAGTGAGCAGCGGAGCCGGAACGACCGCAACAGTGACAGCTCCAACGACAACCGCAGGAACATTTACCTACAATTTAGTAAGTGTGACCAGTACAATGGGATGTTCGCAAAACCAGTCAGGTTCGGCAACCATTACAGTTACTCAGACTCCAACTGTGAATGCCGTAACCCCTCAAACAGTTTGTGCAAATGCATCTACCACAGCTGTTACTTTCACGGGAAATAATACTGCTACAACCACTTTTGATTGGACGAATAATACGACATCCATCGGTTTGGGAGCAAGCGGAACAGGTAACATCGGAGCATTTACAGCAACAAATGCAGCTGCTTCACCAGTTACAGCGACGATCACAGTAACACCAACATTAAGCGGTTGTCCCGGAACGCCTCAAAACTTTACCATTACTGTAAATCCTATTCCGACAGTGAATGCACCGGCACCGCAAACCGTTTGTGCGAATGCATCTACAACAGCGGTTACTTTCACCGGAAACAATACCGCCACAACAACCTTCAACTGGACAAACAACACCACATCCATCGGTTTGGGAGCAAGCGGAACTGGTAACATCGGAGCATTTACAGCAACGAATGCAACAGCTTCGCCGGTAACGGCAACTATTACAGTAACCCCCACGTTGAATGGTTGTACCGGTACCCCGCAGAACTTTACCATTACGGTAAATCCATTACCTACGGTAAATACGGTAACTCCTCAAACAGTTTGTGCAAATGCATCTACATCAGCGGTTACTTTCACGGGAAATAATACTGCTACAACCACTTTTGATTGGACGAATAATACGACATCCATTGGTTTGGGAGCAAGCGGAACAGGTAACATCGGGGCATTTACAGCAACGAATACAACTGCTTCACCGGTTATTGCGACCATTACAGTAACACCAACATTAAACGGTTGTCCCGGAACGCCTCAAAACTTTACCATTACTGTAAATCCTATTCCGACAGTGAATGCACCGGCACCGCAAACCGTTTGTGCGAATGCATCTACCACAGCGGTTACTTTCACCGGAAATAATACTGCTACAACCACTTTTGATTGGACGAATAATACGACATCCATCGGTTTGGGAGCAAGCGGAACTGGTAACATCGGCGCATTTACAGCAACGAATGCAACAGCTTCACCGGTAACGGCAACTATCACCGTAACACCCACGTTGAATGGTTGTCCCGGAACTTCGCAGAACTTTAACATTACGGTAAATCCAACTCCAACGATAGGAGGAACGTTCACAGCTTGTGCAGGATCTACTACTCAATTAACCGGAAGCGGTACACCCGCTGCTGCTAGTCCATGGACCTCTTCGAATACGGCAGTTGCTACTGTTTCATCAACAGGTTTGATAACCGGAGTTGCACCCGGAACCAGTACAATTACTTATATGAACTCTGATGGGTGTCCTGTCACGCAGGTAATAACAATCACTTCGGGAGCAAGTATTTCCGGTAACCTGACGGTTTGTATCGGAGCCACAACTCAATTAAGCGGAACAGGAACTGCTAATGCGACCAATCCGTGGGTTTCTTCGAATACAGCAGTTGCCACCGTTTCCAATACCGGATTAGTTACTTCTTTAAGTGCCGGAACCACGACAATTACCTATACAAATTCCAGCGGATGCCTGGATGCCGAAGTTGTAACCGTAAATCCGCTGCCAACAGTGACGGGTTCAGATGTGTGTATTGGCGGAACATCTCAGCTGACAGGTTCGGGAACCGCAAATGCAACCAATCCATGGGTTTCTTCGAACACTGCCGTTGCTACCGTTTCCAATACCGGATTAGTTACCGGTGTATCCGTTGGTTCGACAACGATTACCTATACGAATTCCAATGGTTGTTCCAATACAATGACCCTGAATGTAGTTGGAAATCCGGCAATAGGTGGAACATTGAGTGCTTGTGTGGGAGCAACCACACAATTATCGGCTACAGGAACCCCGAATGCGACCAATCCATGGACATCTTCCAATACTGCGGTTGCAACCGTTTCTAATACAGGGTTGGTGACAGGAGTTTCAGCAGGTACAACAACAATTACTTTTACGAATTCGTCTTCTTGTCAAAGTACTGCAGTTGTCACAATCAATCCGTTGCCGACAATTACAGGGACTTTTAGCTTATGTGCAGGTGCAACTACTCAATTAACGGGATCTCCAACTGCAAATGCGACCACTCCATGGACTTCTTCGAATACGGCTGTTGCGACAATTTCGAATACTGGTTTGGTAACAGGAGTTTCAGCCGGAACCACAACCATTACCTATACAAACAGCAATGGCTGTTCACAGACCGAAACAGTGACGGTTAATGCTTTACCAACTGCAACGATTTCGGGAGCTTCTACACTTTGTGCAGGAAATGCTACAACCTTTACGATTTCGGGAACACCGAATGCGACAGTCGTGTATTCAAATGGAACAAGCAACTCGAACGTAGTTCTGAATGCCGCTGGAAATGCAACAATAAATACTGGAGTATTGAATGCTACGACAACCTATACCTTGGTTTCAGCTCAATCGGCAGCTCCGGCTTCTTGCAGCAATACACTCACAGGATCGATTACAATAACTGTTAACCCCAACCCGGTTATGGACCCGGTTTCGAATGTATTGGTTTGTCCGGGAGATAATGTGGTTATTCCTTCATTTTCGTCAACTCCGACCGGAGCAACATATGCATGGACGAATTCCAATACATCCATTGGTTTAGGAGCAAGCGGATCAGGTGATATTCCTGCATTTACATCCGTAAATCCGGGTACAACTCCAATTAGCGGAACCGTAACAGTCATCCCGACATTGAATGGTTGTTCTGGGGCAAGCATGACATTCACTATCGGAGTGAGCAACAATCCTGTTGCAAATGCCGGAAATGACATTAGTTTATGTATCAATTCACTGACAGGAAACCAGGTTGGTTCTGCTCCGGTTGCAGGAAATACCTATTCCTGGAGTCCGTCTACGGGTTTAAACGATGCATCCGTTTCGAATCCGACCGTAAGTACCCTAACTGCAGGAACTAATTCCTATACTGTTACAGTAACAAATGCTTTGGGCTGCCAGTCGACAGATGCGGTTTCGGTAACGATCAATCCTTTGCCGGTAGTATCCTTCCAAAGCAGCACTGCATCCGGTTGTGCACCGGTTTCTATTACCTTCACAAACGACAATCAGGCCGGTTCTGTAAATTGCGTCTGGACATTTGGAGGCGGGGGAACTCAATCGGGTTGCGGTCCTGTTACTCATCAGTTTACTACCGCAGGTTCATTTGATGTGACCTTAACGGTTACGGATGCAAACGGCTGTACCAATTCCCTGACGAATCCCGGAATGATTACCATTTTCCCGGAAGTAGAAGCGTCTTTTGGAGTTGATGTGTACGAACAAACTATTTTAAACCCGGTCTTCCACTTTTCGAATACTTCCATAAATGCAACTTCTTATAGCTGGGAATTTGGAGATGGAACTAATTCCAATCAAACCAATCCTACACATACTTATGATGACAAACCGGGAGTATACCAGATTATTCTTTACGCTACAAATCCGGCGGGATGCCTGGACAGTGCGGTTGCAGTTGTTTCCGTTGTAGACGAATTGATTTTCTATGTACCGAATACTTTTACTCCGGATGGTGACGAATTCAACAATGTGTTCTTCCCGGTTTTCAGTTCCGGGTTTGACGGACAAAATTATACTTTGTTAATCTTTGATCGTTGGGGAGAAGTATTATTTGAATCACATAACGTAGATTTCGGTTGGGATGGAACGTACCTGGGACAATTGTGTAAGGAAGGTGTTTATACCTGGAAGATTGTGATTAAGGAACGAGATAAGGATAAGCACAACGAGTATATAGGGCATGTGAATTTGCTGAAGTAAGAGTCAGCAAACGTTGACGATTCGATGGAAGTACAGTCATAAACAACAATGAACGCAATTTTGTGCAATGGAAGGCTGTTTTGGTTATTGTTTGTTAAAATCGATTTAGTTCTATTCATTTAACTGGAAATGACTCATATTGAGTTGGGTTACGATTGTTAAAAAGAGATTAATTTATAGAAAAAGACAACCTAAGAGTGTTTTTTTCGTCAACTTTGCGGAACTGAACTAAATTAATCATTTAATGAACACAAATTTCATTAACTGTTTGTACTTTACTGCTGCGTTATTCTTCTTTTCTGCATTCACAGCATACGGTCAACAGATTGAAACACATGCAGATATTGACTATGCTAACCCGAATGTTTCGGGGGTTGGATCTGCAACTGTTGTTTACCACCTGAAATCTCCGCTTGAAACTGTTGTTTTAGCTGAGTTGGAAAATTATATGGAATCCCTGAATGCGATTACGGGGGTTGATATCAATGGGTCCGATATTTCGATCACATTCAAAGAAGCCACAACCCATAAGATGATCTATCTGTTCATTCAACGGATGGAAATGTATTATATCTATAAAAATCCAAAAGCAAATTAAATCGAATACCACCTCTTTCCGTTATGAAAAATATTATTCTTAGGTACTACACGCTTATAGCGTTTTTTTCTCTTTTTAGTCTTGCTGCCTTTTCTCAAGGTGGTGATGATGATTTTGGGGCAACGCTCTTTCCGATTTCTTCATTACCGTTTAATTCACTTGGTTCGACGGTTTTTGCAACGAATGATTTTGATGATCCTAATTCAGCTTTTGATGATGGACCGGATTGGTTCTATTATTATTGTGCAACTTCAAGTGCGACGATTTGGACAACCCTTTCATTTACTCCGGGAGGTACGGGAAATCCGGTAGCACCGCAAATCACGATTTATAATGCTGCAACACTTGATGTTGTGGCCTCAACACAAATTTTTGGAGATAATTCCGGGACCTTTGGAGCTCCGTTTGATCCTATACCTGGCGAATGTTACTTGTTTTGGATTGATAACGGCGATTTAACAGGGTTTGATTATGCGATCCAGATTACAAATGTTGTTCCGTCACCTCCGGTTTCAGTTACTCAACCGGCATGTACCAATATCGGTTTTGATTTGGGAAGCACTTCAGGTTGGTCCGGTTCATGGGGACATTCCATGCAGATCGGTTCGGTAGGGGATTTAACACCTATTTATACCCCGATGTTCTTTACAATGAACTCAGGACAACACGATATTACCACTGGAGGAACAGATATCCAGGCTCCGATTGATCAGGTTTGTCCGTTGATTTCGGGAAATACGAATTCAATTCGTTTAGGAGACGGACCGAACGGTGCTTTTGGAGGCTCACGGATCGAACAAAAATTCCAGGTTACATCATCCAATGCTTTGTTTACCTATTACTATGCGGCAGTATTGCAAAATGCATATACACTTGAAGATATTGACGGTGATTTAATATTGGATACAGTTCCGCATTTAACCCAGGAGCAACCTTATTTTCAAATTGATGCCCAGGACTGCTTTGGGAACCCGATTGCCTGTGGTAATTTATTGGTAACGGGTGGACCGGGAATTCCGGGCTTTACGCAAATTGGTAACTCAGGAGTGTTCTATAAAAATTGGACCCCGGTGATGCTTGATTTAACTCCTTATATCGGTTCTTGTATTACCATTCGATTTACAGTCGGCGATTGTTCGCAGGGAGCGCACTATGCCTATGCTTACCTGGATGCAACCTGTGCTCCGATGGATATTGTTTCGCCTCCGGATGTGTGCCAGTATCAAACATCTGTACTCACGGCACCGGTTGGAGCAGCGAGTTATTCCTGGGTGGAAACATCTGCTCCCGGAACAGTACTCGGAACTTCAAACACCTTGTCGATTACTCCGACTACAACAGGAACCTTCACTTATCAGTGTACTTTGACTTCATTGGTTGGTTGTAATTCTACAGTTACAACAACTGTAACAGTGGTACCAGGACCGCAAATCACAGTTACCAATCCGGCTGCAGTTTGTTCGCCTGCTACAGTGGATTTAACGGCTCCGGGAGTAGTTACGATCAATGCAGGTTCGGGAACACTCGGATATTTTACCGATGCAGCCTGCACTGTTCCGCTTGCCAATCCGAATGCAGTTACTGCTGCAGGAACATATTACATACGTTTGTTAAGTCCGGGTGGGTGTGCTGACATCAAACCGGTTGTGGTATCTTATACTTCCCTGCCGGTTGACTTTACCAGCAATATTTCGGGAGGATGTGCACCCATTGAGATTACTTTCACAAACAGCAGTTCGTCTTCAACCAATTGTGTCTGGACGTTTGAAGGAGGAGGAACCCAGGTCGGTTGTGGATCTGTTACCCAACAATTTACTTCACCGGGAAGCTATGATGTGACTTTGACAGTTACTGATCCGAGTGGTTGTACCGGATCGATTACTCAGACCGATATGATTACGATTACTTCGGAGGTAAATGCCTCTTTTAATGTGGACGTTTACGAGCAAACCGTTTTATACCCGGTATTTAATTTCACGAATACATCATCGAATGCCACGTCGTATGTTTGGGAATTCGGAGACGGAACAACTTCGACTCAGATAAGTCCGCTACATGCCTTTACGGAAGAACCCGGCGTGTACCATGTAGTTTTATATGCTTATGGAGAGGGAGGCTGTATGGACAGTGCTGTTGCGGTAGTTTCTGTGGTGGATGATCTGATTCTTTATGTACCGAATACTTTCACTCCGGATGGAGATGAACACAATAATGTCTTCTTCCCGGTTCTTAATTCCGCATTTGACGGACAAAATTATACTTTGCTGATTTTTAACCGCTGGGGAGAAGTTTTGTTTGAATCCCACAGCATAGAAGTAGGTTGGGACGGAACTTACGGAGGACAGCTTTGCAAGGAAGGTACTTATACCTGGAAAATTGTTGTGAAAGAACGGGATAAAGACCATCGCCTTGAATACGTGGGGCATGTGAATCTTATGAAATAAGAGAAAGCACTGCTTTCGATTTGATACAGACAAGCGTTGCGCCTTCGCTGAAGCTATTGCGTAAGCGTTAGCGCGGTCGTAAGGAAAATATTGTAGAAAAGGTCGATTCACTAAAATCGACCTTTTTGCTATTTGTTCTATTTGCTATAAATTGGAACAAGCCTAAATCTTCCGTATGCAACAAAAGCGGCAATGGCACCGAATACAATGTTGAACCCGATTTGTGAGGCTTCTCCGCGGCAAATATGAAAAATACCTGCACTAATCATTAATAAAACGATACCCGCAGCCGCAATTGGGGTAAGAATGGTTTTGAACCGGAATAAAGCGGGTAGAAGTACTCCCAGTGCTCCAAAAAGATCTATAATTCCTGTAAATCTTACCAGTTCCGGTGAAACTTCACCTGTCCACGGCCACATGACTTCCAACTGTTCGATTGACCGGAACAATTTGACATATGCAGCCCAAATTAAACTTAACGATAGAAGTATTTGTGCGATCCAAAGTAATATGTGTGTTGTTTTTTTCATAAACTGTTCTGTTTTAATTTTCGGATAAAAGTATGTAGGTTTGCTATCCAAACGAAAGCACTTTCCGTTTGGATAGCACTATCCAAAATGGGAGTAATGGATTAAAACAAGGAGTTATGTTGTCAACAGGTGGATGCCCGAAGAATATTTTATCGATCAAAGATGCGCTGGAAGCAGTGGAAGGAAGGTGGAAACTATTAATCTTATTCGCATTGTCAACCGGATCGAAAAGGTTCAAGGAGCTTGGAAGAGAAGTTTCCGGGATCACCGATAAAACTTTGTCGCGTGAATTGAAGTTATTGGAATCCAATAAACTGATTACCCGCGAAGTGTTTGATACCTTTCCACCCACGGTTCAATACACGATTACCGAACATGGAAAGTCGCTGGAGAAGGTGATAGAGGAATTGCATTATTGGGGATTGGCCCACCGGAAAGAAGTCTTGGGTAAATAAAAAACAAGTAGGGCTGCGATTAATCGCAGCCCTACTTGTTGATATTCAGTGATTTCCTATTGGAAGATCACATTCATTTCTACACGTCTGTTTTTCTGACGACCTTCCGGCGTTGCATTCGTTGCGATTGGTTTGGTTTGACCATACCATTCTGCTTTCAATCGAGTTGCATCTACTCCTTTAGCAGCTAAGTATTTCTTAACGGCTTCAGCACGGTCCTTAGATAGTTTCATGTTTTTCTTTGGATCACCTTTACTATCTGTGTGACCTGCAATTTGCAGTTTCCACTCTGGTTTCTTGATCAGCAATGCTGCCAGGTCATCCAATGATTTGAATGAAGTTGCAAGGATGACTGCTTTTCCTGACTGGAACTCTAAGTTTTCGAATGCAGTATTCAGGATCTCTTGTTCTTCTTTCTCGATCTTAGGACATCCGCGATTTTCAATAACACCAGGAATTGTAGGACAATCATCATCTTTATCATACAATCCGTCACCATCTGTATCCGGCCAAGGACAACCTTCGTTTTCTTTCGATCCGTAGATTGTAGGACACTTATCTACATTGTCGAATAATCCATCGTTATCTGTATCAGGACATCCCTGGTAAGCCAATGGACCAGGAAGATCCGGACAAGCATCTTCAGAATCCTGGATTCCGTCACCGTCTCTGTCAGGACAACCGTTGAATGCCGGTAAACCTTTCACAGTAGGACAGCTGTCGTTCGGATCAATGATCCCATCCTCATCCGTATCAGGACATCCTCTGAATGCTGCTAAACCTGCCAAATCAGGACATGCATCGTCTTTATCAGGAATTTTATCACCGTCACGGTCAGGACATCCCTGGAATTCTGCTAATCCCGGAGTTTCAGGACATAAGTCTTCCACATCCTTGATTCCGTCACCATCTGTATCCGGACAACCTTTGAATGCCCAAACTCCAGGAGTTTCAACGCACTCATCTTTCTTATCGGAAACTTTGTCGCCGTCTCTGTCATCCGGTTTCGTGTAAAGGATTGGTAAACGAAGTCCTACAAAGAACTCTGTTCCGCGTACTTTTCCTCTTGCAAAAAGCGAATTGAAATCGACAACTCCAACTGTAATAGGTCCTAATCTGGAAGCAATACCAGCTTTCCAGCCTGAGTAATTATTTACCGAGATCGGTACGTATAACCCGAACCAGGCGTAATCGAAGCTCGGTGTGATGGCAAATTGATTCGGAGTTTTTACACGTGAAGGATTTTTCTTACCGATCATGTTAATGTTACCTGTCGCATTGATGTAGAACCATTTCCAAATGTGGTAATCCAATTGGATATTCAATGCAGTTGGCGTATTCATGTAGTAAGACTGGCCAACTCCTTCATTTTCTGTCCATCCCGGATCATTTGTAATCAAGCTGTCTACGATTGAATCGAATGCAGCAAAGGAGTTTGCATCCTTAAAAATACGAAGGTCAAGAGTAGTTGTGTTTACAGAAAAGTCACGGCTTTGACCGCCTTTTGTAAATTTCATACCACCGATATCTAAAACGGAAACTCCGGCACGCAATTCATATTTATTCTCGTTGCGCATCCAAAGATCTGTTTCGCCATCCATTTCGTATTTGAATTCTTTGTATTTCGGACGCCATTCGTACACAACTCCCAGGTCCAGACCAAAACCTAGTTTTGATGCGGATTTAAAGAAAGTACTGGCGTTAAAATCTTTCAGGTCGTCGTCCAGGTTATCCGAGTAACCATATTTTACGTTTCCTCTTAAAGTTGTTGCGGTGTCTTTATTTAAAAGCTCATAATCCAGTTCGTCCGTATAGGTATACGCTGAAGCAACTCCCTGAAGTAATTTTACACGTCCGCCGACTTTTAGGAAATGCGGTCCGTTGTCCATTACTACCTGACCGTAATTGATACCATATTCATTCCATGCCATCATGTTGGCAGTAACCAATTTATCGTTCAGTTGAAGGTTCCAAAGTGAGGCGAAATCCAATCCTTCCTGGGCTAATTTCGCCAGTTTCGGGTCGATATCATCAATGTTTGTGATCATCCTGCTTTTAGCTGCAAAACCAACAGCAATTTTAGGATTGATGTGGAAGGCAAAGTTCAAAACGTCAATTTGATAGTTCAAATAAACACCTCTTGTCTTAATTCCTGTTTTGGTATAATCGTAAAGATCAAAAATGGAACGGTCGTACAAAGTACTGTCGGGCTGCATCCACATGGTGTCTTTCTTGAAAGATTTCAACCACCATTTCGGCATTACATCCGTTTTAAAATACTTGGCATTTTGCCAGGCTCCGACATTTGCACTTGCCAGGTTGATGTCGACTATAAATCTTCCGTCAACGAAACTGGCAGGCTGCACGTCTAATCCCATAACTCCGGCATAGTTACTGCTGTGTACACCCAAATAGTTTTGGGAAAACGCGGTCATAGCGGTAACGCATGAAAAAGCTAAGAAAGTTAATTTACGTAACTGTTTCTTCATAAGTAGTCTTTTAATAGTTCAATGGATAACGAATTAAATAGCCATTAGCCTGCGAAACTAACAAAATCGTTCCATCTGCCTGTTTTTGGAAAACAATTTTATTGGAGCCTTCGTAGTTTTCTTTATTTAGTTCATTTCCACGTATCGTATAAATATAACAATTATTGGCAATTCCATCTATAATACCAACAACAGTTTTGCCATTTGGCAATTTTACCAGGGAAGCGTCATCAATATTGGTAATCGTAGCGTTAAACTGGCCCAGGATCGTGCCGGTACCGTTAATCACATAAATAGTATTCTGCTGGTTTAGGAAGAACAGCTGTTCATCTCCGAAAGATTGGGAGTTCAGAATAGAAGAGACATTGCCTACCAGCATTGCTCTGGTTCCGTTTTCAGTTAAACGTACAAATTGTTTTTTAGTCAGGCCGAGCAGACTGATGGTTCCGTTCGCTTTTACCAGATGCCATTCACCTTCGCTTAAATTTTGAGATTTGATAACGCGTTTTCGCTTGATGGAAATACTGGACCAATTGGAATTGGTACAGATGTGAGCAATTAATTCGCCTCTTTTTCCCTGAATAGCCAACTGAGCCTCTTTTTGCAGTGTTCCGTTCACTCCGACTTTAAAACTTTGTTTCCCATTCGTTCCGTAGCCCTGGACCTGTCCGTCTGCCACAAAGGAAATATAGTCTTTACCATTCCAGTAATAGGAGAATAAGTTGCTTGAAACATTATTACATGAGATTGGAAAACCTGCCAGGTTATTTCCTGCACGGTCGAAGCCCAGGATGCCGGTTTTAGTACTTAAGAAAATTCCATTGCCGATGAAAACTGGAGAACCGATCGGTTCGGATTCCAATGATTTATTCCAAAGAATTTGTTTGTTTCCAACCAGGTAAAGTGTGTTGGAATTTGTAATTGCAAGCAGGTTGTTTGATCCCGGAATCGGATTTAGGCTGCGGAGGTTGTCATCCAAACGCAATGGATTTAATTTAGGAACTTCTTCAGAATCAGCATCCGGGTTTTCTTCATTCAGCAGTTGAACAGTACTGTGATTGGCATTGGTAAGCCGGCTCATGGTTGTTTGTCGATTCCTGTCGAAATGACGGTATGAGACTTTTTGGGGGCTATTGCTGAATAGTTTGAATCTCAGCGTGGTTGATTGTTCCAAAGTCGCACCGGTCTCATACGCACCGATAATTCTGTTAATA
>NZ_CABHOL010000054.1 GCF_902168135.1 uncultured Fluviicola sp.
AGCTGAAATACCACCAGGCTATGGGGGCTAATAATACGCCGCTGACGATAAAAAACACGATCTTCAGATGGATAGATATCTGTCTGTTCAGGATGAAAAATACGTATAGGACAAGCAGAAAACCTGCCGGTAATTTGGCCAGCACGCCCATTAAAGTGAAGCATCCGAAAAGGAATAGGTGCAGCCATCTCCGCCTTTCTTCTTCGAAATAGCAGGCCGCATAATAAAATCCTATAATGACGAGTGAGGTAGCAAAGGTATCCGGCATGATCTTCCGGCTGTAGGCAAACCAAATGGACGCTAAAAGAATAATAGAAGCATTGAATGCAGTTTCTGGAGTGAAATAGCGCTTTAAAAGTTTGAAAAAGAACCAAATTCCCAAACTGCTTACAATGAGGTTGATTAATCTTCCATACCAGTGCTGATAACCGAACAGTTCCGAAACCCAATAATCGATGTAATTCAGGAGCGGAAACTCCATTCCGGTAATTCCGGTTTTATCTCCGGCAAAATCAATGCGCGGATAAAGAATATTCGCCGATCCTTCGAAGAAATTCCGTGTAACCATGGTTCCGGTTGTCTGGCGCCAGTTGTGGGCAACTTCCAACGGCGGATTGGTAATTCCATACATGCGAATCAGGAAGAACAAAATGATCCAGAAGCGAATGTCTTTAAAGATAGGAAGTGCGAAGAATGATCTCACGTGTTTTCTTTGTTTTGCTAAGTTAGGAGAAAACTTTGAAAATGGTTAGCGGGTTATTTTTCAAACTAGCAAATTGCTAGTTGCAACATGACGATATTGCAATGTTGATATATCACAATATCAGAATTTCTCAAAAAAAAAGCGGCTTCCACTTTTAGGGGAGCCGCTTTTCAGCATATTTTGTAAAAATTATTTCTTAGCAAAGTTCGGAGCAACAATCAGGTCTTTTGTTCCGTGGTTCCACGAGTAGAATCCTTCGCCGGTCTTTACACCTTTTTTACCTGCAGTTACCATGTTTACCAACAACGGACATGGAGCGTATTTCGGATTTCCAAAACCGTCGTGAAGTACTTCCAAAATTGCTAAACACACGTCCAATCCAATGAAATCAGCTAACTGAAGCGGTCCCATCGGGTGTGCCATTCCCAGTTTCATTACGGTATCGATTTCTTCAACTCCGGCAACTCCTTCATACAACGTATAAATTGCTTCATTGATCATCGGCATCAAAATACGGTTTGCCACAAATCCCGGGTAATCATTTACTTCCACAGGAACCTTGTTCAGTTTTTTGGAAGTTTCCATGATCAGGTTAGTAACCTCATCAGTTGTTGAATAACCACGAATGATCTCAACTAGTTTCATCACCGGAACCGGGTTCATGAAGTGCATTCCGATTACTTTTTCCGGACGGTTCGTCACAGAAGCAATTTTTGTAATGGAAATAGAAGAAGTATTCGATGCGAGGATCACATTTTCAGGAGTTAAAGCATCCAGCTGTTTGAAAATATTCAATTTCAGGTCTACATTTTCCGTTGCTGCTTCAACCACCAGTTCTACATCTTTTACTCCTTCTTCCATAGAAGTGAAAGTGGTGATGTTTGCCAAAGTTGCCGACTTATCAGCCTCTGTAATGGCTTCTTTTGCAACCTGGCGGTCCAGGTTTTTCGTGATTGTTGCCAATCCTTTATCCAATGAAGCCTGCGCTACGTCGATTAACGATACTTGATATCCAAATTGTGCGAATGTGTGGGCAATCCCATTTCCCATTGTTCCTGCACCAATTACTGCTACTTTTTTCATGAAGTGAGTTCTTATTTTTCGTGTACGAAGGTACAGAAAATTAAAAATGCAAAATTCAAAATTCAGAAGAGTCTTGTTTTTAGGGGATGTTTTGAGATTCGGTAGTTTTGAATTTCCGGGTTATCCCTTGATTTTGTATGCATTTCGGCAATGAAAAAAGGGGAATGAATTTATTCATTACATTAGCACCTCTTAACTATTATTCATTATGGCTGAAAACAATTCTACGGGAGTTGAATACCAGATCAACTTCACCAACAACTCAACAAATGCAGGAAACTTCATGGTTTTCCAGGAACATCCGGATATGAATATGCCGGATTCTTCAGCGCTGGTCTGGTTTACAAAATACCTTCATCCGAATACAAATGGTATATTCAGTTGGAAAACAGGGTATGATTTTGTCTGGATGGAGCAAAAATCACTTGCTGCAGATATCTCTTCTGTTACCTTTCAATGCATTCCTGCGAACCTGGAATCCAACAATGTTGCCTTGTTGACTTATGATGGTGGATATAATTTTATTACTCAGCCGGCAGGAGGAGTAACGGGAAATTTGTACATCCAAACCGACAGTACTATTGGCCCTTTTGAGGTTAGGGCTGGTTTGGGAATGTCAGGAGCACCTGTTTTTTTGGTGCCTGCACAACCAAATATGGAGATGGCCTTTTCTCCAAATCCCCAATATTGGATTGCGTTCGGAGAGTATGAAAAAGGTCAGGTTGTGAACTCAAAGGAGATAACAAATCCAATGCAGATTGAGTTTCCGGAAGGAATTACAACAATAAATGTAGTTCTAAATCCGGACAACACCTGGTCAACGCATCCCGGATAAATATAGAACTAAAAAATCCCGGTCAAATCAACCGGGATTTTTTAGTTAATAGCGCATCACACGTTCTGCAGTTTCATCGAGCATTTTGTTGCGTAATTTTTGCGGGAATTGGTTGGAGGAGTAATAAATCAGCTTTTCACGGAAATGCTTTTTGATCTTCCGTGCAAATGCACTCCCACCTTCAATAGTTGCAAAGAAAACCGAATCCCGTTCTTTGCGGAAATAAAGTGTGGAACTAGATTTCACATTGAATGCATGCAATTCGGTCCACTCAGAATGCGGGATAACCCATCTGTTTTGCCGTTTGCGGAATAGGCCGAAACGTCTCAGGGGCTTGGTGAAAATGATTTCCCGCGGGGTAATCTCCATGACCGAATAAACAAAATAAATCAGCTCCAGGTAAAAGATGAAGATCGTGAAACCGATCAGCACCCAGACAAAATAAATCACGTTCAGGTAATCATGCCTGATTCCCCAAAGGATGATTTGATAATTTACGCAAAGAATTAGGACTCCTACTAGTAATAAAGGTATTAAGTTAAGTGTGTTTCGATATTTTGCAGATCGATACATAAACTTAAAAATTACAGTGAATAACGGGTAAGTTAATGAATGCTGTTATTGATAGCAAAAAATGTTTGTTAAAGTTTAGGTCTGACTACTGTACCGAATCCCCTTTTTTGACTTATTATATGATTGGATGAAAAAAACCACTGACCATGAGCAAAACAATCAATAATGTACCCGGAGATATTTACATAGGGAAAGAATCCGGGAAAATGATCCTGGATGACATCCGGAAAGCGAAAAAATCCGTTCGGGTCATGTCGCCTTATTTGTCTGCCGGCCTGGTAGAAATGCTCCTCAACCGTTTTACGAGCGGTGTACATATTGAGCTGGTAACTTCCGGCTATGTGGAAGATTATGCACACGAACGAAAGAACTGTTACCGCATCATCAGACAGCACAAACACGTTGACGAAACGCTCCGGAACCGGAAAAATATCCTGCATTGGACAGGAATTGTTTGGATGACCACATTCGGACTTTTGACAATTACCAACCTGGAGAACGTATTCTCACCATCTGCCGAAATTTCCGACTTCATCGAATTCGGTATACTGGCAGGATTGATGCTTTTAGGGCAGCTTATCCGTAAATATGCTCTTGGAATCCGTTTTTGGCAGTATTCCTACAGTTCTCTTTTTCCAGTCAAAATATTTCGTTCCCATTTCTCCGGAAATAAAAACAACACATCCAAGTCCTTTAACCTTCACAGCAAGCTCTATATCATAGATGACTGTATCGCTTATCTGGGGTCCGTCAATTTTACCAGGTCAGGATGTTTGTTCAACCACGAAACCCGTGTCCGCATCACCGATCTGCAGGCAATCCGACAATTGCGGCAGGAATTCAGCGAACTGCTTTGGAGCGAGGAATATGATCACACCAGTGTAGACGAGTGGGGGAAGGAGTTGTATGGAGGGGCGGAATGAGAATGAGAATAAACTGGTCTGATTTTGTTTTGCCTGGCAAGTAATTGTATTTTTGCCTAAATCTATACCATTTCAAATGAAAACAACGCTACTGTTCCTTATCACTTTCTTTGCCGGCTCCGTAATTGCCCAGGACAAATACCGGCCGTTTAAAATCGATAATCAATTCATCCTTGCTGATACAAACGGGAGTATTCCGGTTGCAGAGCGTTTTGACAGCATCTATAATATGATCTCCCGTAAAAGCGAATACATTGTCGGGAAGAACGGTTTGTATGGGGTTGTGAAAGAAGGTAAATATGTGTTTCCATTACTCTATGCTTCGATTACACCGATTCATACCGGGATAGCATGGTACCATTTATTTGCGCTGGAACAAAATGGAAAATATGCGCTGGGAACGCTTGAGGGAACGATTCTTAGCGGGTTTGATTATTCTGAAATCGATAAATACGAAATAAACTCACCAACCAGGGAATTGATAAGCAAAGACAGCGGTGTTTTTTTTCTGGCAAACATGGGAGAACAAGCTCAGTTGTTTTATGTCAATAAGTCGGGTAAATCAATGCTTCTAACCAAAGAACCGGTCGATGATCTGTATGAGTGGAATGGTTTATTTGTATTCAGAAAGGGGAAGCAGGAAACCTTGTTTCAATTTGATCCGGCAGCTTTTACAATGACGGAAATCCTCCCCTTTTCGGAGCAATACATAGAGTTTCGGGGAGATTTCTATGTGGTTTGGAACCCGATTTCGAAAACTGCGAAAGCGTATACTTATTATCATAAATTCCATTCATCCAATGATATAGTGTCAATTCCACCGAATGTGAGTCGAAAGCATTTGCAGGGAAAAGAACCTGAAGGACCTATGCCTGAATCAGTTCGCTTAGAACCGAAAATTCTAGATATTTCAAGGGACAGAGAGCTTTTGATTTCAGGAGCATGGACGAGGAAACCTATCAATGTGATCAAATCTTTTGAACAGAGGAATGTGCTGCATAGTATCAATTATACCAGATACTACCTGGCAAAAATGACCGTCACGGGAAGCAAAGGGAATTGGGAAGTGAAATCCTATTTTTTAGATGAATTGGGAGCTAATAGACAGAAAGATACGATCTTTCATGTAAACACAGATGAGGTCATTCTTAAGACAGATAAAATGAGCCGTTTCCTGGTTACAAAGAAAGGAGATCTGTATGGGGTAATTGACGCCGGGGGAAATGAGCTGCTGCCGGCAAAATTTGCCAACCCGGAATATATCCGAAGTAAGTACGATGAAGAATGGCTGCTCATCCGGAAAGCTAAGCAATTGTTCCTTCTTTCCTATAATCCCCGAATGAAAAAACTGGATACGATTTTCACCGGGAATGCAGCTGACGAGCTCGATATTTACGGCTACTTCATCCGGGTAAAAGAACATCTTTCAAAGAATAAAACACAGGTGAAACTGGTGAAAATGAAAGATTTTGTGAAGGATTCAAAAGACCAGATTACAGACAACAATGAATACTATGATTCGATCGTATATAGTCAAAGTTTCCCGTATTTCTTCCACGTTTACAAAGATGGAAGAGCAGGGATGCTGTCCAATGAAACAACCCTGGTTGTACCTTGTGAATACGATTCGGTGCACGTAAATGCTTACTATCTGACTCAAATGAAATATGGGAATCCAAAGTACACATACCTGCAGCCGATAATTTCGGCGTTCCAAAATGGAAAACAGCTTATTTTTCGTCCGACACCGCCTCCCAGTGATGATGATTATGCAGAGATTCCTAAAAAGCTAATCCCTTCTTTTCAAAACGGGACTTTGAATGCTTCTTCGGAAATTTCGGATGACGGTCTGTATGTGATAGACAACCTCGGTAATAATCTCACGGATATTTATGCGATCAATGGAAAAAAACTAACGAAGGAACCCATCGTCCTGCATTCTAAAAATCAAAAAACGGCCTCTTTTTCAAATTCGTTAAATGGATATTGGTTTGTAAGGGGGACAGATCAAAACAAACGGGAAGTGCTCGTCGGTCAAAATGGTGCCTGGTTTGTTTTACCTGTGAGGTAGAATTCTCAATGACATCATAGTCAATTCTCAGGCCTTGATAATAATTGCTGATTCTTTTTCCTATCTTGTCGGCTATTCGTGATCTTTCCAATGCTGAATTGAATAGTCCGGATAAGTTAATTGAAGAATATGAGTGAACAAAGAATGGCGGTTTTAATAGACGCCGATAATGTACCTTACTCCAGCATTAAAGAAATGCTGGAAGAAGTAGCAAAGAATGGAACACCAACGATCAAACGAATATATGCTGACTGGACAAAACCCAATGCAAACGGTTGGAAAGCCGTTCTCCTGGAAAATGCAATTACTCCGATTCAGCAGTACAGTTATACCAGCGGGAAAAATTCAAGCGACAGCGCACTGATCATTGATGCGATGGATATTTTGTATGGAAACCAGGTGGATGCTTTCTGCATTGTTTCCTCAGACAGTGATTTCACAAGACTGGCAACGCGTTTACGTGAATCAGGCAAGAAAGTCATGGGGATCGGGGAGAAGAAAACACCGCTTCCGTTTATTACAGCCTGCGATAAATTTGTTTACATCGAGATCCTGAAGCAAAAAACACTTCCTTCAAAGTCCGAAACCAAGCAAAAAGACGGTAAGAAGGAAGTTGGTCCGATGAATAGGGTTGATCAGAAATTAGTGACACTTCTGAAGGAAAGTGTCGGTGACCTGGCAGATGATACCGGATGGACATTCCTGGGAGAATTGGGTAACTTCCTGATAAAAAAGAAACGCGATTTCGATCCAAGGAATTATGGTTTCCAGAAATTACTCCCATTAATAAAAAGTACCAATGAATTTGATGTGGATATTCGGGAAACAACCAATAAAAATACCAAACACATCTACGTGAAAATAAAAGAATAAGTACAGGGACGCGATGCTTCGCGTCCCATTTGATAATTTCCGCTATAGGTCATTGATAATTCATCAGCACCCTTCTACCCACGGTCCTTCTTTCGTGACAGGTGTGAATGCTCCTCCGAAATATAAAAGCAGTGACTTGCCATTTCCGCTGTCTCCGCCTCCGAACCACAGTCCCCCGGATCTGTCTTCATAGATGGTTTGAATGGCTTTCACCGCAAAACCTTCTTTTTCACCGAAATTTACCAGAACTCCGTCTTTGTACCTGTAAACGCCGTATCCTTCGGATGGAAACCAGATATTTCCGCTTTTATCTTCATAAATAGTCCATACTTCATTGTTCCTGATCTCTTTTTCAGAAGTAAAATGGATGAAAGTTGTTCCGTTGTATTTACTCACTCCGCCATCCATGGAGCTAAACCAAATATTTCCTTTTTTATCTTCAAGGATACAGGTCAGATCATTGGAGCACAATCCTTCTTTTTTTGAAAACTGCTCCGTTTTTTCAGTCGATATTTTAAAAGCTCCTTTACCGGAAGTGGCGATCCATAAATTTCCTTTTTTGTCTTCGGTAATTGACCGGATCCAATTTCCTTGAGCATTTGGAAGAGGGAATGTCTCAAATCTTGTTCCGTTGAAGCGGCACAATCCGCTGAACGTACCTGCCCAGATTGTTCCTCTGCTGTCCTGGAAAATGCTCCAGGTACTTGCATGACTCAGCCCGTCTTCTGTTGAGAATCGGTCTATATTCTTTTCATTTTGAGAAGGATTATAACGCGTAATTCCCTCATTGGTAGAGAACCAAAGATTCCCGTTTTTGTCTTCCATAATTCCTGTAACCTGTGAACCGCTTAAACCTTCTTTTATAGTAAGATAACTAAGTACCTTACCATCGTATTTTGCCAAACCGTCGGTATTGGTCGCAAACCACAAATTACCTTTGCTGTCCTGGAAAGTTCGCCTGATATATTCGCTAACCGCCCTGCTGTAGTAACAAGGAAGCTGCGGACCATAAATGACGGTGTCCTCCCGCTCGTCCGATTTTGGAATCGTAACTTTCAATTTTTTTACGTCTAAGGTTTGAGAGCTGTAATGGCAAAAAATAACCAGCGCACCAATAATAAATGCTTTCATAATTTTCCGAATTTTTCCGAAGGTAGGACAAGCATTCTTCAGCATATTTAAAGCAATGTAAATTAGTGTAAAAGTTGACCCTTACTTTCTCTGGTTCTTCAGTAAGTGATGGGTTTTATTCTTTTAAATCCAAAATTAATCTGCGATCAGCGCAGCAAGGATAGCGTAGGAACATGCTTTAGAGTTCTGTGTGAAAAGACAGGTTGGTTTATTCTAATAAATAGCTGCGTTTTTGCTCAATGAAAGCGGCTGAAAGTCCGCTTTGTTTCTACAGGAAATAAAACACTGAACTCACAAAGTCATTACCTGTCACAAACCAAAATCCCATTAAGAAAAAATCCCATTGGTTTATTCCCGATTTATTGCACCGGTCTTCTGAATAATCCCTAAATTTGAAACTCATTAACGAAGCAATTTTATGATTCAATTATCAAATCGCGTATTGGAAATGGAAGAGTCGGCTACCCTGGCCATGTCTCGAAAAAGCAGAGAATTACGTGCACAGGGAAAAGACATCATTTCATTAAGTTTGGGTGAACCCGATTTTCATACTCCGGATTTCATCAAAAAAGCTGCCGAAGAGGCCATGGAGCAGAATTTTACAACTTACACGCCTGTTCCCGGTTACGATGATTTGAGAGATGCGATTGCGAATAAATTTAACCGCGATAACGGTATTCCATATAAGCGTGAAAACATTGTTGTTTCTACCGGAGCAAAACAATCTATAGCGAACCTGGTAATGGCAGCGATCAATCCTGGTGATGAGGTGATCATACCGGCGCCTTATTGGGTTTCTTATGCGGAGATCGTGAAAGTAGCAGGTGGTATTCCGGTTGTGGTTTCTACAACGATTGAAAGTGATTTTAAATTCACCCCGGAACAATTCCGCAAAGCTCTTTCACCGAAGACAAAAATGATGATGTTCTCGTCTCCGTGTAATCCAACCGGAACTGTTTATACCAAAGAGGAACTAAGAGCATTGGCTGATGTGGTAAAAGAAAACCCGCAAGTCATTGTCATGTCGGATGAGATCTATGAACATATTAATTTCGTGGGACACAATCATTCCATGGCGCAGTTTGATGATGTGCGTGAGCAGGTTGTAACCGTAAATGGTGTTTCCAAAGCCTGGGCTATGACTGGCTGGAGGGTCGGTTATATCGGTGCTCCGAAAGAAATTGCAGATGCCTGTAATAAGATCCAGGGACAATTTACCTCCGGTACCTGTTCCATTGCCCAGCGAGCAACTATTGCCGCGGTAAATGCAGATCCTGCCATTTTGAAAGACATGGTAAAAGCATTTGAGAACAGACGCAAATTGGTTTTGGATGCGCTGGATAAAATGCCGGGGGTGAAAACCAATAAACCGGGTGGGGCATTTTATGTGTTCCCGGATATTTCCAGTTTCTTTGGGAAAAAGCATGGCGAAGCAACCATCAAAAGTGCAGAAGATCTGTGTATGTATCTGTTGGATAAAGGTGTGGCCCTGGTTTCCGGTGAAGCTTTCGGTGACGCAAACTGTATGCGGATTTCCTACGCAGCTTCCGAAGAAACATTGACTGAAGCCATGAAACGCGTTGCAAACGCATTAGCAGAATTGAACTAAATGACAATACACGAAATACTCGCTGCATTCAAAACCAAGCGCATTTTAGTGGTTGGAGATGTAATGATTGATGCTTACATGCTGGGGAAAGTTCACCGAATAAGCCCCGAAGCTCCGGTTCCCATTATTAGTTTGGGGAAGGAAGAACAGCGTTTGGGCGGAGCTGCAAATGTGGCTTTAAATCTTCAGTCGTTGGGAGCAAATCCAATCATCTGTTCGGTGGTTGGAAGTGATCAAAAAGGACACGATCTGACAGGTCTGCTTACCGGCTTGGACATGTCGGCAGATGGGATACTGAAAAGCTCTGAACGTGTAACTACCGTTAAAACACGGGTAATCGGGAATAACCAGCATTTACTGAGAATTGATGCGGAAGATACACATCCTTTATCACGAGTGGAGGAAGATCATTTCCTGGAAAAGATCCGGGCGGTTTTAGATAGAGAAACGATCGATGCAATCATTTTTGAGGATTACAACAAAGGAGTGCTCACGCCGAAAGTGATCAGCGAAGTGGTGAAATGGGCTGCTGAAAAACAGATACCAACAACGGTCGATCCTAAAAAAGAAAACTTCCTGGCATACAAAGGTGTAACGCTGTTTAAACCGAATTTGAAAGAATTAAAAGAGGGAATCGGCATCGACTGCTCGTTCCAGCAGCGTGATCTGTTCAATCAGGCAGTAGCTGAATTGGAAAAAGCACTGGAGAATGAAATTACGTTCGTAACCCTTTCCGAACATGGCGTTTTCATTAAGAAAGACGAAGCGGATTATCATACTCCGGCACATTTCAGGAACATCGCAGATGTAAGCGGAGCAGGGGATACGGTCATTTCCGTGGCAACGTTGTGTCTCACTGCCGAACTTTCTATCGAGAGTATTGCCGAATTGTCCAATCTTGCAGGAGGCTTGGTTTGCGAAAAAAGCGGTGTAGTGAGTATCGATCCCGACCAGTTGATACAGGAGTGCGAAGGAAAACAATATAATTAATGTAGAATTGAAAATTGAGAATTGAAAAGAAGAGAAAGCACTGCTTTCGATAAAAATCCCGAAGTTTCGGGATTAGTGCAGTTTACTAAGCATTGCTTTCGATACATCTGCTGAAGCAGATTTAACATACTTGTCAATTGTCAATTTTCCATTATCAATTAGAAAAAGTGGAAAGAAAAATAGTAAAACCTTACGGTAAAGACGATAAGTCGAAGAAGGAAGAAGTTGCAGAGATGTTCAACAAGATCTCTAAGCGGTATGATTTCCTGAATCACTTTTTATCCCTTGGAATCGATAAGATCTGGAGACGAAAAGCAGTGAATATGCTCAAAGAGATCCAGCCGAAACGTATTCTGGACCTGGCTACAGGAACAGGTGATTTCGCCATTCAACTGATGAAATTGAATCCGGTGGAAATTGTGGGAATGGATATTTCCGAAGGGATGCTGGAAGTTGGTCGCGAAAAAATGAAGAAACGCAGTCTCGATAAAGTCATCTCTATGGTATTGGGAGATTCTGAGAACCTGCCTTTCGAAGACAATTATTTTGATGCATTGACAGTCGGGTTCGGGGTGCGTAACTACGAAAACCTGGAAAAAGGACTGTCTGAAATGCTGCGCGTTGTTCGCCCCGGAGGCAAGCTGATCATCCTGGAATTCTCCAAGCCGAAGAAATTTCCGGTAAAACAATATTATGCTTTCCACTCGAAATACATCATTCCGTTCTTCGGAAAACGTATTTCAAAGAGTAATGAGGCTTATGTTTACTTACCTGAATCGATTGTAGCTTTCCCGGAAGGAAAAGCTTTTACGGATATACTGGAAAAACTAGGCTACCAAAAAGTGAGTGCAAGATTGGTGTCGGGAGGTATTGCAACGATCTATTCAGGAATAAAGTAGTTGAAAAGGTTCAAGAGTTAAAAAGTTTAAACTTTTTGAATATTTAGACTCTTTGAACTGATTTTTTTAAAATAAAAAAAATCAAACACCGTTTGAAAGGTATGAATACAAAATGGGCCGTTACGTTGGTCGGTGTGTTAATGACCGGCATACTTTTCGCGCAACCTGAAAAAACGAAGAATTATAAACGTTTTGATGAGCGCTGGATTCACTTTGGATTTATGCTGGGCGTGAATTCTGCGAATTTTAAAGCGACTCCGGTAAATGATGCATATGCCAGTTACGGTTTGAAATCTTTGGAAACCAAGCGCCAGCCCGGCGGACAGGTCGGAATTGTAACAACCGTTAAGCTGGGGCATCCGGTAGTTCGTCTGCGCTTTGTTCCTACATTATCCTTCCAGGAACGAGCGGTTCAGTATTACTATCAGGATCCTGACCCAAGCAAAACAAAGGATCTGTTTAAGGAAGAGCGTGTGAATTCCACCAACCTGGATTTCCCTTTAATGCTGCAGTTCCGGACATTGCGAATCAATAATTTTGCGGCTTACGTGTTGGTCGGCGGACAGTATTCTTACGATTTGCAGTCGCAGGAAGAAGCTTCTCAAAATTTTATTGATCCTTTCATAAAAATCAAAGCAAATGATTTCCAGGGACAAGTTGGTGGTGGCTTGGAGTGGTTTGCTCCATTCTTCAAGTTTGGTTTCGAAGTGAAATTTTCCCAAAGCTTCCAGAACTCATTGATCCAGGATAATTCACCTGTTTCTAAACCGATAGACCGACTTAACAACAAAGTCCTTTGGATTTCCCTCATCTTCGAAGGATAAGGTAAACCTAAAGGTCCCTCGTGCCCTTTGTGGTTAATGCTTAATCCCTTATCTTTGACCCCAAATGCAGGTACAATTCCAATTTTCCCCTGAAGAAGCAAAAGACGAACACTTCATTCGTTCAGCCATTTCCCGTGAATTAAAACTTCCTATCGACTCATTTGCATATAAATGGCACAAGCGTTCTATCGATGCACGCAAACGCGATATCAAGATCAATGCGAGTTTTGAGGTGTTCCCGGATGGAGTTGTTCCGCCGTTTGAACCGGAGTTTACTCCGCTAAAAGCAACGGAAGATTCTAAGATCGTTCACATCATCGGGGCGGGGCCAGCAGGTTTGTACGCCGGACTGAGAGCTTTGGAACTAGGGCTGAAACCCGTTGTTTTTGAAAGAGGAAAAGATGTGCGTTCCAGGAGACGTGATCTTGCAAGGCTCAACAAAGAACACATTGTAAACCCGGAATCCAACTATTGTTTCGGTGAAGGTGGGGCAGGAACTTATTCGGACGGTAAGCTGTACACACGTTCTAAAAAACGCGGAGATGTCATGCGTGCTTTGAAGTGGTTCGTTCATTTCGGTGCTCATGAAGACATTATTGTAGACGCACATCCGCACATCGGTACGAATAAATTACCGCAAATTATTGTTGCCATGCGCAATTGTATCCGCGAATACGGAGGTGAAGTGCATTTTGAATCAAAACTGACAGATCTTACTATTACAAACGGAGAGATTCAGGCTATTGAGATCAATAAGGAACAAGTTATTCCGTGTAAAGCTTTAGTACTGGCAACCGGTCATTCCGCCAGGGATATTTTTTACCTTCTGAAAGAAAAGCAGGTAGCTATCCAGGCGAAAGCATTCGCATTGGGAGTAAGGGTTGAACATACCCAGGAAATGATAGATGAGATCCAGTACCACGGAAGACACAACGATTGGTTTCTTCCCCCGGCTTCTTATTCACTGGTAACTCAGGTTGCAGACCAGGGAGTTTATTCTTTCTGTATGTGTCCGGGAGGGATCATTGCACCATGTGCTACTGAAAACGGCGAAGTCGTTACAAACGGTTGGTCACCATCCAAACGGAACAATCCGACGGCTAATTCCGGAATCGTGGTAAGCGTGGAGCCGGCTGAATTACCTGGTTATTCACCAAAAAATCCGTTAATCAGCCTTGAATTCCAGCAAAAGGTGGAACAGGAATGCTGGAAAGCAGCCGGAAGTACGCAAGCCGTTCCTGCTCAGCGCCTGAAAGACTTTGTGGAAGGTAAAAAATCAAAAGATTTCCCGAGAACTTCATACCAGCCGGGAATTGTTTCTGTTGACCTGAATGAGGTTCTTCCGGATTTTATTGCAAAAAGACTGCGCCAGGCCTTTAAGGATTTTGACCGGAAAATGCGCGGGTTCCTGACCAATGATGCCGTGCTTCATGCGCCGGAATCACGCACATCCAGCCCGGTTTCCGTGCCAAGGGATAATGACACCTGCATGAGTATCAATACCAAAGGATTATTTCCATGCGGAGAAGGAGCAGGCTACGCCGGCGGGATTATTTCAGCAGCAATAGACGGAATGAAGTGTGTGGACGCGGTAAAAATGTATTATGATTCAATTCATAATTCATAATTACATCTCAATAGTTCATTTTAAATTTTCAATTTCCTCCGCCAACTTCAAATCTTCTTCCATCAGCTTTGTCTCTCCCAATTCCTTGTAAATACCAGCTCGTGTTTTTAAAAGTTCCGGAGTAGGATATACCAGTTGCAGCAGCAGATTAATATCCCCAAGTGCTTCGGGATACCTTTTAGCCGCGATATAAACCAAAGTGCGGTTATTGAGTGAGGTTGTTAAGAAAGGGTTGTAAGAAAGTGCTGTTGTTAGATCTTCCAGTGCGCCAGTACCGTCATGTTCCGAAATTTTGACTTGCGCTCTTTTCTCATAAGCTTCTGCATAGCGTGGATCTATCCGGATTGCTTTGTTGATGGCTTGTAGCGCTTTTGCATTGTCTCCCAAACGGAAATAACAGTTACCGATGCTGTTCCAGGCTTCTTTGTAAAGGGAATCTTTCGATAGAATAGTCTTGAAATGACTAATGGCTTTCTCAAAGTTCTCCAGTTTGGTTTCACAGTATCCCAGGTAAAGAAGCGGCGAAAGGTCCGATGGATTGTGTTTCAATAAGACGAGTAAATCCGCCTTGCAAGCTTCGTAATTTCCGGTTTTGTAATACAGGGTCGAACGGTCATTAATCGCCTCGTAATAATCGGGCTTCAATTCGATTGCCTTGTTGATATCTCGTATGGCTTGCTCCAGGTCGCCTTTTTCATAGTTCACTTTTGCCCGCGATTTATAGGTGGAAGCTTCAGTCGGTCTCAGGGAAATGTATTTGTCAATATCCTGCAGTGCTCCGTCAAAATCCCGCAGTAAATTCCGGTAGTAACCTCTTTGGATATAAGCTTCGGCATTGTTGCTGTCAGCCTGGATGCGGTTATTAGCTATGCGGATCGATAGCCGGTAGGAAGCGTATTTACTGGTGTCGATTTGGTCGAATTGAGCACTCAATCGAATCGAAATACAGATGAAAAATAAAATGTTCAGAAGTTTCATGAATCAACTTAGTCTTTAAAAAAAAGGCCCTTTGTTACGAATGTTTTTTGAAAATTACTTTTTGAGGTGGTAGTCACAACAATAATCTCTCCCGAAGGAATTTCCTTAACAAATTGAATCGCTTCTTTGGTTAGTTCATTTCCAGTACCTACGACTTCTTTGGAACCAGAATTCAATTTCCAGCTTATTAGGGTCATTTCTTCATCTCCGTTCCAATAATCTCTGTTTCTGCATTCAATTGAGGTAATATTAGAGGTAATTGAATTTCCTGACCGAACATTATCTAAATAGACATCATGGTATACACTATCAGCTACATTAAACGAAAAAGCACCCAAACAGACAGTTTTATTCGTAGTTCTATTGATACCATATATTATAATTCTACAACTACCAGATTTTGGGGTGTACACTAAATAATCGAGTGTATTTTCTTCTTGACTAAGTGTACAGTTTTCACATTCTAATTTTGTGTCATCGTAACCGTGTGAAATTGCAGATAAATAATTCAGGGAATCTTTTATGAAGGTGTAATTCTGGTTGGAAATCACCATAAATGACCGAGGGTTGTTAATAGTCATTTCTTTACCGGTTCCACCTGCAAAAGTTGTTTTGGGGAACTTTTTTTTCGATTGTGAAAACACCATCGGCGCAATCAATAGTAATAAAATAACAATCAGGTACTTTTTCATATTGTAAGATCATTGAATAATTTCCGCCAGTAAAATAGCGGTTGCTGTTGCTACATTGAGCGATTCTGCCTCCCCGAAACGTGGAATGGTAACCGGAAAGTCTATTAATGCCTCAATTTCGGGACGAACGCCTTTTCCCTCATTTCCCATGATTAGGATCCCGTCCTTCGGATAATCAATCGATTTGTAGTTTTTTCCATTCAGCATGGCACCATATTTCTGCTGCGTACTGTTCTTTAAATAGCTTGCCAGGTCCGTGTAATGCACCGGAATGCGGTAAATGGCTCCCATGGAGGCCTGGATGACCTTTGAATTGTAGCAGTCCACAGTGTCTTTGGAACAAACGATTTGTTTCACACCGAACCAGTCAGCCAAACGCAGGATTGTTCCCATGTTTCCCGGATCCTGGATTCCGTCCAGAGCAATGGTAAACTGATCGGTCAATAAAGCATAGTCCGGACGCTTAAATACCGCAATGCATTTATTCGGAGTCTTCAATTCGGAAATTTGCTCTAATTCCTTAGTTGTAACGGTAACTGTTTTCGGATGGAATTGGCTCGGAATTTGCAAAGAAAATGTTTCAAGTGAAACGATGATTTCCAGATGCGAAGCAAAGGCAGAAAGTCCTTCAAGTACTGATTTTTCGCCTTCTACAACGAAAAGCATTTCCTGGTCCCGGTTTTTTTTCAACTGCAGGGATCGGATCCATTTTTGTTTAGCTTTAGAAAGGGCTTGCACTTTTTTTTGTCAAACATACCAAATTCGTGTCTTTTAAATGAATTTTTGTTTTGGTTTCTTATTTTTGTCTATATGTTGAGGGGATTTGAACAGCTTAATCTAAAGCACTTATTCGTAGTTCTTACGGTTGCTTTTGCTGTCCAGGGGTGTTTGTCTACCAAACTGGTCCCGGAGAATAAACATTTACTCAAAAAAAATAAATTCAAAATTGAAGGAGACAAAATAAGTACTTCTGAAGTGGAGGATGTTTTGAAACAAAAGCCAAACCTTCGGGTAATAGGTGTTCCTTTTCGACTGAAACTCTATAACTCTATTGATAGCACTAAAACAGAACGCGGGAGGATACGTAAACTCGATCGTTTGAATCGGAAAAATGCCAAAAAGACCAAACGGGAAATCCGCATCAATGAAAGAAGAAGACAGCGTGCCATTCGAAAAGGAGATCCGGATTATATCTACAAAACGATCAAACTGAAAGATACGCTGGACCCGAATTTGACCTTTAGACAATTGATAAAGTACAAATTCGGGGAAGCACCTGTTATTGCTGACACAGGGGCCATGTCGCGTTCGTTGGTGCAGGTGCAGGCATACATGCACTCAAAAGGATATTTCTACGCGGAAGTAAACGGTCATTTCGATACCATTCACCGAATGCTCAATAAGCACAAGACCAAGAAAAAAGTAATTGCCAATTACGAGATCAAAACCGGGCTTCGTATTTATATAGATACCGTGAAATTGATTTGTAAGAATCCGGTGATGACAGGTGAGTTTACATATTACATCCAGAAAGAGATGGATAAGAATGGATTGAACCCGGATTTCAAAGCAAGTATCGTCGATAAAAAAACAATTAACCTTCCGTTTGACGCCGATAAATTAAGTGCTTACCGGGGAGAATTGGCCCGTTACCTGCGCGACAGGACCTACTTTGGTTTTGTAGAGTCGAATGTGAGTTATAAAGCAGATACATCGCGAGCTACCAACTCAAAGGATAAGGAATTGAAAATGACCCTGACCGTAGTAATCGGCGACCGGGTTGTACCCAATGAAGATAATCCCAACGTCATAAAATACATTCCGCATGTTTCCACAAAAGTGGAAGAGGTTTCCTTCCATTTTTCAGATACCAGTTTTTTTAAAGGGAATTTTAGGGAAACAGTCGCAAGCAGAGGTTTGGAGTTAAAAGAAAACGGTTTCTTAATCTCACTGGATTCTCTGGTATACAGAAAAGTGCGTAAAAAAGTCGAAGATCCGGTTGCCAAAGAGCTGGGACTTCCGAGAAGCCAGCGAGTATACCTTAAAAGCAAAGTGGATTTCACCATTACGGGAAAGGCAAAAGATAGTATCGATTTCGATCCGAACAGGGTTGCAACTTTTTACTACAACACGAAACCCTTTGTTAGTCCTACATTGATTGAAGCCCAGAACTACCTGGAAAGCGACAATTATTACAAAGAATATTACCTGGAACGTTCCTTTACGCGTTTGGTGCAGTTGAACTTGTTTTCAGTGATCAAGCCGGAAATTGTAGAAACTTATCCCGGAAGCGGTGTTGTGCGCGTTCGTTATTACCTCGTTCCGGCAACCAAACAGAGCTTTAGTTTTGAACCGCGTGCAAAGAACTCTAACGGTTTCCTTGGATTAAGTGCGTCTCTGAACTATACGAACAGGAATATTTTCAGAACGGGAACGAACTTCATTTTTTCCGTTTCCGGTGGTTTTGAATCCAACCCTAGTGTTTTCAGTACGGATGATAAAGGGAACACGATCAAAACGCAGGGAAGAAGCTTTAACACTTTTGAATTCGGGCCTTCTGCTAAATTGGATATCCCAGGCCTTTTTCCTTTCGGGGTAACTATTCTTGGGAAAAGACAGCGCCCGCGTACGGAACTTTCAGCTGCATACAATTACCAGCAGCGACCGGATTTCGCAAGAAGCGTTTTGCAGTTCAACTACCTCTATAAGTTCCTGGTAGGAGATGGTAAAACCCAATCCGTTTCATTCGGTCTCCCTTTTGCATCCGTGATTAAGTATGTTTCACTTGATCCGAAACCGGATTTTGAAACCAAGCTTGCTCTGCTCAATGACCTGTTCCTGAAAAATGCATACCGCGATCAGTTCATATGGGAAGACTTCAAAATAACCTTTGATTTTGATAACTTAAATAAAACACGCAGAAAATTCCCGAAACTTCGTCTTACCTATTCCGGAAGTTTCTCCATTGCAGGAAACCTCTTGAATGCTATTACATCCATCAACCCGAAATACGATTCTCTTGGACATAAGTTGTTCATCGGTGTTCCTTATTCGCAGTTCTCAGTAATCGATAATAAGATCGTTGCCTATTACAAAACAGGAAAACACAGTCTCATCGCCTTCAGGACTATGGGTGGAGTTGGTTTCCCAATGAAAAACTCGCCGACATCCCTTCCTTACGATTATTCCTTCTTTGCCGGAGGATCGAACGACAACAGGGGATGGGCAGCAAGAACATTGGGACCGGGTGCCTACCAGGGATTACTGGATCCGGACCTGATTGCCACTCAAATCGGGGATATCCGTTTCAACGCGTCATTGGAATACCGTTTTGGCTCCGGCGGAATTTTGAATCATGCCCTGTTTATAGATGCCGGAAATATCTGGACAATGAATAAAGACGATAACCGGATTGGCGGACAGATCTCAGCACGTTTCATGAAAGAATTGGGTATTTCAGTGGGTTACGGACTTCGTTTCGACTTTAACTACTTCGTACTTCGTTTCGATTTAGGTGTACCGATCCACAATCCGGGCTTCCCGGAAGGAGAACGCTGGATATTTACCCCGAAACCCGAGTTCAATGCCAAAGCAGAGGCAGTCTATGGTGCGGAGTACAAAGAATCGATCCCTCAATTCCTTTACCCGATGCGTATCAACTTCGGGATCGGTTTCCCGTTCTAAGAATACTGTTTCTCAGTAGTGTATATTTCAGCATTGCAATTTTAACTCCAAAAAGCAGTATATCTTCTTTACTTTTGGTTTTATAAAGAAAACCTGGAGAAAATAAAAGAGACTATACATGCCATTCAATGAAATAGAAGCGATTAAAATCTGTGCTCATCCGCTTACCTCTGCGGGAAATAAAAACCATCAGACAATATTCTTCTACTCGATCAGATGTTATTCGGCGCTTTTCATTACTTTTACACCCCAAATAATGACTAAAATGGCTTATTCAATTAAACCCGGAGTTGCCTCTGGAGATGAGGTTCAGGAAATTTTTCGTTATGCGAAAGAAAAAGGTTTTGCGCTTCCGGCAGTAAATGTAACAAGTACTTCTACAGTCAATGCAGTAATGGAAACTGCTGCGAAGTTAAACTCCCCGGTGATCATTCAATTCTCCAATGGCGGAGCACATTTCTTTGCAGGAAAATCCTTGTCTAATAAAGACGAAAAAGCTGCAATTTTAGGAGGAATCTCAGGTGCGAAACACGTTCATGCTTTAGCAGAAGCATATGGCGTAACCGTAATCCTTCATACCGACCACTGTGCCAAAAACCTGCTTCCATGGATGGATGGTTTGCTGGATGCCGGAGAACAGTTCTACAAAGAAACCGGGAAGCCCCTATACTCTTCCCACATGCTCGATCTTTCCGAAGAACCGATCGAAGAGAACATTGAGATTTGTAAAAAATATTTGGCTCGTATGAGCAAAATAGGTATGACACTGGAAATCGAATTGGGAATTACGGGTGGAGAAGAAGACGGAGTAGACAATAGTGATGTTGATTCCTCCAAACTATACACTCAACCCGAAGAAGTTGCATATGCGTATGAAGAATTGATGAAAGTAAGTCCGCGTTTTACGATTGCGGCCGCATTCGGAAATGTTCATGGAGTTTACAAACCGGGGAATGTGAAATTGACACCGAAGATCTTATTGAATTCTCAGAAATACGTACAGGAAAAATTCAATACAGGACATAATCCGGTTGATTTTGTGTTCCATGGAGGTTCAGGTTCAACAGTAGAAGAAATTCGTGAAGCAATTGGTTACGGAGTCATCAAAATGAACCTGGATACAGACCTTCAGTTTGCATTTACAGAAGGAGTTCGTGATTACGTGACTTCTAAGATCGAATACCTGAAAACACAGATCGGTAACCCGGAAGGAGAAGATGTTCCGAATAAGAAATACTACGATCCGAGAAAATGGCTGCGTGAAGGCGAATTGACGTTCGTACAGCGATTAGAAAAATCTTTCTCAGACCTGAATAATATCAATACATTGAATAAATAAGAGAGTGATATGAGTTGGTTTAAACGTTCCAAAGAAGGTATTACTACCTCAACAAAAGATAAAAAAGAAACTCCCGAAGGATTGTGGAACAAGTGTTCCCGTTGTAAGACATTGTTCACACACGACGATCTGGAGAAAAATAATTATGTGTGTGACCGCTGTTCAAACCACGAGCGTATCGGTTCCGAGCAGTACTTCAAAATTATTTTTGATGAAGGGAAATACACCGAGATCAACGACAAAGTTACTTCGGGTGACCCTTTAGAGTTTGTTGATACTAAGAAATATACAGACCGTATAAAAGCTACCCAGAAAGCAACAGGTTTAAAAGATGCGATCAGAACAGCATACGGAGATATGAACGGTTTCCCGTTTGTAGTAGCTGCAATGGATTTTAATTTCGTAGGAGGTTCGATGGGGTCTGTAATGGGAGAAAAGATTGCCCGTGCAATCGATAAGGCTATCGAATTAAAAGCACCTTTTATGATTATCTCGAAATCAGGAGGGGCTCGTATGATGGAAGCAGGATTTTCACTGATGCAGATGGCAAAGGTTTCCGGTAAACTGGGACAATTGGCAAGTCACAAACTTCCGTATATTTCCTATTTGACAGATCCTACAACCGGAGGTGTTACCGCTTCTTTTGCAATGCTTGGAGATATTAATATCGCAGAACCGGAAGCATTGATAGGATTTGCCGGGCCACGCGTAGTGAAAGAAACTATTGGACGTGACCTTCCGGACGGGTTCCAGACTTCCGAGTTCGTTTTGGAACATGGATTCCTGGATTATATTATTGATCGAACAGAATTGAAAGAAAAATTAGGACATTCCCTGAAACTTTTCAGATCATAATAACGTAACAAATTCCTCCCGGCTGACCGGGGGGATTTTTTTTGCCATGAAGATACTGACTGAAACGGACTTTTTAATTACAGCCTGGAGTGGCGGAACAACCACCCAGCTTTTTATTTCGCCGGAAGGAACAACCTTGTCCGAACGTAATTTCGACTGGCGAATCAGTTCCGCATTAGTGGAAACGGAAGCATCCGATTTCACGATCTTCGATGGGTATGAGCGTATTTTGATCCCTTTGAAAGGAAAACTGGAAATGGAGCACCAGACACCTAATGGGGTCATTCAGCAAAATGTCAGTGAATTCCAATTGGCGCGCTTCAGCGGTTCCTGGCCTACCAAAGCAAAAGGAAAACTAACCGATTTTAACCTGATCTTCAAACCGAATTACCATCCCAAAGTACACGTAACCCTTTTTTCAGAAGAAAAAACTATTGATATTGAAGGCGGGGTACATATTCTATTCCTTCAGGAAGGAATCTGCAAAGCGGACGGTCGTGAAGTTCATGCTCCTGCAATATTGGTAAATGAGCAGCACAGAGAATGGAACATTACCTGTTCAGCCGGTTCACGGATTATTTCCATAGAAATGGATTTAGTAGGTTGATTTCCTGCTTATTTACCTGTAAATACCAGTTAAATCGCTTAATTAAGCCAATTTTCCCGTATACATTTAATTATTCGTTGAAATAGTATGAATATTCATTTGTTCAGAAAATATTTTCATCAGGTATTCACGTATATGGATGAAAAGTATATATTCGTTCTACTGAAAACTAGTATAACTAAAGACAGATTTACCTTGAACAAATTAATTAGCATATTCACTTTTATCTTTTTGCTTACCAATATAGGATGGTCTGCAAAAGGGAATAAAGCAGATACGTTGAATAAACTGGATGCTAACGGGAAGAGAACCGGCTATTGGGTTGTTGATGAGGAAAATGATGCTACTACACTGGAAAGTAAATCAAAAAGAAAAGAAGGAAGATACGTTAAGGGACGAAAGTTCGGTGCGTGGATCTGCTATTATCCTGATGGGGAAACTCCTAGATTGATAGGGGAATACCTTGATAACAGACCTGGCGGTGCTTATTTCCGCTTTGATAAAAAAGGGGAATTGCTTCAGGCAAGTACTGTTCCGAGAAAAATTATACAATCTCAGAGTTTAGAAGTGCACAACGGATTATTTGACTGCCGTATGATGTTTCATAATCGTGAAATGGTTGCCGGACAGGTTTTCTTTGCTAAACGCGTATTCAGTGTGCCTTATTCATACCAGTTTTGGGTAGAAGAATCGCTTAATCAGAACCAATCGCAAAATGCAACGGTAAATTTTGCCTGGTTGTCATTAAATTACCAGCAATTGTATTCTACCTACCTGAACGTGAGAACACCGCACAAAGTAACAGTAGAGAATCCTGAAATCCAAAACGTAGTAAGTAAAATTGAACGTATCCAGGATTCAAATACTAGTAATTCGAACATGCGTAATTCCATCATGAATGCACCATTTGTGCATACACCGCGTGTGGCAAAAGGAGCAACTTTCCAACCGAACGGATTCAATAAATTGTACACCAATTCCGATGAGATCTGGATAGACGGACAATTTAAGAACGGTCAGTTGAAAGACGGAAAAGTGTTCGTCTACGACCGTGACGGCGTTTTGCTGAAAGTCCGCATTTTCAAAGATGGAATGTATGTTTCTGACGGAGGACTTTAATTAATTGCGAATGAATAATTCCAAGTTCCGGATTATTCATTTGGTATTTTCATTAATACTTGGTTTTTCTTTTGTTTCTTATTCTCAAAATGTAGAACATTTGTTCCCTGATAGGGGATGGATTCAGTATGTTGGAGTAGGGGATTTGGATGGTAAACGCATTGTTTCCGATATACGTGTAGTACCAAAAGATTCGACCAACCTTGAGATACATGTGATATTGGAGATTTTGACCGATTGGAAAATAACCGACACTCTCCAGTTTAATCTGGTTTTTGATCCGGCTGCAAATGCCAGGATTAAAGCCGGTAAAAAAGACGTGGAAGCTGTGCGTTATCGTATGAAAAATTCGGAAGTTTTTATTGATTTTGAGAAACCGGTTTCATTTACTTACCACAATCAAAACAAGGAATTGATAACCACATGGGTAAGCCATTACGCATGGATCAATTTCCCGAAAGAACTTAAAAAATATCAGCAAGCCCTTGAGGTCTACTACGAAAAATGATTAATTATGAATGGTTCAATGATAAAGATGATCAGCTAGATCCTAGGCAATTTATAATTACGGAATTGACAATTAAAGAATAATTCGCAATTCGGCATTCGTAATTCGGAATTATCTAGTATCTTTGCAACGGATTTCCAAGAGTTGGAGTTCTACATAATAATCATTCAAGTAATATTGGCATGTATTTAGATTCAGCAAAAAAGAAAGAAATCTTCGCTAAACACGGAGGTTCAGAAACAAACACAGGTTCAACAGAAGCACAAGTTGCTTTGTTCACATTTCGTATTGCTCACTTAACGGAGCATTTGAAAAAGAACCGCAAAGATTACGGAACACAAAGATCTTTGCAATTATTAGTTGGTAAGCGTCGTAGTATGTTAGATTACCTGAAGAAAAAGGATATCGAGAAATACCGTGCGTTGATCAAAGAATTAGGTTTACGTCGTTAATTCGAATTTTCAGTAGGAGCGAAAAATTTTTCGCCCCTACTTTGACAAAATATTAAAAGGGGGGCTTGTCGGAATTATCCGGTGTCCCCCTTTTTGTTTAAATCGTTCGTGGAACGGAAAATAGCAGGAACGCGATTAATCGCGTTCGTATAAAAATGTAATAGATAAATATGAATATAGGAATCAAAAAGTCCATCGTTACTGGCGGGAAAGAAATTTCCATCGAGACCGGAAAATTGGCAAAACAAGCCGACGGGTCAGTAGTGTTACAAATGGGCAACACGGTGCTTTTGGCAACAGTAGTTGCAGCACCTGAGGCAAAAGAAGGAGTAGATTTCCTTCCGTTAACGGTAGATTACCGTGAAAAATATGCGGCAGCAGGTCGTTTCCCGGGAGGTTTCTTCCGTAGAGAGGCGCGTCCTTCTGAAGCAGAGATCTTAATCATGCGTTTAGTGGACCGCGCATTGCGCCCATTATTCCCGGATGATTACCATGCTGAAGTTCAGTTGATGATCCAATTGTTGGCTTACGACGGTGTAAACAACCCGGATGCATTGTGTGGTTTGGCAGCTTCTGCAGCAATTGCAGTATCTGATATTCCATTCAACGGACCAATGTCGGAAGTACGTGTTGGACGCGTAAACGGTGAGTGGATCGTAAACCCAACAATGGAAGAAATGAAATCGGCTGATATCGATTTGATGATTGCCGGTACCATGAAGGATGTGAACATGATTGAAGGAGAGTTCAAAGAAATTTCCGAATTGGAAATGGTTGAAGCCATTAAGCTTGGTCACGCAGCCATCCAGGAGCAATGCCAGTTCCAGTTGGATCTTGCAGCAATGATCCCGACAGCTAATCCGAAACGTGAATATTCTCACGAGACGCATGACGAAGCTGTAAGAGCGAAAGTATACGAATTGGCAATGGACAAGTGTAAGGAAGTTGCACGTCAGGGCCTTGCAAATAAAGCGAAACGTACGGAGTTGTTCGACGCTATCAAAACAGAAGTAAAAGCAGCATTTACAGAAGAGGAATTAGAGACCGTAAGCGGATTCATTTCTACTTATTTCTCTGAAGTGAAGAAGAAAGCGGTTCGTTGGGTGATGTTGAACGAACAAAAGCGTTTGGATGGTCGTAAATTCGATGAGATTCGTCCGATTTGGGCTGAGGTAGATTACTTACCGATGGTTCACGGATCTTCCGTGTTTACACGTGGGGAAACACAGTCATTGACAACATTGACCCTTGGAGGTAAAATGGATGAGCAATTGATCGACGGAGTAACTTTCCACGGAACAGAGAAATTCTTATTGCATTATAACTTCCCTCCGTTCTCCACAGGAGAAGCGAAGCCTTTGCGCGGAACTTCCCGTCGCGAGATCGGACACGGAAACCTGGCGTTACGTGCGTTGAAGCCGGTTCTTCCTGAAGATAACGCTTATACAATCCGCTTGGTTTCTGATATTTTGGAATCAAACGGTTCTTCTTCCATGGCAACAGTTTGTGCAGGTACATTGGCATTGATGGACGGTGGTGTTCAGATCAAAGCGCCTGTATCAGGTATTGCAATGGGATTGGTTGCCGATGAAGGTAAATTTGCAGTATTGTCCGATATCTTAGGAGACGAGGATCACTTAGGAGATATGGACTTCAAAGTAACCGGTACTGCAGCAGGTATTACAGCTTGTCAGATGGATATCAAAGTAGACGGATTGCCATACGAAGTATTGATCCAGGCATTGGAGCAGGCTCGTGCAGGTCGTTTACACATCCTGAACAAGATCGTTGAGACTATCGCGAAACCAAATCCGGATTTCAAACCGCAAACTCCTCGTATCGAAGCATTCAATGTGCCTAACGATATGATTGGAGCAATCATCGGACCTGGAGGAAAAATCATCCAGGGAATCCAGAAAGACACGAATACAACCATTACAATCGAAGAATTGGAAACAGGTGAAGGTCGTGTTCAGATCATGTCCAACAATGGGGATGATATGAAAGCTGCGGTTTCCCGTATCCGCTCTATCGCATTCCCTCCAACTGTGGAAGAAGGAATGGAATACGAAGGAAAAGTGAAAGCAATCAAAGATTTCGGTGTATTCGTTGAAATCCTTCCGGGAACAGACGGGTTGATCCATATCTCTGAGTTCTCCTGGGAGAAAGTAGCGAAAATGGAAGACGTAACAAAAGAAGGAGACGTATTGAAATTTAAAGTAGTCGGAAAAGACCCGAAAACGAAAAAATGGAAATTGTCTCGTAAAGTGTTGTTGCCAAGACCGGAAAAACCGACTGCGGAAGCTCCAAAAGCTGAGTAATTGAAACCAGTATAAAAGAAAAGCCCTGACAGTTATCGTCAGGGCTTTTTTGGTAATAACAAAATCTCTCCCTTCATTCCGAACTACACATTCATTTTCAGTGTGTAATCAACTGAGTGCTTTCCCGAACCTATGATCAAAAAGAATGTTGCTAAAAGAAGTGCGGCAATGGCTTGAACCAATGCGAGTGTATCCATTTCCCCGGTGAAGTTTATGATCACCGCTCCGATCAATATCGGGTATTGAAATGCAAGGGAAAGTCGGGTAAGCAGACCAAATACAACCAGGATACCGCCTGAAAAATGGCACATAGCAATGTAATGTGCTAAAATCAATGGTGTAGCATCATTATCATTCGGAGCAATAAGTTGTGCCAGCTCTTTTGTTTGTCCGGCAAACTCTATTCCTTTCCAAAACAGGAAGATGCCTAAAGCAATGCGAAGCACATCCAAACCAATTGAAGTATGGGCATTTGCCCATTTGTTCATTCTAACAATTGTTTTCATGGAGCAAATATTTATTTAATCGTAAGTTAGTGAATATTAAGTAACTAGGCAATTTTTTATCGACCGGAAATAGATGTGAAAAGAGTGAACAATCATTTGAATCAGATTTCCCAATAAATCCTAATTCCACAATATCTGCGATTCTTTGCGTTCCTGTAAAAGTTAACTGCGCAAAAGATGAAATCGTCCGACCCATTTTCCATATCCCAGCGACTCAAAAGCTTTAAATATGCTTTTGCAGGACTAAGAACTTTATTTGCAGAAGAACACAATGCACGTATTCATCTCATCGCAGCAGTGGTTGCAATGGCTCTTGGTTTCGTATTAAATATCTCCGTAACTGAGTGGATTTTACTGGTCGGTACAATTTGCCTGGTCTTTATTTGTGAATTATTCAATACCTCACTGGAAACCCTCGCTGATTTCGTTTCCCCGGAAAAACACCTGCAAATCAAAAAAGTAAAAGACCTGGCTGCTGCGGCTGTTTTCGTCAGTGCATTTGCCGCGTTAATAACCGGAATCATCATTTTTTTACCTAAAATCATCAGCTTATGTACAAACAACTGATCAAGACCAACCAATTTCAAATTTCCGTTTTTATGGGAGTTTTATCCCTTTTTTGTTTCGGATTGTCACTTTTTAGAATGGAAATGTCAGGGACGAAACATTTTCTATTCTTAAACTGGAATTTATTCCTGGCATTCGTGCCTTGGCTGTTGACAGTTATTTTAAGCATGAACCAGAACCTGCAAAAAAGCCGCCTGGCCGTTTTCGGGATGCTGGGTGTTTGGCTCTTATTCTTCCCGAACGCGTCTTATATTTTGACGGATTTGTTCCACCTGAGCCATCATTCATCCATGCCCATTTGGTTCGACCTGGTATTGATCTTATCTTTTGCCTGGACGGGGTTGCTGTACGGATTCCTGAGTCTGTGGAACCTGGAAGAGCTGATGGAGCAGTTTCTGTCCAAACGAATGATCACCTGGATTTCAGTTTTCCTGTTATTTGTAAGCAGTTTCGGAATTTATATCGGAAGGTATCTGCGTTGGAATAGCTGGGATATATTACATCATCCCGGTCGTTTAATAGGAGATGTTGGAGACAGGCTCATCAATCCCTTCGATCATTCAAGAACTTGGGGTGTGACCATTTTCATGGGACTGTTCCTGGTAATGCTCTATTTTACCTTTAAATTTATGAGAAAAGGTCGGGTAAATTGATCTATTGGTAGGAAATACTGGCATGACCTTCCGTAATCTGAATGGTGTCTAAATGGGTATTGTCCTCATACATCTCAAATTCAAAGTTAAATTCCATTCTTTTTAGGACTGTGTCGTTTGAAACAACAGTAACACTTCCATGGTTTATAACATAAACTAATTGATCAGAGATCATGAGATACTGAATAACATCATCCATTCCGCCCTGATAGTCATATGTACCGGGAAGGAGATTTTTCTGAACTCCAATTTGGTAGAAATTTCCGGTTTCTCCGATCGTTCCTGCGGTTACCCCGATCCAGGTATTGTTTGCTGCCACATCAGGAGTATTGGTGGTGTATAAAACTCCATCCTGTTTTAAACTGAATGAGTCATTGAATACCGTTGCATCGGATTTTGGTGTTTCTTTTTTCTCCTTTTTACAAGCAGTAAATGCAAACACAAAAAAGCTCAAAAGAATAAAAATGTGGTTTTTCATATTTGGAATAAAATGTCAATAATAAGCTTTTAGCTTTCCCTCCGTAACCTGGTAAGTTTGTCCGTTTGAATCCTCCATTTCAAATTGGAAATTCATATCCAGCACTTTTTGAATGGTGTCCTGTGTTACAATTTCAAAAGTCCCATTGTTAATATAACACAGGTCGTTAGTAGGTGTGGAATAAGAAAACCAGCAACCATATTCTTCTACCAGTGTTTCATAATCATAGATTCCCACCGGAACTTCCTTTTGGATTATAAAACTATAAACATCTGCATTGCTTTGTGAGTTGGCTGCTGCATAAATGTCCACAGCGAACTCCAAAAAATCACCGGTTTCGATATACCCGGGATTAAAAGGAACTCCGTCTTTTTTAAGAAAGAAGGTGCTGTTTCCTGTTATTGGGCCGGTAGCATTTGTTTTAGGCTTCGTTTCCGGTTTTTTGCAGGAAGAAAGCAGCATGAAAAGAGATAAAGTAGTGAGCAGTACACTTCGCATGGCAGGGTGGATTGTTTTAGTAATGGATGGTCATTTCACCATCTGTAATGTGGGGACAACTGCCTTTGCAATCATCATTATACAGATACACATCAAACTTGCAGTGCAAAATACCGGCGGTCGTATCGTTCGAAAGGACATTCAATGATCCGTCTGACCAACCATATAAATGATCTGCATCCTGTATGTGATAAATTCCAAAATAAGGGGATTCACCATCTTGCAACAGATACATTCCGGGAGTGATGGATTTGCGGATAAGCAGGCCGTAAGTATTGTTTTCCGGCTGCCCGTAAACCATATAGGTCTCAATGCTGAGTAAATCCTCATCTGCTAAACCAACAAGAATAGTGTTCGGAGTATAGAGTACACCATCCTTTTTCAAGGTAAAACTGTTCAGAGAGCCGGTGGGCGAATTGGTGCTTTTGGTTTCAGATTCTTTCTTTTTACAGGAGAAAGCCAAAATACCCACCAATAAAAAGACTAAGATGTTGATTTTCATGGTCGAAATTTTACGAAAAGTAATGAAATTCTGATTGCTATTCAATATTTAACAGTTTTCATTTTTAATTGCAATTGATTCAATCTATCTTTATCATCGCTTTAGGGGTGTCGGCAAAGCTGACTGAGAAATACCCTTTGAACCTGACGCTGATGTTAAGGCAATCAGCATCCCGACATTTATCGTCGGGATTCGGTTTGTACCGACGTAGGGAAAAGTGAGATGGATACATTCTTTGTAGTCATTCCTAAAGTGCGTAAATTACCAATTGGAATGACAATATCAGTAAATAATCAAACACTCGAAGTAGAAGCACAAACGTTGCTTTCAAATGTGGTTTTCAATCAGTTGGGAGAAAACTCCAAAGGAATTGCTGTGGCCATTAACGGACAGGTAATCCCGAAAACATCCTGGCAGGAAACGGTGGTCAGTGAGAACGATGATATTTTAATAATTAAGGCAACGCAGGGGGGGTAATCTTTCTTCCTCCCTTGAGGGAGGACCAAGGAGGGTGGTGTCCTATCCTATCTTGCAGAGAACGCCCACGCTAACCACCTCCCTTAATCCCTCCTCAAGGAGGGAAACATGAAGTTAAACTAAGACAAAACTCAAATAAAAGAAATGAAAAAAGCAGACAAAACACCGGAAGCAGGAAGTATCACTACAGGTGCAATTTCAGGCTCAAAGAAAGTATATGTGCAAGGTAAGATCCACGATATTCAAGTGGCAATGCGTGAGATTACACTTACACCGACCAAACACGCAAACGGAAGATTGGAAGAAAATGCTCCGGTTACTGTTTACGATACAGGTGGTGCGTACACGGATGACAATGCAATGATCGATGTGCGCAAAGGACTGCCTCGTTTGCGTGAACAATGGATTTTGGATCGCGGGGACGTGGAAGAATTGCCGGAAGTGAGCTCTGATTACGGGAAAGAACGTAAGAACGATGCGAAACTGGATGAATTGCGTTTTGAGCACATCAGTAAACCCCTGCGTGCAAAAGCAGGAATGAATGTTTCCCAGCTGCACTACGCCAAAAAAGGGATTATCACGCCGGAAATGGAATACATTGCGATCCGTGAAAATCAGCGAGTGGATGAATTGAAATCCCAACTGAACGGAAGTTATGAAATGTTGACCGCACAGCATCCGGGAGAAAGTTTCGGAGCAAATACGCCGAAAGGATACATTACTCCGGAGTTTGTACGCGATGAAATTGCAGCCGGTCGTGCAATTATACCGAATAACATCAATCACCCGGAATCAGAACCCATGATCATCGGTCGTAATTTCCTGGTAAAGATCAACGCAAATATCGGGAACTCGGCTGTTACATCTTCTATCGAAGAAGAAGTGGAAAAAGCTGTTTGGGCTTGCCGCTGGGGAGCTGATACGATTATGGACCTTTCTACGGGCAAGAATATCCACGAAACACGTGAATGGATCATTCGCAACTCTCCGGTTCCGATCGGGACCGTTCCGATTTACCAGGCTTTGGAAAAAGTAAATGGAGTTGCAGAGGATTTAACCTGGGAAATTTTCCGCGATACACTGATCGAACAGGCGGAGCAGGGAGTTTCTTACTTTACGATCCATGCCGGAGTATTGCTGCGCTACATTCCTTTGACTGCAAAACGTGTTACCGGAATTGTTTCACGCGGTGGTTCTATCATGGCGAAATGGTGTCTGGCGCATCACAAGGAAAACTTCCTGTATACGCATTTCGAAGAGATTTGTGAGATCATGAAAGCATACGACGTGGCATTTTCACTGGGCGACGGACTACGTCCGGGATCCCTGGCAGATGCAAACGATGCGGCTCAGTTCGGTGAGTTGGAAACTTTAGGAGAATTGACAAAAATTGCCTGGAAACACGATGTGCAGGTAATGATCGAAGGACCGGGACACGTTCCGATGCATATGATTAAAGAAAACATGGACAAGCAGTTGAAAGAATGTCATGAAGCACCTTTCTATACGCTCGGACCATTGACAACAGATATTGCACCGGGTTACGACCACATTACTTCTGCAATCGGGGCGGCAATGATCGGTTGGTTCGGAACAGCAATGCTTTGCTACGTAACTCCTAAAGAGCACTTGGGATTACCAAACCGAAAAGATGTGAAAGACGGAGTGATCACATACAAATTGGCGGCTCACGCAGCAGATTTGGCAAAAGGACATCCCGGAGCACAATACCGGGATAATGCACTGAGTAAAGCGCGTTTCGAATTCCGATGGGAAGATCAGTTCAATTTATCATTGGACCCGGATACGGCTCGTGAGTTCCACGACGAAACTCTTCCTGCAGAAGGTGCGAAAGTAGCGCATTTCTGTTCGATGTGCGGACCTAAATTCTGTTCGATGAAAATCACGCAGGATATTCGTGATGCGGCGGAATCAGGGATGTTTGAGAAGTCGGAAGAATTTAAAACAAAAGGCAGTCAGATTTATTCTTAATGCTGATCGTCCTTTCAGATAGTGATTTTAGATCCGGTGAGACAGAGATTGTTAATCAGCTTTTTCTCGCTGGATTGGATTTGTTCCATTTGCGGAAATACGGAGCAGGTGAAGAATCATTATTGGAATGGGTGGGCGGCATTGCTCCGGAATATCGTTCAAAACTGGTTTTGCATCATCATCATGAATGGGGCAGAAGCATGGGGATAAAAAGGTTTCACTATTCCGAAAGGGATCGGCTTACCTGGAAAGAGCAAAATTGGAAGGATGCTGATAAAGTATTTGTATATTCCACTTCGGTTCACAGTGTGGAAGAATATAACGAATTACCGGACCATTTTTCCTATGCTTTTCTGAGTCCAGTTTTTGACAGTATTTCTAAAACAGATTACAAGGCGGTAACGTTTGATTTAGGAAAACGAACAAAAAAAGAAACCCTGTTAATTGGTTTAGGGGGCATACGGGCAGATAATGTGAAACGGGTTTTTGAAATGGGATTTGACGGAGCGGCCCTATTGGGTGCGATTTGGCATTCGGATAATCCTCTGGAGGAAATACAAAATTGTAGGTACGCGATTAATCGCGTACCTACAATAAAATCAATTGAATAAATCAATGAAATACAAACGTCCCATAGTTCTGAGCATTGCCGGTTTCGATCCGACTGGCGGAGCAGGCGTGCTTGCTGATGTAAAAACATGTGAGCAGCACCATTGTTTGGGAATGGCTGTTTTGACTGCAAATACCAATCAGACAGAGACAGAGTTTCTGTCGGTTGACTGGTTTGACATACAGGTGATTTTTGCACAGCTGCAACCCATTCTGAATACCTATGAAATTTCAGCTGTTAAGATAGGAATTGTAGAAAATTTGGAAGTCTTATCAGAAGTTCTGTCACTTGTGAAAAGAACATTTCCTGCTGTTCCTATTGTTTGGGATCCTGTGTTATCAGCATCTGCCGGTTTCGAACTGCATACAAGCTGGAATGAGGAGACTTTGGACCAGGTGTTGGGAATGATCGATCTGGTTACCCCAAATGTCCATGAAGCGAGAAAGATTACGGGGATGGAAGATGAAATTGAAGCAGCATTCCAACTGGCAAAATCGACCCGTGTTCTTTTGAAAGGAGGTCACAGTACTTCGCGTCCGGGTGTTGACCTGTTGTTTGAAGGCGGAATTCCACGGGAAATACCTTCCAAAGCTGAAGTATCAAAATACAAGGCAAAACATGGTTCAGGATGCATCCTTTCCGCAGGAATTGCCTGCAACCTGGCTTTAGGCAGAAACCTCGGGGAGGCTTGCCGGGAAGCAAAGGAATACATAGAAAAAAGACTTTCAAGTAACGAATATTTATTAGCATACCATGTTGAGTAAGATTCAGTACATATCTCACGGAGATACTGTTGAAGAACAAAAAAGGAACGTTCTGAATGCCCTGGAAGCGGGGTGCAAAATGATTCAGGTCCGTTTCAAAAAAGGTTCCGGAAAGGACTTCCTGGAAGTAGCTTCACAGGTCCGTAATTGGTGTACTTATGCAAATGCACTATTAATCATCAATGATTCCATAGAAATCGCTCAAAAAGTAGATGCAGATGGAGTCCATTTAGGATTGACGGATGACTCGATAGCAGAAGCCCGTAAGGCATTAGGTCCTTCTAAAATTATCGGGGGAACGGCCAATACATTGGAAGATGTGTTGCAGCGGATCAGGGAAAAGTGTGATTATGTAGGATTGGGACCGCTGCGTTTCACTCCAACGAAAGAAAAGCTGAGCCCGCTTCTGGGTTTTGAAGGATATCAAAGAATTGCGAAAGAACTGGAATCAGCGGGGTTGTCTATTCCGATCTATGCGATCGGAGGAATTGTACAAAACGATGTTGAACTGTTGAAAAAAACGGGTATTTATGGAATTGCCGTTTCAGGAATGATCTCGGAGGCCACTAACAGGGCAGCATTGATAAGTGAAATAAATCAAACATTGGATTATGTTTAAAATAGGAGATAAAGAGCTCAAATCGCGTTTGTTCCTCGGAACAGGAAAATTTGGTTCTTCGAAACAAATGGAAGCAGCCGTTTTGGCTTCCGGTTCGGAATTGGTAACGGTGGCTTTGAAACGGGTAGATTTGGAAACAGAAACAGACGATTTGCTGGCGCATTTGAAGCACAGTCATATCAATCTTTTGCCCAATACTTCCGGAGCGAGAAATGCAAAGGAAGCTGTTTTTGCCGCACAGTTGGCAAGAGAAGCCATGGAGACAAATTGGCTGAAACTGGAAATTCATCCGGATCCCAAATACCTGCTTCCCGATCCGATAGAAACACTAAAAGCGACAGAAGAACTGGCAAAACTGGGATTTATCATTTTGCCTTACATCCATGCGGATCCTGTTTTATGCAAGCGGCTGGAAGATGCGGGAACTGCAGCTGTAATGCCTCTGGGTGCACCGATCGGTACCAATAAAGGATTGAAGACCCTTGATTTTTTGGAGATCATCATCGAACAAAGCCGGGTCCCGGTTATTGTTGATGCCGGTATCGGTTCCCCATCTCATGCAGCACACGCCATGGAATTGGGAGCAGACGCCGTTTTGGTAAATACGGCAATTGCGGTGGCGAAGAACCCGGAAGAAATGGCTTTAGCATTTAAAATGGCTGTAGAATCCGGAAGAATGGCTTATGAAGCAGGTTTGGGAGCAATATCCCGTTCCGCGAATGCTTCCAGCCCATTAACAGGATTTTTGAATATGTGATAGGGACGCGAGGCATCGCGTCCCCACCATATTCCAAAATAAAAAAGAATATGACATTTAAAGAATTATTCAATACCACAAACTGGGAAGAAATAAAATCTTCCATCTACAGCAAAACTGCTGTTGATGTAGAGCGCGCATTGTCTTCAGGAAAACGCACGTTAGAAGATTTTAAGGCCCTGATCTCACCGGCCGCCGAACCTTATTTGGAACGGATGGCAAAGGAAAGTAATGCGCTCACTCAAAAACGTTTTGGAAAGACCATTCAGCTTTATACACCTATGTATTTAAGTAATGAATGCAACAATATCTGTACCTATTGCGGATTTAGTTTCGATAATAAAATCAGGAGAAAGACTTTGACCGATGAAGAAATCCTGAAGGAAGTCGCATACCTGAAAGAACGCGGATTTAACCACATTTTGTTGGTCACAGGTGAAGCAAATCATACGGTTCATGTACCCTATTTTAAGCGTGTTATGGACCTGATCCGGAATGAATTTGCAAATATTTCGATTGAAGTGCAGCCCCTCGACGAAGCTGAATATGGAGTTTTGCATGAAGCAGGTGTATATTCCGTATTGGTTTACCAGGAAACTTATCACCAGGATGTATATAAAGCTTATCATCCCAAGGGGAAAAAATCCAACTTTGAGTATAGGTTGGATACACCTGACCGTTGCGGAAAAGCCGGAATCCACAAAATCGGTTTGGGAATCCTGTTAGGGTTAGAAGACTGGCGTACAGACTCATTTTTTTGTGCACTTCATTTGGATTATTTGCAGAAAACATACTGGCAGACCAAATACTCGATCTCTTTCCCGAGAATGCGCCCTGCTGAAGGTATTATCGAACCCAATGTGATCGTCGGTGACCGGGAATTGGTGCAATTGATCTGTGCATACCGCCTGTTTAACGAAGATGTGGAATTATCTGTTTCTACCAGAGAATCCGAACATTTTAGAAATCACGTAATTCCATTGGGAGTAACAACGATGAGCGCCGGTTCGAAAACAAATCCCGGAGGATATGTGGTAGAACCTGAATCTTTGGAGCAGTTTGAGATTTCAGATGAACGTCCGGTAGAGGAAATTGCCCGATTGATCAGGGATAGCGGGTACGAAGCCGTCTGGAAAGACTGGGATCGAAGTTTTGCTTTGCAGAGCGGGAAACAGAATGAGAATGAGGAACGAAACACGGTAATTAAAACTTCAGATGTTTAGTCCCAACGAAGCAAAACGCTATGCGAAACAAACAATCCTCGATGAGGTGGGATTGTTAGGGCAGGCCAAACTCAAAAATGCACGTCTTTTAGTGATCGGGGCCGGAGGTTTGGGCTGTCCGATCATCCAGTATTTATCAGCTTGCGGAGTAGGAACTATCGGTATTGTGGATTTCGATCTCATTGAGCATTCGAACCTGCACCGCCAGATTTTGTATGGTCCGGAAGATGTGGGCAAAAAGAAAGCGGAAGTGGCAAAGGAGCGGGCTTTGGCCCAAAATCCGGATACTCAAATCGAATTGTTCGACTGTGCACTAACGGACGAAAATGCTGCATTTATTTTAACTCAATTTGATCTCGTAATCGACGGTTGTGATAATTTCCTGACCCGCTATACGGTAAATGATACCTGCGTTGAATTGGGCTTACCATTGGTGTACGGAAGTATTTTAGGTTTCCAGGGGCAGCTGGCGGTGTTTAATCACCAGGGGAGCAAAAACCTCAGAGACTTATTTCCGGAACCACCGAATGCGGAAGATGTTCCGAATTGTTCGGATAACGGTGTTTTGGGAGTTGTTCCCGGCATCATAGGTACGCTCATGGCAAATGAAGCTTTAAAATGTATTTTGGAACTTGAAGTAAACCTCAATACTTATCATGTTTTCGATCTGTTAAGCCTTGAAATGAAGAAGCTCAGGTTTTAACCGCGTAAGTCACATAACACACATAGCAGAATCCATTATTACAGGATACACTTGTTTTTTTATTACAAAAAAAATAGGAACATACAAAAAAACTATGTGACCTATGTTCCGATGTGGTTTGGTCTACGTGAAATTAATCCACTTCTTCCATCGTTTCATTATCTTCCGCCTGGCTTTCCAGACGCAGCCAGTATTTGGTTTCGGAACTTCTGCCTCTTACTTCTAGTGCATCCGGAATGTTGTCTTCGAAGAAATAGGTTATTTCAGGACTTGGAAGGAATACTTCTTTTGTGGAGTAAGGTGCTATTTCATAATCGCCATTCGCACTGACCGAGTTGCTGTTGTCAGCGTAAATAATTTCTTCCAGGATCAATTTGAATTCGGATTTATTCACAATGTTGACCTTGTCAAAGCGGCTGGGCGAGATCGTAATTGTTTTTCCGTTACCCATTTCCTGTTTGGTACGCCCCATCAGGTAGTATTCTTCATACATCAGATCTCTTTCTACCATATAAACTTTGGAACAGGAGAACTGCATTGCACTGAAGCCAATAATCCCGGCAATAATACTGATGACCGTTTTTTTCTTCTGCTCCAAACGCTGTTTGATCAGGTAAAAACAACTAGCGAATAGTGCAATTCCTACAGCACCTTTGAAGATTAAAAAAGTAGTAGGTGAAATAAGCATGATTATTTTCTGTTTGAATGGTTTTCTAATTGCAGTCCACGGAGGAAATTCCGAAGGAATTGGTCACCGCAAACACGGTAATGCGGGTGTTTCGGATCCCTGAAAAATGCATTCAGTTCGGGTTTCCCGATGCGTATGTCCGCTCTTTTAAGTGTTTCAACAATATCATCGTCTTTGAAATTCAATGCAATACGCAATTTGCGAAAAATGATGTTGTTGGTCAGTTTTTCTTCTGCTTCCGGGATTTTACCGTCTTTCAAACCCCTTTTATCCACGATGAACCCATTGAGAAGCGCGGCCAAAGCCTGGTCGGGCATTGCCTTGAACCCCTCGTATTGTTCCTGCTTCATCCAGGCAAAAATATCCAGCGGAGAAACGATAAATTCCACCGATTTGAAGAGATTCCCGATTTTCTCTTCGTCCCATTCGTAAATTTTGCGCAGTTTGTAAAAGATGTAATTGTTGTCCATGAAGCAAAGGTAGAATAAAACCCGTTAGGTCTGAAACTGATCAGCCTTTGATTTCATTTAAGAAAAGGTCGATCTAATTGCATCTGATTCAAGTTAGTTTTTGATGTATGCTTGTTTGCCTAAAGAATTCCCCGTTTCAGATTCAATCAACTCAATCAAATACCAGCCGGATGCTAATTCATTCCAATCAATGGATTGGTGTGGATGCATTAATTTTTCTTCCCACAATAAAGCTCCCTGAGAATTTCTGATCCGTAGGTTGCACATCTGATTACTTGAATTTTCAATCGTTAATTTACCATTTCCGGGATTGGGATAAATGCTTAGAAAGTTTAACTCATTTTCAGTTACCGAACCCAGGAAATCAACACAGCCGATATAGGTATTTAAGCTTGCTGTTTCACTTGCTAAACTTAAATTACTTACAGAACCGGCAGCATCAATACTTAGGGATGTTAACGCATTATTGTTTACCGCTACTGTCGTTGCATTTCCAATTGTACTGTTCGACAGGCAAAGAGTGGAAGAGAATGAGCTGTCTATCCGGATGAACGAAGAATGATCAAATTGATTAGCACTTTTTATGCCGTAAAGCGGACCATTCCCCAAAACATACGCACCGTCATGTTCACGTTTAACCAGATCCGTCGGGGAAAATTCAGGGTACAATTGAGAAATATCTGTGGATCCGACAACTGTCTTTAAGAGGATCGCAGCCGGAATATAACTTTCACCGTCGGACAAAAGTATTGTTGAGTCTTTTATGACACATATCCGGGCATTGTTGGTGTAGGAATTAGAGAATCCGTAGGTGGTTAAGGAATTGAATGGTCCGGATTGGCTGACGGAAGTTACAGCCAGTTCGCCCGCATACCTGGTTGCTATCCAGATAGCGTTTGTTCCTTTTTCTCCATCAGAAAAAGCGGCATTATCGATCGAATTTGTCCAATAAATAACTCCGGTCTTACTGCAACAGATAGCAATCGCTTTGGGATTTTGGAAAGGAGGGTTTTCAGAGCCGAGTAACAATATGCTTGTATCTGAGATTTCCAGGAGACTGGTAATTGAAAAATACCCTTCGGAACTGGTTAATGTAAAGGAGTTTAATGCATTTCCATTTCGGTCAATCTCGAAAAACGTAGCATTGAAACCTTCCAAATCAACTCCTGCCGTCAAATAAGTAGAATCGGATGATTCGGATAAAGCGGTTAACTGGAATGAATTGGTGTTTATTCCTTTAAGCTGTTTGGACCAAATAATAGAGCCGGTTGAATCTACTTTGGTTAAGTTACCCACCCATTTATTGGTGGAATTTAAATAGCTGCTTCCACACAAAACGAATTTGTCATCCGAAGAGGTAATCAACTGATGGAATTGCGTCTGATTATGATCGCCAGAAACACTGTAAGTCTGGTGGTACAAAATGTTTCCCAAACTATCCAGGTAGGTGAAAAAACCTAAGGAGAATGTAAGCCCGGTTTGACCGATGTAATGATTTCTGTCCAGGGAACCTGCTCTTGCCGTATACCTGTCGGTGGTACTTGCAATTACTTCAGAGTAAAGCGAATCCTGGGCAAAGGAAGTCCCGCAAATGAATAAAAGGAAAGTGTATAGAATTTTCATCGGTTGCTTGATTGATAGATTTAATTGATGAAAAGTAAGGTTTTTTCAGAATAAATAGACAGTATTGAGCCTGATTTTTGTCATGAAAAGTGCATTATTTTTGGATTAGGGAGTAAACCAGGCTAACAGATTGATTTTTTTTATTTACTCATTCCGATGAAGTTAGTTGAATCCGTAGTACTTTTGTGCCGGCGCTGAAGCTATGGCAAAGGCGCTGCACCAAATTTGTCTTCAAGTGAAACGATTCTTTAAAAGTAAATGGTTCAAAATACCATTCTACACCCTGACTTTAATCTTTGCCGCTATCGGCTTTTTTTTAACGGTTTCTTACGCGGCTATCCAGTTCGGATGGACAAAAGAAGGCGGTATTGTTGATGCAAATAATCGTTACTTCCAGGAAATGCAGGATAAGTACAATCAGGATTTCAAAGTGGATAGCGCAACAATGGTACAGAAACGCTACGAAGCCATGGAGCGCATCATTGTTTTGAATGAGTATTATCCGCAAAATGCCCAGTACATCCTGTCTGTGCTTCAAACGGGAGCTGATGAGTATGAGGTACTGCGGATGCTTGATGCCGTTGATTTACAGCTAAAAGACAATAAAGCTTACAAACGAGCGCTTTCGAAGATCAAATTCAATTCAAAAAGAATCAAAGAAGTGTCTGATCTGAGTGCTTTCGATTGGATGAATATTGCGGAATGGAAAACTTTTAAAGAAGCTGTTTCGAAAGACAAAAAATTAATCGATTCTGTGGCAAAGCAAACGGGCGTTGAAGGAAGATTGATCGTTTCCTGCCTGGTGGGTGAGCAGATCCGTTTATTCAACTCTTCCCGTGAAGCATACAAGAAGTGGATCGGTCCTTTGAAAGTCCTTTCCGTGGAATCACAATTTTCATTTGGTGTAACCGGAATCAAAGAGCATACAGCCAAAAATATCGAACATAATCTGAAGGATCCGACGAGTATTTATTATTTGGGCCCTCAATACGAAGGATTACTCGATTTTAAAGGACAGGATACCGCAGCGATTAACAAAGAACGCATCGACCGCCTGACGGATTTTCACAACCATTACTATTCCTACATGTACGCCGCCTTGTTTTTGAAACAGGTAAAAGTACAATGGGAAAAAGCGGGCTATCCGATTGATAAACGTCCGGAAATTTTAGCTACCTTGTTCAATGTAGGCTATCCGCAGTCGAAGCCTAAACCCAATCCGAGAGTAGGAGGTTCTACAATTAAAATTTATGACAAACCGTATTCTTTTGGTGCAATTGCATACCAGTTCTATTATTCGGGAGAACTTTTCGATCTTTTCCCGTTTGAAAAAAAGAAATTTGACTGGAAGGAAGAGGCATAGTTGGATCATTTTTTTCCTGATCGTATGCTGTTCGGGAAGTGTTTTTGCCCAGGACCGGACAGATACACTCTATAAACGACCGAAAGATACCATGGATCTGGTGGTGAAATGGAGACAAATCGGGAAAGGTGTGCAGTTTTGTGAAACCGATGCACCGGTCAGATCTATGATGGGGGATTCGAAACTTACCATACTTAAAATCGACCCGAAACAAGTGGAATTTGATCTTTTTACCGCCTCTGCAATGGACAGTACTTCCAAACCGGTAAATGTTTGGGCAGATACCATGAACCTGGATATTGTATTCAACGCCGGCATGTATGATCTGGCAAAACCTTTGATAAGCCGTGGTTTATTGAAAAATGGTCACCATCATAATCAATTTGCTTTTAAAGATGGCTGGAATGTGATGTTTGCAATTAATCCGGTGGATACACTGAATGTTGCAGACGCTGTTGTTTACGACATGCAATGTATTGCTTACGATTCGATCAAAGAAAAGTATGCGAGTTTTGCACAAGGGATCCGTATGCTGGATTGTTCCGGAAATCCGATGAACTGGAAGAAAAATCAGGCGTGCAGCATGTTGGTTTGTGCCCATGACGACCAGGATAACCTGATTGTTATTTTCAATCGTTCGCCCTTTTCTCCGAACCAGATGATTGCTTTTATGAAACAATTCCCAACACCGCTTCATAATGCGATTTATATGGAAGGCGGTCCGGAAACCAGTTTGTATGTAAATGTTGGAGATTTTTGTTTGCAGAAAGTGGGAAGTTACGTGGCGGGAACTTATGCAAAAGATACAAATGAGACATTTTGGCCTCTGCCGAATGTGATAGGAATTCGTGTAAAATAGTAGCGGCGCGATTAATCGCGCCGCTACCTTGATAATTCGTTATCGGATCATGGTCACAAAACCATCGTAACGCGTTTTGTTTCCCTTAGTATCAGAAATGATGAAAATGTAAGTGTAAACTCCATCTGGTACCATCATACCATCGTTGGATCTTCCGTCCCATTTCAGGTCATTTTCATGGAATTCTTTGATGGTATTACCCCAGCGGTTTAGTATAAATCCTTCTAAAAGGTAACCTCCGGTAATGCTGATAGAAAAGAAATCATTGATGTTGTCATTGTTAGGAGTGAAGACGTTTGGAATGAAAACCGCGTAGTCTTCCATGCTGCAGTCCTGGAATAAGATTTGGGTAGTATGAGTAGTAGGGCAGCCGTTCGCATCCTGCACATTTATTACTACATTATCTGATTCGTAATACCATGTTCCTTCAACCAGCAAAGAATCTCCATCACAACTTGTTAATGTTTGAGACGTTGGAGTTACTGTAAAGAACGACAAGTTTAAAGTGTGCGTACTGTCACAGCCATTTTGACCGGTAAATACGAAAGGATAAGAACCTGCATCCGAAAAAGTTTGTCCGTTATAGGTATATGTATCACCCGGACAAATGCTTTGAGATTCATTGGTTGTTTGTGGAGAACATCCGGTAACTACAATACTGTTACAATCCTGATCGGCACAAGCTCCATTTCCTACAGCGTAACAAACCTGGTAAGTTCCGGCTCCCGCTGAAGCAGGGTCAAATACACCTGATGCTGAAATGCAGGTTCCGCAGCTAGCCGTCCACATTCCTCCTGCACTTGCTGCTACAAATTGGATAGGTGTATCAGAAGTTGAGAAAGGTCCCGTGGTTTGAATGGTTGGATCCTGTACAGGTGCTCCGGCCAGAATTGTTGCAGAAGCACTTGCGGAACAACCGCCGTTATCTGTAACTGTTACGTTGTAAGTGTCGGGGCAAAGATTTGAAATAGCCGCTGTAGTTGCCGTATTTGACCATAAAATCGTATATGGAGCTGTTCCCCCGGAAATGGTTGCAGTTGCTGTTCCGTCACAGGCATTTAGACATGTTTCATTAGTAACGGTTGTCTGCACGGCAATTGTACTTCCTGAGTTGGTTACCGTTGTTTGTGCTGTTGTCGTACAACCTGCATTGTCGGTAATTTGTGCAGTATAAGTTCCGGCACATAGCCCCGTGATGTTTGCTGTTGTTGCGCCGTTCGACCATAGAATCGTATAAGGAGCGGCCCCACCTGTAATGGTTACATTTGCAGTACCGCTGCATGCTCCTCCACAACCTGTTGGAGTTGCTGTTGCGGTTGCCTGTAAACCGGTTGTTACTCCGCACTGCGGATTCATAGAACCGATCCATGCGCTGTTTGATGCGTTATTTGCAGCTCCCGGTGTTTCATCTGTACCAACGTTTCCGGAGGTCCAGTCTGCCTGTGCAAACGGATTTGTTCCTGTCAATGAAAATACTTTTCCACTCGCGGAACCCGTGAAATAAATAAAGTTGTTGGAGTTGTTGCTTCCCCAGCTTACTGCATGATAAACCGGAGATGTAGTACTTGACTGAACTAAGAAAGAATCGCCTCCGTTGGCCATAGCTACCTGACTCCAGCTTCCGGCTCCTGTAAGCCAGCTCGCATTCGGAGGGTAAGAGGTGTTTGAACTTGTGGGGCTTACACTTTGTCCTTCAAATAAGGTAGAGTTTATAGGAATGATCAAACGGCAGTTTCCATCTGACATGCTTAGATCATCAGGTGGAATTGCACCGTTGCGGTCTGACTCGTTATAAACAACGATCAATGTCCCCTGTGGAATAGCATTCCAGAATGCATTGTCCGCAAAACGAACTGCGCCCGCAGCAATTCCAACACCACTCCCGGAAGCAAAAGTACCGTTGTTGTCATCAAAAACAACTCCTCTTAGATCTACCGTAGGTACAGGTGTTTGACACGTAGGAGTTCCTGTTACGATGAACTCAACATATTCCTGTGTTCCGGTTCCCTGGGAAACCTCATTAATGATCAATTGTTGTGAATAAGACTGGAAAGTAAAACCTAAAATGAATCCAGCAACTACGCAGAGAGAACGCATTTTTTGAACGTAATAAACTCTAATTGAACCTGGTTTCAGCAACGGATCTTGTGCTTCAAGGATTACAAGCTCAACTTTTCACGGCAAAGATAGGCTGAAATAGTTAATTCTTCAGGTAAAATATGTTACCAAATGGTTATTATCATGTAATTTTTCGTTTTGAATTGTTTAAGTTTGAATAAGTATTTTTTCCCTTAAAAATGTAACCTTGAAAACATTTTTGTTCCTTTTCTGCCTGCTTCTTTTTTCGTTAGTTCGGGCTCAGAGAACCCTTGATGTAAGTGGTGAGATTGTATTTCCTTTTATTAATCAATACAGCGCTTACGGGTTAAGTAAAAAATCTGCTAAAAAATCAATCAAACTATACGAGAAACTCTATGAAAAAGCAAAAAAGGAAAATAATCTGAGTGATGAAATGCGCTTATTTGCACTGGTAAAAGAGCGTGGATTGCTTTATAATCCGTATGTCATTGTGAGAGGTTCACTGGATGAGGAAATAATTGTATACATGGATTCGGCGACCTATCAGAAAACGTTTGTCTGGAATTATAAATTTGAAGAGCTGACTGCTAGCCAAAGTTTTCTTTGGTTCCGTGCTAAAACCAGCCGATTGGGTGAGAACGCCTATTGGCTGACTGAATTCAATGGTATATACCTGATTCGGGATGCAACACGTTCCAAACACACCTCTAAATTTGCCATGGACGTTTATCGGAAATAACCACGTTGATTAAACTTTTGGCATCATTACAACCTGGCTTTGCAGTACGTTCAAAATCTCAGTGATGCAGAAGAAATTACGCAAGATGTTTTCCTCGCCGCTCACAAGGCATTGGATAAATTCCGGAATGAATCCAATCACGGAACCTGGCTCTACCGGATTACGATCAATAAATCACTGGATTTTCTAAAAGCGAAAAAGATGGAATGAGTACTTATTATCCTAAGTTAATCTGCATCTTCACCAAATCCGAATAAGCGCCACTGGTTGCCATCAAATCCGAATGGTTTCCGCTTTCAACAATCTGACCGTTTTGAAGTACCAAAATCTTATTGGCGTTGCGAATAGTACTCAAACGATGTGCAATTACGATACAGGTTCTTCCCTTCATCAATGTTTCCAAAGCATCCTGTACCACGCGTTCTGATTCCGAATCCAAAGCAGATGTTGCCTCGTCCAGGATCAGAATAGTCGGATTTTTCAAAATAGCCCGTGCAATAGCGATACGTTGCTTCTGACCTCCGGATAACTGGATTCCCCGGTCACCGACCTGTGTTTTAAAACCATCCGGGAAACTCATAATGAAATCGTAAGCATTTGCCTGTTTTGCTGAGCTGATAATTTCTTCCTCACTTGCTCCGGGTCTTCCGAATGCAATGTTCTCAAAAATAGTTCCTGCAAACAGTAATACGTCTTGCGGAACGATGGCGATGTGCTCTCTTAAGTATTTAATGTCGATGGAATCTGCATTGGTCTCACCGAAGAAAACTGCTCCCTGGCTTACCTTGTAATAATTCAGTACGAGTGAAGATATGGTAGTTTTTCCACCTCCGGAAGTACCAACCAGCGCCAATGTTTCATTGCGGTTCAATTCAAATGAAATACCTTTCAGAACTTCTATTTCCGGACGCTGCGGATAGGAGAAACGAACGTTTTCGAAACGGATGGAACCATCAATTTCCGGTTTGTCTGTTCCTTTAAATATTTCAGATTCGCTGGATTCGTTAATGATGTCCATTAATTTTTCTGTTCCACCGATCGTTTTTTGGATACCGCTGTAGAAATCCGGCAGTGAACCGATACTTGCAGCCATCAGCAGGGTAACCATCAGGAAGGAATACAAATCTCCCTGGCTTAATTCAGGGTTCGTTCCCTGTGTCATCAACAAGCCTTGCCAAACAATGAAAACGATGGATCCGAACATGCAGAAAACCATGAAGGAAATGAACAAGCCTCTCCAAATTCCACTTTTTATGTTTAAGCGACGGATCTCTTCAATAGATGTTTTAAATCGTTTGATGAGGTAGTTTTCGTTCGTGAAAGCTTTTATATTACCGATTCCGGTGAGGGATTCTTCTGCAATAGCATTGGATGTGGCTGTTTGGTCCTGTGCTTCCTTGGATAATCGTTTGATAAATCTTCCGAACAAAACGGCTACTATCATAATAACCGGCACTGTTGAAAGCATAATGAGGGAAAGCTTCCAGGATACAAATGTCAAATAAGCAATACCTCCTACAACCATCACTATCTGACGGAAGAATTCGGCAACTGTTGTTCGGAGTGTCTCCTGGATTTGGGTGATGTCTGCGGAAATGCGGCTCGTCAATTCTCCAACGGTATTTCGGTTGAAAAAATCCATCGGAAGGTGAAGCATGCGCTGGAAAACGTCATGACGCAAATCCCGCAATGCTTTTTCAGTCACGTTGGTAAACAAAACGACCCGGAAATAACTAAAAACAGCCTGACCGCCGAAAAGTGCAAACAATGAAACGGCAACGGTGGTAATGTTCGATAAATCAATTGCTTTGATAGCCTCTGCCATACTGGTTTGGGAACCGCTGCTTAAACCCAGTAATTGTCCCAGTAAAATAGGGAATATCAATCCTACGGATGTTGAAAGGACGAGAAAAATCCAGCCGACCCCGTATTCAAATCGGTATGGCTTTAGATAGTGAAAAAGTTTGCGGGCCTTTTTATAGCTTTCACGCGTTAATTGGATCTTTTCTTTCTTCGCTTGCTTTGGTCGCAACATCTTTTTGCTAGTTTTGTATCACAAAAGTAATAGGCGATTGATTGCAACAAACTTTTTTTTCGATTATTTTCGATTAAAACTTGAAAAATTAGAAAATCTGCCTATCTTTGCACCCCATTCTGACAAATGTCTGACATTTCGAGGGATTTTAAGAAGCAATAAGAACATTCGATAAAGTATAGATCATGAAAAGAACGTTTCAACCGTCTGTAAGAAAAAGAAGAAACAAGCACGGTTTCCGTAGTCGTATGGCGACTAAAAACGGAAGAAAAGTATTAGCGGCTCGTCGTCGCAAAGGTCGTAAGAAATTAACTGTTTCTGACGAAGGCTTCCACAAACGTTAATTCGTGTAAAGAATTTTTAAAGCTCCGATATTTCGGGGCTTTTTTTATTTTTATACCATGATGACCGCAATTCGTTATTTTTTCTTTTTCTGCCTGTTTTTTGTGTCTTTAACCGCCAGACCGCAATCTGACTCCCTGCAAACTGCAAAATGGCTGGATAGTGCTTTGTTTTACCCGGAAAAACAACCCTTTTACCTTGGAAAAGTTGCTAAAATCGAGCAAAGGAACCTGCAAAACAAACCTGTTCTCGCAGATATCTTGGCTTTGCGTACTAAATTCGAACTGAGAAAGGGAAATAGTGAGGGAGCTGAGAAATTAGTCTTGCGGGCGAAACAAATTTTTAAGAAAGAACCGGTATTGCTTGCCAACTTTTTTAGCCTGGAAGGAAGTATCCGCGCAACAGAACGTAAATTCGAACAGGCCATTCATAACTATCAATTGGCTCTCAGGCTCTATGATTCATTGGAAATGAGAAGAGAAGCAGCATATGTAAAAAATAATGTCGCCAATGTATTTTTCAATCTGAATGATTTCGAGTCGGCTTACTCTTACGCAAAGGAATCCTATGAGGTTGTTCATCAGTTGAATGACACGGTGTATTATCCGCAGATTGCAGCAATTGTAGCTATTTCGGAGGCAAAAACAAAACGGATCCGATCCGCACGGGAACATGCCTATACTGCAGTCTCTGCTGGAGAAAAATACCATCTTCCGGTTGCAGTGATTCTAGGAAAATATGCCCTTGGAGATGTTTTTGCCCAGGAGAAACAATGGGACAAGGCCAGATCTCAGTATTCAGAAGTGGTAAAACAGTCGGAAAAGCTGCGTCTTTTTCAATTTGAATCTTATGGGCGAATAGGTTTATTATCCTGTTATGTTTCATTGCACATGTACCCGGAAGCGATTGTGGAAGGAGAAAAAGTACTTGCTCTCAATAAAGCCCTGAATCTTCATTATTCGGATTATACGATTTATCAGCAATTGTCAGAGGCTTATTATGGAGTTGGTAATTATCAGAAGGCTTTTGATTATTTGAGGAACGCCAATACCATGTATCGCGAATATAGCAGCGTTGAAAACAAAAAAGCGATCCAGGAACTTTTGACGAAATATGAGACGGAGAAGAAGGAACGTGAGCTGTTCCAAAAGGAATTGGTATTAAGTCGCGCAGTGACCTGGATTTTGGCCTTGCTTTTTACCTTGTCCCTGTTCCTGGTTTTGTTCCTTTGGTGGAGAAGGCGGAATCGGATACGATTAACAACCATGCAGTTGAGTGCAGAAAAACGGCAGCTGGAAGCATTTGTTGAAGGGGAAAGAAGAGAACGCGAGCGCATTGCTTCCGATATCCATGATGGAATAGCCAGTACATTGACCGGATTAATGCTGCAGGCAGAACAAACGGATCATTCGGGCGGTTTGAATGAATTTGCCACCCATTTACAGAATCTAAGAAACGAAGTGCGTTTAATCTCACAGAATATATCACCGTTCAATTTCAAAGAAGAAGGATGGAATCAGTCGTTTCAGAGATTCTTATCTTCTGTTCAGTCGGCTAAATTTGCCGTTCATTTTACTGCCAAATATGATGAAGATCAATTGAACAATCAAAGAGGAATGGTTGTTTATCGCATATTGCAGGAATTGATACAGAATACCTTGAAACATGCAGATGCAACGGAATGTGAACTGCTTATTCTGGAAGAGAATAACCGGATTTTAATCCAATATGCAGACAATGGAAAAGGAACAACCGAACAGGAGCTGGAGAAAGGAAACGGATGGCAGTCTTTTCTAATGCGCTTGACAGCAATCAATGGAACACTTGTGGTGGCAGACGGATCATTTGACGGTTTTAAAATTGATATTTCTTTACCCAAATTGTAAGTTTGTGGTATGAATATCATTATTGCGGAGGATCATGCTTTAATCATTGACGGACTACGGGCCGTTCTGGAACAGCAGGAAATGAATGTATTTCCCGCAATGAATGAAAAAATGCTGTATCAGTTACTAAATGAACAGCCTTTTGATGTATTGATCCAGGATATTCGTTTTGGAAAAACAGATGCCCGCACAATCATACCTGCTATCCGTCAGGAATTCCCAAGCTTAAGGATCATTGCTTTGACCAGTTTGGATGATTTAGCTTCCATTCAGTCGGTACTGGCAACCAATGTTTCAGGCTATGTTTTAAAATCAGAACCAACGGGAAGGATTATTGATGCCATTCATGCAGTTGTTTCAGGAAGTACTTATCTGAGTCCGGAAGTACAGGCCGTTTTAGCTGGGAATTCTGAATCCATTCCGGAAGTGCGCTTATCAGAACGGGAAAAAGGGGTTTTGAAAGGAATTCTGGATGAAAAATCCACAAAAGAAATAGCCGAAAGCCTGTTTGTGTCCGAAAAGACCGTAGAACACTACAGATCCAATCTGTTCATCAAATTTGATGTTAAAAACGTTTCCGGCCTGGTAAAGAAAGCGATACTTCAAGGGTTCTATCAGGAAGGTCCGGATTCTCGTAATTAGGGTTTTCCCTAAGAGCATTTTGAGTGTTTTCCCTAAAAGGGGATTCTCCACATAAGCGGAACTTTGTTGAAAATTACCGATTATGAAGAAATTATCCTTTTTAATGCTGATTTTGCTAGGCAATTTCATCAATTTAAATGCTCAAAACCTGCTGACAGATTTGCGCCCCGGACTGGATGGGAGTGAACCTGGTTTTGACAATGCTTTTCAACGAAACAACGAGCTATATTTCATTGCAAATCCGGATGGAATAACAAACCGTTTGTATAAAACCGACGGAACTTCCGGGAATACGGTGGTACTTGAAGGAGGAAGCAGTATGTATATCTCTTTGATTCTTGGTTTTTTAGGAGATGATTTGTTGTACATAGCAGGTGATTTTTTGAACGGTGGTTCATTCGGACTTTACAAAACAAACGGTACGCCGGGTGCAGGTGAACTAGTCGCAGATTATCACCAGGGAAACGACTGGTTTGTCGCTTATCCGATGACCATTACCATGAACAATGTCCTGTATTTCCTTGGAAACGACGGGGTAACAGGTTTTGAATTGTGGAGAACAGATGGAACAACTGCCGGAACTTATTTGGTAAAGGATATCAATCCTGGAGCTGAATCATGTCTTTTAATAACGTCTCCTGACCAATACTTTGCAGAGCTAAACGGCTTCATCTATTTTGGGGCTGCCGAACCTGTGAATGGGGCAGAGTTGTGGAAATCCGACGGGACAGAAGCAGGTACAACCCTGGTAGCCAATATCGATACTTCCGAAGCCATTGTTCCGAACTTAGGAAGTAATCCGGCGTTTTTCTGCAAATACAACAATGCAGTTTATTTTTCCGCTCTGCGTCCGGTGGATGGAAGAGAACTGTGGAAAACAGATGGCACGGAAGCCGGAACGGTCTTGGTAAAAGATCTGGCTGCAGGCAGCGGCTCACCGTCAAACATGATTGAATACAACGGGTTGCTCTATTTTTCAGCATTTTATCCTGATCAAAATTATACTTTATATAAATCCAACGGAACAAATGCCGGTACAGTTGCCGTGAAACCACCAAGTAGCGGCGGACCTATATTGTCATTGGACGATCCGTTCGTGATTTTTAAAAACAAACTTTTTTTTGCAGCTAATGATGGCATTAATGGACAGGGATTCTCATCCATTTGGTATTCCGATGGAACTGCAGCGGGAACATCACCTCAGGCAGATATTCCGGCGGCATACAATTCCCACCCGCTGAACTTGCTGGCAACGACGAATTATTTGTATTATACGGCATACGATGATGTAAACGGAAATATGAATTATGGAGTTTACCGTACGACTGATTTAGCCAATCAAAATGTGTTGCTAACAGCTTCTACCTTTGATGCAAATGAGTTCCAACCGCTTCATTTGGTGAATGGCTGCTTACTTGTACGCGGTGATAATAACGGTGCAACAGGCGAAGAAATTTATACGGTTTGCAATCAAGCTACACAGCCTGTAGGTTTAGAAGAATACAAACAGGAAGTATTTACCGTTTATCCCAATCCAGCCATTGATCGGATTACAGTTGAATCTGTTAGTAATTTGGATCAGGTGAGTGGAGTGACTTTACAAAGCTTATCCGGTCAGCCGGTAACTCTGTCCTACGCGTTTTCTGCTCAGGGTAAAATGATCATCGAGGGACTTTCCAATTATCATTCAGGCTTATATATTCTCACCATTACAACCAAAAGCGGAAGCAGCCAACAAGTTAAACTAGTTATAGAATAATTAGGATAACTACCTATGCCGGGCCGGAGAAATCCGGCCTGTTACCAGGATTAATAAAAGAGTTTCTTATGAAGAAAATAGTGATATTGATTGCTTTAGGTTGCTCGACTATGGTTTCAGCACAGGAAACCCTCTTAGAACGACAAGCTGCCAAAACAAAAGAGAAGATCAAGCAGCGGGCAGAAAACAGAGTGGAGCAGGGGATTGATAAAACACTCGATAAAACCGAAGAAGAAATCGAAAGTGGGATAAAGGACGGGAAGAAGAAAAAAACAGAAAAGGAAACTGAAACGAATGCGCCGTTTTCCGGTCAAGAACAATCGGGAACCAACCAGGAAGAAGCAACATCAGCGAAAACGAATTCTTCCCCGAAAGGTACGGGCAATCCGGAGTTCAAAGTCTATTCGAAGTTTGATTTTGTTTCGGGTGAGAAGGTGTTGGGTTATGATGATTTTACAGGAGTTCCGGTAGGAGATTTTCCATTGGAGTGGAATACAAACAGTTCGGCTGAGGTAGTGCGTTTAGATCAAAGCGAACAACGTTGGTTAATGCTAACATCTGACGGATACCTGCAACCTGATTTTATTTCCAATATGCCTGAAAACTTTACCATTGAATTTGATGTTCTGACCAGGTACAAGAGTTCCAATATCCTTGCTTACGGTTTTGATATTTACAGTACCGATAATCCCAACAGAGATTTGTCAGAAAAATATCTGACTCAGGGAAGTTTTCAGTTTACATGGTCCGGATGTCTCGAAAATGCTTCCTATGTTATTTACGAAGGAGGAGAGGAAATGACCAAGAACGAAGGATTGATCGTTCCGGCATTAAAATGCCCGGAGGACGGAAATATGCCTGCTAAAGTACATTTTTCTATCTGGCGGCAAAAAACGCGTTTGCGTATTTATGCGGATGGACTTAAGATCATTGACCTTCCGCGAGCATTTAGCCCAACCAGGAAGTACAATGCCTTTAAGATAGGATCACATTACATGAATTTCGCCACAGCAGATGATAAAGACCTGTTTATGATCTCCAATGTAAGGTATGCGGAAGGTGGTCAGGATACGCGAAGCAAACTGATTACGGAAGGGAAGCTGGTGACAAAAGGAATTTTGTTTGCATCAAACTCGGATCAGTTAAAGCCGGAATCTTATGGAATACTGAAGGAAATTGCAGCGACATTAAATGAAAACCCGACTGTACGTGTCAAGATAGTTGGTCACACGGATTCGGACGGAGATGAGCATGTCAACGAAGAATTGTCCAAAAAACGGGCACTTGCAGTTAAGCAGGCGTTAATCAATGAATTTAAAATCGAAGCCTCCAGGATGGAAACGGATGGAAAAGGTGAAAGTGAACCGACAGATTCAAATGCAACTGCTGTCGGAAAGGCCAATAACCGAAGGGTCGAATTCTTGAAAATGTAATAGGAATAAATAATTGGCTCTAGGTTGTAGTTAACAGTGTTAGGTAAGTAGAGCGTAAAAGGTGAGGATTTCGGTTCTCACCTTTTTAATTCCGGGAGTTGAAAAAAGTTCATTTTTGGCCATTTTTATCAGGAATTGCCCTAAGTTTGTTTTCAAAAAAAGACTCATGCATTTTGTTGACTTCCGCTCAGATACCGTTACCAAGCCTTCTAAAGAAATGCTGGATGCCATGTTTAATGCTTCTGTGGGAGATGATGTATATGGCGAAGACCCGACTGTAAACGAATTGCAGGAATATGCAGCACAGCTTTTCGGAAAGGAAGCAGCTTTGTTTTGCGCAAGCGGAACACAAACCAACCAAATCGCGATCAATATTCATGTGAAACCCGGCGGAGAAGTCATCTGCCACGAAGAAAGCCACATTTACAAGTATGAAGGCGGCGGAATTGCAAAAAACTCCGGGGCATCCGTTCGTTTGCTTCCCGGAAACCGCGGACGTTTAACGGCTGCTGAAATTGAAAAATGGATCATGCCGGATGATGTGCATTTTCCGGTAACACAGTTAATTTCCCTCGAAGATACGGCCAATCGCGGTGGCGGTGCAGTGTATGATTTTAGTGATATAGAAGCGATCTCCCGTTTGGCGAAGTCTAAAAATATTCCCCTGCATTTGGATGGCGCACGTATTTTTAATGCGCTTGATGTGAATGGAATTGATATCAAAAAATATGCATCTCAGTTCGATTCGATCTCTATTTGCCTGTCGAAAGGTTTGGGAGCTCCCGTGGGATCTTTGCTTGTAGGGACGAAGGAATTCATCCACCAAGCCAGAAGAGTGCGCAAGGTCATGGGTGGGGGAATGCGCCAGGCCGGATTCCTCGCAGCAGCGGGTCTTTATGCATTAAAGAATAATGTCAGCCGCCTTTCCGAAGATCATGAACTGGCTAAACAATTGGAAAGTGCTTTTTTGGCATGCAATTGGATTGAAAGCAGTCTGCCTGTAGAAACAAATATTTTAGTGGTAATTTTGAAGGACGAAACGAAGCGGGACCATTACATTCACAAACTCGGGGAGCTGGGGGTAAAAGTTTCGGCATTCGGACCCGGAATGATCCGTTTGGTGACGCATTTGGATGTTTCTCCGGAAGACGTAACATACACGATCGAACAATTGAAGAAGATATGAGAAAAAGCGAAGCTTTTGAAGACAATGCCATGACAAGCGTCAGTGCGAAAATGGCATGGAAAATATTCACAGTATTCCTTACCGCATTTACAATGATCTTGCTCGTTTCCTGCGGAGATGATAAACCGGACACGGTTTCGCTGGAGGATATTTCCCACACTTCGGATAAGTTCGATCATATTGACGACGATAAGCCCCAGGTGGAAATAAAAGATCAAAAACCTAAGAAAGGGTATTTTTTAACGGCGTTCGATTCAATCTACAAAGATGCATCCTGGTTTATGCTTGACAGTTTGCTTTTCCCGGACCGTTTCGGTCCTTCCAAAATGGAAAAATGGTACCTGTTAAACAAAAAAGACAGTATTGTAGCACTTCACTATGAATTCAAAGACAGCCTGAGAACAAAAAATGCCTTTTTCAACTGGATTGACTGTTATGGACCAAAATGCGCTTCTTACCAGGTTGGATCTCAGTTCAAAAAACAAAGTAGGAATTCCCTATTTCTTATCGGGGTAAACCATTTGGTTTATTTAGAATCTCAATCACCGATTAAAACAGAAGCATTGATTGGTATCCTGAATGAAAAGAAGAAAGACCGGAATTGGATATACGTGCTCGAAATACCGGGAAGGAAGCTTACCCGCTGGTCTACAATGAAAGAAGGAGAGTTGAAAGAATTAAACGGACAAAAGACAGAAGACGCAAGACAAAAGACTATTTAAGTCTTAAGTCTTTTGTCTGATGTCTTTGGTCTCAAAAAAAAAGAAACATGAAAGTAGTAAACAGAGGATACATTTACGTAGAACCGAAACAAGCCTTTTGCGATTGGGCTAAGCAGCATGACCCGGAATTTGATTTTGATGAATCGGACGACCTGGAAGGAAATCTTTATCTAATTGAGGAAGACTTTTTTGAGTACGAACCGTTGATCGAAGCACATTTCAAGAAAATCATGAAAAATGAGTGTCTGGCAGTAGTCGATTCAGACGATGAGTACCCGAAACCAACCCTGGAATTATTCCTCGAGTGGTTCACAATTCGCATAGGATCAAGCGTTTTTGACACACAAAAGACAGATTTGGAAAGCGACAAGTTATAAATAGCATTTGACCGATTGTTGAAATCATTTCACCGATTTTAGCACCCGTTTTCTTTTTTTTCGATCTAATTTAGCTCCATAATTGATTATTATGAAGTATTTACTATTGCTTATGGGCTTGATTCCCTTTTGTTTAATGGCGCAGACTTCCATTGAAGGAACCGTATTGAACCAAAGTGGAAAGCCTGTTTTTATGGCCACTGTTTTCGTTAAAGGAACTACCGACGGAGCTCAGACAGATGAAAAAGGGATGTACAAGCTGTCTACTAAAATGACGGGTAAGCAAACGCTTGTTATTCGCGGAGATGAATTGGAAGAACAATCCATCGAAGTCAATCTGACAGGATCTCCGCTTACCCAAAATATTAAAGTCCGGCAGTCAAAAGCCATTGAAGAAGTGGTTATTTCCGCGGGAACGATGTCGGCATCCAATGACCGCACTGTCGCGATCCTGGATCCTTTGGATATTGTGACAACAGCCGGCGGACAGGGAGATATTGCCGGTGCAATCCAAACACTTCCCGGAGTGCAGCGAAATGGTGGTGACCAAACTGGTTTGATGGTGCGTGGAGGAGATGTAAGCGAAACGTCTTTCATTGTAGATGGTTTGGTAGCCCAAAATGCTTTTGGAAGTGCTGTTCCCGGAGTGGCACAAAGAACACGTTTCAATCCTTTCCAGTTCAAGGGAACTGCTTTCAGTACCGGAGGATACACTGCACGCTACGGCCAGGCTTTGTCTTCTGTTTTGGATTTAAGCACTTTAGATCTTCCGGACCAGACAAATATCAATATCGGGGCAAATTTTGCAGGGATTTTCCTGGGAGGTTCTAAATTAATGGAAAACCAGGCTGTTGAATTTACGGGGTTTTATCAGAATTTGTCACCCTTTTTAGCCCTGGCAAAAGCAAATGTGAAATTCTATGAAGCTCCGCAGGGATTTGGCTTTTCAGGAAGATATGTCGCTAAAACCTCTACCAGGGGAATGTTCAAAATGACCTTCAATCAAACTTATAACAGTTCAGGATTGGAAATCCCGAATCCGGAGGTGGCGGGGGCTGATATGCGTTTCGGACTGAAAAACCAAAATACCTATGTCAATACGACATTTAAGAATTTTATCAACGATAAGTGGTTGTATTATGTGGGATTCTCATTGAGCAATAACGACGATGATATTACCTGGGACACACTGATTTCTACCAGGAATGACAAACGTGTTCAGGGGCGCGGTGAATTGATCTATACAGCCGGCAATCGTTTTAAGATGGTAATAGGATCTGAATTACAGCATTTCCAATACCGTCAGACTTTTGATACTTTAACCGGACAATTTGCAGAAATGCTGAGTGCGGGTTATATAGAAGCAGATATTATCCCGTTCCGGAACTTTGCGATCAAACCGGGAGTGCGCGCTGAATATTCGAAATTATTGGCAAAGGGAAATATTTCCCCGCGATTGGCAATGGCTATCAAAACAAGTAAAAACAGCCAGATCTCACTGGCTTCCGGGTATTTCTATCAGCTTGCATCGCAAAACTATCTGATGCAGGGCTACAGACCGAATTTCCAGGAAGCGCTGCATTTAATGGCAAATTACCAGATCATTGCAAAGAACCGCATATTCAGATTGGAAGGTTATTACAAATCTTACGACCAGTTGATCCGCGAACAGGGTGTTGCTTATACACCGAATGCATTCCGCTTCAATTATGGAATGGTGGATAACAGCGGATCGGGTTATGCCCAGGGAATTGATGTTTTCTGGAGAGATAAAAAATCAATCAAAAATTTTGATTACTGGATTTCATACAGTTATATCGATACAAAGCGATTGTACCAAAACTACATCAGCAAGGTCACACCCGATTATGTTTCCGATCACAACCTGAATGTAGTGATGAAGTATTTTTCGATGAAACTTCAAACGAGTTTTTCACTTACCTATAGCTACGCAAGCGGAAGACCGTACTATAATCCGACCAGCACAAGATTCCTGGGAGATCGCTCACCGGAGTATCACAACCTGGCATTTACGGCAGCGTATTTAACAACTATTAAAAAGTTCTTTACGGTATTTTATATTAGTTTGGATAACATCACCAATCAGCACAATGTGCTGGGGTACAGATACAGTTACGACGGAAGCCAGAGATTTGATGTGAAGCCTCCGTTTTATTTCAATATTTTCTTCGGGTTCAATTTATCTCTGAAGGAATTTAATAAAGATGAACTTTAATTACAGATTATGAAGCAAGTGATTTTAACAGTGATTTTGGCATTTACACTTCAAGCAAATGCACAGGATGAAATCAAAAAAGAACTGGAACCAATTTGCGCAACCTTTGATTCGACTTACACCCTGGAAGGATGGAAAGCGAAATCGGATCAGTTCGCAGTCCTGAAGGAAAAATATCCTGAGAATTGGATGCCGGCTTATTATTACGCATATTCATGTGTACAGATGTCTTATTTTGAAACTGCTTTGACACTAAAAGATATGTTGGTTGATAATGCGGAAGGACAGATGACTAAAATCGAAGCATGCCCTTTGACGGATGAGGTGCACATCATGAAGGCGCTTATAGCAAACGCAAGAATCGGGGCGGATCCTGAAAACCGCTGGCAGAAATACGGGAAAATTTTTGACGATAACCTGAAGGCTGCCAAAGGAATCAATGAGAACAATCCGCACATATACCTGTTGAAGGGAATTTCTACTTTCTATACGCCGAAAATGTTTGGCGGAGGTGCTAAAAATGCTCAGACTTACTTTGAAAAAGCGCAGGCAAAATACGATTTGATCACCTACACAGATGTAGATAAACCTTATTGGTGGGGAAGAGGTACCTGCAGGTATTTCTTCGGTGAGGTTGCAAAGGAATTAAATAAATAAGAAAAAGCGAAGCTTTTGATGATGTCAAGCGTTAGCGCGGACAATTGCGAAGCTTTTGATGATGTCAAGCGTTAGCGCGGACAATTGCGAAGCTTTTGATGATGTCAAGCGTTAGCGCGGACAATTGCGAAGCTTTTGATGATGTCAAGCGTTAGCGCGGACAAGGAATAATGTGGGCACGCGATTAATCGCGTGCCCACATTATGTTTTATGCTTTTTCAATCAATTTCGAATTGTAATACTGCACATCATCACTAACCTCTTTTTCAATCCAACCAGGAAGCTCAAATGCTTCTTCTTCGGATTCCAATTCGATCTCTGCGATCTTCAATCCTTCCAGTTTGCCGTGGAAGATATCAATTTCCCATTTCTTTTCTCCTATAACCAGCTCAAAGCGTTCCTTTTCCAGTACTTTCGGACAGAAATTACTTAGCAGCTGATTGGCATCCTCCAATGGGATTTCGTATTCAAATTCGTCTCTTGAGATTCCTATTGATTTTCCCTTAATGGTTAAATATCCTTTGTCCCCCTTGGTGCGCACACGAACTGTTTTCCCATCGATATCGGAAATGTATCCCTGTCGTATTTTTTTTGATTGCAGGTATTTGACTACATCTGTGATGGTATCGCTTACCAGGTATTTCCGCTCAATTTCTTTCATTTATTTTAGACTAAAGACATTAGACAAGAGACTGAAGACCAAACTAGTCTCTTGTCTTTGGTCTCAGGTCTAATGTCTGCTAAAATACGATAGATTTTGGGAAAAACATTCTGCTGGTCCGTAAACCAACCGATTATATTATCTTCGTAGTATGCAGGTAATTCTGACATTTGATTACGAGTTGTTCTTCGGAACATATACCGGAAGCGTCCAAAAATGTATGATCGAGCCAACTGATCGTCTGTTGGCAATTGCCCGCAAATTTGATATTCCACTGGTTTTCTTCGTGGATATTGGTTTTCTGATCAAACTGCAGGAATACAAGCAGCACTTCCCGGAACTGGAAGAAGATTATAATAGCATAAGAAATCAGTTTGCCGAAATTGCGGCCTCCAACTCCGAAGTTCAATTGCACATTCATCCGCATTGGGAAAAATCTCATTACGACGGTGAAAAATGGGTGGTTGTTACGGATGGCTGTTACAAATTGTCCGATTTTCCGGATGAGGAAGCGGAAGCTATCGTTCGGAAGTATTATCAATACCTGACAAATTTTACAGGTAAAAAACCAACGACCTATCGTGGGGGAGGTTGGTGTATTCAGCCATTTAGCCAGATTGAGAAGGTGCTTCAGGAACTTGGGATCGAAAAGGATTCTACTGTTTTTCCGGGAGGAAAGTTCGAGTCGGAGCATTATCAGTTTGATTTTACAGCTGTTTCACGCTTCGAAAATCCCTACCGCTTTCAATCCGATGTCACGAAAGCAGAACCAAACGGATATTTCCTCGAAATACCGATTGCTTCCTGGGAGTTTTCTCCACTGTTCTATTGGCGGCTGTATGTGTTGGGCCGGTTGAATCCTTCGGCTCATAAAATGATAGGTGACGGATCTTTTTTGGCTCAACCGGGAAGGAAAAAGTCTGTTTTGCTCCATAAAACCTGGAATCATGTAAGTTCCGACGGTTATTATGCTTCACAATTAACAAAACAGGCGAACTATTATTCGGACAAAAAGGTGAAAACGTTTGTGGTAATCGGACATCCGAAAGGAATGACTCACTATTCCCTAAAACAGCTGGAGAAATTTATTTCCCGTACAAAATCCCTTTATGAATTCGTAAATTTCGACTCATGCAGTTTGTAAAAGCGGATTCGAAAGCCATAAAAAACAAATGGGACGAATTGGTCTCATTGAATCATTGTTCTGTTTTCTCGGAGTCGGTGTATTTGGATGCCACGGCAGATAATTGGTCTATTCTCTATTCGGATGATTTTAAATCCGGGATGGCTTGTCCGTACGTTGTTAAAGGCGGTGTGAAGATTTTGGTAACTCCATTTTTCAACCGTTTTATGGAGTGGGTGGGAGAACCGATTCCGGAAGAGGAACTGATTGCCGCTCTTAAGGGTGAATTCCCGGTTGCAGATCTGCAAGTAGGAAGAGGATTTAGCTTAAATCAGCGGATTTACCAGGAATTGGATCCTGGAAAGTTGAAACTGAACCAGCAGGCAAAGCGCTCCTTGAATAAGTCGGTCAATTTTGTAGTAACCAGGGAGCAGAACATTCCGGCAATGATGGATTTGCTTCAAAATGAGTTGCAGAACCGTATTCACGGGATCAATGAGCAAACACTTCCTATATTGGAGAAATTGGTGGAGAATTATGCGGATAAGCGCCTGTTACAGTTTAATTTATTGGACGGTAACAACTGGCTGGGCGGCATTTGGATATTGGAAACAGATACTGCAGTTCTTTATCTGAAAGGAACGACCAATGAGGAAGCAAAGAAATCCGGAGGAATGTACAAATTGATGCTGAGTGCCATTGAGTACGCGGCGTCCAGGGGAAAGATATTCGATTTCGGAGGTTCGAATGTGGAGTCAGTGAGAAGGTTTAATTTGAATTTCGGCGCGGAAGATGTCGTATATTCGCATATAAGCTGGAATAATGCTCCGTTTTGGTGGAGAATAGTGAAAAAGATAAGAGATAAATGGATAAAAAAGTAATTCTGATTACCGGAGCTACAGGCGGATTAGGTTCTGCAATGGTGAAACATTTTGAAAAACAGGATGTGAGACTTGCATTGCATACTTTTCAGCAGGAACCGTTTGAAGTAGAATGTGAACATGCGTGGTTCAAAGCTGATTTGAGGGATGAGAACCAGGTAAAGAATTTACTAGCGAGTATCCTTGCCAACTTCGGAAGGGTGGATGTGCTCATTAACAATGCCGGAATTTCAAAGAATGGCATGAGCTGGAAATTGTCGCCAGCAGATTTTAATGAAGTTATTGCCGTGAATTTAACTGCACCGTTCCTGCTTTGCCAGGGAGTTATACCTGGCATGCGAACCAATAATTTCGGGCGGATTATTACTATTTCTTCCGTCGTTGCACAGACAGGTGTTCCGGGCACGGTGGCATACGCGGCTAGTAAAGCAGGTGTTTTGGGGATGACAAAAACCATAGCTAAAGAACTTGCAAACGGCGCGATTACCTGTAATGCTTTGGCACTGGGTTACTTCGATCAGGGAATGATTTCCGAAGTCTCGGAAGAAATGCAGCAGCAGATTATTTCCCAAATCCCGAAGAACCGTTTAGGTGGCGTTGAAACTGTTTTGACTACAATCGACTGGCTTCTGAAAGATGAATCCGATTATGTTACCGGTCAAACGATTTCTTTAAACGGCGGGTTGTTTACCTGATTTATTCCCTTAAATTTGCAGTGAACAAAATGAATAGCACGATCAACATGTTTCCTAAGAAAAACTTACCCCGTTGGATAATAATTCTGATTGATTTATTCATTTCTGCGGTTTCTTTGGTGATCGCTTACCTGATACGCTTTGATATAAAAGCCGATCAAGGCCAATGGAAACTTGAGTTGGGAATTGTCAAGTATTCGATCATTGTTTTCTTTGCTGTCAGATTGATCGTTTTCCTCTTATTCGGAATTCATAAAGGAATTGTACGGCATACTTCTACTTCCGATTTTAAGCGTCTTTTTTTAGCAACAACGGCTTCATCTATTGTTTTTGTAATCCTGGGAATAGTACGCTATTATTGGATTGATAATTATTACCTGTTCCCTAGTTCAGTGATCGTAATCGAATACGTTTTCTGTTTCTTTTTACTGGCCGTTTCCCGTTTTGTAGTGAAATTATTGTACCTCGAATCGGTGAAATCAAGTAGTGAGCAAAAATTGGTGCTGATTTATGGTGCCGGAGTTTCAGGGTTGATTGCAAAACGTATTATAGAGAAAGATGTCCGGATCAATTTGAAAGTTTTTGGTTTCCTGGATGATAATAGCCGTATTTCCGGAAATAGAATAGAAGGGGTTGAAGTGTTCCACACATCCAAGTTGGAAGAAATCCTTCAAAAAAATAAGATCCACCAAGTGATTATTGCCATCCAAAACCTGGAGCCAGAAAAAAGAAGCATCATTGTTGAAAAAAGCATTGAAGCCGGGGTTGAAGTGAAAAAAGTACCAAGTCCTAAAAGCTGGATAAATGGTGCCTTTACCACTAACCAAATTGCGCAGGTAAATATTGAAGACCTGCTTGGAAGAACTCCGATTGTTCTGAACCAGGATAAACTCGTCGATGGTTTGAAAGACCAGGTTGTACTTGTAAGCGGTGCGGCAGGTTCTATTGGTTCGGGAATTGTTCGTCAGGTATTGGAATACAAACCGAAATTGGTTGTTCTTTTGGACCAGGCGGAGTCGGCAATGTATGACCTGGAGTTTGAATTGAAACAATTGAAAGACATTCCTGCATTTGAAGTCGTAATCGGGGATATTTGTAACGAAGAACGCATGGAACGTTTATTCGACACATTTAAGCCTTCCTGGGTTTTCCATGCAGCTGCATACAAACATGTACCGATGATGGAGTTGAACCCGTCGGAAGCTGTAAGGAATAATATCAAAGGGACTAAAATTCTGGTTGATTTGTCTAATAAGAAGGCTGTTCACAAGTTTGTCATGATATCAACGGATAAAGCCGTGAATCCGACAAATGTAATGGGAGCAAGTAAACGTATTGCCGAGATTATTGCGCAAGCGGCTAATACCGGTCAAACACAATTTATTACCACGCGTTTCGGAAATGTATTGGGGTCAAACGGTTCGGTGATCCCCTTGTTTAAGAAACAGATAGAACAGGGCGGACCTGTCACTGTAACTGACGAACGAATTACCCGTTATTTCATGACCATTCCCGAAGCCTGCCAGTTGGTGTTGGAAGCAGGAATCATGGGAAGCGGTGGCGAGATTTATGTATTCGACATGGGTAAATCCGTTAAGATTGTTGATTTGGCAAAAAAAATGATTAAATTATCCGGACTGGAATTGGGGAAAGATATTGAGATCCGTTATTCCGGGTTGAGGCCTGGTGAAAAACTGTATGAAGAACTCTTGAATGATGCGGAGAACGTGCAGGAAACCCACCACCCGAAAATACTGATCGCATCGGAAAGAGAAGTTGATCCACGGGTTTACGATATCATTGAAAAATTATTGGATTCAGTGGGAAAAACAGATAATTTTTCCCTGGTTGGCTTGATGAAAGAAGTTGTTCCCGAATTTATTTCGAACAACTCAGAATATAGTGTTTTAGATAAAAAATAGCTCATGTTAGATTCTTACAGACTGCAGGTTCGTTTTTCTGATTGTGATATGATGCAGCATGTGAATAATGCTGTTTACCTGAATTATTTCGAAGAAGCAAGGATCCATTATTTCCGTCAGATGCTTGGTATGGACTGGGATTGGAAAAAGACCGGTGTGATCCTCCGAAAGAATGAATTGGAATACCTGAAACCAGTATTCCTGCATGAGCCGGTCGAAATTTTTGTTTACCTGAAACATGTCGGAGAAAAAAGTTTTACCTTATCTTACGAAGTAAAAGTATTGAACGAAGTCAAAACAACCGGGAGCTCCGTGCTTGTTTGCTACGACAGCATTAATAAATGTTCTATTCCGATTCCGAAAAGAATGAGAGATGCGCTGTCAAAGCTTTCGTTGAAGTTGGAACAATAATTGATTAATTCAAGACTTTTAGACGTTAGACACAGGACAAAAGATGGGTCTTGCGTCTTGTGTCTTTAGTCTTAAGTCTTAGAAAATATGAGAATTTTAGTTGTAATTTTTTGTTTGTTTTCACTGGCAGTTGCCGCCCAGCCTGATTTTGGAGTAAAAAAAGAATCTGTTCCGTGTTATCAAAAAGCTGCGGATCGTTCCAAGCAGCGCTATACCGAATGGGACTGCGGTAAGATCGCCGGAGTGGTAAACTGCAATGAAAAACTGGAAATGTCGCAGGATGGAAAACGCGTTGTGACAAGTTCTCAGAAAATGCCTTTCTCCGGGATGTGTGAAACATGCCATATGAACGGGATACTGGAACGCCGTGTTACTTTTGTTGACGGATATGCCAATGGAATTGATACAACCTATTACAAGTCGGGTTGCATCATGGTAATCCGCTCACATGTTCAGGGAGTAGAAGACGGACACTGGACTTATTTCAATGATTCTACACAAATTCCTGCCTGGGAAAAAACGTATAGGCTCGGACAGCTGGAGGGACCACAATTGACCTACAATGCAAAAGGGGATACGGCAAAATTTGAGAAGTATACGGATGGCGTTTTAAACGGACCAAAAATCACTTATGATTCAAAAGGAGTGAGAAGCAAGCAGGTGAATTATGTGAATGGCTTATTAGATGGTGCTTTCCTGGTTTATAACCGCGAAGGGAAAATCATTGAAGAGTTGAACTTCAAGGAAGGGAAGAAGCACGGTGTGCAGCATTATTATTATGATGATGGAAAGTTATTACGCACCGAAACCTGGGACATGGATTCCCGTAATGGAGAATTTAAGACTTTGTTTTACAATCAAACACTGCAATCCATTGAGAACTATAAAAAAGTGACGGCGAAGCCAAATCAGTATGTGACGGCTGAATTATACGGATGTCCTACAAAAGAGATTGCTGAAGCATTGGGGCAGATGTTGTACGATAAAAAGCCCAAAAAACAAGCTCTGGATAGTTTGAAAGACGCAAATATTGTAGTGAGCCAGCTTCGTGGAGAAGCCCTTAATGAAACTGTTCTAAAAGGAAATAACCTCGCAAAAGGTGTAAACAGGCCGATCAAATCGGGGAAATTGTATTACATAGCGGTGGTAAGCGAACTGAAGTCAATGACTAAGATGGAAGTACGTGAAGGTGCATTCGAAGAACGTTTCCCGGATGGCAAAATTAAAAGCCGTGCAATCTATAAAAACGACATTTTGATAGAAGAGCACGTTTTCGACGAACAGGGAAGAGAAATCCGGACATTTGGAGGAACTCCCAATTCTGGTAAAGAAGACGATGCCATGCCGACAACTCCTAAGCAGAAAAAAGAGAAGGAAAAGAAGAAGAAAGAACCTAAAAAGGGTGAATAAAAAAACATCTGTAGGGACGTGATACTTCGCGTCCCTACTTGTTTTATTTTGTTATAATTATTTTATTTCCATTCCAGCAATTTCGTTTCAAGTCCGTCGAATACCGCATAGGTATTGTAATGGATCCACTCACCCAGGTTGATGTATGTTGCACGTTCACTGATCCGGATAGTCATAGGAAGATGCCGGTGACCGAAAATGTAATAATCCTGTGGATTGATTCCTTCCTGTTCCTTACAATATTGAACAAGCCATTCGTTATCCTCACCCAGGAATTTACTGTCGGAATCACCGGTTGCGATTCTGCTTTTCCGGGAAAAATAATTTGCCAGAGCAATACCGAAGTTCGGATGAAGACGTGCGAACATCCATTGGGACCACTTCGCTGCGAAAACCTTCTTGATAAACTTATAGCCGCGGTCTCCCGGTCCTAAACCGTCTCCGTGACCAATCAGGAATTTTTTGCTGTTGTAGTTTCTGTGAATGGGTTCTCTGTAGATTTTTACACCGAGCTCCTTTTCAAAGTAGTCAAACATCCACATGTCGTGGTTTCCGGTAAAGAAATAAACCGGAATGCCGGAATCGACCAATTCGGCTATTTTTCCCTGTATACGCACAAATCCTTTTGGGATGGCGTGTTTGTACTCAAACCAAAAATCGAAGATGTCACCAACCAGGTAAATTTCAAAAGCATCCTGTCGGATATGATCCAGCCAGTCAATGATGCGTTTTTCGCGTTCAAAGCTTGATTTTCCGACTGGTACACCTAAATGGAAATCAGAAGCAAAATATATTTTCTTTCCTGCGGGAATTTCCATCTTAGAATCCGAAGATCGTTTTAAGCGCCTGTTCTAATTCTACCCCTCTCAGTTTGGTATCGATAACCTTTCCGTCTCTATCGATCAATACGGTAAATGGAATGGATGAAACCTGGTACATTTTTGCAACTTCGTTGGACCAGTATTTCAGATCGGAAACATGGTTGGGCCAGATCAATTTATCCTTCTCAATGGCTGCTAACCAGGGAGTCTTGTCTTTGTCCAGCGAAACACTCATAACCGTAAATCCGGCATCTTTGTATTTGTTGTACAATGCTACCACATTCGGGTTTTCTTTACGGCAAGGCCCGCACCAGGAAGCCCAAAAATCCAGAAGCACCACCTTTCCTTTCAGATCAGACAGGGAAATAGGTTTGCCGTTCACATCATTTTGCGTGAAATTCGGAGCAGGTTTCCCGGAAGCCAGGAAGTTTTGTTTGTCTTTCTGTGCTTTCAGCTGATCGTAGTTTGTCTTTGCATTCTGAACACTTGGAGAAGATGGGAAAACAGCCAGTAACTGATTCACGATAGCTTCATAAGTTGTCAGTTCTTTATCTGTATCCAAAGTACTTACAACTGGAAGTAATGCCGGAGAATTGGGATGTTCGGCAATGAATTTTTGTCTGTATGCCGAGAACTTGTAAAATTCTGTTTGATAGTATTTATTGATTGCTTCCTGGTTTTCAGGAGTAGCTTTCATAGCATTGATTGCAGAGTCTTTTTTGTGGTTGAAATATTGCATTTGACCTACAAACTCATTCAAAGCAATGCTTTCATCAGATCCGGTGATCGTATGGAATGCATTGATATTGTTGCCGTCTGCATTCACGCGGATAACAGATCCTTCTTTCAGGATGAGATTGATATGCTGCTGCCCTAAGCGCAATACGTAATAGTCAGCTACAGGAACAGTCCCTTTCAGGCTGTAATTTCCTTTTTTGTCCAGTTTCCCGTTGATGAAATCCTGGTAGTGAGAACCGTAGAATTGCGATATTTTGATACTGTCTCCGTTGGTGTTGAAGATGTTTCCGCTGACTTCAACCTTTACAGGGTTCTGACCGAAAGCGAATCCGGATAAAAGTGTTAAACAAAGGATGAACTGTTTCATAGTTATTTTTTTATATAGCGATTTTTGTTGTAAGACTGTACTGACGCTTGTCTGTTACGGATCAAAAGATTCGCTGTTTTACTTTTTTGCGAGTTGTTCTATCAATTTTTGTTCCAATTGCTCACCTCTCAATCCAACTCCCACAATATTTCCTTCCCTATTTAAAAGAACGGTATGAGGAATGCCCTGGATTCCGTAAGATTGAACAAGCGGCGTCTGCCAACCCATTAAATCCGAAACATGGTTTTTCCAGATCAATCCGTCTTTAGCAATTGCCCCTTTCCATGCATCCGCATCCTGGTCCAGGGAAACGGAGAATACTTCGAATCCTTGATTGCGGTACTTTTGGTACATACGCACGACATTCGGGTTTTCTTTGCGGCAAGGAGCACACCAGGAAGCCCAGAAGTCAATAAGGACAACTTTTCCTTTTAAATTAGACAAACGCATTTCTGTTCCCGATGGATTTTTCAAAGCGATCTCAGGAGCTGCCATTGTTCCTGAGTTATACTGCTGGTAACTTTGGTATTGAGCATCAATTGCCGCGACCTGCTGGGATAACATACCTGTTATGGGTGAATCCGCATAATTTCGTTGGAAAGCAGTTTCAATCTTTCTCAAATCGTTCAGGTTTGCCGGATCCCAATTAGCAAAACCTTCTTCTTGCGAAGGCATGATTAGATTGATCAGGATAATGTTTACCGGGTTTGCCGGATCTTTTCGTATCTGCTGCTGTGAGAATTTCACAATGGGCTTTTTCAACTCTGCAAAAACTGCCAGTTGTTTTTCCGGATCTTCGATTTTAGGCAGTTGTTCCATTTGTTTTTTAGCAAAATCACTGAACAGCACCATGTATTTCGTTAAAGGCTTTGCCCATTTTGTGCCCGAAAAAACCGGGGTAATGGCAAATGTCTCTTTTGTAGCATGAATGGTCACCTGGTCATTCACGTCCATCGGGATAACCACTGCATTTTTTCCGTTTTCACCAAGTGTTATGGAGTAAATCCCCATTCCGGGAATATTTCCGTCCAATTCAAAGTTTCCTGAACCGTCTGTCATGGTTTGAGCAACTTCAATAACACCTTGTTGAGACTGTGCTTCGATTTTCAATTTTTGGTTCGCAGCACCTTTTATCTGACCTTCTATGTGGAAGTTCTTTTCCAAACCTGTTTCTTCATCCAGGTTGCTGTCGCCGCAAGAAGTGAAAAGGAATACTCCTAAAAAAAGTACGCTAAAAAAAGAAAATCGGTTCATCAAACGGTTTGTATTAATTCACGCAAAAGCGCATTAGTTGTTTTTGGATCTGCTTTACCACCGGAAGCTTTCATGATTTGTCCCATGAAGAAGCCGGTTAATTGGTTTTCTCCTGCTTTAAAACGGGAAACTTCGTCCGGGTGTTGCCCGAAAACGCCTAAAATAACTTCTTTTAACGAGTCAGCATTGGATTCCTGAATGATGTTCAAAGAAACTGCCAGTTCATCAATATCTGCCGTTGGGTTTTCGATCAATGCCGGGAAAAGCTTTTGTGCCGCTGCGGAATTTGAAACTTTACCACCTTCGATCATATTGATAATTCCGGCAATTTGTTTCGCAGAAACCGGTAAGTCTTCGATTTCTAACCCGTTTTGGTTTAGGTAGGATTTCACTTCACCCATTACCCAGTTGGCTGCCGATTTGTAATTTTTTGTATTTGAAATGACTTCCTCGAAGAACAATGCAATGGATTTGGAATCGGTCAAAATTCCGGCATCGTAATCGGAAAGCTTTAAGTCTTGTGTGTATTTCGCGAACAATTCTCTCGGAAGGGCAGGCATTTTTGCTTTTACCTGATTCACGTAAACTTCATCTACAACAATAGGTTGTAAATCGGGCTCCGGGAAATAACGGTAATCGTTTGCAGCTTCTTTGCTGCGCATAGAAATGGTAATTCCTTTCAAAGCATCAAAACTGCGGGTTTCCTGCGAAATACGTTCTCCGTTTTCCACAGCAGCGATTTGGCGCTCTACTTCGAATTCGATTGCTCGTTGTACGTTGCGGATCGAGTTCATATTTTTAACTTCGACCTTTGTACCGAATTCGGAAGCACCTTTCAGCATCACCGAAATATTCGCATCACAACGCAATGAACCTTCTTCCATGTTACCGTCGCAGATGTCCAGGTAGCGCACCAAACGGCGTACTTCTGTCAAATAATTATATGCTTCCTGGCTGGAACGGATCTCAGGTTCGGAAACGATTTCCAGCAGTGGAGTTCCGGCACGGTTCAAATCGACCAAGGTATCGTATAGATCAACATCGTGGATTGATTTTCCGGCGTCTTCTTCCATGTGGATACGTGTCAGGCCCACTGTCTTTTCCTGTCCGTCGTCACCTTTGATGACGATGGCTCCTCCGGTACAAATCGGAGTAGTATCCTGTGTAATCTGGTATCCTTTCGGAAGATCGGGGTAGAAGTAATTTTTACGGGCAAAATGCTGGTGTTCTGCAATCTTACAGCCGCAGGCAAGACCTAATCTCACCGCAAACTCGATTGTTTTTTTGTTCATCACAGGCAATGTTCCCGGATGTCCCAGAGTAACCACACTCACATTGGTATTCGGGTGTGCCCCGTATTCATTGATATCTGAAGAGTATGCTTTGGTTTTGGTCAACAGCTGAGTGTGAACCTCCAAACCAATGATTACTTCGTATTTATCTCTTATCGACATGATTCATTTTAAATGAGTAGCAAATTTCGAGTTTTTTCGCCGAATAATGACCTCAAAAAGCAAATTAATGTGAATCAGATCCATTAAAATTCTTTAAAGTTAGGATGAATGGCTTTTTTCGCTAACAATGTTCGCCTAACAGATCTACTATTTGTCGGTGTCTTAAAAAGAAATACCAAAACTTCGTGCTATGCCGGTGACGATCGTCTAGCCCCCGATATTCACATTTTTCGGACCTATCCAATTGGGCGTATCTCCGTTTTTACAATTTGCCCGGACATAAAAGTCGTATTCGGTATTTTGAGTAAGAGAATAAGTCGGTGTTCCCTCGGAATAGCTAAAAGCCTGGATATTCCCATTATCAGGATTAGCTCCATCCGAAACCATTACACATTCAAATATAGATTCACCGTTGTGGTTCCAGGTCATGTTTGCCCCAACCGGTTCATTGAGAGCATTGTATTCAATAGTATACTGAACATTGCCTGGCGACAGGCACAGGTTATGATTTTCATTGCTGTAAAAGCTGAAAGGTCCTGCCCATTCGCTGTATCCACCTGTAGCGTCGCAATAACCTCGTACATAAAATTCGTAAGTATTTCCTGCAGACATCGAAATATTTGCACTGAATTTATTCGGTGTTATCAGTGTCGTTCCCGAGCCATGTGAAAATCCTGTCAGACCATATTCAAATTGATAATGACCAGAACCTGGAATATTCGGATCATCCCACTCGAAAAGTACATCCGGTCCGATTGCAAATACATTTAAATTAGTAGGTTTCCCACATGCATTGACGGATGTTTGTGTCTCCTTGGTAGTGTCTTTCTTTTTACATGCGGTTAAAACGAGAAATACAAAAAGTGTAAGGTATAATCCGGTTCTCATAAGTTATAGATTGATTTTATTAGGACAAAAGTAAGTAAATCCCGAATGGAAAGTGCATTAGTTATTTAGGAGTTTTAACGGGTAAGCCGGTAATCAATGATTTCCCGTTTGAACTGATATCTGTCAGAACAAAGTCTCCGTTCAGAATCCTTGCGTGCACGAAATTTGTGTGTTCCCTATCTGTTGAAAGCCTGTCTTCGATTGTTATGGCTTTATTTTCTTCCAGGTAGAACCTTCTGAACGGAAGTTTTATGTAAACCGGATTTTGCGGTTGGCCATACAGCTTCAGCTTTAGGGAATGGGTTGTTTTTTTGTGAGACAGGGCAGTAACTTTCACTCCGGCTGTGTCTTGTGCAAATTCAACATAAACAATATCGTTTTGTTTGAAATTACCCGATTGGGAGGTTTTGTAGTACAAGGGCTGCACGTTCAGCCGCACATATCTTCCCTGGAAAAAATCATAAGGATCAACAGGCTGAATGCGGAAAAGGTATTCCTTCCCCGTTTCAATGACCTGTTCTTTGGCAGCGATGAAGAAAAGCGGAAAGCTCAGCTGAATAAGCGAAATGACAATGATCGCGATGAGTCTTTTAGTTCCTGTTTTCATGCTTTCTGTTTTTTAAAATGAGGTAGTTGGCAACAAAAAAGGAACTTCCGATCAGGATGAACAGGACTCCTTTAACGGTTAAGGACATTTTCAGATCGAAGAAGCGGCATGCCATCACCAATCCGATTAATCCAAGCGAAAGGTTTGCTACAGTCAGGTTGGATTTTATAGCGCTGTAAACCAGTAAGATAACTCCTAAAACCAACAGGAAGATGGAGTACATGTGCTGGAGACCTACAGAAGAAATACACCCGATCCAGATCAAAGCCGGAACTGCCAGACTGAAAAGCGCAAATAAGCCATTTACATGAGAAAATAACTGCTTACGCAGTTTCACAACGTTCAGAATAAGTCCGAAGCAAATGATTCCGGTAAGTGCGGCCTGGAAAGGATTCATAGACGGAGGAACAAATGTTGCATGGATCGACAGGTAAGGAGTGTAATCGAACAAGGCCCAAAATCCTCCGAAACTGGCAATGATCAGGAACAGGATTTGAAAAGAGAGAATCACAATCTGATCGGCACTTAAGGTGTTTTTTGACTTTTCATCAATTAATGCCGCCGGTACGAGGTAGTACATGCTCGGAATGAGAGACAAAAGGAAAAAACTCATAATTCCTCCGTTGATGTAGGAGAAACTAAAAATAAGCATGGCTAATAGACCCAGGGCAGGATAAATTTGCCAGCCGTCTTTCCGTTCCTGGGCAAAATGAACAACGATAGCAGCACCGATTAAAATCGCCACCTGGTAATAACGGAATGAATTAACCCCGAAATAGTCCATGACTATGAAAGGAACGGGTAAAAGCAAAAGCAATTTGTAAAGATTACTTGCAGTAATTTTTTCTTTGGAAAAATAAATGAACAACTGAACAAGCCCCAGTGCAAAAAGAATCGGAATGAAAATCAATCGGTAATCGTCGTTTTCAGCCTGCAGGATTTTATCAAATCCCCATTTGTTATAAAGTAACAGGTAGGTTAAACTTAAACTCAAGCCTGTATAGCTCAGTATTGCCATCGCATTCGGTTGACGATTGGCGTTTCTCAGAAACCTGCTTGTTCCGAATAAATGGAAATTAGCAAGTAGTAAGAACAGGATCAGCCAGATAGAGGAGTCAGATCCGCGCATACTGATTATTGCACTCAAACAGATGAGAAAAGGAACCACAATCTGGTGTGTAACAAACAATGATTCCGGCTGTCGAAGTGTGAATAAACGTTTCAAATACGGAACCAATGCAAAGAACATTATCAAACTTCCGAACCATGGAACCTGGTATATGGCGCTTTGGTCCATCGGGTAACTGAAGAGATTCATCAGCATGAGAGCCATGGCACAAAAAACTGCGCTGTGCGATCTAAGCAGGTAAACTACCGGTAAGCAAAGGATACACCAGTAAGTATAGAAATAGTTTTCAATTCCGGGAAGCTGGTAGACCTGGAGAATCAATCCAAGCATACTTCCTACGGCCAGGAAGGTGGAAATGGCCGTAGATTCCTGCCAAATCACATTGTCTTTGCGTTTTGTAACCGTGAAAATATTTGCAAGTGCCGAAAGGAATACAGGTAAAAGGCTAAGAATGGTTTTTGCAGGACGTGAAAGTTCGTCCCAATTATGAGCAAACAGGTAAATAACTCCGAAACCGATCAGGAATACCCCGATAATACTCACGGTAATAATTAACCCGTTTCCGGAACTTTGTTTAGAGACTGCCTGCAGATTTTGCGCCTGGATTGGTTGCTGTTCCTTTTTTACCAGGAAATGAGCATACATGCGATCCATAGTAGCCTGGTCGATGATGTTCTCTTGTTTACAATCCTCTAAAAAGTCTTTGAGGTTCATAGTTATTTTTTTACTAATGTAAAAAACTTCCGGTACAGGCCATCATTCCTGATCAAAATCATGAAAACAGGATATCCTGTTTTCATGCAGTATTAGCACCCAACAAAAAGCCCCGGCGATAATGTCGGGGCTTACTATAATTAATTGATTTAACAGGATTACAAACGAGCGATCAGCTGGCTCATAATCAGAGTCATTTTAGGCTCCTGTCTGCTTGCAACGTCAATAACATCTTGTAGACTTACTTTTTGGATTTTTCCGGGAACACCCAAATCCGTAATGATGGAAATCGCGAAACATGGAATTTCCATGTGGCGGGCCACGATTACTTCAGGAATCGTTGACATTCCAACTGCATCAGCTCCGATAGCGCGAACGTAACCATATTCTGCAGGAGTTTCCAATGTTGGTCCTGTCAAAGCTGCGTATGTTCCAACGGAAACTTTGATGTTGTTTTCTGCTGCAATGTTTTTAGCAACTTCAATCATTGCGTGATCGTAAGGTTCGCTCATATCCGGGAAACGAGGTCCTAATTCATCAATATTCTTCCCGATCAGCGGATGAGCAGGGAATAAGTTGATGTGGTCGTTTAAGATCATGATTTCTCCGACTTCGAAATCCGGGTTCACACCACCGGAAGCATTACTTACAAATAAACGTTCGATTCCCAATAGTTTCATTACACGTACAGGGAAAGTAACCTGCTGCATGTTGTAGCCTTCGTAAAAGTGAAAACGGCCCTGCATGGCAACCACTTGTTTTCCGCCTAAATTTCCGAAGATCAATTTCCCCGAATGGCTTTCTACCGTTGAAACCGGGAAATGCGGGATCTGCTCATAAGGAATTTCATCGATAATCTCGATTTCCTTTACCAATCCACCCAATCCGGTTCCTAAAATGATACCGATGCTTGGTTTAACCTGTGTTTTGCTGTTGATATAATCAGCAGCCTCTTTCATTTGCTCTAACAACATAATTTTTGAGTAATGCTTTAAAATCTTCTTCTCTATCTATTTTTAACGAAATACTTTGCACAAAAAACGGGATTTGACTTTCCAAAATGACTTCCTGCCACTCTGCAAAACGCACCGCGTCTTTTTCGGTTGTAACAACAGCACAACGTTGGTGCGCAAAAGTAGCAACTTTTTGTTGGATTTGTTGAATATCTTCCCGGGTAAAGCTGTGATGATCGGGAAAATTAATGGACTCAACGCGATGGTTCTCAGCTAAAAAACGATATAGTGGTTCAGGCTGAGCAATGCCCGTTACTAAAATTAATTGATCAAAATTTTCCCAAACAGCACCAAAAAGTCCTTTCAACTCTCCGTAAATGACCTCGCTGAAGAAAATATGCTCTGTTTTTAGAGGTATTTTCTTCCTGAAAAGCGTTTTTTTATTTTCGGGAAGGTCTTTCGGGCACTTGGTCACTAAAGCAATGTCGGCGCGTTTCATTCCTGCTCGTGGTTCCCTGAGATTTCCGGCTGGAAAAACAAAGTCCTTGAAAACGGGACGGTCGTAAGTCATGAGTAAAAGGTTTAATCCTGCCTTTACAGCTCTGTGCTGGAATGCATCATCCAGGATTATCAATGAGTTCTTATGGTGTTCCCTGATCCAATTCACTCCGGTCTGCCGTTTTTCTGCAACAACTACCGGTATTTTGTGGTTGAAGCTGGTCCAGTACATCATCGGCTCATCGCCAATATCACTGGCAGAACTATTCGGATCAGCAATATGAAGTCCTTGTGTTTTCCGTCCGTACCCACGCGATAAAATAACCGGGTTTTGTTCTTTGAATAATTGGGCGATATAAGCTGTTAGTGGCGATTTTCCTGTTCCGCCTACCGTAATATTGCCGATGCAGATTGAAGCTCCCGGAATCGATCGTGATTGGAAGACTCCAAGTTGATAAAACCAATTTCGTAGTCCAACAATGAGGCCGTAAAGCAGGGAAAAAGGAATCAGAACAATCCGCCATGAATACATAGCGATAAAGATAATAGAAATCCCTTATCCCGAAGTGCGTAAAAAAGAGAAGGGAACCCCGTTAAGAATTCCCTTTCCTTTGAAACTAATGGATGGACCGTTACATCCATTTAGAAGCAAATCGATTAAAATTTTCACGTAACTCACTGAATAATTTTTCGAAGACTTGAAGCTCTTCTTTTTCGACTTGATGATATTCTGTCTTTCGATGGTCGGTTGCTACCGGATTTTTTTCAATTTCCCGTTGGAGTTTGTCTTCTGAAATAATCACATTATGCTGTATTTCATCAATTGCATTTCGATGGATAAGCAGTTGGTTCTGGAATTGCTCTACCAAAGCAAGTACTTCTTTGCTGTTATTCTTACCTGCAATCTCTTCCAGCCTGTGCTGAATTATTTTTAGTTCGTCTTTGTAAAATTCCAATTTGTTCAACCATTCGGTATTTTCTTCGTGCTGCTTATAGATAAATTCCTTCTCGCTCATGGTCTGTATTATTATGTTGTGATTATTTGATTCAAAAATAAAGCGCATGTGCCTGGTAAAAAATGACTTAGATCATTCGGATGGATGATTTTTATCCGGAAATAACGGAATAGAGTTATCTGGGAACTCTATGTTTTAATTTGCTGTTACTTTTACACCATGTCGCGTATTTCGATTCTTACACCTTATAGAAACGCTGAAAAGTTTATCCGGGAAACTGCGGAATCTGTTTTGAGGCAGACGCATACTAACTGGGAGTGGATTTTGGTCAATGACCACAGCGGTGAAAATGAAGCGGAAGCAATTGCCGGTTTATTGGATGATCCGCGGATAATGCTGCTTGAGAACAAGGGAAAGGGAATTATTGATGCACTTTGTACCGGAATGATGCATGCCGGTGGAGAATACATTACGCGTATGGACGCAGATGATGTAATGCCGGATTTTAAATTGGAAGCATTTTTAAAAAGTCTGCAAAGTTCTAAGGAACATATTGTAACCGGAAAAGTGCGCTATTTTTCAGAGGAAGGCAGTATTTCAAAGGGATACCAGGGATATGAAAATTGGTTAAATGAGCGTGTCGATCGACAAGATTTCTACCGGCATATTTACCGGGAATGTTCATTGGCATCCGGAAATTGGATGATGCGGAAAGCAGATTTGGAAGATTGCGGTGGTTTTAATGGTTTGCGTTATCCTGAAGATTATGACCTGTTGTTCCGCTGGTACGAAGCCGGGTTTTCCATCAAAGGACTGGATCTGGTGACTCATTTGTGGCGTGATCACGAACTCAGGACTTCTAAAACCAGTACTGACTATCAGCAAAAGGCGTTTTTTTTGTTGAAGATCGATCGGTTTGTTCAATTGGATTGGGAACCGGAAAAGCAGTTGATTGTTAACGGAACGGGTCAGAAAGGGCGTTTGACAGCAAAGCTCTTGATAAAAAACCTGGTTCCATTCGTTTGGGTGTCGCACGAGCCTGAGAAATTTCCGGATGGGATTTTCGGTCATCCGCTGGTTGGATTGAATAGTTTGCCTGTTTGCAGTGAGGCTCAGATTTTAAATACGACTTTGGTTTCAGAATTGGAATTGGAAAAGGTTTACCAACCGGTAATTTCCGAAATTCGATTTTTCAATCTGTAATCAGTCTTTTAACTCAATATTCAGGCATTAATTAGGAATTCGTCTCCCGATGATTATCGGGATGGAATTTGTAATTTTGAATGATAAAATCAGTCACATGCAAGTCAAAGAACTCGTTTCCTTTTTAAATCACATCGCGCCGTTTTCCTACCAGGAATCGTATGACAATTCCGGATTGCTTGTCGGAGATCCGAACAACGAGATAAAAGGAGTTTTGGTAGCTTTGGACTGCATCGAATCGGTTGTTGATGAAGCCATTTTGCATGGTGCAAATGTAATTGTGACACATCACCCGATCATTTTTAAAGGATTACGCCGCATTACGGGAGCAAATTACGTAGAACGCACGGTACTGAAAGCTATTAAGAACGATATCAGCCTGATTGCAATTCATACCAACCTGGATAATGTGCATTTCGGGGTAAACCACATCATTTCCGAAAAGTTGGGATTGAAAAACTGCAAAATTTTGAGCCCGAAGGCGGCAACGAATTTCAAATTGGCTGTTTTTGCCCCTCAAACCCATGCAGATCTTTTACGTGAAGCCATGGCAAAAGCGGGTGCCGGGCATATTGGTGATTATGATTTCTGCAGTTTTTCTTCGGAAGGTGAAGGAAGGTTCCGTCCCGGTGCAGATGCCAGTCCGTTTTTGGGTAAATCCGGAGAACTGGAAGTCGTGAAAGAGGTGAAAATTGAAGTGATAGTTTCGGAACATGCACTAAATGCAGTTTTACATTCAATGAAAGCTACCCATCCTTACGAAGAAATTGCGTACGATGTGATTGGACTTACCAATACCAATGAATATATCGGTAGCGGGATGATCGGAACATTGGAAAATGGGATGGAGGTTATGGAGTTTTTGAATTTTCTGAAAAAAACATTCCATTGCGGGACGGTACGTTATACGCATCCAACCAAATCCGTTGTCAAAACAATTGCTGTTTGCGGAGGTTCTGGAAGTTTTTTATTGAAAGATGCGATCAGGGCGAAAGCAGATGTTTTTATCACCGGAGACTTTAAATACCACGAGTTTTTTGATGCGGAAGATCACCTGATGATTGCAGATATCGGTCATTTTGAATCAGAACAATACACTTCTGAGTGGTTAGTAGCACAAATGAAGAAAAAATTTACTAATTTTGCGGTTCGTTTAACGAGTGTAAATACGAATCCGATAAATTATCTCTAAAGTATGGCTGCAAAAGCAAGTACAAAAGAAACAACAGTTGCTGAAAAGTTGGACGCATTGTATGCGTTGCAAAAGATTGATTCTCAAATCGATAAAATTAGAACCGTACGTGGTGAATTGCCTTTGGAGGTTCAGGATTTAGAGGACGAGATCGAAGGGTTAGAGACTAGAATCAAAAACCTTCAGGATGAAGCGAAAGAATTGGATACTGAAGTTGCTGACCGCAAAATTGCAATGAAAGATGCTGAAGCTGCTATTGTGAAGTTCAAGGATCAACAAAATAATGTACGAAACAATCGTGAGTTTGAATCTTTGGCAAAAGAGATCGAATACCAGGAGTTGGAGATCAAATTGCACGACAAGCGTATGAAAGAAGCTAAGATCAAGATCACTGCTAAAAAAGAGGTTTTGGACGAGGCAAAAGAACGTTTGGAATTGCGTAAAGGCGATTTGAAAGTGAAACAGGATGAGTTGAACGAGATCGTTGGTGAAACACAAAAAGAAGAGGAGGCATTGATTGCTCAGTCTGAAAAGGCAAAATCATTGATCGATTCCCGTTTGATCGCAGCTTACGACCGTTTGCGTTCCAACGCGAAAAACGGATTGGCTGTAGTGGGTGTTGACCGTGATTCTTGCGGTGGATGTTTCAATAAAATCCCGCCTCAGCGTCAATTGGATATCGATACACGTAGAAAAGTAATCGTTTGCGAACACTGCGGAAGAATTTTGGTTCCTGCAGAGGTTGTAGACGCAGAATAAGAGCCTGCGTTAGCGCAGTTATAAATATTCATCACTTTAAGTGATATGTTAGAAGGGGATTCATGAACGAATCCTCTTTTTTTTTGCCCGCAGAACGCATCTCGCAAATCGCGCGGATTTATAATTAGTATATCCTCATCCTAAAGAGGAACGCAGATGATGAGCTGAACTTCGAATTGCAGCTAGAATTGCTGAATAAACTGTTCAAATTCAGTTGAGTCGGGAGAGAATATTTTTTCTGCGGAATCTGTGTGATCTGCGGGAGAAATTATTGCGCCGTTAATTAGGCTGAAAACCCAAACGAATAGTTACTTTTGTACCTGAAAATTATCAATCCGTTTTTACATGGAAAAACTAGCAAAAGCTCTTTTCTCGATGAGAGCAATGGCAATGGGATTATTCATATTCCTTACTGCAATCGCAATCGCTACCTTTATAGAATCTTACGAAAATACGCAGGCTGCCAAATTGTGGATCTATAATGCGAAATGGTTTGAGATCCTTTTGGCTTATTTGTGTGTGAACCTGGTTGCGAATATTTTCCGCTATCAAATGTGGAAACGCGAGAAAATTGCAGTTTTCCTTTTCCATATCTCATTTATCGTAATCATTATTGGCGCCTGGGTTACAAGGTACATCAGTTATGAAGGAATGATGATGATCCGCGAGGGTGCCGCGTCGAATGTGGTTTACACATCAGATCCATATTTGTGGGTCAATATCAACGACGGAAAGGAATTCCAGCTGACACACGATGTGAAGACTTTCCTGGCGGAATCCTATCCTTTTAACTCAGCAGATTTGGATATCGAATTTCCAAAACATAAAACACCTATTTCTATCGAATACGTTGATTTTAAATCAAAGCAGATCGATACCATAGAAATCAGCCCGAAATACAAAACAAGTGCTTTGGATATCGTTACGGACGGAATGAAGTCCAACTATGTGATCGATAATGAGATATTTAACCTGAATGGAGTTCCGGTAGCCTTCTCACCGAACCTGGTGAATGGAGTAAATATCTACCGCAGGAAGGATACTTTACGTTTGAAGCCGAACATGCCGCTGCAGTATATTCCGATGAAGGAAATGCAGAAAGCCCGCCAAAGCGGTATTGCTCCGCCGGATTCTGTTTTCGTGAAAGTAGCTCCGGGCCAGGAAGTGGTGTTTGCTACCACAACGCTTTACCAAATTGCCGGACAGCAATTCGTATTCAAACAGGAAATTCCGAATGTGGGGAAGAAGTTAATGTCTTCCGGAAGAAGAGATGTCGGTTCGGATTACCTGACGGTAAAAGTAACCGACGGTTCACATTCGAAAATCGTGCGTTTGAGAGGTGGAGCAAAGGAAATCGGTGAATCTGCGTACTTTGAGCTGAACGGATTGAATTACCGCCTGGAATATGGAATGAAACGCATTAAAATTCCTTTCTACATGAAATGTAACGACTTCATTTTGGATCGTTACCCCGGGTCAGATATGCCTTCGTCTTATGCAAGCGATTTACAGGTTTTGGATACGGCAAACAATGAATTCGGGACGAAACGTGTGTTTATGAATCACGTTTTGGATTATGGCGGTTACCGTTTCTTCCAGTCTTCTTATGATCCGGATGAGAAGGGAACTATTTTAAGTGTAAACCACGATTTTTGGGGAACGAATATTACTTATTTCGGGTATTTAATGATGTTTATCGGTATGGTGTTTAGTTTGTTTGCTCCAAGTTCCCGCTTCAGAGAGTTGATCGGAGTATTGAAAAAATCACATGCAAAATCAGTGATTGCTCTATTATTCACAGTGTTTTCAGCAGCAGCTTATGCACAGGATTCTTCCGAACATGCTCATGATCACGAGCATACTCATGATCACACACACGAACACGAACAGGCGATGCCTGCTGCTCCGGTAAAACCGGTCGTTTACTTTATTTCGGAAGATCAGAGTGATGAACTGGCAACTTTGCTGGTTCAGGATAACCGTGGCCGTATCATCCCGATGCATACTCTGTGCGATCAGTTACTGAGCAAATTATACCGTTCCAATAAATACGAAGGACGTAATGCCGTACAAACTGTAATCAGCATGCACATGTACCCGGATTACTGGCTGGACCAGAAGGTAATCCTTGTCCCGATGGCATTGTATGATGAATACAACCTGACGAAATATGCTTCTTTCCGTGAATTAACGGATGAAACAGGAAACTTCAGGTGGATCAATGATTACAATGCGGCTTTGCAAAAACCGGAAGGCCAGCAATCGGAAGTACAGAAGAAACTCATCAAGTTAGGGGAGAAATACCAGGTGTTACTTGGAGTGATCAACTGGAACTACATGAAGATCATTCCGATGAAAGGGGATAAAGCCAATCGCTGGTTTATGCCTTTCAACCAGGAATTGATGATGCACGACAGTATTTCAAGTCGTTTAGCCTTGACATACATTAGCTCGTTGAATGATGCGGCAAAATCCAATGGTGATTTTTCCAAATCAACGAAGTTGTTGAATGATCTGAAGAACATGCAGCGTTCGATTGCCCCGGCATCGATTCTTCCTTCCGGATCACATGTGAAAATGGAAGTTTCTTACAATAAAATGGGAATCTTTAAGAATGCAGGGAATTCCTATATCCTGTTTTCATTGGTTTTGTTGATCATCTTCTTCATTCGGGTATTTTTCAATCCTTCTGAAAAATCGGATCGCCGTTATTCGATCATCGGGAAAGTGATTTTTGTTCTGATGGCGATTATCTTTCTGTATCATGGTGCAGGATTGGTCATGAGAAGTATGATTTCAGGGCACGCGCCGTGGAGTGACGGGTACGAAGCAATGGTTTTCATCGCCTGGGTAATTGTATTGGCAGGATTTATCTTCTCACGTGTTAGTGTGGTTATTTTGGCTGCAGCTGCTTTACTGGCTTGGTTCTTCATTTTTGTTTCCCAGTTGAATTTGCTGGATCCGGAAATTACTCCTTTGCAGCCGGTATTGAAAAGCTACTGGTTGATGATCCACGTAGCGATTATTACGAGCAGTTACGGGTTCCTCGGACTTGGATTTATTATCAGTTTTGTCAATATTATTCTTTACCTGACAAGAAGCTCCGGGAATGGAAAAGAAGTAACGAAGAATATTACTGTGCTTACAGCTGTCAGTGAAATGACCATTACAATTGGGTTGTTTATGCTCACAATCGGTACTTTTCTTGGAGGTATATGGGCAAATGAATCCTGGGGAAGGTATTGGGGCTGGGACCCGAAAGAAACATGGGCGCTGGTTTCCGTATTGGTTTACGCAATTATCCTGCATTTCAGATACATTCCGGGATTGAAAGGTAAATTCGCTTTCAATGCTGCGGCTATGTGGGGGTATGCGGCTATTTTGTTCACCTTCTTTGGAGTAAACTTCATTTTAGTTGGATTACACTCTTACGCTAACGGCGACGGATCTGTGAATTTACCGGGATATGTATGGGTTACGATTGCAATCTTCCTGTTATTAACGATAGTTGCAGGAGTTCGAAATAAAAAGTACCTTAAGACTCAAAGAGAATTGTTATGACGTTGTATGATTTTTCATTGAATTATTTAGATGGTAATCCCATCGATTGGAGTACTTTTAAAGGCAAGAAAATCCTTCTGGTGAATGTTGCTTCCCAATGCGGTCTTACTCCTCAGTATACGCAGCTGCAAGAGCTGAATGAAGAGTTTGGCGGGGATCGTTTCACTATACTTGGAGTTCCCTGTAATGATTTTGCAGGGCAGGAACCGGGAACGGCAGAAGAGATCGCGGCTTTTTGTTCTACGAATTATGGAGTAAGTTTCCCGCTTTCTGAAAAGGTACATACCATAGGTGAGGAGATCCATCCGATTTATGAATGGCTGAAGGAACAAACAGGTACGGAAGTAAGCTGGAATTTTCAGAAATACCTGATTGATGGAGAAGGTAAAATTGCCGGTTATTTTTCCCCGCAAACAGAACCTGCTGAGTCACACATTTTAGATTGGATCCAAAAATCATGAGTCAAATTGATGTTTTAGCAATCGGCGCGCACCCGGATGACGTGGAACTCTCAGCTTCGGGAACTTTACTGAAACACCGTGCAATGGGGTATTCTACCGGGATAATTGATCTTACACAGGGTGAGTTAGGCTCACGCGGAACGAAAGAAACTCGAAAAGAAGAAGCTGATGCAGCAGCTAAAATCCTGGGGTTAACAGAACGTGTTAACCTGAAAATGGCAGACGGTTTTTTTGAACACTCCGAAGAAAACCTGCGATTGATCATTGAACAAATCCGCCGTTTCAAACCCGAAATTGTTTTAATGAATGCTGTTTCCGACCGTCACCCGGATCATGGTAAAGGAAGTAAATTGGCTTCCGAAGCTTGTTTTTTAGCCGGATTGCGTAGAATTGAAACAACCTGGAACGGTGTATTACAGGAAGCTCACCGGCCAAAGTTTGTTTACCATTACATCCAGGACCGCTACCTCAAACCGGATTTTGTGATTGATGTCACAGATTTCGTAGAACAGAAATTCGATTCGATCAAAGCCTATAAAACCCAATTCTGGGATCCGAATTCTTCGGAACCAAAAACACCGATTTCAGGAGAAGAATTTTTTGAGTTCCTGCGTGGCAGAATGGCCGAATTCGGACGATCCATCGGGGCTCGTTATGCGGAAGGATACACGGTTGAACGCGTTATCGGAGTGGATTCCTTATTTCAGCTTAGATAAGGTTTCTTTCACATTTGAGATCAAATCATTGAATTCCTTTGCCAGTTCTTCGTTGATAATTCCGTCTTTGAAGTTTTCCTGGAAACTCGGTAAGCTGAAATGCCCCAAAATGTTTGCAGAATGACGTGGAAAACGGCTTAAAGCAGCCTCCAGCGAGAATTTTGCGCCCAGTTTACCCGGAGAGGTAGATATCAATAACGTCGGTTTGTCATGGAACACGCTGTTATTCAATCTGGAACACCAATCCAGTGTATTCTTGAATGCTGCTGAGTAACTTCCGTTGTGCTCGGTCATGGAGATTACCAGGAAATCAGAACTTTCAATGATTTCGTGAAGTTCATGAGCCTGAACAGGGTAACCATCTTCTTTTTCTTTGTCTACTGAAAATACAGGCATTTCAAAGTCATTCAGATCTATCATGTTGACTTCTCCGTCAAACTGATGTGCTGCAAAAAGCGCAAATTGCTGATTGATAGAGGATTTACTGGTACTTGCTCCGAATGCTAATATTTTCATGGTGTTTCTTTTTACGAAGATAGGCATATTCTCAAACTAATGAGGTGCTTTGATTTACAGATTTTACAGCTTACAGATCCCGTTTTAGTTTCATGCCTTCATTATATAACGAAAATAGGATAGCATTTTATAGTAATTCAAGGATATTAAAAAAGGGCTTCCGCCGCAGCGGAAACCCCTTAAACTTTGCTATAAAACTAAACTAACAGAGAAAACTTACTTCACTACGCTCAATTTAACAGTCTTAACTGCATCACCAGTTCTTACAACTGCGTAGTACAATCCTTGAGCAAAATCAGCAGCGTTGATTGTGAACTCATGAGTTCCAACTTCCGCATATTTTGTACCAACTGTCTGCATTACTTGTCCGTTTGCGTTCATTACAGTTACTTCGATAGTGCTGTTTTGAGCTACGTCAACAAATAATTTTGCGTTTTCGTTTGTTGGGTTAGGGTATAAAGAAACACCTGCAATAGCTGAAACTTCTTTGATTCCCAAAAGACCTGTAAAGTCAGCTCCGCTCAAAAGTGGAGAACTGGCAGCCGGACGGTAGTCAGGAGCAAGGTAATTATAAGGAGTTGTCAAAATACCAGCTGTAGAAGCGATAGAATCATTCATTCCGGCAGCAAACCAAGACTGGATATCAAATGTACTTGAAGCGGTTCTTTCCGTTACTTTACCAGGAGAGTTACCTGCAACGATGTTGTTCTTGTAAAGGATCAATCCGTTTGTTGCATTTGCTTCACAAGCAGTTCCGTCGATGAAAATACCTCTTTGGAAATCCATAAAGATTGAATTGCGGATGTCAAGAGCTGAATTTTTACGAATACGTGCTCCACGACGGTAACCTGTAGCAATGGTGTTTGATGTGTTACCTCTGTATGGTCCAACTGCAGTGATATTAGAGAATGTTGCATTTGTTTGAGGAGTATTAGTAGAACCGGTTGCATCATTATCCGTTTCAAAACCTTCTGAAGTAGAGATAGCCGGGTTGTCAGCAAGATTCGGATCACGAACGATCAAACCGAATTGAACATTTCCGGTGTATCCAAAATCAGCATCAAAATCATCATCCAAATTTCTGTATGAAACCAGGTGCTTCGCATTCATCGTTCCACCGAACCATTCAAATGCATCATCGTTACAGAAAGATACCTGAACAAAGTTTACTTCTGTAGCATCACCAACAGAACCAAAAGTTATCCCGTTGATTTCTTTATCTGTTTGGTATGCATATCCAGGGAATTCTACACGAACGAAAGTCAGTTTACCTGAATTGTCATGATCGTCCGGAGCAGCGCCTCCACCGAATTCCGTATCTGCAGTTGGAGCAAGACCTTCGATGTTTGCAACACCGTTTGTTTGGTTGTTAGCAGCTTTTCCTAAGAAGATCAATCCACCCCAGTCACCTGCTGCACGAGATCCTACAGGCTGGTTGGAAGTAAATACGATCGGAGCATTTACTGTACCCTGAGCCATTAATTTTGCTCCTTTGGTAATAAACAAACCTGATCCCTGAACCGCTTTATCACCCATGATGATTGTTCCCGGCTCAATAGTCAACGTAGCGTTGTTTTTTACATAGATCTGACCTTGCAACAAGTAAACGTTTCCTGCTGTCCAGGTAGTGTTTGTTGTAATGTTTGTAGAGATCGTTTGGTTTGGAGTACCGTAGTTTGTGTTCTGAGGATCCCAGTTAGCCCATCCTTCTGTCCACATTGCTGTTGGAGCTGGAGCGAAAGCACCGCGATACGTTGTTGGTTCGAACAACTGTCCGAATGCTGCAAAGGTTCCTAAACCTGCGAATAATGCACTTAAGTAAATCTTTTTCATTTTTCGTTTTTTTTCTTGGTACAAAATTGCTGTTCAAACCTTGTTCTATCCTTTCCTTTAAGTTACGATTCGAGTAAATAAATGTTAAGCGAGGTTTAATTGATTTAGCATTGACTTAACATAGGTAAAAGGATTTAGTTTTTCGATTTAGGTTAGAGTAGAGCGGAGTAGAGGATTGGAAGCCTCAAGAGGTCGGACCGGGTATGTGGAGTTGATCGTTTATTTGATTATTGGTGCTGTTTAACTTTCCATTCATCTTGTAGTGCCGAAAAATTTTTCGGCACTACTGGAAACCATTAAAAAAGAAAAGCCATCAGTCAGCTGACTGATGGCCTCTCAGGCGTTTTGACTATTTTTTACAATCTGAAACTGATAGAAGCACTGAATGTTCTTCCGAAGTTTGTTTTCCAAACTCGTTGGTCAATGTCTTTATCAAAACCTTTTGCATTGTTCTTATCTCCTATAAAAATGGTGTTGAAGAATCCGTTTAACCCATTCGCTTCGGATCTGGCAGTGAAGTTATTCTGATAGAAGATCTGATCTTGTGCCAGGATATTTTGAATATTTAATTTGAATTGTGCACGTCCTTTCCAGAACCCTTTAGTGATTTGAAGATCAAGGAATGTTCTTCCCTGTTCCCATAAATCCGGTTCGTTCACGTTTCCAACAATGTAAATACGCTGTCCCACACGGTTCACATTCAAAGCTACTCCCCATTGGTTACGTGTATTGTCATAACGTATACCTGCATTGAAGACATAAGGCGACTGCCCCTGAAGCGGTCTGGAATCAGCTACACTTCCCGCAACACCTGAAACATCCACCTGAGAACGAATGATTGATAAATTGGAGTAAACCGTTAAATCATCAAATAAAGAAGAGGTGTCCATCCCAAAGATTGTTGATATCAATGATCTTGCCTCCAGTTCTAATCCGTAATTCGTTGCTGAAGGAACATTTTGGAAGGAAATTTCTCCTACTACGTCCGGACGCGATTTTTGCTCGATCGGATTAATGAAGTTTTTGTAGAAAATAGTTGCTGAGAACAATTGACCTCTTCCCGGGAATGTTTCATACCTCAAATCCAGGTTGTGGATCAAAGCACGTTTCAGAGAATCGTTCCCGGAAACAACGAAGTTAGTAGTGAAATCATAGAATGCAAACGGAGCCAATTCTCGGTATTCAGGTCTGTTCAAAGTTTGAGAGTAGCTCAAACGAACATTGGTACGTTTATTGGCTTCAAATATGGCGTTGATGGAAGGAAGTACATCCAGTTTTTTGGTGCTGATCTTTAATTCGGAAAGGTCATCTTTTAATGATGTCAGTTCTTGTTGGAAATATTCAGCACGAACTCCATAAATGAATCGGAATCGTTTACCAAATCGGTTGTCTAATTGCAGATATGCAGCATTTAAGACAGATTGGGCATCGTATTGATCGGAAGGTTTTGTTCCGTCTGTTAGTTTGAATCCTCCTTTTCCTGGATTTCCGTTAGCTGCAGGCTCAATCAGTCCCATGTTTTGAGCAGCGAAAATCTCGTCTTCAGGAAGGTATAATAAGCTTTCATCAAACTGAACATTTCCTCCGCTCACGCCATACTTTGTATATCCCAATTGGCGCGCAGCAAATTTACGGTTACGCACCTGGTTGTAAACTCCAATTTTAAATTCACTTTTGAATTTTCCGAAAAGATCCGTCGCATAAGCTAAATCCAAACGGCTGTTAACGGAACTTTCTTTGTTTTCAGAGAAGAACATTCCACCGCCATAAGCCGGACCAACACTGGATGTGGAAATATTTGCAGAATACATGGTATCTCTCGAATCAGGATTGGATGGATCGATAAATGTCTTGTTTCGGGAATATACCGAACGGCTTAGGTTTGGAATAGAACGGTTTACGTTACTGTAACCTGCCAACCAGTTTACTTTGAATCCCTTTGCTCTCAATCCGTGCTGTCCTTCAAGCTGTCCGGAATAAACCCGGTCTGAAGTAAACCAGCGCGCATTCGAACGGATAAGGATCGGATTTGATTCCATTGCATTTGTAGCACCTGTTCTATTGATTAATTTATCGGAGGAATTAATGCTGTAGATATTTTTGAAGCTGATGGTATTACGCTCATTGATCTTGAATGCAAAATTCGCCAATGCACCAGCCAGTAAGTTCGTTACATTGTTTTTATCCAGGTAATCATTTTCCATTTGTGTTGACTGAGATGAGTTCGGGTCAGTACTATTCAGGTAACTGTTTCGAACCGTCTCATTATAGCTGAAGCTTCTGCTGTATGTCAAGGCCGCAATCATTCCGAATTCACGTTTACCGAATTTTTTGTTGAAACCTCCGGATGCCTGAAGACTTAAGTTTGGAAGGAATTTACCTTCGGTTGTTCCCCAATTCGTAGATACTTGCTGAGCGACCTTTGCCTGTTCATGAATATTTAACGGGTACTGTCCGAACGGCGCAACAGCAGCTGGAATTTTTCTGGAACCGTCATCAATTCCTAACCAGTCCATTTTTCCTCCTTTATAAGAAGTGCGGTCTTTGAATGTTGTAATGGTATTGTAACCGCCTCCGACCTGGAAGGAGAAAAAGTTCTTTTCAGGAATGCTTTTAGTATTGATCTGGATCAAACCACCTGCAAATTCTGCGGGCTGTTCCGGTGTTGCAGATTTTGTGATTGTTAAATTATCAAGCATGTTCGAAGGGAACATATCGAATGAGAATGCTTTTCTGTCGCTTTCAGAACTTGGAAGCGGAGAACCGTTCAGGAAAGCTGCATTGTATCGGTCATTCAAACCGCGAATAACCGCAAATTTATTGTCCTGGATACTCGCACCACTCACCATTTTCAAAACATCACTGGTGTTGCTAGCCGTAGAACGCTGAATAGACTGGCTCGACATGACGTCGCCTACGCTGATCGCATTCTTTTGTGCCAAAACAACCCCCTGGTCAGTATCCGTGATCCTTTTTGCAGAAACGACAATTTCACCGATGGAAGTACTGTCCTCAGCCGGTGGTGACATAACTACATCAATGGTGGTAATTTCTCCTGATTTAACCTGGATACCATTTACAATTTGAGTGGGCATTCCGGCGTACAATACTTTGACAGTATATGTTCCGTTTTCCAATTTGTCGAAATTGTAAATACCTTCGATGTCTGACAGGATTCGTTTTGTTTTTTCAACCAATTCTACCTGGGCAGAAGGAAGCCCTTCTCCGGTTTCAGAATCGATTACTTTTCCTTGAATTACTCCGGTGTTTTTGTCTTGCGAGAATGCAAAACCTGCAACTAATAAGGTAACAACGGAAAGAAATATCTTCATAGCTTTAATTTTGCCACAAAGGAACTACTATAACGTTATTCTAAATTAAGAGCAAAATTATTGCATTGTGAGGCTTGTGTGAATAAATTATGAAGTCACTTAATATTTAATTAACATTAAGCTAAAAGGTTTTGGCAGCACTCAAAAATAGCTTTTCCCTTCGGATTACACTTAATAAATTTCTTCTACGATGAATTGCTGGTTATTGAACAAAACACTTTCTCCTTTCTTTTTGTGAAGCAATAACTGTCCAAGTGGAGCACCCAATCCAATGCCTATTACATTCTTCCCTTCGAAAGCACTGTTTCCAATTGGAATTCCAATTAGGAATATCCCTTTATTGGTTTGGATTACAGCTCCCAATTGCACCTGATTTGCCTGATCTGCAGATTGATTGTCGACTAAGCTCTTTAAACGCTGCTGTTCGTTTAATTGTGTGTTGAGCTTGACTAATTCCTGCTGGGCCATTTCACGCGACGTTTCGAATTTGTCCCCGGCCGAACTTTTGCTGTCCTCGGCAATTCCTTTTTGAAGATCTGCAATATCTTCCTGTAAAGAAGTTATTTTCTCAGAAATAGTAGTTGATATATGCCGGAAGAATGCTTTTTTGTCCATAGAGAGGGTTCAAGGGGTTCAAAAGTTTAAAATGTTCAAAGATAGTTTCTTTTAACTTTTTGAACGATCGAACATCTTGAACTATTCATAGATAATGAAGTGTTTATTAAACAATTCGATTAATTGCTTACGGACGCTTTCCTTTGAAAATTGCATCCCGAAAGCACGCATCAATTCTTTGTCGAACTGGAATTTCCCGTTCATCATATCTAAAATAGCGTGTTTCAGGTCGGCAATATTGTTGTGATCTATTTTGATACCCAATGCATCGGTCATATTCGCTGCAATTCCCACCGGGGTTGAAATGACCGGAGTTCCGGTTAACCAGGCTTCGGCAAGTACAATGCTGAATGTTTCGTACTCGGAGGTGAGGATCAACGCATCGTGTTCCTTTAATAATCTACTGACTTCGTCCCATTCACAAGGTCCGGTGAAAGTAATCGCTTCCCGGCAGCTGTTTAGTTTTGCCCACCTTTCCCACTCATCGGTATCCTGATCGGAAACAACTGTCAAGCTGACCTTTTTCCCCGATTCCAGGTATGCATTTAAGAATCCGTCAAAAAGAAAGGCTGGATTTTTGGTGTTTTTATCCAGTGTGGAAATATGAATGAACTTCGTGCGCTTCTCCGGATTGTTATCTCTTAAAGTAAAGATTTCCTCATCTACAAAATTGGGGATTACCTGGATTTTGGTAGTAGGGAAGAGCGGCTTCATATCACTTCTCAATACATTGGATACAGCAACGATTTCACTGGTATGCCTGCTTCCTCGTTTAATCAACTGCTGATGAAGCGAAATAAAACTTTTTACCAGTTTCTTATGGTAGTACGAACCATGTTCCATAACAATTAAAGGAACGTGGAAATAGTTCTGTACACGTGCAAACTGCATGGCTCTGGGAAGAAAAACATGTGCAAAAATCAAATCAATGTGGTCCAGCATCAGCAATCCTTTTCGTAAGGCTTTTCGCTGAAGCCACCAATGAATGAAACGGTTTTTCGAAATATGATGATAAATACGAATGATACGCAGGTTGCCGTTCTGCTGGTCATCGACCTCGATAGAACTGCAGTTTTTATCTCCCATCGTATGCAATACAGTCACTTCATAAGTGTCGGAAAGCAAGTGTGCAAAGCGTTCTACGAAATTTCCTGCGTATGGATCTATGCGTGTAGGAAACCAAGAACTCATGATGAGTATATGTCTTTTCGTGCCTGACATAGGCTAAATTTACTGCATTTTTCACTAATTGCGTATGACGCGGAAAGTTTTTGCGTGTTTTTCTTTACGAATTGTGAGAAAATAAACTCCGGATTGTAAATTTTTCAACGAAATTTCGTTTCCAAGTTGTTGAAACGGAACGGATTGCCCCAGCTGGTTTTTTAGTTCCATTTTTTCGTCTCCCTGAAGTTCGGAAATGCGGATTAATTCATTGGTCGGATTTGGAGAGATTTGGATCGCTTCCAATGATTGATTTTCGAGACTTGCAACACACCCCAAACGATTCATATACTGCCAGATCGTATCATTGTACTGGGTCCCGACCAAACTGTTTCCCATAGTACTTCCCATACGCACCAACACCAAACCTTCAGATGGTACAACATTAATGATCTGTCCGTTCTTTCCTTCTGCGGCGTACATGTCAGCTGGCGCATTGGGACATAATTCTCCCGGGAAAACAAACTGTGATTGAGGAATCATGAAAGAGGATTTTCCGTTTAACCAGGTCAAATAACCGTAAGAATTGTTGAGCGTTTGACTGCTGTTGCGCATTTCGTTTAGGTAAGTTACGTCCGGAAGAACCGCTGTTCCGTTCCAATAACCGTCTTGTGAAAGTAATAGTCCGAACCGCGCCATGCCGCGCGCTCTTGAAGCGAATACGTTGTTGTATCCCACCTGGATGTATAAACCGGTTAATCCTATTTTGGAAGAGATTTTTTGGTTGACCCATGCGTTGAGCGTCATTCCTGTAGCGGATTCGATGACGGTATCAAGCAAGGTATACGGACCATTGTGGTACGCCCAGCGTGTTCCGGGGTCTGCTTTGTAAATCAGGCATGCCGGATCTGTGCAGTGAATATCGGCAACACCATCGTCCAAACCGGTTGTCATTGTTAACTGGTGTTTGATCGTTATCGCATTTTCCTGGGGCAGGGTCAGACTTGTCCAGCCTGATCCCAAATAATCACTGGTTGCATCGTCAATATCCAGGAATCCCTCATGCTGGGCAATTCCTACTGCGTAGGCCGTGAGTGTTTTACCGGCCGAATTCCAAACGTAAAAACTATCTGCGGTAAAGGTCCCGAAATATTTTTCCAGGACTATTTTTCCATCTTTTAAGACGATGAATGCTTTTGAATCGGAGTTTTCCAGCCAATCGTACATCATATCGATTGAATCCTGGCACCAGCCCAGTGTTGCGGGATCGGTTGTTGACCAGGTATTTCCTGTTAAAGGAGGAAAATAAGTTTGCGCTCTCAGGCTTGAGAATCCGATGATAGAAAGGAAGCAGATCAAAAGTAGTTTCATGCTGTAGTTGTTATCTTGTATTGCTAAGATAACCAAAGACTTCAAAGGTTTAAAATTCTTTGAAAACTATTTTCTTTCAGCAGCCCGGACTAAACCAATACTTTTTCATAGATTGCCTCCAATTGTTCAATGGCAAAATCTATTTCTTCTTTGGTTGTATATCTGGAAAAAGAGAAACGCGCATTCGGGCGGGAATTATCAGCCCGGATTCCTTCCAATACGTGAGAACCTTTAGCGGCACCGGAAGAGCAGGCAGAACCTCCTGAACAGGCAACACCTTTCAGATCGAGTGTAAATAACAGCATTCCGGATTTTTCTGTTGGAGGCAGGCACACATTCAGAACCGTATACAAGCTTTTTTCAGGAGCAATTTCTCCGTGGAAACTTACATCGGAAAGGGTGGATCTCAAACGGTCAATCATATAGGTTTTCAATCCCTGGACATGATTTTGATGTTCTTCCAGGTGGCTGTAGGCCAATTCGATTGCTTTTGCAAGGCCAACAATCCCGTAAACATTTTCAGTTCCACCTCGTAATCCTCTTTCCTGGGCACCTCCGTGGATCAAAACATCCGTCTTGATACGTTTGTTTGCGTATAAGAATCCAATTCCCTTTGGTCCGTGGAATTTATGTGCGGCACAGGTAACAAAATCAATTCCTAAAGCATTCAGGTCAAAGGCATAATGGCCCATTGTCTGAACAGTGTCTGTATGAAAGTAGGCGTTGTATTTTTTACAAAGTACGCTCACTTTTTCAATAGGGGTCAATGTCCCGATCTCATTATTGGCGTGCATTAAGGAAACCAAAGTTGGTTTTTCATCCTGCAGATAGGTTTCCAGTTCGTTGAGGTCGATATTTCCTTTTGAGTCTACTTTCAACCAACAGGCTTCAATGTTTTCGCGTTCCGCCAAATGTTCAATCGTATGACACACTGCATGGTGTTCAATGGTCGTTGAAATAATGCGTTTTACTCCCAGCTGGAAAACAGCAGTATTTAATGCTATATTATCTGCTTCGGTCCCTCCGGAAGTGAAGATCAGCTCGTTCGGAGAACAGTTTAACTGCTTGGCGATCGAACGGCGTGAAGTTTCAATCAATGCTTTGGTCTGTCGACCATAGAAATGCGTGGAAGAAGGATTTCCGAATTCGTTTTGTAAAACAGGGATCATTGCTTCGGCAACTTCTTTTGCAAGAGGCGTAGTTGCAGCATTGTCTAAATATACTCGCATTGACTTTTTTTATTGCAAATTTAATAGAATCAAGGGAAGAAAGGAACTAATCTTTGCCAAGAAGGAACCGAAATGTCTCTTTTCCTTGGGGAGCTAAAAGCAGATTCGAAAGGAGCAGGTGCGTACGTTCCAGTCTTTTTTCGGCTGATTTTGCGGTAGAAACATGGTTCAGGATATAGCGTTTCATTGCAGGAGTCAATGCATCGAAACGGTCTTTTGATTCCGGTACCTGTATCCAGTATTCTTCGATTTCTTCGGCAACAGGTACTCCGAATTCCGAATCGTCTTTTTCCAGTTGTACCTGCACGAAATCGCCCAAAGTCTTGCCAAGCTTTTTCAAACGGTCCTTTTGAACGGTAATGAGGCCGCTTCCATTGCCGAGAGCCAGAATTCCCGCCTGCCATCGGATTTTGGAGTCGAGGATAATGATCAGCCGCTGATTGAAATCTCCTTTTTCTTTTCTACCGGGAAGCTGCGCCAGGATATCCGGTGTGATCTCAACGAACCAGTAATTCAGGTAATCGAGTGCTTTGATGTCGGTTTCAAATTCAATCATGAAGTATTCTTGGAAGCATAAAGATAATAAAACCATATAGGAACATAGGGCACATAGAAAGACTTAAGATATTGTGGATTTTTTTGTTATCTTAAAGATATAATCATTATTCTATTTCTATGACAAAGTCTTATTTAGATCAATTGACTTACGACATCATTGGAGCCGCTATTAAGGTGCATAGTCAGCTAGGTCCTGGTTTACTCGAAAGTATTTATCATAAGTGCATGAAGATCGAATTGGCAGAAAGAGGTATTTCCTTTAAGACCGAAATGACTGTTCCTATATTTTACAATGGCCAAGAATTGGAAACAGTACTACGGTGTGATTTATACGTTGAAAATTCAGTCGTAGTTGAATTGAAAGCTGCAAAGGCAATTGAACCAATATTTGAAGCACAGCTCTTAACTTACATGAAGCTTTTGGATTCACCCAAAGGTATTCTTTTAAACTTTAATTCTACTAACATCTTTCGGGAAGGCCAAAAGACATTCGTTAATGAGAAATACAGAGTTCTTCATGATTAATTATAATTTAACTATGTGGCCTATGTTCCTTTGTGGTAAAGAAAAGCCCTCAATATTACTTGAAGGCTCTTCCTCTTATTCAACCGTGAATCCTGTTTTTTGAGCGGTAGCAACTAACGATTCAATGATTGCTGATCCAAGATCTTTTTTTGCATTGGATTCGTTGATCTTTTTCGTTTCCTCTGCGATGTATTCTTCCCGTTTCTTCGAAAGTTCTCCTATCTTATTTTGGTATTTGGTCCGTTCGGTTTTCTTATTTTCAATATACTTCAATTGTTCTTCTTTGGATTTCCCTTTCAGTTCTTCCGGAAGATCTTCTTTGCGTAAACTGTCCAGGTTCACATTTCCCTGCTCCAAACCATCCACTAAATCCCAGTTGGCATTTTTGTAGTTCGATTTGGATTTTGCTTCTGCGCGCTCGCTCATTACCGCATAACCTTTGGAACTCGCATTGTTGTCTTCTTCAGCTTGTTTACTAGCGCGGTAGGCACCTTCTCGTCCATATCCGATATAGGTCTTATTCAGGGAATCATTGATGGAGATAATTTCTTTGTCGTAAGGAGTATCGATGTGTCTGATTTCATCGTCTGAATTGATATTGAAATAGGAACCCTGTGTTTGAAGAGCTCCGTCGTACCAGAATTCTTTGACTCCCTGGTCATAAGGTCCGCAGTAGATCGTGTTGACGATAATGTCTTTGGTTGCTGCGATTTTCAGGATCTTTTTGTAATCGATAGGTCCCTGGTTGAAAGGTTCGTTCCCGGCGATGTAGATTAAACGTAAATCACCTGGCTTGGCTGACCAAAGCAGATCATTGATGGAAGATTCGATAACAGCAGCGCAGTATTCTGTTCCGCCATTGGTTTTAAGTGAGAAAAGCTGTCCGGAAATGGAATCCAGGTCTGAAATCAGGTCCGTGCGTTTGCGGATCCAATTCGGAACGGTAATTTCGTCGTTTCCATAGTCGTAAAGTGCAATTTCTAACTGGGGAGTTTTCCCTTTATCCGACATTTTGGATGCCATATTGACAATTTTCCAGATGGTAGATTTGGCTTGTTCGATCAAACCATCCATACTTCCGGAGGTGTCAAAAAGGATCGCAATCTGGATTTTTCGGGCTTCATCACTTGGATGGAGCAGCTGAGCAAAAGAGAATGAACTGATGCAAAGAAGTAAACTTACAAGGGATGTTTTCATGGCTTTTGTTTTTTACCATTACACCCCGCTTTAAAAAAGGTTCATTTTTCTTTTTTGGAGTTTGAGACGAGCTTCTCAGTTAATTTTCTCGCGTTCGGTATAATAATGAATGCGGCACCATAAGCAATCGGAAACATAATACTCCATGATTTTAGCAATAGTAAAAACCAGTCTTTACCGAAGCCATAGTTACGGATTGTTCCTGCAAAAGCCATGATGAATGTCATTGGAAAAACAACAAGCAGGGTGTTGATCAACTTGAAAGAATGCTTTTTCACAGTTCCGGATGAGGTAGCAGATAAAAATTATTCCAATGCTTTCAAAACCGTTTCTTTTTCAATGAATCCGGTATTGGTCCACGTCATTTTTCTGTTTTTATAAACTTGTAATACCGGGATTGCGCTTATTCCTAATTTCTGACACAGTTCCTGATTTTCCTCTACATTGATTCGAATGAGTGTGAGGGTATTTTTTTGCTCTTTTGAAATGTCATTCAGGTAAGGCTCCATTTTTTTGCAGGGAATACACCAATCGGCATAAAAATCGATCAAAATAGTTTTATCCGAATTCAAAAGGGACTGGAAATCTTGTTCGCTCATACCCGTTGAAGAAACCTGATCGTTCGTCGTTTCAGGCAGGTTTTCATTTCTCCACTTCATCATTCCGCCCTCCAACTCGTACACTTCACTGAATCCGTCAGCCCGCATTTTTGAAGCTGCGGCAGCGCTTCGTCCTCCGCTCAGGCAATAAACGAATACAGGTTTGGATTTGTCGAGTGTTTTGATTTGCGCTTCAAATTGCGAACCGTTCCAATCGTAATTTACGGCATTTTGCAAGTGCCCGCTTGAAAATTCCTCAGCGGTTCTTACATCGATAACCGGTGCTTCCGGAAGTGCTTTTAGTTTCTCGGCAAATGCTTTTGCAGAAAGAGAATTTTGTGTTTGACTGTGGGAGCAACTCATTAACAGAAGAGTTACAAGTGCTATGGAAAAAAGTTGTTTCATGAAATTTAAATTTTCGGGTTCATTTTATCAGTCTGTTCGGTAGCCGGCTTATTATCGATACTGCAGTTTCCATTATAACAATTTCCGGAAGCACATCCGAATGAAAATAATCCCATGGAAGCAAAATAGCTGCCAAATAAAATTCCCGGCCACTGCTGGTTCAAAATAGACTGAATGATGACCACACTTCCTAAAATCAGGAATAAGGCTCTGCTGAGTGTCCAGTTTTTTAAAATACGTTCTTTCATTTCATTGAAAAAAAGGAATGGATTTCATCGGATTGAATGTTGTAGTTGGAATCCGTCCGACAAAATCCATTTCGAATAAAGATAATTTACCTGATTTTTTGTTGCAATCCGTACCAGCCGCCACCGTTGTACACCTGGGTGTATCCTTTTGATTTCAGGATGTTTTTAGCTGAAGCACTTCGCATACCACTTGCGCAGCAGGTAATAACAGGCTTGTTTTTATCTTTGAGTTTATCGAGGTTGTTCGCCAGTGTATCTACACTGATATTGACCGATCCCCGGATGTGTCCGCCGGCGTATTCTCCTTTGCTGCGCACATCTAAGATGATGGCTCCGTCTTTTACGAGTTGGGCGAAATCCGTTTTAGGCCCGATACCGAATAACTGTTTGATCGCGTTCATCATAGCGCTTGTGTTTGAAAATAATTAACATCCAGCCAAGAACCGCCATTGTAGCATTCGATCCCCATTTGAGACAGGAATTGAGTGGCTTGTCCGCTTCTTCCGCCGGAAGCACAACAAAGAACCAAAGGTTGCTTTAATTGCTTGATTTCTTCTAACCTTTCGGTAATTTCCTGTACCGGGATGTTGATGGATTCTGCAACATGTCCTCCTCTGAATTCTGCTACTGTTCTTACGTCTACGATCGTACCCGCATTTTCTTTGATAATTTGTTCTACGCTCATCTGCATGTGTTTTTGTTACTGAACTTATTCCTTGTTCCACCCATGAAAGGTGCTTTCACAAGTGAATTTCACTATGCAAAGTTGCAAGCTTATTCCGGAAGCCACAGTAACATTTGTTACACGCGCTTTCTTTTTTGAAAAGAAGGTGTAACGTCTTTTCTAGTTGGTCTTTAAAAGTTGTTTGCGCTGAGTACGCAGTTCTGTCAGCAATGGCTCCAATTGCGGGCCTTCTTTATTGAATTCGATTGTGACACGTTTTGTTCCATCGGTTGTTTTAATTTCGATGTATTCCGAACCGCCGTCAGCACAATCCGGACAGCCATAGCTTTCATCCAGTTTTTCGAAGGTATTCCAGTCGATTTTATCAGCAATGCTTTTCCATTGATCTGCCGAAATGTCAAACTTTTCAGTTTTCACAGGATTCCTTGCAGAGTCGACACTCGATTCAAAATACATGATCTGATCCTGGGAAAATACCACTTCTTTCCGGCAGTATCCGCGGCAATGCCCAAAGTTGGTTCCGTGCGTGATGCTGATGATTGCATTGTCTGAAGCAGCCGGTTTGCTGGTATTACAGCCTAAAAGTACAGAAGCAGAAACAGCAATAAAAAGAAGAATTTTCATGACTTGGATTTTATGTGAAGTTAGCAAGAATTTTGCCAGTGTTATTTTAATTTCATAGTACTTGAGAAAGTAACAAAGTCTTTTAGATCGCTATCGTCTTCAGCATGAGTAATTCCACAAAAAACAATACTGATATCATCTTTTATAAATGCTAAATAGTAAACGGTCACTTTTTTTCGTTTGAAATAACCTTTCACTATTTTTTCATACCCTTTGAATCCATTGATTGTTTTTTCGGTTGAAGATACAATTCCTGTCTGGATGAAAGAGTTTTGTTTTAAACCATTGATCATTGATTCAATGAGAGTTTCATAAGTGCTGTTTGCTTCCGCGGGTAATTGAGTAATCATTACGGTTGGAGAAAATGTGTCTTCGCTTTTTACTCCATCCACAGAATAGGCATAAATGTTTGCCGCGTATTCTTGAAACTTATATTTTGTGGATGATTCATCAATGCTAAAGTATGCAGTTTCAAAAGGATCAATCTTTACGGAAGTATCATAATAGGCTGATAGTATGCATTCTTTGACTTGTTTTTCCATTTCCTTGTCATCAGGATAAAACGCGGACAGCATCATTGCTGAAAAAGTAGAATCTCCAAAAGTAAGCTGATAACTATTTAAAAGGTTTGTTCCCCTCAGGTATATATATTTAGCAGGATAGTTATCGAATTGGAATTCAGAGTAGTCGTACACTTTCATTCCCGCGGCCTCAAAATTTTCCCTGTTTATGGAACGAGCATTGGAATAAAAACTGCCGCCAACTAAATCGAAAATTTGAATGTATGCATCATCACCTTTGCGCAATCCAAGAAAACCTTTGGCAATAGTGAATCCTTTCGGCGGAATCAGAAATACTCGGGTGCCCGGAATACGGATATGCTGGTTGGTCTTTTCGTTAATAATTTCTGTTTGCTGTCCAAAGCAAGTAATTGCTAAAGAAGTCAGAATGTATGTGAGGAATAATTTAGTCATGATTGAGAAATGTTTTTTATCCTTCAATTCTTTCCAAAAGCCTTTTTGCGAGGTATTGGTTCGTCTTCAGGAGTAACTATCTGTTTTTCGAATTCAAATAAGTAAAATAAGCTTTAAAAGACTTTGAGAAATAAAGATTGTAAGCCCCAAGTCCATAGATAATAATCATAACCAGAATAGGAATCTTTCCTGCAACTGGAAAGGGGATGAACAGTAGGATCAACCCACTGAGTATTGCCAGCAAGAACAAAACAAGCAGCGTGATTCTCGCCCAGTTTTTTCCCTGGAACAAGAAATAAAGCAGTGCCAGTGTGAGCACAAACCGCACGATTTGTTGAAAGAACTTTTTCGGATTTATCGAATCCTGGGGAATGTGGTAAAATGCAATAACGAACATGGAAATAAGAATGATACTGATCGAGATAGCAATCGTTTGGCTTCTGCCTTGTCGGGCTAATTCATTCATGGTGGATGCGATTTTTTATAAAGATAGCTGATTCATTTTTATTGGCTGTTGGTTCAAATTGGAATTGAATTTTTCGATGCGTCCTCACATCCTTGTAATAATACGCATCACTCATGAAATAATCCCATTGTTTGGAGTTCAGTGTATGGTAAATGGTTGGATATATTTTTGGGAATTGACCGGGATTCAGTTTGATTTCTTTCCAGTGGTAATGCCTCGACCACTCATAATAATCCATATAAGTAAATAGCCCGAAATTCAGTGTCTCACTCTTCCTCGTGAGGAAATAACCATTCGGAGCACAGGTTCCTTCATATCCGTTTTTCTCCATGACTTTCAATTGCTCATTCAGTGAAAACTTATCGTATTTTTCGAATAAGGATTCCAAACTGTCTTTTCCGTTTCTGCGGCATTTCAAATAGAAATAAGCGGGTTGTTTGTCACTGATCTGAACCTGAAAAATAGTGTCATGGTATAGAAATAAAACATAATGAATCGTTGGAGAATTCATATAGACTTCATTTCCTAATCCGATTTCATCACCATTACTTACAAAGCAAATAGCCTGATAATCCTCACTTAAAACTTTTGGCTCATGCTTACAAGATATCAAAGCAAGTATTAAAAATGGTATGATAAAAATGAATTTCATATTTCTTTTCAATTTTCAATTCTCCATTTGATAATTTGCAAGGTTCCATTCCAATAAAACTCCAAATGCTTATAAATCTCAAATGTCGGAAAGTTAGTTGCTTCAACCCGCAGTTCTGTTCCGCCAGCTTTGGGAATTAAACAGAAAGAAATCGTGGTATAATTCTTCGTTTCATCCTCCAGACCGGATAAAGAACTCAAATAGGCATAGCTGAAAACGCTTTCCGGATCGAGCTGCAGGATGGTTCCCCGGTTCTCGAACTGCTCATGGTGAAATCCTTTGATTGCAAAAGAACTTCCTGTTTTCCAATCGCTGATAATGTCGATTTTCATTTCTTCGTCGCCCATCCATCCTTTCATGAAAGCAGGAACGGTCAAATAAGCCCAAACTTCTGAAGAATTGGCAGCAATCAGGATACGCTTTTCGATCCGCTGAGGGAAATTCGGTAATTCGGATTTCGGCATTCTTAACCAGGAATTAGTGCTGGTGATCGTAACTCAATCCCGACTTCAATTTCCATTTCCCGTCTTCGATGATCCATACATGTGTAAACTTTGCGGTACTGGCATATTGTTCTGCTTTTCCTTCCATTTTCTCATAAAAGCGGTGTTCTCCATACTGAATTGCTCCGTAAAGTTCGCCCTGGTTGTAAAGTGGGAAAACAAGTGTTTTTTCAGTAAGCAGTTCTCTTCGCGACTGGTAGGTTTCCGGAGACTTGCACAGACCGTTCTTCAAATCAGTCAGGAATTTTTTGCGGTCGGAGATTCCCGATTTGTCGTGAAAAAACTCAAAGTTTGTGCTCAATAGCTTTTCAAACTGCGAAATATCACAGGTATTGAAACCAATGTTGAACAGCAGGCTGTCTTTTTCCAGAATGGTTTTGTGCAAGACGGAATTCGGTTCAACCTGTGCGAAAGAAAAACAACTGATTGTAAGCCAGCAAAAAAGGAATAGGTTTTTCATTCTTCTGAAATTGGAGTTTCATTTGGAAAATTACGAATATTAATTCCGAATTCAGTAGGGCCGAAAAATTTTTCGACCCTGCGTCATACAATTCACGATCAGCAATTCGGGATTCGTCATTCGGAATTCGTAATTTTGCAGGATGTTCGTCGAATCCCTTTCATTAGTCAATTTCCGCAATCACAGCGAAGCTGAATTCCAGTTCGAATCCGGTGTGAATTGCATTGTGGGGAAGAACGGCTCGGGAAAAACGAATGTGCTCGACGCGGTTCATTATTTGAGCATGTGCCGTTCTTATTTAAATCCCATCGACCGCCAGAATATCCGCTTCAATGAGCAGTTTTTTGTGATCCAGGGATGCTGGATGAAAGACGAACAGCCCTTTAATCTGTATTGCGGGGTAAAATCGGGTTCCAAAAAGGTTTTCAAGAAAAATAAAAAGGAATACGACCGGTTGGCGGACCACATCGGGCATTTCCCGGTTGTTATGATCTCACCTTACGATACGGACTTAATTTCCGAAGGAAGCGAAGTGCGCAGGAAATGGATGGATGGGATCATTTCGCAGTTCGACCATGAGTATTTGAATGATCTGCAACGCTATAATAAAGTGCTCGATCAGCGAAATGCTTTGTTGAAACTGCAATTCGAAAACGGTTTCTTCGAGCGGGAATCTATCGAGATATGGGACGAGCAATTGATCCGCTACGGAACAGCAATTCACCATAAGCGCGTAACATTTATTGAAGCATTCATTCCTTTGTTCCAGCATTATTACAAGTGGATTTCGCAGGAACAGGAGGCAGTTTCTTTGAATTACGAATCCAAATTGACCGAAACGGATTTCAGGACTTTGCTGCAGCAGGCTTATCCGAAAGACATGCGGGTCCATTATACCTCTGTTGGAATTCATAAAGACGATATTACCTTCCTGTTGGAAGGATTGCCTATCAAGCGTTTCGGTTCCCAGGGACAACAGAAAAGTTTCCTCATCGCTTTGCGTTTGGCCCAGTTCGACTGGTTGAAAGAACGCCTCAAACAGACTCCGATTCTTTTATTGGACGATATTTTCGATAAGCTGGACAATCTTCGTGTAGCGCAATTGATGGAATTGGTTTCCAAAAACACCTTCGGGCAGGTTTTAGTAACAGATACCGACGAGAACCGCGTTTCTGCTATTTTTGATACGATACAGGTAAAACCGAATATGATCATTTTTAATTCCGAATTAGTATGAGCGAATGGGACGAACGTAAAAGATCGGGGAATGCCCAGCCGATGAAAGAATTGGTGGACAAACTCATGAGTGCTTACCAATTGCAGGGAAAAATGACCGAAATGGAAGTTTTGAGCAAGTGGGAAGAAATGATGGGAAAAGCCGTTGCCAGCAGGACAACCAACCTTCAGATCCGCCATAGAGTTTTGATCGTTGCCCTGAATTCTTCCGTTATGCGCGATGAACTGCTGCATGGAAAACAGATCATTATCCAGCGGGTAAATGAAACCGCCGGTAAGCAGATCATACACGATGTGTGGTTCGAGTGATAATCTCATTAACTCCGGCTTACTTTATTTTCTTTGGATTGTTTCTATTATCCCAAAACAAAAGTAATTCAATTCTCTTTTGCTTTTGATACGATAAAACAAAGTACTGTGCGGATGAATAACAGCTTTTCTTGCTTGTTTCGGCTTCTTGCATTCTGGAAAACCTTTTGGAAAAGTATTTATCGATTGGATAGTTTGGATAACCTGATTTATGAATTCCAATTCTTCTTTAGAGGTAAAATGAGTTCGAATATGCAAACGAATGATTCCCAGAGTTTTTTTGATCGGGCACTCCAGATAATTTGCATGGGATTAAATCTTTAAACCAGGGAATTCTTTCCTAAACTGCTCCAACATCTCTTCATGAGGCGTGCCAGGATCTGAACCATTATCGAGTTCTTCCATAGCTAATTGAACTTCTTTCACGACATAATCCGGAATATCTTCTTCCAGGACGTTCGATTTTTGAATCTTAAGACTACGCGCATATTCCAACATTTTAGCCACAAAAGTTTTATCTTCTGACTCTATGATCATCTGAACTAAATGTAATTTGTTGTCTGCCGTACTCATAAAATCAAAGATAAGAAGAAAAATAGTTGTGATTACAAACCCAAAACCCTGAAAACCAATTTTAACAGCTTTCGATATAAATAAGGGATAGTGCTGTTTTAGATGTATTTTGGCAACCGAACAAATCACTCTCAAAATTTACGAATAGATATCTGTCTATTTTGCCCGGAGTATGTTTCATGGTTTGCCATTTGGCAAACTGGCAAATTTGCATGAGGTATGAAGAAACGATCGCTAATCCACAATTCCAATGCGTAATTCGGTATTCGTAATTCGGAATTACTTAACTTTGTTAGCTAAATTAATCGCTCATGTCTGTGCATAAAAATGTAAAACGCGTTACTACGAATGTTTTACAAGAAATGAAGAATTCCGGGACGAAGATTTCCATGCTGACCGGCTACGACTTTTCCATGGCCCGAATCATTGATTCAGCCGGAATTGATGTTATTTTGGTAGGAGATTCCGCTTCCAATGTCATGGCCGGACATGAAACGACGCTTCCCATTACTTTAGACCAAATGATTTACCATGCCGGGTCCGTTGTTCGCGCAGTCGAAAGAGCATTGGTAGTGGTGGATATGCCTTTTGGTTCTTACCAGGGAAATTCCAAAGAAGCGCTGTCGAATGCGATCCGTATTATGAAAGAATCCGGTGGACATGCCGTGAAACTGGAAGGCGGGATTGAGATCATAGAATCCATTAAACGGATTCTCACGGCCGGAATTCCGGTGATGGGACATTTGGGATTGACCCCGCAATCCATTTATAAGTTCGGAACATACGTAGTTCGTGCCAAAGAAGAAAACGAGGCTCAGCGCCTGATTGAAGATGCGAAAGCATTGGAAGAAGCCGGTTGTTTTGCCATTGTATTGGAGAAAATACCTGCGGCATTGGCAGAAAAAGTAGCGAAATCCGTTTCTGTACCGATTATTGGTATCGGAGCAGGAAATGGGGTGGACGGACAAGTGTTGGTTGTTCACGACATGCTCGGGATCAACAACGAATTCTCTCCGCGCTTCCTGCGCAAGTACGCCAATCTCTACGATATCATGACGGAAGCTGTCAAGAACTACATAGATGACGTGCGCAGCGGTGATTTCCCGAACCAAAACGAACAATATTAGTAGATGGAGCAAATCCGCCCGGAAGATGTACTGTATGAGGATAACCATTTGATGGTGGTGAATAAGCACGCAGGAGAAAATGTGCAGGGAGATATTTCAGGGGATTTCCCGCTGGTGGAAAAAGTCCGGGAATACATCCGTCATAAATTTGAAAAGCCCGGAAATGTTTTTTGTGGTTTGATCCACCGTTTGGACCGGCCTGTTTCGGGGGCAATTACCTTTGCACGTACAAGTAAGGCTTTGACACGAATGAATAAGCTTTTTGCCGAGAAACATCCGCGAAAGATCTATTGGGCGGTCGTAGAAAAAGCACCGAAAGAGAAATCAGGTTATTTGGTTCACCACCTGGTGCGTAACGAAAAGCAAAATAAAACTTACAGCTATAATGAGGCGCGTAAGGATTCGAAAGAAGCACGACTGAAATACCGGCTTTTGCTCAGTTCCGACAATTACACCTTATTGGAAGTAGAATTAGAAACGGGCAGACATCACCAGATTCGGGCACAGTTGTCCGCAATCGGATGTATTATTAAGGGCGATCTGAAATACGGTGCGAAACGCTCCAATCCTGATGGCTCTATCTATTTGCATTCCAGGGAGTTGGAATTTGAACATCCTACAACGAAAGAAACAGTAAAAATAACAGCGCCCGTGCCAAAAGATAAGTTGTGGCAATGGTTTGAAGAATCCGTAAAACGGACGATAAATGACAAGCGTTAACACGGTCATCAACTAGAAATTACAAATAAACTCTTCTACATAATGAAATTAGTTCCGGTCTTTCTGCTCTTCACTTCCTTTCTGTTTGCCCAAACAAAATTTTACTATTACCCGGTTGCAACATCTTTGGGAGATCACCATATTATGGCTATTGAAGAAGATGCATTCGGGCGTTTGATAGTGGGAACTGATAAAGGTGTTTTTAGCTTCAACGGGTTCCAGTCAAAACAGATTGCTTCTTCTAAATTGTATTCCCAGGACATTATTCAGCTTTTGAAATTGAAGAATAAACTGGTCGGTTTAACCAAAACAGGGCAATTGTTTGAGATCAAAGGAGAAAAAGTCTTGCCAGTGCCTTTGCCACAGGTTAAAAGCCAGATTTTGAAGCTGGAAAACACGAAAGAAGGGAATTTGAGGTTGCTTTGTCCGGATGCCGTTTATTCCTTTAAGCCAAATCCGTTTACCTTCATTTCAAAAACGGAAATTCCGTTCTTTGAAAAAGGAAAATCGGAGCTGATCGATTATGTGGAGAACGATAAAGGACGTTTTGCGCTGCTTTCAAGCAACGAATTGATTGATGTGAATGAACAGACAGCGCGTACTTTACCCGGAATGACCGGAAGATGGCTGATCAATCAGGATAATAAAGTGATCATTTTTCCTGTAAAACCGAATTCAGCCATTTCGCTGCAGTATATCAATAAGCGTTTTAAGAACCTGAATAAATTAATTGGTGCTTTCAATCATTCCATCCAAAAAGTGGTGCACATTGATGAAAAAGTATACCTGCTTTCAGAAACGGGGATGATTGTGTTGAAAGCCGGCGATATGCGCGTGAAATCCATTATTGTGGGACTGCATGTAACGGCTGTTTTTAAGGATAGGAACAGCAATATCTGGCTCGGAACAAAGTCGAAAGGCCTGTATTGTATCCCGGCAGGATCTTACAAATTGGTAAATTCAACGGAATTCAACTTTCTTGACCTGTACAAGGATGGAATTGTGGCACGCAGTAATTCCGGGGAAATGATGGTCCTGAATAAATTTGGACGCAAAGTGCGAAATGTGGTTCAAAAAGAAGGGACCACTCAGAAAAATTGGAAGCCAGGGGGAGCATTCTCCGTGCCTCTGATCCTGGGAGACGAGTTTGTGAAAGAACTTATTCCACTTCAAAATGAGGATTTCCTGATTGTTTCTTCCAAAGGATTATTCACAATACAAGCGAAAACAGAAAAAGAATTACGTGAAAAACTCGTAAAAGGCAAGGAGCGACAGGTGATTTTGGAAAGCCCGGTGAAATTATTTCAGCAGTCGGATACGAATGAAGTGCTGTTCTCCAACCTGGAAGGATTGTTTACACTCAATCTGAGCACCCTGGAATACCGTTCGATCCGTTATTTCAATGAAATTATCGACCCTTCGGAAATTCTTTTTCACAAGAATTGCTGGTATGTTCTGAGTGCTGCTAATAAGATTTTTACGATTAAAAACGGGAAAGTAGCCCACGAAGTGAACTTCCGTGAGAACGGGAGTAATCTGTTGGTTTCCAAACTAAAAATTTTCAATGATCAATTCTATATCCTTTCGGATAAAACACTTTACCGAACGAAGAAGCTCACTGGTAATCTGGAGCGATTGGAAGAACTTTCCCGCATGAATAACTTGTTCTTAAGGGATTTTGTAGTTCTCGACGACAAAGTCTATGTTGCTACTCAATTCGGCTTGTTTGCATTCAAATGGGAAAAGATGAAAACAGACTTTCCATCTTTTATTCTGGGAAAACCGAGCGGGGATCACCAGGAGGAAAACGGAAATAAGTTTGAAGCTGCAAATACGGAGGTAACAATTCCATATGAATTGGTAGAATTAATGGGGAACCACCCGTATGAATTGCAATACCGTTTGATCCGGAATGGGGAAAATGATCAAATTCATTGGTCGAATACTTCCCTTGGTCTGACCAAACTTACCTTCGAGCATTTGAGTTCAGGTTCTTATTCATTGGAACTGCGATTGTTTGATCCCGGGACCGGCCGCTACTCCGATCCGGAAAGCACTCGTTTTAAAATTCGGGCTTCCTGGTATGAAGATACATTGATTTGGTTCATAGCAGGTATTTTAGTTGGCTTCTTCGGCCTGCTTTATTTGAAACGCAGAAAACGTCTGAAAAAACTCGAACTCAACAAGTAATCCCAAAACAATGAAACGGTTACTACTACTCACTTTACTGTTGAGCTTTTCTTTTTTGAAGGGGACTGCACAGTGTGATACTAACAAGATCAATACAAGGAATGACAAAGTATTGAACCTGTGCTATGAAAACCCTAAAGCTGCAATTGCAGAATGCCGGAAGATTGCTGCTCAGGCAAATACCTGTAAATTTCACATCGGAGAGATCCGCGCTTATATCCGTATCGGTATTGCTTACGATGTGCTCTCTCAAACAGACTTGTCTATTGATAATTACAAAAAAGCGCTGGCAATTTCAGAGGAACAAAAATACCTGAAAGGAATTGCTTCGTGTCAGAATAACCTGGGGCTCATTTATTGGAGAAAGAATGAACTGAACCGAGCGATCCGGTCCTTCCACCAGGCGAAATTGTATTTCGAGAAAATGGCTGATTACATCAACGTTGGAGCTACCCAAAATAACCTTGGCCTGATCTATGAAGAGTTGGACCTTGAAAAAACAGCTTTATTTTGGTACCGGAAAAGTATCGCTTCTTACAAAAAGGGGAATGACAAAGATCAGATCCTGGATACCTATTCCAATATGGGTACGGCTTTCAATGCCCTGAATAAAGGAGATTCCAGTTTGCATTATTCGGAATTGGCCATTCAGGGATATAGAAGAACTTCCAACAAGTACGGGCTGGCTATTGTTTTGTGCAATAAAGCAATGATCCTCGATGATTATAAGCGTTATGAAGAAGCATTGAAAATATATGAGGAAAGTGCAGCATTGTCGAAAAAGATCGAGAACGAATATTTGTACCTGAGTGTCCTTATTAATTGGGCAAGATTGAACAGGGATATGAAAAATACCCCGAAAGAAGAAAAAATCCTTTTGGAAGCATTGCCAATCGCTGAAAAACTGAAAGCGAATGAACAGCTGTATAAAGTTTATAAGGCCTTGGGTGAAATATACCTGGACCGGAACGAAAACCAAAAAGCGAAGCTTCTGTGGAATAAATATGAAATTTATCACCAGCGTTATTATATGGATCTGCGCGATCGTACAATAGCTAAAACAGATGCCATTTACGATATCAAATCCGAAAAACAACAGACAGAATTATACCGGAAGAAAAAAGATGCAGAACTGCTTCAGCAGCAATTGAAAAGGAAAGCGGAAAATACCTGGTGGATTGTTTTGGTATCGTTATTGGCCCTGACAGTGATAACCCTGGTCTTTTACTTCGTCAGACGTTCGTTGAAAAAAGAATTACTAACTCAGCAGCAAGTGTTCCATGCTACGAACGAAGAACGGAAACGTATTTCTTACGATTTGCATGATTTGGTAGGTTCACAATTGAGTTTTGTGGTCAATAACCTGGAATTGCTTGCATTTAGCGACAAGGAAAACAAACGTATCAACAGAACATTTATGATGAGCCAGGAAGCCATGAGTTCTTTGCGGGATACTGTTTGGGCTTTACATTCTGAAAATATGTCTTCAAAGGTGTTGTTAGACCGCATGAAGAACGTGGCTAAGAAATGGCTGGAAGATAATTCCATTGAGGTTAAATTTAACGTTCAGATGGAAGATTGCGTTCTTGATCCCGGAGTTTCGCTGCATGTTATGCGCATTTTCCAGGAAGGAATCAGCAATATCTACAAACATGCCAAGACCAAAAAAGTGGAAATAAACCTGAAAGAAGATGGAGATTACCTGGTGCTTTCCATGGAAGACTTCGGAGTGGGATTTGATCCGGAAATAAAACCGGAATTCCACTACGGACTAAAAAGCATCGAACAGCGTGTGGAAAAGATAGGTGCAGTTTATTCCATGACCAAAAGCCCGGATCACAGCGGTATGGTCTTGTTGCTCCGCTGGAAGAAAAATAGCACAATTGCGTAATTGGAAATAGCAGAATAAATTACCACATTTGTTACTATGGGAATTTGTCCAATTGGAATTGTCGATGACAAAGTGTACAATGTACAAATCCTGACTGAAAAGCTGGAAGCGAAGTCGGGAGTGAAAATAACGATGTCTGCATTTAACGGTCAGGCATTCCTGCACTTACTTCCGACCCTGAACCCGCTTCCGGAAATTATATTCATGGATATCGATATGCCGCTAATGGATGGGATCGAAGCTGTAAAACAAGCGAAAGTACTTTATCCGCAGATCCATTTTATCATGATCACCGTTTTTGACGATGAAGAGCGTATTTTTTCAGCTATCCAGGCCGGAGCAAGCGGTTATCTGCTCAAAGATGAATCCATAGCGAATCTGCATCAGGCAATTGACAACGTACTGCAATTCGGGGCGGCGCCATTAGCTCCGGCGATTGCCAAAAAAGCATACAATTTTATCCAAAACCAACCTACGGAAACATCCAGTCAGGAAACAACTCCATTAAGTTCACGCGAAATGGATATCCTGAACTGCCTGGCTCAGGGAAAAAGCTATACTACGATTGCAGATGAATTATTCATTAGTCCGCATACAGTGCGTAAGCACATGACCAATATCTACGAAAAACTGCACGTAAACTCCAAAGTAGAAGCCGTTCGACTGGCCATGCAAAAGAAATGGGTTTAGAGGAATAATTATCAATTATCAGCGAGTTAATTATCAAGTTTAAGATCTTGGTAATTTAAAAGACTAAAAACAGATAGTACTAGCCCAACTGAAATGATATTTGATACTTGATAATTCATCCATTCATCATTGATAATTATTTCAGAATCCGCTAAACTCCTTCGGACACTGATACCTTCTGCGCATACTCTTGCTGTTCACATTCTTGGAGAACAATACCTTTGTCGGGATTTCGAACAGGAGAGAAATTTCATGACTTCCGTAACTACTGGTTTTCAAACGGGAAATCGTCATGTCAAAATTATAAGTTACCCGCCACAAAGTTTCATACTTGGTACGCAGGTTCAAGCCAAGAGTAAAAATAAACGAATCGTATTGTTTGAAACTCATTGCTGCAGTTCGGTTGCGCATCCAGATCCCGATAATAAACGGCTGGCTGATGAAATTACTACCCACACTGAAAGTTCTGAATTCGTTCTGCATTTCGTAAACAATTCCCGGAGAAACCACAAATTCATTGAAAAGCAGGTTGGATGAACCATGGAATACCAATTTAAAGGGCAATTTTTCCGCATCTGCCAGGAAAGCATCCTTTGGCTGGGATAAATGATGAATCGCACCTCCAAGTGTTACGTTAAAGCGTTTAAATGCGCCTCTTTGTTTCCGGGTCGAACCGTTGAACCGAGCCACTAGCCCTGCGTTGAAGTCTGCATAGGAAACACTGTTGTAATTGGGTCTGTTGAAACTGCTTTCTTTAATTTTTCCCATCGTTTCGTCCAACTGATCGGAAAAAGTCAATTTCGACCAATCGATATTCTTAGTGATAAACCCGCCGCTCACACCGGCCTGCAGGATAAAATTCTTCGTATCAACAGGTCTGTATGAGTAATTGACATATCCGCCTGCCGTTCTCAGTAATGCTTCACCACCCACATCTGAATAAGCCATGATCCCAAGTCCCATTTTATACATGGTTTGTGCTTCGGCAGAGAAGGAAAAGGTATTGAACCTTCCGGGAATAGGTCCCCACAAAGAACGTGCGTTCAGTCTTATTCCAATTCCATTGTTGACAGCGGTCATGGAAGGATTGTAATAGATCGGGTTGTTGTAGAACTGCGAAAAATTGGGGTCTTGCGCGTATGCGGATCCGGCAGTAATGAACACTATGAATAAAATCAGTCCTTTCATAATTTATCTTATTACTGTTACAGTTCCCGAACGCTTGATCCGCCCTTTCGGATATTCCTTTCCTTCCCAAACGTTCGAATTTCTGAAAGTTGCACTTGCTTTCCAGACGTATGCATCCTGCTGCACAGGTTCTCCGCGATAAGTTCCATCCCAGTATTCTGTCGGTCGGCCGTTTTCATCCAGGGCAGTTGTTGACCAGATCAGGTTCCCCCAATCATCATAGATCAACAGCTCAAAATCTTTCATATTTACACCTTTCGGAACAAAATTCGCCACTTCAAAATCAGTGTGTCCCGGACTCATGGCATTTGGAATAAATAATCCATAGAAGAAATCCACTGTAATTGGTTTTACAAGCGTGTCCGCACAGCCGTAAATTGTTGACGCGATCAATGTTACCGTGAACTCTCCGTTTTCCTCGTAACGGATAGTTGGATTTTCTTCCGATGATGCAGTTCCGTTGCCAAATTCCCACGAATAGTTATCTGCCAGACTGCTCAGGTTTGTAAAGTCTACAATCCCGCTCAATGGTTCCGGGCCTTCCACATTGGTATAGCTGAAATCCGCAGTAGGCTGGGGGAGCACTGTAATGGATGTTCCTGAAGAAACGGTGTCATTACAACCTCCGTTTCCATAAGCAATGAATGTTACCGGATAACTACCGCTGGTATCGAATGAAGTCACCACCGGATTTTGGGTCAGAATCGTTCCATTGCCTAGGAACCAGGAAACCGAACTTGCGAATTGGGTATTGGCCTGGAGAGTAATTTCCTCACCGACACATAAGGAATCAGTTGGTAATACAAACGAAGCTGTCGGCATTTGGTAAGACGATACTGTTTTTTGAATGCTGTCAATACAGCCATGAATAGTTGTTCCGACTAATGTTACGGTATAATCACCAACCTGCTGATAGGTTGAACTCGGGTCCGTTAGCGTAGAAGATAAACCATTCCCGAAGTTCCAGTTATAGCCTGCCGCATTCGTACTTTGATTGGTGAAATTAACCACTGTCGGCTGAACACAAGGATCTACCGTTGTAAATGTAAAATCAACCACAGGCAGCGGATGAACCGTAACAACCTGTGTTGCAGTATCCGGGCAGCCGATATTATCCAGCACGATCAATTGAACAGCATATGATCCGGGGGTTGTAAAAGTATGACTTGGATTATTCAGCAAAGAGGAATTCCCGTCACCGAAATTCCAGACCTGACTGACAATGCCGGTGCTGTTATTGGTCATTTGAACAGTTAGCTCCACACAGCCGGCATTGGGTCCGAGTGATAATTGGGAAGTTGGTCCCTGGTTGACTTTGATAATTTTCGTTGCCTGGGTTGTACAGCCATAACTTTGACTGATTCCGGATAAAGTCACGGTGTAAAAGCCTGGGGTCGAATAAACATGTACCGGGTTGGTTAAGGAAGAACCGGTTCCGTCCCCGAAATTCCAGTTCATGGATGCAATATTGGTGCTTAAATTCGTGAATGCAAGTCCTGCGTTGAGACAAACGGAATCCAGCGAAGTGAAATCAATTTGAGGCAAAGGATGAACAGTTACGACGGTCGTAGCAGTATCAAAGCCGCATCCGGCAGCAAAAAGTGAAACCACGTAAGTTCCCGGAGAAGTAAATGTATGAGAAGGGTTATAAGTTGTAGAAAGGTTTCCGTCTCCGAAATCCCAGGAAGAGAAGCTTGCTCCTTGTGAGAATTGTGTCAGGTTGATGGTATGCGGAACACATCCGTCCGGAGCATCAATATTGAAAAATGCATTAACCTGTGGCGGAAGTACCGTGATTTGATGCTGGACCGTGTCTGAGCCGCATTCGTTAGTGACGATCAGCTGAATGGTATAAGTAGTATCCTCTGTTCTTGTATAAAACGTATGCTGAAGTGTTGCTGCGGAATCCGTTGAAGTGTTACCATCACCGAAATTCCATTCAAAGGTGTCGGGAAGTCCGAAACTGTTGTTTACCATATCCAGTACAAGTGGTGTACATCCGATATCGACCAGAGTCCCGAAAACAGCAGTTGGTGAAGGCATTACCGTAATTTCCTCGGAATGACTGCTGCTTCCGCAAAAATTGGTCAGACTCAATGTGATGGTGTAACTGGTGTCGCTGGTATTGCTTGCCGGATATGTTTGTGAAACCGGAACAGCATTGGTACTTGACTGACCATTTCCGTAATCCCAGTTATAAGTTAAGCTTTGGCCTAAAGACAGGTCTGTGAAATCTACTAACATGGGGCCGCAGGCGGAATCCGGAGTTAAGCTGAAATCTGCAACAGGTGGAATCCGTACCTCAATTTGCTGTGTAATTGAATCCAGGCATCCGAAAGAAGTGCTGACAACTAATTCGATATCGAAAAATCCGGCGGATGCATATCCATGAGTCGGACTAACCAGTGAAGAAGTACTTCCGTCGCCAAAGCTCCAGTTGTTTTGGTCGGCCAGGTTACTTGTATTCGTGAATAACTCGTTTGTCCCGATACAGGTAATCGGATTGTATGTAAAGTTTGCAACCGGCATCGGGTGAATGATTGCCTGTAAAGTGTCCCGGTTAATGCAGCCGGTTACCGGATCTGTATAAGTGTAGACAATTGTATTCGTTCCAACCGGAGCTATTCCAGGGTCGAAAGTTCCTAATGAAGCATCGGTTATACCATTTCCACTCCAAACACCGTTTGCCGGAGTTCCTGAAAAATTAACCGGATTTTCGCTGGGACAGAATGCTTCATCGGTTCCAATATTCACAACAGGCAGCGGATGAACTGTGAAAAGCATCGTATCACGAGTCAGGCAGTTCCCGGCGCCATTGGAAATAACCAGTGGGAAAGTTCCCGCAGTCGTTGGATTGAATAATCCGCCGGAGCTTACAAAACTTCCGGTCCATGTGCCACTGACAGGTGTACCGTTCAAGGGAACATCCGGAGCATCGATACAGGCTTCCAGATCCGGACCCGCATTTGCAAGAGCCGGATTGACAACCGTTACAGCACGCGCATCCAAGTTTGTACAGCCATTTGCATTTGTAAACGTATAAGTGAGATTAAATACTCCAACTGAAGCCGGGGTAAATAATCCCGAAGAAGTTATACCTGTTCCTGCCCAGGTTCCCCCGGGTGGTGTTGCTGTAAACTGGATAGGGAAAGGCTGGTTACATAAAGTGGTGTCGTTTCCGGCATTAACAATAGGTAATGGATTTACGGTGATTACCAGGTTGTCTGAATTCGTGCAGCCGTTAAGGTCCGTGAATGAATAAGTAAGCGTCTTATTTCCGGTTCCGGCAATGGAAGGAGTGAACTCTCCCACGGGATTGGTGATTCCCGTTCCTGTCCAGGTTCCGCCCACCGGGGTTCCGTTCAGCGTCTGTATTCCTGCATCTATACAAATAGGGAAGTCAGTTCCGGTGTTTACAACCGGTAGTGGATTGACTATTGCAACAAGTGTATCGCGTAGCAAGCAGGCTCCGGAACCCAAAGTATAAACCAGGTTAAAGCTCCCTGCAGTTGTGGGGTTGAAGATTCCGGCCGGAGTAGTGGAAGAACCGCTCCAGGTTCCGCCGGTCGGAGTAGGAGATAAGGTTACATTCGGCGCATCGATACAAACCGCAAAATCAGGACCTGCATCCGGTTGTGTAGGACTGATGATCGTTACGACCCGTGTATCCGAATTGGTGCAGCCATTCGTATTGGTAAAGGTATATGTAAGCGTAAAAGTTCCCGTTCCGTTCGGTGTGAAAAGCCCACCCGAAGTAACGTTGGTACCTGTCCAGATTCCGCCGGTCGGAGAATAACTCAACTGGAACGGATTCGGCTGATCACAAGCAGTTGTATCCGGCCCGGCATTGACGATAGGAAGCGGGTTCACGGTTATTACTAAATTATCAGTCGCTGTACAAACATTTCCGTCGGTAAATGAATAGGTCAGTGTTTTGTTTCCGGTTCCGGCAACGGAAGGTGTAAATTCCCCGGCTGTATTTGTAATTCCGGTTCCAGCCCATGTTCCTCCTGCGGGTGTTCCGTTTAATGTTTGAATACCTGCATCGATACATACAGAGAAATCAGGGCCTGCATCTACAACAGGTAATGGATTTACTGTCATCAGCATGGTATCTCGTGAAAGACAGGTCCCTGTTCCGAAAGTGTAAACCAAAGCATGTGTTCCAACTACATTTGGAGTAAATACTCCGGCGGCCGTAATGCTTGTTCCGCTCCAGGTTCCCCCGGATGGTGTTCCGATCAGTGTAATAGTTCCCGAACCGAAACATCGCGATGAATCAGGTCCCGCAAGTGCTGGTGTCGGACTAACAACCGTTACCAGAACCGTGTCAGTATTTGTACATCCGTTTCCATTGGTGAAAGAATAGACCAGCGGGAAAGTTCCGGTTCCGTTTGGGGTGAATACTCCACCAGGAGTGACATTCGTTCCTGTCCACGTACCGCCGTTTGGCGTTGGAGTAAGTGAGAAAGGAATGGGCTGGTCACAAAGCGTCACATCTGGGCCGGCGTTGACAACCGGTAAAGGATTTACGGTAATGGTTACTGTTGCAGATCCGGAACAGGTTCCGTCGGATCCGATAACAGTATATGTTTGTGTAGTTGTTGGATTCGCAGTAACAGTTGCTGTATTCGTTGCTGAAAGACCGGTTGACGGGCTCCACGTGTAGCTGCTTGCTCCTGAGGCTGTTAAAGAAACAGATTGACCGTTGCAGATTGTTGCATTGGGTGGTGTTACCGATATGACCGGGATAGGATTTACGACTAAAGTAACGGAAGCGCTTGGCCCGGTGCAGCCGTTCATCGTTCCAAATACGGTATAGGTTCCGCCTTGTGCTGCTGTTATGTTAGTCAGATTAAAATTTTGCTGATTACTGGTAAAGGAATTCGGTCCGGACCAGGAGTATGTAGTTGAAGCAGATGAACTGGAAGTGAAATTCGCTGTTCCGCCTGCACAAACAGGGGTGTTTACTTGTGGATTGAGCGCTGGAGGGATGGGGTTGATTACAACGGAAGTATTAGCCGTTGTTGTACCGCAGGCATTCGTAACTGCCAGTGAAATTGGAAAAGTTCCGGCTGTTGAATAAGAAACCGTTCCCGGAATAAGTGTTGTTGCACTTGCAGGAGTTCCACCGGTAAATGACCAGTTATAAGTATCCGAAGGTTCCAGGCAGTCATTGACAACAGCTGCCGGATTCACACTCAACCCTGCACAAACACTCGGAACAGCATTGATTGTTACCTGTGGCGGAGCCTGTGCTACAACTGCCTGATTGGCAATGAAAGAACCACAGGAATTCGTTAAGGTTAAACGGATCGTATAATTTCCGGGTTGGGTAAATTGAATTTGGGGGTTGACAGATGAAGCATTCGTTCCTCCGACAAATGAAAATGCTCCGGAAGAAGGAAGGCATGGGCTTCCATTGAAAAGTACGGTCCAAACACCTGTCACATTACAGGTGTTTGTCAGGTTGGATGTATTGGTTACCTGCGCTGTAAAAGGAATACAAGCTGAAGTCGGTGTGACAGTAAATGCCGGAGTCGGTGGATTTTCGATACAAACGGTCCTTGTAATTACATTTACACTGCAATTGTTGGTAGTTGTTAAGGTTACCGTATATGTTCCCGGAGCAGTGTAAATGTGCGTCGGATTGGTTGCCGTTGTGGTGGTGAGTGTTTGTCCGTCACCGAAATCCCATTGGAACAGTGTGCTGGAACTACAGGCGCTGTTGAAACCCGTTTGTGTAGTGTTTAAGAACAATACGGAAGAACCCACGCAGTTATTGGGTGCCGCAACGTTAAAGTTTGCTGTTGGCCCCGTATATACACGAATTGGTGAGATTGAGGCCTCACTGCTGTCGCATAAATTAATTGCTTTTATACGGAATATGAACTGATTTCCGGGGCGCCCGCAGGAAGAAGTGGTGTAGGTATGACAAATGGTTGCCGGAGGCGGATGTGAAAGGGTATCTGTTGGCGAGCCGTCTCCATAATCCACCACATAAAAAGTAGTATTGTGATTGGATGAATAATTACTCAATGGAAAGCACAATGTTATGGGGCCGCATCCGGTAGTTGCTCCGGGGTTTGCCGCTCCGATTGCCGGATTGGTAATGTTTGCAATATTATAGGATGTCGACTGGACACATCCGTTGTCTCCGGTAATGGTGTAAACCAGCGAAAAAATCTCTGCAGTGGTGTAGGTGTGAGATACACCTCCTCCGGGAAAGGTGCCTGAGTTAAAATCGGGAGAACCGTCTCCCCATTGAATGGTATAATTTGAAACAAGGGTCGTTGAAGAGGCATCATAGACTGTTAAAGCGAAGTTCGAACCATCACAGTTGCGCATTCCTGCAATCGGATCGACCAGGGTGGGATTTGGAAGCGCATTTACAGTTACTGTCTGGCTGATGCTCGCCGTGCATCCGTTTGAATTAGTAACCACAAGGGTTACGGTGTAATTTTGAGATCCGGATCCAACAGCATTGTATTGGTGAACCGGGTTGATAAGATTACTTGTGTTTTGTGCACCGGACCCGGGATCACCAAAATTCCAGGAATAACTTAATCCTGTTCCGGATGAGGTGTTTGTAAATTGAATAGGAACACTGGAACAGCTGTTATTTCCTGTAATAGTGAATGAAGCCGTTGGAGGAGGCGCTACAGATATGTTTACGGTACTATTGTCTGTACACCCCAAAGATGAACTTACGGTGAGCGTATAAGTTTGGTTCGTTGCTGCTGTCAGTGTAGGATTCGGGCAGTTGGTACATGAAAGTCCCGCAGCAGGAGACCAGGAATAGGAGAGTGTTCCGGCTCCGGTTCCTGATGGGGTTCCCCCCAATTGAATGGAAGCACCGATGCAAACCGTAGAGTCCGGTCCTGCATCTGCAGTACACTGAGCATAAGCTGCTGTAAGGAGCAATAACTGTGCAGTAACAAGGAGTAATAGTTGCTTCATTCGTAGTTTTGTAGCCGATACAAAGGAAGAATATAAATTTCAAACCTCAAATACCTCAATTGTAGTAATAGCAATTGTCTTTCAAGCTATTGGTGAGCTAATTTATGAAATAAAACGCAGAAAAGAAACAGAAGTTGCCTGCAAAAAAAAATCCCTTCCCGGTTTAACCGGGAAGGGATTTTTAAGTATCAAGCTGACTATTTCTTAGTTGATAGTCAATTTTTTTGTTGATTTGATTCCGTTAGCAGTAACAACTACGTTGTAAATACCAGCCTGGAAATCAGCTACGTTCAATGTTTGAGAAGTTCCGTTGTTTTGAGCTGTCAAAACTGTTCTTCCCGCCATGTCAACGATTGAGATCTGTTCGTTTCCGGTCAATCCTGAAATAACAACTGATTCATTTGCAGGGTTCGGATACATACCGAATGCGATTTGATTGTTTTCGGATACGCTCAAATACTCATCCGGAGCAACGCTGCTCATAGCAATTGTTTGAGTTGTTGGACTACCTCCAAGGTTAATTACCAGCGTAGCGTGAACAAACACCGGTAAGTTAGATGTTGCGTGGTGGTAGTACTCGTATTGTGTGCGGTCCATAGTGATAGTTCCTATTAAAGGAATCGATACAGAAGCCACATCATGCGATTTGTAGCGTAAAACACCTGTTAAAGTTGTTGCAGCATTCAATATCAATGTTCCTGTACCATCTACAGATGTTGAAACCGTTCCCGTAGTCGGATAATCATTACCCATTACATTTGCGTCTCCTGAAAAAGGATCAGAAGCAATTGGAGTACTTCCGAAATCATACGGGTAGTTCATTAACAACTCATCGTTTGAATTCAATTTTACGATTGCTGTTCCTCCGAAAGAACCGGCGTCAAACACAAATCCTTGTGAATTGCGGTTGCTTGCAGTTGATGTGTAGAATGAAGTAACGAATCCTGGGATTTCAACCGCAAATGTAGAAGAAGGATAATCTCCCGAATAAGCAGTAGAAGACGGAGCTACAACAGCAACATCTCTTGTTTCACCGTAAATTCCCGGAGTAGTACTGTAATCCCATGTTTGATTTGTTCCCGTCATTGCAGCGAAATCAACTGTGTTGGAATCCATCACATACATGGTAACTGTGGTTCCGATTGCAGGTTTATTTGCATCTGTGAACTGACCGAAAGCAGCTCCTGCAATCAAGCTAGTAGCTAAGAGTAAATTTAATTTCATAGTTTATTTTTTTCTAAAATTACAATTTTACATGATTTACCAAATCGATTTTACTTGAATGGTAATCTTTATTTACCTAATGAATACTTATTTAACAAAAAGGTTGGAAAATATTCAAAATTCAAAATTCAAAATCATGCCTGTTAGTTATTTGGAATAAAATGGGGTTTTAGCATTTATAGCATGATGACCAGTCCGGTCCGCAGACTGAATAAATTCTGAAAACGATGAAGGGCTAACTTTCGATGCTGATCTCTTTCACTTGTGAAATAAGGTGAATCATCTATGTAAGAAGGGAAAAGTGCCGGTAAATTTGCATGCAGGTAACCTCCGAAATTCCATGCGAAAGATCTGGATAGCGGGATGCGGTATTCCATTCCGTACATCAGTGTAATGTTAATGGCGTTCTCTTTTCCCAGCCTGATATAGTCTGTGGTGATCAGAATAGAGTCGGGAGAGAAAGTGGTTCCGCTGTAATTGGAATCAATACACCGGTAATTCCCGGATTTTAATTGGGAGATTTCTACTCCAATTCCAAGTATATGTGTCAAGCCGGTCGGGGCATTCGAGTTTTCGGAACTGATTTCGATGCGCGGCATCAACCGGATGGTATTGTAGTTGACAAGACAGTCGTATGTACTGGTGTAATAATAGCCTCCTCCCGGATAGGATGATTCATGGTATTCGATACCCAGGTCGCTGAAAAAAATCTTTCCGTAATAGCATTGAAAATCAAGTGAAAAGCTAACTCCTTCCTTTAGAACAACTCCCATGCAGGCATAGAAGCTGTAGTTGAATGGATTGGTTCCTGTTTGTTTTCGGTAATTCCGGTAATAGTCGTTCTTCAGAAAAGTTCTTTCGGAACGGCTTGCCAGCTTCAGTAAAGTGTTATGATGTGCACCTGCTCCAAGCTGTAATGTGAAACGCTTTCCGTAAAACCCGGTTTCCGATTGACCGGATGCCGTTAATGCCAGGCATAAACCTATCGACATGCATAGTGATTTCAACATACATCGTGGAGTTTGGTTAGAACCCGCTGGTCGGATTTTGTAATCTGATGAATTGTTTTTCGAAAAGTTGGAAATGTTACAACATAATCACCACCCCGGTACGCAGACTGAATAAATTCTGAAAACGGTAACGCGACAATTGATTTTTATGTTCTTCCGAGTAATTCGTTACTCCATAAGGATAATAGTAGTAATCCACCGAACCGATAAAATCGTCAAGTGCTGACTGGATGGGTAGGTTCAGATGAACATATCCGCCAAAGTTCCAGGCAATGTTTTTCGATATGGGAAGTCGGTATTCCAATCCATACATGACCGTCAGGTTAACGACCATTTCGTCTGCGAAACGAATATCCTGGTTGCTGATTGCAATAGAGTCAGTTGGGTAGAAGCCATAATCGACAGCTTCCGAAGCTGTAATAGCCTTGTAGTTCCCTGATTTTAATTTGGAAAGTTCAACACCAAGTCCCAGCACATGTACTAATCCGGCAGGCATGTTGGAACCTTTTGATCCAATCTCAATCCGGGGCATGATACGGAAGGTGTTGTACTTCACCCTTGCGTCATATCCACCGATAGTTGTAACATAGTATCCCCATTCGTCATAAATTGCCTTGGTTTCCAAATTCTGCAGGAAGATATTGCCTGCATAGTAATTGAAATCCAGGGACAATGCCACACGTTCTTTTAACGTAAATCCGAGGTTGGCGTAAAGGCTGTAGTTGAATTGATCGCTTTTGATCTGATTCCTGTATTTGCTGTAATAAGCATAAGTACGGAGTTTTGATTCATTATAGCTGATCAGCTTTAAAAGTGTATTGTGATGAGCTCCTGCTCCCAACTGAAGTGTGAAGCGTTTTCCGTAAAATCCGGTTAGCTGGCTTTTTTTCTTTGCAGCATCACTTTTGGTTGTTTGGGCAAAAGAAACTGCGCTGATTAAAGAAACAGTAAGGATTAGAGATACTATTCTTAACATGTGATTTTAGTTAGTTGATTTGAAAATTTCATAAATTTTAGACCCAAGCAAAATTCTGGAAGGTCTTCCGCTGATCATGTAAACATTGGATTGGTCAGCATGACCATTCTTCAGGTCCACTCCGACAAACTGGATCGCTGTTTTTTGTGAGTCAAGCAGTTTTCCTGTTAAAAGGATCACAGCCATTGGTGGGACATACCAGGTTGCAATAACCGGTCTTGCAATGTCCATCGGTGCGCTTTTCTTACTGTCGACGTAAAGGATGCTCGGGATCATGATCACATCGGAACTGTATTTCTTAGCCATGCTTTGCAATTCTAAATAATCAACAGGGAAGAAGTTTACTTTGGAGTATCCTTTCGTTTGTATTAACGCTGTTTTCAGGAATGTAAAAGCCTGGATACCTTCTATGGTCAGCTCGTTGGGAGCATTGTCTGTATTTATATTGTATCCGTTGTCTGCCGCCTCTGCAACGACCAGCTCTGTGGCATTGGCTTTAATAGACTCAGAAACTTTTACAGTTTTTTTGGATGATTCTAAAATTTCCACATCCGGTTCAACCAGGGCTATGCTTTTGTTCTTCAGGTCAGGGATCGCCGGAATTAACCTCGAATTGTTTTCGCTGTTTTTCGAACTATTTGTGGATTTGTTCTGAAATTCCTTAAAAGTTTTTACAAAGCTGCTGTCGGACATAATATCCTGCATCCCGTAGAGGTAATAAGCGGTTGAATCAAAAACCTGCAGGTCAATATTTCCGTCTACCGATCTTTTTTTCTTGATCTTGTCATACTTGGATTCGTTTACTGCTGGCGGAGTTGCTTTTGACAAACTGTCAACCGGAATTTTAGCGATCGAATCATTGTAGGATTTGTTGCGCTGAACAGCCTGCTGGTAATTGTACTTTGAAAAGGATTCCAGAGAAAATTGTTTTGTGTTAGCTGCTGTTTCAACCATTCGTTCATAGATCGCCTGAATTTCCTGGTTTGCCGGTTGGGCAGCACGGATATCATAGATTTGTCTGAGCGCAATGGAAGCAAGCTCCAGCTTGTCCATTTTCTTTAATATGGAATGAAGTGCCGCTATTTCACCTTCTTTATGCTTGCGTGATTCATAAGGTTTTGACATGCTTTGAGACTTGGTCTGTGCAAGTGCCAGCCAGGTTTTTGCCTTCATGGAAGTGAGGTAGTTCGACTGCGGAAATTCTTTTTCCAGGATGTAAATGGAATACAAAGCATTCGTCAGGTCCAGGGAAATAATGCTGTTTCTAATCGATTCAAAACGGGCAATAGTACGGATCTCATTGAAACGGTCCGCACCTAAAATAGTTGGACTTCCCGTCCAGCCGCTGCCTTTTTCAAGTACCTCCAAAACCTGTTTTTTCCTTTTGGAAATATTCGGATGGGAGCTTTTGCTGTCGTTATAGTTTTCTTCTGCAGTGATTGCAAAAACTTCTTTTGGGAATTTGAAATCGGGTACGTAAAATTCGTTGGAATTGAAAAAGTTTTCCGGGATTCTGACTTCGTCAAACGGAAGGTAGGAGTACATCAACACATCGAAAGTAGGTTCGATCAATGCTTCATCGTATCCGGCTTTCTTGTAAAGTTCGATGGCATCTGCATCTGCTTCCAATTCACGTTCCTTACTGTATGTGCTTAATTCATAATAGTCGGCATTTTTCAGGGTAACGTTTTGTTTGAAGCGTTCCAATACGTGTTTACGCTTATAATGTGCTATTTCGTGCGCCAGTATATAAGCAATCTGGGCTTCCGAGCTAACCTGTGATATCAATCCGGTAGTTACGAAAATAATTCCCTGATCGGTAGAAAATGCATTCGTTTCGTTGGATTTTAAGGTATAAAAACGCAACTGGCTGAAAGTTTCCGCATCATCCTTCAATAAATTCTTCGCAATGTCTTTAACGTATGTTGAAATCGGGTCTCCGAACACACAATCTTCCGAATGAAGGATTCTATCAATGGAAGTATGAATCCCGACATAGAATTTCCGTTTTACGGAAGAAGCAAGTTCAGGGCGGCTTATCTGCATATCACGCTCCACTTTTTCAGGGGTGGTAAGACGAATGTCATCCGGAATGGAACCGTTGGAAAGAAGCGTTCTGTAGTTATTGAAGTCCGTTTTGGATTGAGCAAACAAAGCACCCGAAACAGATAGTGATAATAGGAAAGTTAGAATGAAAGTCTGTTTTAACATAATAGGCTTTTTAGGTAACCAGCCGTAAAAGTAATGAATCCGGCAGATATCTGTAATCTTCGATTAAAGATTTATCGATTCAAATAATATCAAGGTACTTACGTTTGGCATATCAAAAGCTGATACTTCTATGGGTAAAAAGTAGAGGGAAAAGGTTTTGTTTTGTTGAGTTTGGATAAATTCTGGCCGCACTAACGTTTGCCAGTTATCAAAAGCTAAAGCTTCTAAGGGTAAAAAACAAGAGAAAAGGTTTTTGTTTTGTTGAGTTTGGATAAATTCTGGCTGCTCTAACGTTTGCCAGGTATCAAAAGCTAAAGCTTTTTCTTATTTTTGTTTCCCTTGCGAAATACTATGAAACAAAATTCCCTCTTCCGTAAAAAAACTGTCCAGGACATTCTGGCATCGACACAACAAGGTCAGTCTGACGGTCATGAGTCACTTGGAAAACATTTGAAAGTACGAGATCTGGCGGCTTTTGGAATTGCGGCGATTATTGGGGCCGGTATTTTTTCTACCATTGGTGAAGCGAGTTCAAACGGCGGTCCGGCAGTGATTTTTTTATTCATTTTCACTGCGGTTGCCTGTGGATTTGCAGCTTTTGCCTATGCGGAATTTGCATCCATGGTACCGGTTGCCGGATCTGCATATACTTATTCTTATGTCGCCTTCGGAGAAATCATTGCCTGGGTGATCGGCTGGGCGCTGATCATGGAATATGCCATCGGGAATATCACCGTTGCTATCAGTTGGAGTGATTATTTTACGGGGATGCTCGAAGGGCTGAACATCCACCTTCCGCAATGGATACAAACAGATTACCTGACGGCTCATAACGGCTATGAAGAAGCATATGCCCTGATGCAGGGAGGGAAGAGTATTGAGAACCTGGATAGCGGTTTGCAGGCAGCTTATACCGCCTGGAAAACTTCCCCCACGATTTTCAACTTTCACATTATTTTTGACCTGCCGGCTTTGTTTATCATTGTATTGATTACCTGGCTGGTATATCGGGGAATGAAGGAAAGTCGGAATGCCAGCAACGTAATGGTAGTCATTAAGCTGGCAATAATTCTGTTGGTAATTGCTGTGGGAATCTTTTATGTAGATACTGAAAACTGGAGCCCATTTGCACCGAACGGAGTTTCCGGTATCTTAAAAGGAGTTTCTGCCGTTTTCTTTGCCTATATCGGTTTTGATGCGATTTCTACTACTGCCGAAGAGTGTGAGAACCCGCAACGCGATCTTCCGCGTGGAATGATGTGGGCAATCATTATTTGTACCATTTTGTATGTTATCATTTCATTGATCCTGACCGGATTGGTGAATTATAAACTGTTGGGTGTCGGTGACCCGCTTGCATTCGTTTTTCGTGAAATCGATCTGAAATGGATGTCGGGAATTATTGCTGTTTCTGCTGTCATTGCGATGGCCTCCGTGCTGTTGGTTTTCCAAATGGGACAGCCGCGTATCTGGATGTCAATGAGCAGGGATGGTTTGCTGCCTAAGAAATTCTCCAAAGTTCACCCGAAATACAAAACGCCTTCATTCGCAACAGTTGTTGTTGGGTTTGTAGTTGCAGTTCCGGCCTTGTTCATGAACTTAACAATGGTTACGGACCTTTGCAGTATCGGTACTTTATTTGCTTTTGTATTGGTTTGCGGCGGAGTATTGATCCTGCAGAACAAAACGGATATTCCGCGAGGGAAGTTCCGTACACCTTATGTCAACGGAAAATATGTATTGCCATTCCTGGTAGTCGGAGGAATTGTTTTCGGGTTTGTTCAATATAAAAGTGAGCTCATGGCTTTCCTGAAAAACGAATCGGAACTCAAAGAGACGAAAGACCTGATAGTGGATTTATCGGAAGCTGAGTCAGCACAGCTGAACAAAACAGTTGCAGCTGTTGACAAAGAAGGATTGGAGCGTTTAGGCTCCGATTTATTGGCTTATTTTGAGCAAGCCCCGAAAATCGACCTGAAAACATGCCTGAAGGGAATCAAAAGCACCTCAGGAGCGGAGACCGTTGCCGAACTAGATACGGAAACCAAAGAACAATTGGTCCATTTCCTGGAAGGGTACGATGAAAAAGGATTTAAATTAATGGATTCTGATTTGGAGGACTACTATGCCCAGGGGCCTAAGATTGACATTGAAAATGCATTAAGACCAATAGGTGTTACCGGTAAACGATTATACAATAGTGGTTTTTCTCATTTTGCACATAAGATTCCAACCTGGATTTTCATTTTGTTTACTTTATTTATTACCATCGTAACCATCCGTAAAAACTTGTCGTTGATTCCTCTTCTCGGATTGCTTTCCTGTTTGTACATGATGAGCCAGATCGAGCTCCGCAACTGGATCGCATTTGTGATTTGGCTGGCTGTGGGCTTGGTAATCTATTTCCTGTATAGCCGGAAAAATTCGAAGCTGGGGTTAAAGAATCAATAATAGTTAAAGTAAGGCGTGCGATTAATCGCACGCCTTACTTGTAAAATATTCGTTTCATTCTAAGCCTGTTCTATGAAAACTACTGCAATTCTTTACACCTTATTAATTACAGGTTTTGTTCTCAATTCCTGTAAAAAGAAACCCGTTGACCCGGAAAACAACGGTACAACATACGCCTCAATGGAAGTGTATAAGGAAAATGCCATGGGAGTAATTTATAACCAGGCTACAAACAGTGTGGCTTATAATAAACCGGATGGTGACGGAACATACAAGATTTATATTTCCAATTACGATGGGAGCGGGGAGGTACAGCTGACATATCCGGGCTGGGATCCTGACAGGCATCAATGGGCTGAAGAATGGGATCCGACCGGACAATATTTGTACTGTTATATTGAAAAAACGGATTATGTTGCCGAAAGTGGTCATACACGAACTCCCGAAGATGCTATACCCGGCTACGGAGCTTATACCGATCTCTGGATCATTAAACGGGATGGAAGCCAGGCCTGGCAGATGACTAATTTTCCGAATGATTATAATCACGGGATCATTCACGGGGCAATTTCAAACGACGGGACCATGTTTACCTGGACAGAACGTATTCAGGCGCCGGTTTTCCCGGATCTGAACTTAGCCGCCGGTGCTTATGTCTTCAAAGTTGCAGATGTGAGTTGGAATCCAAACCCGGTTTTCTCCAATATTCGAACATACCAGCCTGGAAATGAACCGGCCGGAGGAGAAGTGGAGAGTATCAGTCCTTCGAAAACGGACATATTGGTTTACAGTACTTTCGAATCACATAACCTGATAGCAACTCCGATTTACCGCATAGATCTGGCTAGCGGGAATACTACGAAACTGACAACAGAAAGCTTTTCTCAGTCACCGACCTACACGCCAAACGGGCAAAAAATTGTGTACATGACCGGGGCGAACTGCGATATTTTCCCCGGGCAATTACAGGGAGCCGACTGGTGGGTGATGGATGCAAATGGAAGCAACAAAAAGCGATTGACCTATATGAATATGAAAAACCACCCGCAAAGCGTAAACAGCTATCGTTTGGCAGGATCATTGTCATTTATCAATGATTCTACGTTTATTGGCGGAGTGATGACCCAGTCACTTGGATTGCTTGGATACAGTGCTTTGGTACGGTTTTGAATGGAAAATTGATAATAGGACAATTGAAAAGGTTTCATTTGAAGGAATCTTTTCATAAATTATGTAATTCCTTTTCAATTTTCAATTTTACATTTTCAATTAGTCTTATCTTTGTATTCCAAAAAAATCGCTCAATAGCATGTTTGATAATCTTACCGATAAGTTTGAACGCGCCTTTAAAGTCCTGAAAGGACAAGGACAAATTACTGAAATTAACGTAGCAGAAACATTGAAAGAGGTTCGCAGAGCCTTATTGGATGCCGATGTGAACTTTAAGACTGCCAAAGATTTCACCGTTCGTGTGAAAGACAAGGCAATGGGTGCAAACGTACTAACTGCTATTTCCCCGAGCCAGTTAATGGTGAAGATCTGCCACGAAGAGTTGGTAGAATTAATGGGGGGTAACGAAAGTGAGATTCAAATCCAGGGAAATCCGGGAATTGTTTTGATGTCAGGTCTTCAGGGGTCGGGTAAAACCACTTTCTCCGGAAAATTGGCCAGCTATCTAAAGACAAAAAAGAATAAAAAACCGTTGTTGGTTGCCTGTGATGTTTACCGTCCTGCTGCTATCGATCAGCTGCATGTTCTGGGTGAACAACTTGGAATCGAGGTTTACTCCAATAAAGAAGAAAAAGATCCGGTTAAAATCGCTACCGAAGCAATCAATCATGCCAGAAGTAAAGGTTTTAACGTTGTGATTGTCGATACTGCCGGGCGTTTGGCAATTGACGAAGCAATGATGGACGAGATTGCTCGTGTAAAAGATGCGATCAAGCCAACGGAAACTTTGTTCGTAGTGGATTCCATGACTGGGCAGGATGCAGTCAATACAGCGAAAGCATTTAACGACCGCATCAATTTTGACGGGGTAGTTTTGACCAAGTTGGATGGTGATACCCGTGGGGGAGCAGCATTGTCAATCAAAACCGTTGTAGATAAACCGATCAAATTTGTAGGAACAGGCGAGAAGATGGACGCATTGGATGTGTTCTATCCAAAGCGTATGGCCGATCGGATTTTAGGAATGGGTGACGTTGTTTCATTGGTAGAACGTGCTCAGGAACAATTCAACGAAGAAGAGGCTCGCAAACTTCAGAAACGCATTCAGAAAGATCAGTTTGATTTCAATGACTTCTTGGGTCAAATCCAGCAGATCAAGAAAATGGGTAATGTAAAAGACTTGATGGGAATGATCCCCGGAATGGGAAAAGCTGTCAAAGATGTGGATATCCAGGACGATGCATTCAAACATATCGAAGCTATTATTTATTCCATGACGCCGAAAGAGCGTGCAAATCCTTCTATTATGAATGGTCAGCGCAAAAACCGTATTGCTGCGGGGTCCGGGACAAATATCCAGGAAGTGAATAAACTGCTGAAACAGTTCGAGGATACTAAGAAGATGATGAAAATGATGAGTAATCCGAAGAACATGATGGGAATGATGAAGCAAATGAAAGGAATGCGCGGCGGAATGCCGGGGATGTAAAATTATGAATGATCAATGACGTAATTATCAAGAGAACCTGCTTGATAATTGATAATTACCCAATTCATAATTTAATGTTAGACTTTGAACTTTCATCCGATCAGATTTATTCTTCACGTTTTCGTGAACTGAAAATGACATCCTTCAAAGAAGCCTGCGGTTTTATTGCTAAGCTTCCTTATGGCAGAAATACGAATCGCGAAGATTTTGGGTTGGTACTTTCAGAAATGAAAGGCACATGCTCTTCCAAACACGCTTTACTGGCTTCCCTGGCATTAGAAAACGGACATCCCGAAGTGGAATTGATAGCCGGAATTTTCCTGATGAATGAAGAAACACATTCCCGATTAAATGGTTTTTTTACGGATAAAAGTTATCCGAATATCCCGGAATGTCATTGTTACCTGCGTTTTCAGGGAGAACGATTCGATTATACAGATGCTTCTAATCGGATGGAAGTAATTGCTCCGAAAATTGTTCGGGAGCAGCGTATTGATCCGAACCAGGTGGTTGATTGGAAAATAATGATCCACAAGCATTATTTACAGGGGTGGTTGACCAGGAATCCTGCTTTTCAAATGACTTTAGAAGATATTTGGAGAGATAGGGAAGAAGCTATCGGATTGCTTGGTAAATAACAAAACGAGAATTCACAAATTCCCTTTACTCCAGTAAACTCTTCAGGTCCTCCTTCGAACAAACTCCCGTAATACGTCCTGCTTCCATTCCGTTTTTATAGACGATAAATGTTGGAAATGCGTCTGCACGAAGGTCTTTGGCTAATTGCGTTTGAGTTCCTCCATCGACATAAATTACCGGATATTCTTTTGATATTTCTGTAATTATTGGACTCATCTTTTTGCAGGGCGGACACCATTCTGCTCCAACATCCACGAGTACCGTTTTGTCTTTAGGAAGAGAAGTCATAAACTCGGATAGAGGAATCGCTTTAACTTCCTTTTTGCCGGAAACAGGAAGATCTTCCAGGTTCCAGGCATTTATTCCGCCACGAAGATTAATCACCCTTTCAAAGCCCTCTTTGATCAGCCACTTTTGGGCTGCAGCACTTCTGGAACCGGCTAAACAATAGATATACAATGGTTTGTGCTTGTCCAGTGAAGCTGTCCGCTCTTTGAATTGCTCGAAATTGTTCCAATCAGCTTGAAAGGCACCCTCAATATGCCCCAGATTATACTCTTCCGGAGTACGAACGTCCAATAACTGGTTCTGTTTGTTCTGAATCGAGTCTAAAAACGATTTAGCATCCAATTCTCCACGCTGTGAAAACAGGTGAAATGAAATTGTTAATAAAATCAATAATGGAATTTGCTTTGTGAAATATTTTTGATATATCATTGACCATCAGTTATAATATGTACACTGAAACAAGGGGTTTGTTGGATTATATCCGGCTTTTGGAAACCAAATACCCTTTTTCGACGTAAATGTACATATTACGCATTTGGATTACATTTAAAAAACTGTTAATTTCGATCTGGATAATGTTAGAAAATTCAATATAATACTGCTTATCAACACGTATACCCTATGTTTCGTCGATACTTATTTTTGTTGACCATACTTGCCGGATTTTCTTCTATAACAAGAGCTCAGGACGTTTGGTTACAAAATCACTTTTCTCCAAATTCCGGTTGTTCATTGTCGAATATAGAGACGGTAACTGTTTTGGTTAACAATAATTCCGCCACCACCATGACCTCCAATACCATTCAGGTATATTACAGTGTGGATGGAGGAACGGTTGTGAATCAGCCTTTATCTTCCAATTTGACAGCGGGTGCTTCCTGGAATTTTAGTTTTTCCCAAAAAGCAGATTTGTCAGCTTGTGGTGCGCATATATTGAAAGTCTGGGTTTCCAGGCCCGGTGATGTAAACCACCTCAATGATACTTTATTGTGGACTGTTCAGAATGACTGTCCGATTGTTCCCGGAACCGTAACTTCGGATATTACTGTTTGCGAAGGGGCAAATGCAGGAACACTATCACTTTCAGGTTGGTCTTACGGAACAATTACCGGTTGGGAATCTTCCACGAATGGTGGAACAACCTGGACACCGATAGCGCCGGCAGTAACAACACCTTCCTACGCGTATACGAACGTGACGCAGAATACGCAGTACCACGTATTGATTGATGGCGGATATTGTCCGGATGCAATCTCAGCTTATGCTACGGTGTCAGTTCAAACGCCTCCGGTTGGAGGAACCATTTCCGGATCAGATTCTTTGTGTGAAAACGTGGCTAACGGTGTACTTACACTTTCCGGAAATAACCAAACTCCGATTCAATGGGAATACTCTACGAACGGAGGTGGAACCTGGACAAATGTTACAAGTACACTTACAACCTATAATTACACCGGACTTACCAGTACAACCATTTACCGTGTGCTCGTAGATGGAGCAATTTGTTCGGATGCTTACTCCGATACCGCAATGATCTATGTGGATCCGGTTTATGCACCTACCGTACTTGTGGGAAGTGATTCTTTGTGTATTACCAATGCTACAGGCTTTATCACTGCAACAGGTGCTTTCGGTCCGATATTGAATTGGGAATATTCGATAGACAATGGGGTAACCTGGACAGGTACCGGAAGTAATCCGACCAGTTTGGGATATACCAACATTACCCAGACAACTTATTACCGAATGATCACTGAAGGCGGCCAATGTCCGGATGTTGTTTCGGATACAGCAATTATTTATGTTCAGCCATTACCTGTTCGACCAACCATAGGACCTTCCGATACCGTGTGTGCTTCGGCTGTTGCCGGAATTCTAAACATGACGGGTATGACTACACCTGTTCTGAATTGGGATTTATCAACGAATGGGGGAACAACCTGGACTCCAATTCCAAGTAGTGCAAGCACTTCATACGATTATACAGGGCAAAATGTAACAACTATGTACCGTGCTCTGTTAGAAGGAGGTTTCTGCCCGGATTATTATTCGGATACAGCCATTATTAAATTAGATTCGGCACCGGTTGTTGGAGTTTTGAACCAAAGCGGAAGTGTTTGTGAGTACCAGGTTGAAGACCTGCATCTGGTTGGATCGGCTGCAGATTCTTTGTTTTGGGAGTACTCGACAGACAATGGTGTAACGTGGCAAACGATAGCAAATTCCGATACGATAGATTATACCACTTTTTCAATAGTAGAAGATGTTTTGTTCCAGGTAACAGCATTGAATGGCGTTTGTCCGCCAGCCGTTTCCAATCAGGTTACCATAACCATGCTGCCTTTACCTGTTGCCGATGCGGGTAACGATACATCCATCTATTTGGGAGAATCAATTACGTTAAATGGTTCTGGCGGCGTTACAGGTATCTGGATGCCGGGAGCAACACTTTCAGACTCTGCAAGTGCAAATCCTGTTGCAACACCGTCTATAACAACGACCTACTCATACTATGTAATTGATGCAAATGGGTGTTTCGGAGGAGACTCCGTTCTAATCACTGTTATGGACCCGATCCAGTTTAATATTCGCAATGTCATTACCATGAATAATGATAATGTGAATGATACCTGGAATATTACGGGGGTTGAATTTTTCCCGATGACGACTGTTAAAGTGTTTAACCAATATGGTAAAATTCTTTATGAGAGCGAAGATTACAAGAACGACTGGAATGGTAGTTTTAACGGTTCTAAATTGCCAAATGGAACCTATTACTATGTTGTTATGAAGGGTGGAACAGAAGAAGAATATAAAGGAACAATTACATTATTAGGAAATGAATAAACTACTACTACTACTTTGTCTTTGTTTTTGCTGGGGAAGTATATATGGACAACAAGTTCCGTTCTACAATCATTACCTGATAAATCCATTTGTCTATAATCCGGCTTCCACAGGGGCAAGTGATTATGTCAATGCGAGTTTCGTTCGCAATCAGCGTTATTCATCTTTTGGTTCTACAGCAGTAAATAATTACCTTACAGTTGAAGGCCCCATAGCGAAAGGAAATATGGGATTGGGACTAATCGTTGCGCATCAGAACCAGGGAATTCAGCAGCAGTTAATGTCTAGCCTGAATTACAGCTATAAATTGAAAATCAATGAAAATAACAATATCCGTTTCGGAGTTTCCGCCGGTGTATTGGATAATCGCATTGATTATAACCAAATAAATGCCGAGGATATTGATGATCCTTATTTAACGGGATTGAGACCGACAGCACCTACTTTCGATATGAATGTTGGGTTGATGTATAACTGGAAAGATTTGAGAATTGGTATTTCTGTTCCTCAGATTATCGGTGGAAAAGTCAAATATGCCCGCGAAAAAAGCCGTGGATATTACCAGTTGGAAAGACACTATATGATGTCGTTGGAATATGATTTCCACGTAACTGAAAAATTCATTATTCGTCCGAATGCTGTTGCGAGATACATGCCGAACGTTCCTTTTCAATACGACGGAACGGTAATGGCAATGTATAATGATGTGATCTGGGCTTCTGCGACCTATAAATCGGATTACGCAGTTCAATTTAATGCAGGGGTCCGTGTTTTTGATTTCCTGAGAGTGGGTTACAGCTATGAATTATTGATCGGTTCTATCAAGACATACAATACGGGAATGAACCACGAATTATTCTTAGGGTTTTCCTTTAAAGGAAAGCGAGAGAAAGAAATTCAGGTAGTAGAAAAAGAAGTTCGTGTAACCGATGATTTGGCAGCAAAACAGCGTGATTCGGTTCAAAGATTAAAGGATGACCTGGAAAATCAGTTGAAACGTTTATTGGAAGAACGAGCTGAGAAGGACCGTTTGCAAAGAGAGAAGGATTCTTTGGCAAATTTGGCTAAGGTCGAAAAGCCTGTTCCTGTTGATACCGTAAAACCGAAGGTTGTTACCACTCCTGAAGTCATTCCGGTTGCAAAAGGGTATAGCTTCGTGAATCTGGATAAGAGCCAGTCTCCGGATGGATTCTATGTTATTACGGGAGTGTTTTCGAACAGGCAGAATGCGGATCAGATGCTTTCCAAAAACCTGAGTGAATATCCTGGGTCATACCTGGTTATTAATGAGTCAAATAATTACTACTATGTGGTTATCTTGTATTCATTGGATCAGGAATTGGCTTCGAAGACCTTTAATGACTACAAAGCAAAGAAGAAACAGAAAGTTTGGATTTTAAATTATTTGAAAAATTAATTAGTAAATAAGGATTAGATTACGGCAAGAACAGCATGTTCTAATTTATACCAAAAAACACCCATGACTATGAAGATATCTACTGCTTTTAAATCAGTTAGCATTGTTTTTGCATGCTTACTCGCGGTTTTATTTGGACATTTTACCACGTATGGACAAATAACATTAACCCAATCTACTGCAAATGCTTATGTAGCAGCAATTTGTGGTCCGGGAATTACATTTTCAAATGTGACTCTTACCGGTGACGTCGGAGCTATTGCTCAGTTTGGAGGCGGTACATCTGCTGGTATCGGTGCATCGATGAATTCCGGTATCGTAATGAGTACCGGGTATGTGAATACTGCAAATGCACTTCAGGGAGGTCCCGGAACTTTTGTGTCTTCTGATAATAATGGAATAACTATTGCTGAATTAAATACCATTGCAGGTGCCACTGCCAGAGATGGTATTATTTTGGAGTTCGACTTTATTCCTATAACGAATAATATCAGTGTAAACTATGTGTTTGGATCGGAAGAATACAACGAATTCGTTAATTCGGGGTATAACGATGCTTTCGCATTTTTCATCAGCGGTCCGGGAATTGGTACACCGACAAACATTGCAGTACTTCCTCCAACAACCCCCGTTACAATTGATAATATCAATAGTTTTACAAATACAGGTTCTTATCGGAATAATGAAACATTGAACAACAATAACGTTATGGATGGTTATACTGTTCAATTAACAGCTTCGCGTGCTGTGCAAGCTTGTCAAACCTACCATATTCGTTTGATGATTGCAGACGGGGGCGACCAAGTTTATGATTCCTGGGTATTTATTCAGGAAAACGGATTATTTGCTGTAGGTAATCCGCCTGTTTCATCTGTTACATCAAGTGGAGCAGGACCAGGTATTTTTCCGGAAGGTTGTAATAACAATACAATGACTTTCTCAATACCTGCAGCACAGGCAGCAAACTTTTCTTTCAATGTGACATGGACAGGTACCGCAACTTCGGGGGTTGACTACGCAGCATTACCGACTACGATAACTATTCCTGCCGGCCAGACTTCTGTTACAATCCCTGTGAATGTTACCCTGGATGGTATTGCTGAAGGAACAGAAACATTGATCTGTAATTATCCGGAAACGGTATGTATTCCCGGTGCAGCAATTGTAAATATTATTGATGGCAATCCATTGACAACCGTTGCCAGTGCAGATGCATTGATATGTACAGCCGGTGGAAGTGTACCGATTTCGGCAACATCCTCAGGTGGAACAGGTACTGTAACCCTTACCTGGAATAATGGAGCAGGAACAGGGACCCCTGTAACAGTTGCCCCAGCTACTACTACAACGTATACGGTTACAGCAACCGATCAATGTGGAAATACGGCAACAGATCAGGTAATTGTTACAAACGGAACACTAGCAGCTCCAACAGTGACACCAACTGCCGAATCATGCGCAAATTATAATAATGGTTCTGTAATTATCAACAACCCCGCAGGTAATGGGCCGTATACGGTAAGTATTTCAGGACCGGCAACCGGATCTGTCGTCGAAGCAAATACTGCCGGCGCTACGGCCAATTTTACAAATCTTCCTGATGGTAATTACAATTATATCGTCACCGGTGCAAACGGATGTACAAGAACAGGTACCTTTACTATTGGAGTTGGACCTGTGTGTTGTGGAGTAACTGTTGCTGCGTCAAATGTAATTTGTGGAGGTACAACCACCGGTTCAGCCACCGCTACACCAACAGGTTTAGCACCGTTTAGTTATTCCTGGACAGGCGGACAAACTTCCCAAACGGCATCCAGCCTTGGGGCCGGTTCTTATACAGTTACAATGACCGACAACTCGGGCTGTGTTGCCACAGCAAACGTTGTGATTACCCAGCCTGCTGCTTTAAGCGGTACACTGACACCAGTCAATGTTACTTGTAACGGTGCCTGCAACGGAACAATCACGGTAGCGGCATCGGGCGGTACACCGCCTTATCAGTACAGCATTAATGGCGGTCCTTTCCAGGCTTCCAATACCTTTACGGGATTATGTAACGGAACGTATGCAGTGACTATCAGAGATGCGAACAACTGTACGATTCTCCTGAACCAGAATATTACCCAGCCTGCAGTATTGAACCTAACACAGAGTGCTATTACTCCGGCAACCTGTGGAGCAAATAACGGATCTGTAACGGTTGCACCAACCGGAGGTACAGCACCATATACTTATACTATTGATGGAGGAGCCAGCCAGGCAGGTGCTACTTTCAACGGATTGACAGCGGGAACGCATAACGTTGTAGTTACGGACAACAACGGTTGTACCAAGAACTTATCCATTACGATCACTTCTTCGAACTCACCTGTTGCCTCGATCCAGAGCCAGAACAATGTAAGTTGTTTCGGTGGTGTGAACGGATCTGTGATTATCGGTGTTGCAGGAGGTTCATCACCGTTTACTTATTCCTTAAACGGCGGACCAGCCCAGGCCTCAAATACATTTACGAACCTTACAGCAGGTACTTATACCGGAACAGTTACGGATGCTAACGGCTGTTCGGGAACGGTTACCATTACCATTACAAGCCCTCCTCAGCTGACTTTTACAACAACAGCTACAGCCGCTTCGTGTAACGGAGTATGTGACGGGCAAATCCAGATCACAGCATCAGGAGGAACAGCACCTTACCAGTATTCATCCAATAACGGGATTACTTATGCGCTTGCCAACCCAATAACAGGTTTGTGTGCAGGAGTTATTAACGTGGTGGTGAAAGATGCCAACGGGTGTTTGACCAACTCGGATGTTACAATCACACAGCCGGCACCGGTATCAGCAACTTTTGTTAAAACCGATCCGATCTGTAACGGAGCCTGCGATGGTACGATTACCGTCACAGCATCAGGCGGAACACCTTTATACCAATACTCATTGAACGGCGGTGCTTTGCAGCCTGGAAATACAATTACAGGAGCGTGCGGAGGAAATAACACGATCCTTATCCAGGATGCCCAAGGATGCCAGTTTACTTCGGTACAAAACCTGGTGGATCCTCCGGGATTCGGAATTGATACAACAGTTGTGGTAGAATCCAACTGTGGATTTAACAACGGGGAAATTACAGTAGTAGCTAACGGAACCAACGGTCCTTTCACTTACTCAATGGACGGCGGTCCTTTCCAGTCGAATGGTACTTGGACCAACCTTTACGGAGGTGCTTATGAGATCACAGCAGTCGATGCCCTTGGGTGTTCCGAGTCAGTATTCTTCGGGATCAATGATATTGAGATGCAGGGTATTGTCTTAATCCAGACTGATGCGAACTGTTTTGGTGTACCGGATGGAACTATCGAGGTAACAAACGTAAGCGGAGCGCTTCCGATTACCTATGAATTAGACAACTCAGGAGCAACACAGTTCAGCGGATTCTTCCCGAGCCTTGCATTTGGTTCCCACGTAGTAACAATTTCAGATGCAGGTAACTGTGTTTTTACAATCCCATTCATAACCGATGAACCGGCCGAGATCCAGTTTGATACCGATCTTACCAATATCAGCTGTAACGGCGGGAACAGCGGAGAAATAGAGTTTATCAATGTAACCGGGGGAACGGGTGCGTACCAATACAGTATTGATAACGGGGCCACTTTCCAAACAGGAACAACCTTTACAGGACTTGCAGCGGGTACTTATGAATTGGCTGTAACGGATGTGAACGGATGTATGGTAAATGCAACAGTTACACTTACCCAGGCTCCTGCATTGGCAATGGCAACAACGATCTTTGATCTGGCTTGTTTTAATGACGCATCGGGAGGTATCCAGATCGGAGCTACCGGAGGAACAGGAGCTTACCAGTACAGTATTGACAATGGGGCGACCTTCTCTCCAATTGAATCATTCTTTAACCTGGATGCAGGAACTTACGACTTAATTACCCAGGATGCAGCCGGATGCCAGATTACAGGCACAGCAACGGTAAACGAGCCATCACAGCTGACAGCAACCTATACACCGGCCAATGCGCAGTGTTTTGATGCTTGTGACGGAGAAATCGTTGTTGCAGCATCAGGCGGGACTGCACCCTATGTCTACAGTCCTGACAACGGGTTGAACTATTATGTATCACCGACCCTTCAGGGCTTGTGTGCCGGTAATATAGACCTTCAGGTTAAGGATGACAATGGTTGTTTCATCACCGCAGTTCAGGTTATCGGCCAGCCAAGCCAGGTTACATTGAATGCAGTACCAACGGATGAGACCTGTGCAGCTTCTAACGGTCAGATCGTGATCACGGGATCAGGCGGAACCGGAGCATATACTTACAGTATCGACAACGGAGCCACTTACAGCGGAATAGCTACTTATACGGGTTTACCTGCAGGAGCTTACGATGTATTTATCCAGGATGCTAACAACTGTCTGGCAAGTACATCCGTTTCGATTTCGAACCAGGCATCACCGATTATCATCGGAGCTGCAGTTCAGAATGTGACATGTAACGCGGCATGTGACGGTCAGCTTCAGGTGACGGTATCCGGCGGAACGGGAGCGATCAGTTATTCAATCGGAACGCCTCAGGCAGGATCGCTGATTACGAATATTTGTGCAGGCACTTACACCTTAACGATTACGGATGCAAACGGTTGTACGGATACAGATCCAGTTACGGTAACAGAACCGGCACCACTTACAGCTATCGTTACTCCAACGGCACTGACATGTTTCAACAACAACACCGGAGAGATTACTTTCAATGCATCCGGCGGAACAGCACCTTACAGTTATAGTACAGATAATGGGGCGTCGTTCAATAACCAAACTAACGTTCAGCTGTTGAATGCAGGTAATTACAATACAGTTGTGCAAGATGCTCATGGATGTATAATAAATACAATAATTACAGTAACCGAACCGGCTCAATTAGTTGTTCAGAATATTGCAACGAATGATGCGAGCTGTTTTGGATTGTGTGATGGAGATGCAACTGCAACTGCGGGAGGAGGTACAATTCCTTATGATTATACCTGGTCGAATGGAACTGCTGGGCAAAATACAACGAATGGATTATGTGTAGGTTCCTACGATGTTACGGTTGAAGATGCGAACGGATGTACAGCTATTCAAAATTTTAGTATCACAGAACCGCCATTATTGGTGATTACAAGTACTGATGTTACTGATGCTTTGTGTAACACGAGTTGCGATGGTATTGCCACAATTAATTCTCCGTTTGCGGTTAGTTACAGTATCGATAATGGGGTGACTTTCCAGCCATCAAATACATTCAATGGCCTTTGTGCCGGTACATACAATGTCCAGGTACAAGATGCGGCCGGTTGTTCCCAGTCAGGGACAGTAACAATAGGTGAGCCGCAACCATTGGTTCAGGGAGCTATTCCGGAAGACGGATTACTGATTTGTTATAACGGTAACGGGACTATTTCAGCTAATGCAACGGGAGGAACAGCACCTTACTACTTTGTATGGAATACAGGTGATACAACTCAATACCTGAATGTGAACTTAACTGCTCCGGCAACATTTACATGTACCGTTTATGATCAGAATGGATGTGTAGCTGCAAACGTAATGAGCGCTGATGTGGGAATTATACCATTGTTTTCCGCCTCAGTAACAACGCCTCTGACTGTTTGTCCGGGTGACACAATTACTTTTACAGCTTCAGGTTCGGATGGTTTACCGGGAGCAGGAGGATTCCCTTACGTTTATCAATGGTTCTCGTCTCCGGATTTTACACCTATCGATTTGGGGGAAACATATACGTTCGCACCTTCAGGAACTGATACACTTATTTTGGTGGCTCATGACGAATGTTTTACTTATGATACATTAACCGCAGTTGTAAATGTGCTGCCGTTACCGAATGCAGTGTTTACATTAGATCCTGCATCAGGATGTTCTCCTTTACCTGTTGAATTCAGCTTTCAGCAAGGTTCCGCCGGTTTGATAGCGGGGGCAAATTGGGACTTCGGTGATGGTTCAACCGAAAGTGGAACATCAGCTTCGATTTTTCATACATATGATTCTGTTGGGTGCTATGATGTGTCAGTTGAAATCACAACTATTGATGGATGTACAGTTGATACAACAATGCTTAATGTAGCTTGCGTGTTCCCGGATCCTATTGCGGACTTTACCTGGTCGCCGGTACCGCCTACAACAGTTAGTTCTACGGTACACTTTTATGATAATTCGGAGAATGCGTCCGAATATGAGTGGGATTTCGGAGCTTACGGGTCTTCAACGCTTGAAAATCCAATAGTGAGCTACGGTGATGTTGAAGCAGGCAGCTACCAGGTTTGTTTGATGGTTACTTCACCGGAAGGATGTGTAAATGAGATTTGTAAACCAATCGTATTTATTGAAGAATTCCTGATATTCGTACCGAATACATTTACTCCGGACGGAGATGAGTTCAACAATATCTTCAAACCGGTTATTCCCACTGGAATGGTTCTGGATGACTATACTTTTATAATCTATAACAGATGGGGTGAAGTATTATTCGAATCACACGATATACAATTCGGATGGGATGGTACATACCATGATGCTTTGGTAAAAGAAGGGGTTTATACCTGGACAATTGTTGCTAAAGGCGGAGATGATAAAAAGATGCGCAAGTTCGAAGGCCATGTAAATATGCTGAGATAGAAGTTCCAAAAGGTATTTTGCTTGCGATACTCATTTTGGTAAAAGGATTTAGTAAAATATAATTAACTAATTAAGAGGCGTTTTAGAAAGTTCTAAAACGCCTTTTTTTATGCGTTTAAATCCTAATGAATATTCGTGTCGTATTTAGTTATGAAATCCAACAATTATTTATATAATTGTAGAGCCTCAGCTTGAAATTATATAAATAATTAACAACTTAAGGCAACCCTTTATGAAAACTACAGTCAATACATTGAACTAGAACTCTATAACTATGAAAAGAACTACTACTTTCAGATCAATCTGCAGTTTACTGCTGTTATTGTTCACTTTGGGGTTTTCAACAGTATCCATTGCTCAATTTCCGGGATGTCCGGCAATCAATGCTGGTCCTGATCAAACACTTCCTTGTTCTACACCATGTACGAACTTAACTGCAACTCCATTTGCTACGGGTGCAACAACAACCTATTCGGTAAGTTCCATTCCTCATACACCGCCAATTGCTTATAATCAAGCGGGGGGAACAGCTGTTTCGGTTGGAACGGATGACGTTTGGTCAAACCCGATTTCTTTACCGTTTAACTTTTGTTACTATGGAACGAACTATACGACAATTAATGTTGGTTCGAATGGTACCATTCAATTCGGTGGAGGTACGGCAGGAGGATCCTTTAACCCTTGGTCATTTACTGCAAGCTGCCCAAGTACAGCTTTAAGTGCCGCCGGTGATGTTTTTGGAGTTTACCATGATATCGATCCATCATATGGAGGAACTGTGAAATGGTACTTATTAGGAACAGCTCCATGTCGAATTTTTGCGGTAGCTTTTAATAATCTTCCTCATTTCTCAGGCAGTTGTAATACCAGCCAGTTTTCAACAACGATGATGGTATTGTATGAAACTACGAATGTGATCGATATTTATGTTCAGGAGAAAGATATTTGTACTGGCTGGAATGGTGGTCGGGCAATTATTGGTATTCAAAACCCTGCAGGTACTGCGGGAATTGCTGCGCCAGGTAGAAATGCAGGTGCAAACTGGACCGTGTCAACTCCTGAAGGATGGAGATTTACCCCTACAGGGACACCTAATTACTCGGTGGCCTGGTTCCAGGGGGCAACTCAAATCGGTACAGGAAATACCATCAACGTTTGTCCGACAGGAACAACAACTTATACTTCAGTAGTTACTTATAATCGATGTGACGGAACTACTGTTACGGCAAATGATGCTGTAACGGTTAACTTCTCGAATTTAACTCCACCGACTGTTACACCAACTGCCGAATCATGTGCAAACTATAATAATGGTTCTGTAATTATTAATAACCCGGCCGGTGCCGGGCCTTATACCGTCAATATATCCGGACCCGCAACCGGGTCTGTCGTCGAAGCAAATACTGCGGGCGCTACCGCCAATTTTACGAATTTGCCCGATGGAAATTATAGTTATACAGTCACCGGTGCAAATGGCTGTACAGCCAGTGGAACGTTTACGATTGCACCTGGACCCGTTTGTTGTAGTGTTACAGCTGCAGGATCCAACGTTGCCTGTAACGGAGCAACCACCGGTTCAGCCACCGCTACACCAACAGGTTTAGCACCGTTTAGTTATTCCTGGACAGGCGGGCAAACTTCCCAAACGGCATCCAGCCTTGGGGCCGGTTCTTATACAGTTACGATGACCGACAACTCGGGCTGTGTTGCCACAGCAAACGTTGTGATTACCCAGCCTGCTGCTTTAAGCGGTACACTGACACCAGTCAATGTTACTTGTAACGGTGCCTGCAACGGAACAATCACGGTAGCGGCATCGGGCGGTACACCGCCTTATCAGTACAGCATTAATGGCGGTCCTTTCCAGGCTTCCAATACCTTTACGGGATTATGTAACGGAACGTATGCAGTGACTATCAGAGATGCGAACAACTGTACGATTCTCCTGAACCAGAATATTACCCAGCCTGCAGTATTGAACCTAACACAGAGTGCTATTACTCCGGCAACCTGTGGAGCAAATAACGGATCTGTAACGGTTGCACCAACCGGAGGTACAGCACCATATACTTATACTATTGATGGAGGAGCCAGCCAGGCAGGTGCTACTTTCAACGGATTGACAGCGGGAACGCATAACGTTGTAGTTACGGACAACAACGGTTGTACCAAGAACTTATCCATTACGATCACTTCTTCGAACTCACCTGTTGCCTCGATCCAGAGCCAGAACAATGTAAGTTGTTTCGGTGGTGTGAACGGATCTGTGATTATCGGTGTTGCAGGAGGTTCATCACCGTTTACTTATTCCTTAAACGGCGGACCAGCCCAGGCCTCAAATACATTTACGAACCTTACAGCAGGTACTTATACCGGAACAGTTACGGATGCTAACGGCTGTTCGGGAACGGTTACCATTACCATTACAAGCCCTCCTCAGCTGACTTTTACAACAACAGCTACAGCCGCTTCGTGTAACGGAGTATGTGACGGGCAAATCCAGATCACAGCATCAGGAGGAACAGCACCTTACCAGTATTCATCCAATAACGGGATTACTTATGCGCTTGCCAACCCAATAACAGGTTTGTGTGCAGGAGTTATTAACGTGGTGGTGAAAGATGCCAACGGGTGTTTGACCAACTCGGATGTTACAATCACACAGCCGGCACCGGTATCAGCAACTTTTGTTAAAACCGATCCGATCTGTAACGGAGCCTGCGATGGTACGATTACCGTCACAGCATCAGGCGGAACACCTTTATACCAATACTCATTGAACGGCGGTGCTTTGCAGCCTGGAAATACAATTACAGGAGCGTGCGGAGGAAATAACACGATCCTTATCCAGGATGCCCAAGGATGCCAGTTTACTTCGGTACAAAACCTGGTGGATCCTCCGGGATTCGGAATTGATACAACAGTTGTGGTAGAATCCAACTGTGGATTTAACAACGGGGAAATTACAGTAGTAGCTAACGGAACCAACGGTCCTTTCACTTACTCAATGGACGGCGGTCCTTTCCAGTCGAATGGTACTTGGACCAACCTTTACGGAGGTGCTTATGAGATCACAGCAGTCGATGCCCTTGGGTGTTCCGAGTCAGTATTCTTCGGGATCAATGATATTGAGATGCAGGGTATTGTCTTAATCCAGACTGATGCGAACTGTTTTGGTGTACCGGATGGAACTATCGAGGTAACAAACGTAAGCGGAGCGCTTCCGATTACCTATGAATTAGACAACTCAGGAGCAACACAGTTCAGCGGATTCTTCCCGAGCCTTGCATTTGGTTCCCACGTAGTAACAATTTCAGATGCAGGTAACTGTGTTTTTACAATCCCATTCATAACCGATGAACCGGCCGAGATCCAGTTTGATACCGATCTTACCAATATCAGCTGTAACGGCGGGAACAGCGGAGAAATAGAGTTTATCAATGTAACCGGGGGAACGGGTGCGTACCAATACAGTATTGATAACGGGGCCACTTTCCAAACAGGAACAACCTTTACAGGACTTGCAGCGGGTACTTATGAATTGGCTGTAACGGATGTGAACGGATGTATGGTAAATGCAACAGTTACACTTACCCAGGCTCCTGCATTGGCAATGGCAACAACGATCTTTGATCTGGCTTGTTTTAATGACGCATCGGGAGGTATCCAGATCGGAGCTACCGGAGGAACAGGAGCTTACCAGTACAGTATTGACAATGGGGCGACCTTCTCTCCAATTGAATCATTCTTTAACCTGGATGCAGGAACTTACGACTTAATTACCCAGGATGCAGCCGGATGCCAGATTACAGGCACAGCAACGGTAAACGAGCCATCACAGCTGACAGCAACCTATACACCGGCCAATGCGCAGTGTTTTGATGCTTGTGACGGAGAAATCGTTGTTGCAGCATCAGGCGGGACTGCACCCTATGTCTACAGTCCTGACAACGGGTTGAACTATTATGTATCACCGACCCTTCAGGGCTTGTGTGCCGGTAATATAGACCTTCAGGTTAAGGATGACAATGGTTGTTTCATCACCGCAGTTCAGGTTATCGGCCAGCCAAGCCAGGTTACATTGAATGCAGTACCAACGGATGAGACCTGTGCAGCTTCTAACGGTCAGATCGTGATCACGGGATCAGGCGGAACCGGAGCATATACTTACAGTATCGACAACGGAGCCACTTACAGCGGAATAGCTACTTATACGGGTTTACCTGCAGGAGCTTACGATGTATTTATCCAGGATGCTAACAACTGTCTGGCAAGTACATCCGTTTCGATTTCGAACCAGGCATCACCGATTATCATCGGAGCTGCAGTTCAGAATGTGACATGTAACGCGGCATGTGACGGTCAGCTTCAGGTGACGGTATCCGGCGGAACGGGAGCGATCAGTTATTCAATCGGAACGCCTCAGGCAGGATCGCTGATTACGAATATTTGTGCAGGCACTTACACCTTAACGATTACGGATGCAAACGGTTGTACGGATACAGATCCAGTTACGGTAACAGAACCGGCACCACTTACAGCTATCGTTACTCCAACGGCACTGACATGTTTCAACAACAACACCGGAGAGATTACTTTCAATGCATCCGGCGGAACAGCACCTTACAGTTATAGTACAGATAATGGGGCGTCATTTTCTACCCAGACAAATGTCCAGTTCCTGAGCGCGGGTACTTACAACACGGTGGTTCAGGATGCAAATGGCTGTTTGGTGAATACGAACATCATAGTAACCGAACCGGCTCAATTAGTTGTTCAGAATATTGCAACGAATGATGCGAGCTGTTTTGGGGTATGTGATGGGGATGCAACCGCTACAATTGCAGGTGGTACAGCACCATACAACTATTCCTGGTCGAATGGGGCAACCGGTTCGAACACGACGAATGGGTTATGTGCAGCTTCTTACAGTTTAACAGTTACAGATGATAACTTGTGTACGGCTGTTCAGAGTTTTAATATCTCGGAGCCACCGTTATTAGTGATTACCAGTACAAGTGCAACTGATGCATTGTGTGATGGAGACTGCAATGGTACAATTACGATTAATTCAAATCTTGCAACGGGATATAGTGTTGACAACGGAGCGACTTTCCAACCGTCAAATACATTCAATGGCCTTTGTGCAAACACTTATACTATCCAGATCCAGGATGCGGCAGGATGTACACAATCAGGTACAATTACAGTTGGACAGCCTCAGCCATTGGTTCAGGGAGCTATTCCGGAAGACGGATTACTGATCTGTTACGATGGTTACGGTACGTTATCAGGAAGTGCAACAGGTGGAACAGCTCCTTACTACTTTGTATGGAATACAGGTGATACAACTCAATACCTGAATGTGAACTTAACTGCTCCGGCAACGTTTACATGTACGGTTTATGATCAGAACGGGTGCGTATCGAATGCTCAAAGTGCTGATGTGACTGTAAGACCACCGTTTGTTGCTTCTGTAACAACTCCAGTATCAGCTTGTCCGGGACAACCGGTTACAATGACTGGTTCCGGAGTAGATGGTTTGCCTGGTTATACCTACGAATGGTTGACAGAAATAACACATGATACTTTGTCAACCGGGACATCTTATACCTATATTCCGAATGGATCAGAAACGGTATTGATGGTTGCCCATGACGAGTGTTACAGATACGATACATTGCCGGTAACAGTTCAGGTTTACGCATTGCCTAGTCCTGAATTCGTGGTAGACCCTGCATCCGGATGTTCTCCGCTTACGACTGGATTTAGCTTCCCTAACGCAACAGCTGGTTTGGTAACAAGCGCTCAGTGGACTTTCGGTGATGGAGCTACGGGAACAGGTACAACTGTATCACATGAATATATTCCTGTCGGATGTTACGATGTGAGTGTGCAGATCACTACTGCTGAAGGCTGTGTAACGGATACAACTATGCAGAATGTCGTATGTGTCGTACCTGATCCTATTGCGGATTTCACCTGGTCACCGGTTCAGCCGACAACCATCAATTCAACGGTTCATTTTTATGATAACTCAGAGAATGCAGCCGCTTATGAATGGGATTTCGGAGCTTATGGAACTTCAACACTGGAGGACCCAACCGTTAATTACGGAGATATTGAAGCCGGAAGTCAGCAAGTTTGTTTGATGGTTACTTCACCGGAAGGATGTAGAAATGAGATTTGTAAACCAATCGTATTTATTGAAGAATTCCTGATATTCGTACCGAATACATTTACTCCGGACGGAGATGAGTTCAACAATATCTTCAAACCGGTTATTCCTCCGGGAATGGTTCTGGATGATTATACTTTCAAAGTTTATAACAGATGGGGAGAAGTTATGTTCGAATCACATGACGTAGAATTCGGATGGGATGGAACCTACCATGAAGTACCGGTAAAAGAAGGGGTTTATACCTGGACAATTGTTGCTAAAGGCGGTGGTGACAAAAAATCCCGCGAGGCCGAAGGTCATGTCAATATGTTGAGGTAAGTTCTGGCTAAGAAATAATAAAAACCAATAGAGGCGCGATTAATCGCGCCTCTATTGGTTCAATAGCATTGGTTAATCCAACATCTTGAGAGTTATGACTGGAATTCAGGGTAGTCAGCTGTCGGTCCGTAACTCTGAGGTACAGGAATGTTCAGCATCCTGTAATTGACACCCAATTGCGCCCGGTGATGTATAGTTTGATTATGAGCCACTCGCACGATTTCTTCTTTTGTACTATCCGAATAAATCTGATCTCCATTTCGAAGAACCCATCTTTCATCAAATACAGAATCATTGGCATTCTCCAGAGCATTCATCCCTTTTGACACGCACTCATTGAAGTAAGTCATTGCTTCTTCAACCGAATTCAATTGCTTGGGATTGTAAGGAGTTTTTTCAAAATCCAATTCATCGGTTGTTACCGCCATTTCTGCCCAAAGAGGCAGATCGATAACATGTAAGAGGATATCACCGATTTTCATGCTCTTTTCATGTACCTGGTAATCTTTTTTGTCAAAAGGGAATGCCTCAATGAATTTTCGGGTAGTTGCTGCTTCAGCAGCTAATTGCGCTTGTAATTGCTTTTTTCTTGTCATGATTTCTAATTTTTATACAAAGAAAAGGCAGGCCACTGACAACCCTATGGCAGTCTGTTTTTCAATTCAAAATAAAAATGCAAAAGATTAAATAATGTTCAAATTGAACGTTTAAACTCTTTGAACTTTTTCAACCCTTGAACTAATAGTTCACCGGAAGTTTATAAGCGCTGAGAGGAATATGATCACTTACTTCAAAAGGAGATGTGGTTTTGCGGAGTGCTTTTATGCGTTCAACTTTGAAATCCCGGTAATCCTTACGCAATTGACAATAGCCTATCAAATGCCATGAAAAAGCATAGAAAACCAAGCCGATCGGTTCAATAGTCCTTTCCAGCCGTTCATCTTTTAAACTCTGATAAGTGATTTTAATTTGGGTTTGTTCGGTTATTGCATGCTGGATTTGTGCCAGGTATTCAAATTCGAAAGTAAGCCTCTCCGGAAGCTGTAATTTAATACTTTCATCCAGTATAGCTATTTTTTCTTTATCAACTTGCTTTAGAACTGACCGGATCTTTGTAATTGCATTGTCGAATGTTGCCTGTATCGATCGGTCTCCGAAGCCTCCAATCAAAGATTGGGACAATAATAATGCATTAGCTTCTTCCAGTGTAAATGAAACCGGTGGAGTAAAGTAACCCGGTATGATGAAATAACCTTTGTTCGGCTCGAAGCTAACCGGAATTCCAGCTTCACCAATCGCTTTGATATCTCTGTAAACGGTACGCACACTAATCTCGAATTTCTCAGAAATGCGTTCGGCGCTGACAAACTTACGGGATTGAAGCAGGGTAACGATGCCAAATAAACGGTCTACGCGATTCATCTCTTTGCTGGTATTACTTTTCCGGGGTTCAATAAATTCTTCGGATCAAAGACTTGTTTGATCGAGCGCATCAGGTCAAGCCCGATTTCACTGAAAGCCAAATCCATATATGGAGTCTGCACCAAACCGATCCCGTGTTCCCCGGAAATGGTACCGCCCAAACGGACTACTTCTGCGAATAGTTCGCGTATAGCATGAGGAAGCTGATTGTTCCAGGTGTCATCATCCAGGTTATCTTTGATAATGTTTACATGCAGATTTCCGTCTCCGGCATGCCCATAACAAACCGATTTGAAACCGTATTTCTGCTCCAGTTCTTTGACTTTCTTAAGCAGCTTCGGTAATTCATTTCTTGGGACCACTGTATCTTCCTCTTTATAAATGGAATGCGTTTTTACAGATTCTCCGATCTTTCTTCTCAAGCGCCAGAGACTTTCTTTTTGAGCCTCCGTTTCCGCAAAAAGTATTTCATCAATGTCGAACTGCTCTACAAGCTCCATGATCTTTTCACATTCCTGCATTAAAACTTCTAAATTGAATCCGTCTAATTCGATCAGTAAATGTGCATCCTGGTCATCCTTGAGTAAATTTGGGGCATCATCTACATACGGACTTGTAAATAAGATGGCATCCCGGTCCATGTATTCCAATCCGCTTGGAATGATTCCGGCCATGAAAATCTTACCGACTGCTTCACATGCCTCAATACCACTTCTGAAAGGAATCAGTAACAGCAAATCATGCGTAGGATGAGGGATTAAGCGGAGAACGATCTTCGTCACAACTGCCAGCGTTCCTTCACTTCCGATGATCAGCTGGGTCAGGTTATAACCGGTTGCATTCTTAATGACATTTGCCCCGGTCCAAAGAATATCACCGTTCGGGAGAACAACTTCCAGGTTCAGTACCCAATCTTTGGTGACCCCGTATTTGACCGCTTTGGGTCCGCCGGAATTCTCAGCAATATTACCACCAATAAAACAAGAACCTTTGGAAGCGGGGTCGGGAGGATAGAACAAACCAACGGCCTTTACTGCATTTTGAAGCTCCTCGGTTACAACTCCCGGTTCGGTGGTCACCTGGTGGTTTTTCTGATCGATTTGAACGATCTTGTTCATGCGTTCCAGGCTCAAAAGAACTCCGCCGAGGTTTGCCAGCGCACCGCCGCTTAGACCGGTTCGCGCCCCTGAAGGTGTTACAATCAGCTCATTATCATAACAGTACTTCATGATGGCAGAAACTTCTTCCGTGGTTTCGGGTTTTACAACAACAGCAGGGTAGAACACAAAATCCTCCGTGTGGTCCGAGGCATATTTTGGATCAATGCCTGTTCCCGTTTGAACACGGTCTTTCAGCAAGTTTTTAAAAAAATGGATGTGTTTTTCTTCTAAACCTTCTGTCATTGTGCGGATTTTCAGTAAAAGTAGCGAATGTTTATGAAACTTATAAAAACAGAACCGCCCCGACATTTATCGTCGGGGCGGACTGAAAAACAAAAGATTAATTTTTAGTGTTTTACAATTTTTTGAACGCTGCTTCCACCTTCAGAATGAATATTCAGGTAATAAAGACCTGGTGATAGCTCTGCAGTTGAAACCATCAATTCTTTTGAATTTGCTGCGTGTTTCAAAATAACTTTTCCGGCTGCATCAATGAATTCATAACCTGTAATTGGTGTCGTTCCCTGAATACGAATCTGATCGTTGAAAGGATTCGGGTAAACCGAAAACGCTGCTTGTTGTTCGTTCAAAGAGTTCGTTTGGTTAATATTGATGGTTGTATTGGTTATGATCGCAGGATTCCAATCAAAGTAGATATAAGCCGTGTTTTCAATACTTGAACCAATCGGGTTATTTTCTTGTTCCTTGATTTTGTAAACCACGTAGCCATGACTTGCTGCTTCATTGGAATTACTATCAGGAAGCCAGATCTGAGGATAGTCAAACTTAATGACACCATTGCCCATATCAACTACATTCAGATTATGAGATGTTTCCAGGATCTCAAGTGTATTCAGGTCTAAATTAGAACTGATGGAGTCGATGATATAAACATCCTGGGCAGGCGCTGTTCCGGTGTTCTGGAAACGGATCACATAAGTCAATACATCTGCTTCCATCGGGTCAATGTATTTTTGGTTGTGAACAGTTTTATCATTCGGATCATAACTTTGACCTACAATCATGTTCAATGTAGAAGAGTTGTTGGATGAATCACACTCTGTTACAGAGCCCATAGGAGTAATTGAAATGGTATACGCATGGTTTGTTCCGTTGATAATTCCCGAAGGAACAGAGAAGTACACATAATCATTAAAACTGTATCCGGCATAAGCTCCTGTAAGGTTCCAGGTCATTGTGTTTCCTGTGATCGTGTAGGTTTGATTCGCAAAGCTGGATGCAACTGGTGTAACTCCCGCAGGGAAGGTCAATGAAACCTGGTATGCTCCCGGATTAGCAGGTCCATAGTTACCGTAAGAGATTTTAATGGTATTGGAGTAATTCTGATAGTATCCGATCCATGGAGTCACGTTGGCATACAAGTTGGCACAGGAAACAGGAGCTGTACAATTGATTGGAAAAGCAGCAGTTGCCCCGTTTAATGGAATCGATATATATCCTGCCTGATTAGTATAACCGTGAGCATTTAACCAAGAACTCGAAATGGTTGCAGAGGTGTAAGCAGTGGTCATCGAATCAATCCCAAACCATCCGCAGTAAGAAATCATTCCTAAGCTATCAGAATAGAGTGTTGTAAAGCCATTTCCAACCCATAAACTAATCGGAGCATTTGAAATGAGTGTTTCTCCCGGCTCATGAATAGTGTTGCCATTTGCATCGCAAAAGATTTTAGCGCTCACACAATGGTAAGAAATCGTGTCGGTACTGCAATTGACAGGTAAATTGAGAATAGGTTGATTACCACAGGTGTCTGCCCAGGTAGTGAATGGAGTTGAAAAGAATGAGTAACCGTTTTGATTCAACCAGTTTTGATCGATTTGTGCTGTTGTTGCAAATCCAAGGCCCGTACCCATGTATGTAATGGAATATTGACCGTTTTGATTTGCCGAAGCCGTCCAGGATATGCCGTTATATGTGAAATTGATTAAGGCATTGGAAATTGGGGAATCTCCGGCAGAAAAAGTGCCGTTTGAGTCTTGATCGCAATAAACAGTTCCTGACAGACAAAGATCGTACAGGGTATTGGGTAAACTGTCGCAGTTTGCGTAAGTATAATACAAGGAGTCCCAGACTGAGGTATTATTATCAGGATTTGAAACCTGGTAAAGAATGGCGTAATTGTCAAATGTAGGATAGGTATGTGCTAGCGGCGGAGTGAAGAGAATCCCCGTTCCCAATCCTGTCTGGGCTCCGATGTGAGTACTGCTGGTACCGTCTCCCCAGGCCACAAACAGTGAAAGACTGCTTGCTTGCGGATTTGTTCCCTGAGTAATGATTTGAAAGGTTTCTCCCCCGGAAGAATCTGCGGTTTCCATAGAAACATTCAGATGAATAGAAGAATCACAGTCCGTAACATACATGTTACTCTGACTGCCGGTTAATTGGTATCCCTGGCCATAAGAGTTAAAGGATACAATCGAGGCCAAAAAAAGCATCGAGGTTAGATAGTTTAAAATCTTCATAGTATTGTTTTTCTTTAAGTACTTTGCCCGATTTTAAATAGTTGCCTGAACTTTTCAATTTTTACATGGATAATCTCGGGTTATTTGTCAAAATGGTAGTAATTTTAAGTTTGTTCAATTTTTAGCGGTTATGAATCAAATTTCTTGTCCCAATTGCGGAACTTCCATCGATGTAAATGATATTTTGGCGCACCAGCTGGAAGAACAAATTCAGCGCAAGTATCAAAATGAGCTGAATGAGACGCGGAATGAGTTCACGAAAAAACAAGATGCCCTGCTTCGTGAAAAAGAGGAGTTCGAAGAAAAAAAACGACGGGAAAATGAACTTTTCCAGGAGCGTTTTGAGCAAAAACTGAAAGAAGAACGGAAAAACCTGGAGGAAAAGCTGAAAACAAAACTGCTGCAGGAGCAGGGTGAGCAATTTGCAGATCTTCAAAAGGAACTCAACGAAAAATCCGAACAGATCAAGGAATTGAACCGGACCAAGGCAGAGATTGAAAAATTGAAGCGGGAAAAAGATGAGATGAAAGAAGTGGTGGAAGCTGAAGCTCAACGTAAATTAAATGCTCAGATCCAGGAAGAGAAGGAAAAAATCCGGAAGACAGAAGAAGAACGTAATGAATTACGTGTTAGAGAGTTGCTGAAGCAGCTGGAAGACCAAAAAAAGCTGACAGAAGAAATGAAACGCAAGCAGGAGCAAGGCTCTATGCAGCTGCAGGGGGAAGTCATGGAACTGGCAATTGAGGAGTGGTTAATGGCGAACTTTCCCATGGACACCATTGAAGAGATCCGGAAAGGAGCTAGAGGAGGAGATTGTCTTCAAACCGTTCATACGCGTGCGCAGCAAAATTGTGGTACAATTTACTATGAATCCAAAAGAGCGAAGGATTTTTCTCCGTCATGGATCGAGAAATTCAAAGCAGATATCCGGGATAAAGGAGCTGATATCGGAGTGTTGGTTACGGAAGTAATGCCTGCTGATATGCAGCGAATGGGATTGAAAGACGGAATTTGGATTTGTACTTATGAAGAGTTCAAAGGACTTTGTTCGGTGCTTCGGGAAACAATTATCCAAATTAGCAGTACATTGGTAGCCCAGGAAAATAAAGGTGATAAAATGCATTTGCTTTATGATTTCCTGACCAGTTCCACTTTTAGAATGCAGGTGGAGGCTATTGTGGAAGGATTCACGCAAATGAAAGCTGACCTCGAAAGTGAAAAAAGATCTATGCAGCGGATTTGGAAACAGCGTGAAAAACAAATTGAAAAAGTGATTGTCAATACCATCGATATGTATGGTTCCGTAAAAGGGATTGCCGGAAATGCCGTGCAGGAAGTAAGGGCTTTGGAATTGCCGGAAGCTCCGGATGCGGATGATGAAGACTAATCAAATTGATAATTAAATTCCGGTAGCTGCCGGGAGAAAAAGGAAAATACGGGAAAGTCTTTTCCGATTAAACTAATGAACTATAAACCCTATTAGTAACATGATCAAATTTGCTTACACTATTTTGTACGTTTCAGATGTAAAACGTACAGCTGAATTCTATTCCAGAACTTTTGACTTTGAAGTGCGTTTCATTGCTCCTGGTGATGAGTACGCGGAATTAAATTCCGGAACAACAACCTTGTCTTTTGCAGCACTTCCTTTGGCGAAATCCAATTTGAAAGACGGTTTCCAGGAAAGCAGTTTAACGGCCAGACCTTTCGGATTGGAAATCGGGTTTACAACCGTGGACGTTCCGGCTTTGGTTGAAAAGGCCCTTGCGAACGGAGCTACACTACTCGAAGAACCGAAAGAAAAGCCCTGGGGGCAAATGGTTGCTTATGTCCGCGATTTGGAAGGATTCCTGATCGAGATCTGCACACCAATGGATTAGAAAATACAAAAAAAACTATGTGCTCTATGCATCTATGTGGTTTTTTAATTGAACCACAATAGTACACATAGAACACATAGTCAATAATTTGAATGGTATTAAATGGATTTAGTTTTCCAATTAATTCCCTTTAATCTCAAATTCCGTTCTACGGTTTTGCTGTTTTCCGTCCTCGCTGTTATTTGATGCGATAGGCTGGGAAGAACCGTATCCCTTAGCAGTCATTCTGCTTGCAGAAATACCTTTTTGGGACAAATAAGCAACAACTGCTTCTGCACGCTGCTGGGAAAGTGTTTCGTTCAAAGTCGCAGAACCGGTATTGTCCGTGTGTCCTGAAATTTCGATCTTCAATCCCGGAACATCCTTCATTAATTGCACCAATCGTTCCAACTCGGCATTTGATTCCGAACGAAGTGTTGCCTTATTCACATCAAAGAAAATGTTGCGAAGTGCAATTTTTGAACCGATTGCGATATTTTTCAATTCGATCACTTTATTCACCAGGTTGTCAGCTGATCCCTCCGGAATGTCAAAGTTCTCCGAGTGAAACAGGTATCCGGGTGCTTTCACGGCAATCCCGTAGTTTTTACCCGAGTTCAGGGTAATAATGAACTTTCCTGTCGCGGAGTTGGTGGTAAATGTTTCAATCACTTTTCCGGTTGCATTGTCTGTGATTTCGATCTGCGCTTCAACCGGTTTTCTGGAGATTGCATCAATGGTAATCCCTTTAAATACGGTCAAACTCTTTTTCTTTACTTCTACAGATTTTTCAATCGTGTGATCCTTTACCGGCATTACAATACTCGCAAGCAAGTAGTCTTCGGTTTCTGAGATCGGTTTTTTCTCCGGTCCCCAGAAAGTCACTTTGTAGATGTCATAACCGCCTTTTCCACCGGATCTGTTGGATGAGATATAAGCAAATTTCCCGTTCGCCGTAGAAGCAAAGAAGAAGTCATCGTATGGACTATTGATCGGGTATCCCATATTCACAGGGGTTGTCCATTGACCCTGTACTTTTTTGGAAAGAAAAATATCATAACCACCCATTCCATCATGTCCTTCAGACGCGATGTACATACTTTCTCCGTCAATGTGGATATAGATCGGTCCGTCGTTAAACTTCGAGTTTACACCCGTAAGCATGGTTGCGATCATGTAATCCTGTTTCATTTTATTCTGCATTCCGGAGAACATGACTTCGGAACCGGTTTCGCGTACATCATTGTCCCGGCAGAAATAGATCTTCCATCCGTCTTCGTTGTAACAGGCATAACGCTCGTTGTTTTTGTCGGTACTGATAAAAATACTCAGGATTTTAGGGTCTGACCACTCATTTCCTTTCAATTTGGACTCGAAAATATCCGTCTGCCCGCCTGCGTCTCTGTGTAATAGCATTTTAGTTCCATCATAAGAAAGACAGTTGGAGATATCGTCGTTGTTTGAGTTGATCGGCCCCTGAAGTTTTGTCGGGGTAGACCAGTTTTCCAAAAGTGTGGAAGAATAAATCTCATAGTCATAAATACCCAGTGCGTTAGCGTCGTGGCTGTTTGGCCTGTTCGAACTTAAGATCATTTCGGACCCGTCTGTTGAAATAGAAGGGGCGATTTCATCGCAGTCGGAATTTAAGGACGGAACATTATCTACCCAGCAGCGAACCGGAGAAGCTTCAAATTTCTTCGCTGTAACACATTGCTTTTTACGCTGGTTTACAAATTTCATGAAATTATCCGCCTTCTTGTATTCCGTTTCAAATGTGGTGTAGTACTTGGAAGCCTCGTCATATTTCCCTTCCAGTTGCGAAGTATATCCCAGGTAGAAGTTCAGGAAAGGATCACATTTCGGATCCAGTTTTTGTGCTGTTTTGATGTAACTAATAGACTTTACAGGATCGGTTGAGTTTGCATGACAAACACCGATTTTGTAATTGAGCAAAGCATTATTCGGATTGTATTTCTGAGCTTTTTCGTATTCTTTCAAAGCACTTTTGAAGTTCGTACCGAAATCCTGGACTGCGAAAACCGCTTCCATACCCACTTTGTAAAATTCATCTCCTTTTTCAATGGCAGTGGTTGCTGCTTTTAAACCTTCTTTATCGTCCTTAAAGTTTGCAGATTTAAAATCTACGTTTTGTCCGAATAGATTTGTCGCTAAACCAATAACGACTAGTGTTAATATTTTTTTCATCGTTTTGATTTTAATTGCTGCAGTTTCCTGAATGACATGTTTTTCCTTCTGTTGATCCTAAGTCGCTTGCTTTTTTCCAATCACTGCAAGCTTCTTCCATTTTGCGGAGCATTTCCCGGGCCATTCCTCTGTTTACGTAGGCAGATGCATAGTTCGGATCGATGTTGATCGCTTTGGTTGCCAAGTCTTCTGCTTTTTTAAAATCCTTCTTTTTGAAATAGATCCCGGACAAATTGGAAGCTGCAGGAGCATATTTCGGATTGATCTGCAAGGCTTTTTCAAAGTCTTTGATTGCGTCCTCCAAACTTCCTTTCTCAATCAAAGTTACCCCGCGGTTGTTATAAGCCAGGAAAAAGTTTACGTCTACAGAAATTGCACGGTTAAATGCGATCAATGCTCCGGCATAGTCCTTCATTTTCTTTTTGGTAGTACCGATATTGTTCAATACAAATGCCAAATTCGGATTTTTGCGAAGTGCAGCTTCGTAGTCCTCGATTGCTTTGGGGTAATTTTCCTGCATGCGGTAACAGCTCCCACGGTCATTGTAAGCCATAGCGCTGTTTGGGTCCAGTTCGATACTTTTTGAAAAGTATTTGATGGCAGCATTGTAATCTTGTTGCAAGAATTTTAAAGTTCCGTAGTTGTAGTACGCCTTTGGATTATTTGCATCTAATTTAATGGATTCTTCATAGTCCTTTTCGGCTTTCAAATAATCCGATAATCCCTGGTATCCGCGACCACGTTGGAAGTAAGCCTTGGAGTACCCTTTTTGTTTCCCGATCAATGTCGTGAATGTCGTAACGGCATCCTGGTACATTTCAGCTTCGTTTTCAGCAACTCCTTTATTGTAATAAGCAGCTGTGAAGTTCGGGTCCGAAGCAATGGACTTGCTAAACGAAGCAATGGCTTCTTTGAAGTTTTTTTGGTTGAAAAGCTCAATTCCTTTGTTATAAGCTTCCTGACTTGCAGCAATAGCTGCGTTGCTTTGGTTCAATTTGGTAATTGAATCACGATACCTAATTTCTGCCGGAGTCATGCTTTCTATCTGTGAGAAAGAGATAAAACTGCACAATAGCATTCCGGCCATCATGGAGACGGGTTTTTTCATAGATTGTAATTTGGTTTAGGGTATCGAATTTAATAAAATATCTCCCCTCCGAAATCAATACTTATCAACAGTGCACAGAACCTTTTAACAGAAACCGAATGACAAAGAATATTCCGTAATTTCGTAAAGGAATAAATGAATTGAAGTTAAACTAAGAACTTAATGACGACAAACAACGCATATATCGTGGCTGGTGTAAGAACAGCCATTGGAAATTTTGGAGGAACTTTAGCTCCTGTCAGAGCAGATGATTTGGCTGCACACGTTTTAGCAGAATTGTTGAAAAAAGTACCGGAGCTGGATCCAAGTGCTATCGAAGATGTAATTTTGGGATGTGCAAACCAGGCAGGAGAAGATAACCGTAACGTTGCCCGCATGGCATTGCTTTTGGCCGGGTACCCGATTTCAGTCGGGGGAGAGACCGTAAACAGGTTGTGTGCATCAGGTATGTCGGCGGCTGTAAATGCAGCAAGAGCGATCCAGGTTGGTGCCGGAGATATTTATGTGGCTGGCGGAGTAGAACATATGACCCGGGGGCCTTGGGTCTTGTCCAAATCTGCAACTCCTTTCGGGAGGGATCAGCAATTGTACGATTCTTCCTTCGGATGGCGTTTTATCAACCCGAAATTGGATGCCCTTTATGGAACCGATCCAATGGGAATGACTGCTGAGAACCTGGCAGAATTGCACAACATTTCACGGGAAGATCAGGATAAATTTGCAGCCTGGTCTCAGGAAAAGGCTTTGATAGCTCAAAATGCAGGTATTTTGGCACAGGAAATCACAGGATTATCTATCCCGAGAAAAAAACAAGATCCGTTGGTTTTCGATAAAGATGAGTTCATGAGACCCGGAACAACTACCGAAACGCTTGGAGCTTTGAAACCGGCTTTTAAAAAAGATGGCTCGGTAACAGCAGGTAATGCTTCCGGATTGAATGACGGTGCTGCAGCTTTATTGCTGGCTTCTGATCAGGGATTGAAAAATCACGGATTGAAACCAATTGCACGTATCGTTTCTGCCGCTATTTCTGGCGTTGAACCTCGTATCATGGGAATAGGACCTGTGGAAGCTTCACGCAAAGCACTGGAAAGAGCAGGTTTAACCCTTGACCAAATGGACGTATTGGAATTGAATGAAGCTTTCGCCGCTCAGGTACTTGCATGTACACGAACGATGGGCTTAGACGACCGTGATTCGAGAATTAACCCGAATGGAGGAGCAATTGCACTCGGTCACCCGCTTGGAATGTCCGGATCGCGTATTTTACTCGCTGCAGCCAATCAATTACAGCGAACAGGAGGAAAGTATGCATTGGTTACCATGTGTATCGGAGTCGGACAAGGCTACGCCGCTGTTATCGAAAGGGTTTAATTCCAACCTATCTTTTATTTTTGCATCTCTACTGTACCATGAAAAAACTCTTGTTTGTACTTTGTATCGGGCTTGTTTTCGCTTCTTGTAAGAAACGCGAGAAAGCAATTTGGGATACGGATTGGCAGGTTCCGCTTGTTCACGACAGCCTAACCTTATCCGATTTGGTAGCTGATTCGCTTTTAACCGTTGTTGGAGGAAATTATGTCCTGGATATCAATTCCTCTTTGTTCGAATTCAAGTTGAGCGATTTTGTGGAACTTCCGGATACAACTATTGAGAATGATTTTCCGATTGCGTTGAATTTTGCGGCAGCACCCGGAACAAGTTTTACGAATGGTACTATAGAAGAGCACCCGATGAATATCGGTGATGTGCAGCTAAAAAGAATCCGTGTTAAAGGCGGCGGAATTGAACTCAAAGTATTTAATCCGATAGCTACCAAAACTTTTTTTACGATCAAATTACCGGGTGTAACCAAAAACGGGGTTGTATTAACTCAACATTTTGAGGCTCCTGCCGGAACACAAAGTAACCCGGGGGTGGTTACCGGATTGGTTGACTTGAGCGGTTATGAACTGGACCTGACGGGTCAGGACGGGCTTTCATATAACAGGCTTCAGTCTTTGCTGACCGTTACTTCTGATCCAAACGGACCTACGGTAAATGTGACTACTTCGGATATCATCAGGTTTAAATTCTCCATGAAAGATGTCCAATTGGCATATGCCCGGGGTTATTTCGGAAGTGAATTGGTTTCTGATACGGTATATGCGAATATCGATGCAATGAACAACATTTCGGACGGGATCCTGGATGTGGACGCCATGACTTTTGACCTGGCAATTGAAAACGGATTAAAAGTAACCGGAAAATTCAAGATCAACTCCCTTAAAAACATCAATGCTTCAGGTAATGCGGTTTCTTTAAACCACCCGAATATCGGTACATGGAATACAATCAATGCGGCAACAGGTTCCAGTGAGAACTCAATTGCTCCCAGCTACACAACGTTGAATTTTACCCCCGGCAACAGCAATTTTGAACAGTTTATAGAAAATCATGGTTCAAAAAACGAATTGAGCTTTCAATTGCAGATGAATCCCTGGGGAAATGTCTCCGGGGGGTGGGATGAAATTTATGATTCGCATCCGCTTCGTGTGAAACTGAACGGAATGTTCCCGTTGAATGTAGGTCTTTCAGACCTGATCTTCCAGGATACATTTGATCTTAGTTTGATGAATGATCCCGCTAAAACAAATGTGAAATCGGGCCAGATTTGGGTTAACGCGATGAATGCTTTCCCGTTTGAAGGAAGTTTACAGCTTTACCTGCTGGATGCAAATTACCAGACAATCGCAGTTGTTTCGGGAACAAGCAACATTCAATCCAGTGTTTTTGGTTCGGTGATCAACGGAATCATGCAAAAGAAAAGTGAAGTCTTTTTCCCGGTTTCGGAATCCGTTTGTGACAACATCGGAGCTGTTAAACACTGCATGATCAAATTGAAACTGAATACCTACGATGCTAACGGAGCAAATGTACAAGTGCCGATTCCGGCAAATGCATTCTTCAAGTTTAAATTGGGAGCGAATCTAACCGTTGAAAACCACCTGTAATGAAGAAACTACTTTTTGGACTGACGACTTTTCTTTTAACAGGTAATTCCTTGTTCGGTCAATCAACTTTCCCGGTTTTCAGAGATAGCCTTTTAACAAAAAACCGACTCTTGATCAACGGAAATTTAGACCTTACAGGAACTTCCATGCGGAAAGAATTCGTAAATACACTTGCTTTCGGTGGTTATATCGATTCGGAAATGAAAGACCGGACTATGAAGTCGACCAGGGGGAATAACCGTTTTGGGGTTTTCGGATCGGGAGAAATCACTTATGTTTCCGGAGCTTCGGACTTATTTAAATCCGGAAAATATTCCTGGCTGGTAAAAGCAGGTTATTACGCTATTGGAAATATCAATTATACCAAAGATGCTTTCAAAATGACCTTCTATGGGAATAGTTACCTGGGGGCAGACACCGCAACCCTAACCGGAACGCGTATTTCGGGGATGCAGTTCCAGAAAGCAGGTTTTGGGTTCTATCACAAGAAAACAGGAAGCTCTTTGACTTTGAACGCGATCAATGTTCAAAATCAATTCGGCGGATATATCCGGAAAGGAGAATTCTCTCAGGACCCGAACATGGATTCGATTAGTCTTCATTTGAACGGGGATGTGAGGTATTCATCCGGGAAACAATTTAGCAAAGGGATTGGGTTTGCAGTTGATTTTGATTTCTACCTGAAAGTTCCCTGGTTGAAAGATTCGGCCACTTTCCAGTTTACAGTACAGAACCTGGGAGCGGCATATATGTTCGAACCGCAAACCAGTTATTTACCGGACTCAACTTACCGGTACAGCGGGTTCACCTTCGACCAGATCAAGAACAACGGAAATTTGTTCGGAGATGATTTCTCCCTGCTGGATTCCCTGAATGTAGAAAAGAAATCAGTGAAACGCTGGGTGATGGTGCCTGCTTACATCCAGGTCATGAAATTGGTAGATGTATCATCAGCTAAAAAATTGCAAAGCTTCTTTGGGATCCGTTTTTACCCTACAATTGGTATTGTACCGACAGGGTTTGCAGGATTATTCTATCGCTTTGTACCGCGTGTTTCAGCATCCGCAAATATTGCCTTCGGAGGTTCTTCAACAGTTCGCGGAGGTCTGATGCTGGGGTATCACGGGGATAAAGTAGGTATTCAGTTAGGTACGGACGACATCTATGGTTTGGTGTCTAAAAAAGGATTTGGTCAATCAGCAGTAATTCGTTTGTCATGGTTATTCTAAGATATATTATCGCCTCATGTTTGCTTGTTTTCACTTTCGGATCGAGAGCACAGATAGCATTTTACCATGTTTTTAGCGGAAGCGGGTACGATAAAGCTGAAGGTATTGCCGAGCTGCCCGACAGCAGTTACATTGTTACAGGTTCTTCTTCCAGTTTTGAGGATGCACCTTCGCAGGCTTTTTTAATGAAACTGGATAAGTACGGTTTTCATGTTTGGTCGAAGCAATATGGAGGAACGGAGTTTGAAGAGGGAAGAAGAGTCCTTTTCGTTCCGAATTACGGGTATTACATCGTTGGAACATCTTCCAGTAACGGTACGAATGGTTTTGACGGTTATGTGGTGTTTACAGACCTTGCAGGCAATCAGCAATGGGAAAAATGGTACGATAACGGAGGCTGGGAACGTTTCCGAGATGCCATCTTATTGCCGGATACGAGTATCGTAATGCTGGGGGAAACAGATGCCAATCCGGAGCAAACCCCGGATCAATACTTCGTTCGAATTGACAAGAACGGGGATGAAATTTGGAATCACCAGCAGGGCGGGGTCGGAGTGGATTATTTCAATAAAGCCGTGATGATAACAGATACCACTTTTGCCGCTGTAGGAACGGGATACCTGGCGGATTCACTTAAATCGAAAGCTTATACCGGGTATTATCACATCAATGGTACATTGATATGGGATACTTTGACGGGAAGTAACGGGGAATATATTCTGAACGACGTTCAATGGGTCTCCAACGAGGTTAAATGCGTAGGTGAAGCTACAAAGGTGGGCAAAACAGATTCCGACAATTACCACATATTCTTTACACAGGATGGGAATTTTGTTTCACAGGATGATTTCTACATGCAGCATCCGAGCCGTTACACCGGATTCGTAAATTATACAGCACCTCCCGGCGACAGGTATTTTGTTGTCACACAGGGCAATGATCCGCAGTATTCCTATGCAGGCGGAGAAGATTTTGTGATCAATTGCTATTACGCGGCATTTTTCTGGGCCGGCTACGGATCAGGCTACAATGCCCTGGGACAAGACCAAATGAATGAAATTATTCAAACCGATGACGGTTATGCAGTATTGGTCGGATATCATTCCGATCCTGGTTTCAGTACCGGAGGAAGTTCCATGTTTATCGTGAAATTAGGGAACGACAATGATTTCCCCGCAAACACAGCCCCAACTATCTACAGCATTTTAAGTGTAGAAGATTTGGAAAATAATCCGGATATTGCTGTGTACCCGAATCCTTTTACAGAATCCATTCAAATCGAAAGTTCGGTGCCGTTTGAGTCTCTGGAGGTTTTTGATTTGACCGGTAAAAGTGTGTTTACTTCATCTTCCCAGATTTCTTCTATCGAAACAGCTTCCTGGGAGAAGGGAACGTATATTATCCGCTGTCAATCAAACGGAGTTTGGCACTCGAAGAGGCTGGTAAAGTTATAATAAGAAACTATTTTGAAACAAAACCTTTCAATTCAGTGAATTCAAAGGGATATAAAAAACTGAAAATTTAGTTGTTAAAATAGTTTAAAAAAACTATCCACATTTGAATGTGTATTTCTTTTTTTTGATTTATATTTGACTCGTAGTTACTGAGCCGACTTTTGCAAATTTCATTGAATTTCCACCCAAATCTTCAATCAAATTTAAAAGTGCGTTTTACAGAATTTCAATTGAATATCCATATTTGGATTAATTGTTATGTGAACTATTATGCACTGAAAGCACGGTTTTTAATGAAGTATTGAACTGCTAAATTGAAAAAAGTGAAGTTAACCAGCTATTTGATGTTATTGATGCTTTTTGCTTTTAATAACATAAGCGCTCAAAGCGCTTTTCCGGTCATCTTGTCCAATCCGATGGATTATGATACCATCATTGAAACAGAGCCCAATTTTATCTGGCAGACCAATATAACTGCGCTTCAAACAGATCCGCGTTATTCGCAGCGTTATGTGCTTTGTGAATTGGAAGAAAACCAGTTGAAAGGAGAAGCAATCAGTGCCAATATCCCGATTTTAGTACTGGAAGACTATCAAAACACCATGTATTCGTATTCTTCCACAACTACACTGCTTGAACAGGGGCATACCTACGTTTGGCAGGTATCCATTCTTTTCAATAACCTGGTAGTGGACCAATCGGAGCCCTACCAGTTCACGATTTTGAAACCGAAAGAACCATCTCCTGTCTTTTACCCGGTTGCCTTTAAGAACGAAGGTCAGATGCTTTCAATTATCGACAACAAGATTGGTTTGGTAACGGACGAAACAGGATCACTGAACTTAAAAGTGAATATAACCAAAGCAGGAGCAATTGTTAGAACTGTTCACCTCAATGAATTATTAAACGGAGAGATGAAAACGGATGAGATGAGTGAATACAAAGGGACAAAACGCTTTTTCGTAATAAATCTAAAAGAGTTGGATTTGGAAAAGGGAACCTACAAAGTAAATTGGGCCCTGAAACCTAAAAGACAGTATACCTTTAATTTTACTATAGAAAAATGAATCGTTTGACTAAAAGTCCCTTCCTTTTCATAGAATCTGAATTCTTAATTAAAAACGTACCAACCCTGAATCTTAAAAATTATGAATAGAACTACTCAATCTCAGGGAATCAGAAATAGAGCCTGGTTTTTACTGGCTATATTTACCTGGTCTACTTTACAACCGACTTTCAGTTATGCAGGCGGGCCTACACAGCCGGAAGCAGCAGCTTTTACCCCGGTTGGAGTTTCGGATATGGTTGATCCCTTTACCGGAGACTTCACTTACAATATTCCCTTGATGGATATCGAAGGATATCCGATCAATATTGCCTACAATTCGGGGGTAACTATGGATCAGGATGCTTCCTGGGTTGGTTTGGGGTGGAACCTGAATGCCGGAGCAATTACCCGTGCCCTTCGCGGATTACCGGATGATTTCAATGGAGACCAGGTAACAAAAAAACTCAATACGAAACCCAATTTCAATATCAATATCGATGCTGGATTGGGGTTAGAGATTGTTGGATTCAGTATTCCGGAAGGCGGCGGAGGCGGCCTGAACCTGAGTGTGGGGATGGGATTCAATAATTACTCAGGATACAGCTCTAATGTAAGTATCGGCCCTTCTTTCGATTTTGGAAAATTCCTGGGAGGAAACCTAACTGCCGGATTTTCGTTATCCGGAAGTAGTGAAAACGGAGCTTCATTTTCACCGAATGTGAGTTTGAGCTACAAGGAAAAAGTAAGTGAAGCACAGGATACGAAACGCACAGGAACAATTGGAACGGCTTTTAACTCTCGTGCAGGTTTGCAGCAAATAAGCTTTGGATTTAGTGTGTCAAAACTTTACTATAAAACCAAAACTTGGACTGCTGGAGGAGCGACTAGCACTTGGCGAGAAAGAAATCAGTTTGGAAAGGAAATTGGTGATGGGGGTTCAACAGCAAGTACGGGTGGTGCTTTCGACTTTGGGGTTGCTCAATACCTGCCGACTCCCCAGCACAGCAAATTTGGTGCCTCGGCTTCTTTTAGAATGAATGTTTCGGGATCAGTATTTGGTGTTGACGGACAAGGGAATATTGGTGTTTCATTGTCACGCTCCTGGATTCCTGCGGCTAATCAAACGATTAATCAGCCTTCTTACGGGTATTTATTCTCTCAAAATGGTTTAAGTTCTTCGGGTAATCAATTGGATTTTAACCGCGATAATGATCAGTCATTTTCAAAATACAGCGTAAACCTTCCTTCTGCTTTTCAAACCTACGATCTATTCAATGTGATGGCTCAGGGTACAGGAGGTAGCTTCCGTCCGATCCGTAACGACGTTGGTTATGTATACGATCCGTTTAGTTCTGCTTATGATATAGGTGCCAATGTGGGAGTGGAATTAGGGTTTGGGAACCTGACGGATATCGGTGTGGATATAGACATTCCGATTACCAATACCACCAATGGTCCATGGTCTGATAATAATTCGGCATACAGTAGTTTGAGATTCAGAAGTGGCGGAGCAGGAAATATCGTTCCTAGTTTTTCTTTTATCGAAGCAAGTGAGAGCTCGGTAACACAGGATGATATGATGAATACCCAGTTTTATGGTCCGAACCCGGAACGTTTGGTCCTTGCAGGAAGTGCCATGTCTCCGCGTATCAATAACAGTTTGAACCAGGGTGGATCCATAAAAACCATTTCGAAAAACAAGAAATCATTGCGGGATTATGCAAACAATCAACTGTATTTCCTAAGCAGAGGCGAAGTTCAGGCTAATCTGGGGGTCATCCCGTTTGTTTCCGGGAACTTATTTTCAGGGGCGCCGGCACATCACATCGGTGAAATTACCCAGCTTGGGCAGGATGGAAGAAGGTATGTTTTTGCAATGCCGGTATACAACCACTTCCAGGAAGATGTAACATTTGCCTGTGGTGCGGGGCTGTACGGATCCGGGGGAATTAACTATGCAGAAAATCAGAGCGGTGTCATTACAGGAATATCAACAGCATCCGAGTCTTCCGGAGATGCTTCTCCCGGAAATGATAGGGGAATTGATCATTATTACAGCAGTACAAAAATGCCGGCCTATGCACATTCTTATATGCTTTCTGCGGTCTTGAGTGATGATTATGTGGATTCCGATGGAACTCCCGGACCCAGTAAAGACGACTTGGGATCCTATGTTGCATTCGATTATGAAACGGTTACCAGTCACGAATGGCGTACCCCGATACAAGCTGGAACGGCTTATCACAACGAAGGAATGCGTTCTGACAAATCAGATGATAAGGCAAGTTTTGTGCATGGGAAGAAAGATTTGAAGTATTTAAACATTGTAAGAACCAAAAACTATGTCGCTGTTTTTCAGACAGCACCACGTAAGGATGGTCGAAGTGCTGCCGGCAGAAACGGTGGATTAAATACTGCTGATGGTCAAAGTACCAGGTTTCTTAAAAGTATTACTTTGTATACTAAATCTGAGTACGATGCGCACTTTAGTGATTTAACACAGGCCACTCCAGTTCAAAAGGTTGAATTTGAGTATGATTACAGCTTGTGTAAGAATTATCCTGGTAATGATTTATCGTCGAGTACTGATCCATCTGCTCCAACTAACGAGGGTGGAAAATTGACGCTGAAGAAAATCAAATTCTCTTATCAGAACTCCCAAAAAATGAAATACAGGGATTATGAATTTGATTACGGATCCGGTTCAACAGAGAATCCGGACTACCATTTGAAAGGCTCTGATCGCTGGGGAACATACAAAAAACCGGTTACGGGAACAGAAACGGACATTACAACACCACTTAATAATTCGGATTATCCCTATACGGATCAGAATAAAACAACGGCAGACGCAAATGCAGGTGCGTGGTCTTTAAGAAAGATACATTTACCTTCCGGTGGGCAGATCGAGGTTACCTACGAGGCGGATGATTATGCTTACGTCCAGCACAAGAAAGCTGCCCAGATGTTTAAAATTGCCGGAATTTACCTGGGACCTGGGAATACTCCCGGATTGTCGGTTACTAATGCTCCTAGTTTCCAATCATTGGATAACAATCCTGAGATATTGGTAGAATTGGATAGTCCCACTGACCGGATTACAAATCACTGCAAAGCTGGCCAGCAATTGTATTTTCGGGTTTTATCCGAATTGAACCCTACAGGTGATGATTTTAAGAAGAAGACCGAATTTGTTTCGGGTTATGGAATTATACAAAATCTTCCCGATCCAACAAATCCTGTTATTGGTGCTGACGGCAGAGCATATGGGCGTATCAAACTGAGAGGTGAGAAGTTGAAAGATTCTGATAATGATCCACCAAATTCACCTTACAGCCCTATGATTGCACAAGCCATTTTATTTGGACGTACGCAGCTTTCCAGAACAATCAATAACAATTTTGAGCCTAGTAGTGAATCCGGTGAAAGCGAACAAGCCGTTATCAGTTTTGTGAATGCTACGATCAATATGCTTACAAGTTTCAAAGAATTAGTTACAGGACCTAATAAAGCAATTTACGACCAGGGCAAGGGGCGACGAATTGTTATCAATAAATCCTGGGTTCGTCTGGACTGTGCGAGCGGTCACAAATATGGTGGAGGAAGCCGGGTTGCTAAAATCGAGATCAAAGATAATTGGTCGGATATGGAGGGAGGAACTTCAAGCACTTACGGACAGGTTTATGAGTACGTTTTAGAAGATGGAACATCTTCCGGAGTAGCATCCTATGAGCCACAGCTTGGAGGTGATGAAAACCCGTGGCATACTGCTTACATGGTGAATAATAAGAGACGTTTGGCGATGGACGATAAAATGTACATTGATGATCCGATCATGGAGTCTCAATTCCCTTCACCTTCTGTAGGTTATTCAAGAGTCGTGATTAAAGACTTACCACATGAAGGAGTAAAACGCACGGCAACCGGTAAAGTGGTGAAAGAGTTTTACACTGCAAAGGATTTCCCGACCATCGTAAAGCGAACAGATGTCGACATGTTGACAGATCATAGTTTACTTCCTATCGGACCAAAATATCAGTATTTAACTGCAAACCAGGGATTCTCCATTGAGTTGAACAACATGCACGGAAAAACAAAAAAGGAAAGTGTTTATGGAGAAGATCAGACCAGCCCTTTATCTACGGTAGAATACTATTACAAGTGTCAGGACCTGAATCTGGACGGAGTTCCCAACAAGCGATTGAAAAATGAAATTTCAGTGATCGATGAAAAAGGAGTGAATTCCACAGCAACTATTGGTGTTCGTTATGACCTGGTGGGTGATTTCCGGGAAAGTGAGACCAAATCACGTGTTCCGAAAATCCACATCAATACAAACAGTTTTATTATTGGGATCATACCGATTTTGGTGCCACCCGTTTATCCGGGATATGACCAGACAACAAACCGCTTCCGAAGTGCCACCATGAATAAAACGATCAATCGTTTTGCGGTATTGGAAAAAGTAGTTGCCAACCAGGATGGAAGCATCGTAGAAACAAACAACCTGGCATTTGATAAAAATACCGGAGAAGTACTGGTTACTCAAACGACCACCAATTTCAACGACAAGGTATATTCCCTGAATTACCCGGCATATTGGAAGTACCCGGCGTTTGGTCAGGCGTCCAAAAATATCATGTACTCATACAAGGCTCCGACTGTTACCAACAATGGTTTTGCTGCAATTCCTTCCCAGTACAATTATTTTACTGAGGGTGATGAAGTGTCAGTCGCAATAGGTTCAGCTACGCCTGTAAAAGGATGGGTAGTAGATGTCAACGCAAGCGGAATTAAAATAATGAAAAAAGACGGATCTGTCTTTAGTGGAAACAATGTGACCATTAAGGTTATTCGTTCAGGTTATAAAAACAAACAAACCACTTCAATGGCTAGCATGACGGCACTTTCTAATCCGATAGCGGGTATTGCTACCAATCAATTTACGAATGTGTTGAATGCCGGAGCAGTTGAATTCGGACAAGATTGGAGAACGTATTGTGATTGTTTCAAAGGACCTATTAACCCGAACGCGGTTGGAACGAAAGGAAATTGGAGACCTATCCGTTCGTATACATACCTGACTGGTCGTACGCAGGCAAATTATGATGGTAATACCAACATTCGCAAGGATGGAGTCTTTACAGCGTATGCTCCATTCTACAAACTTGGCAATGGTGTGTGGGAAAAGAATAACCAAAATTGGACCTTCGTTTCTGAAGTTACGGAATTTTCTCCAAACGGAATGGCTTTGGAAACAAGAGATGCTTTGGGAAGGTATTCAGCTACCTTGTATAGTTATAACAATACCCTTACTTCCGCAGTTGCTGCTAATGCGAAGGGGATACAAATTGCAAGCGGTGGTTTTGAAGATTTAAGTTATACAAACTGCATGGATCAGGGATTCTTTTCAAAGGCAAAAATCGGGAATTCTGCTTTGGGATCTATTCCTTCCGGATCACTTTCTACAACTCAGTCACATACAGGTAAAACAAGTATCAAAGTATTACAGGGAAATCCTGTGAGGTTTGAGAATGTCCTTTCTACTTGTACGACAACACAGACGTGTAATTTGTCACTTAACTGCTCCGGGGAGTCAAATTGTTCTACCGTTAATATTAGTGGAGGAACAGCTCCATATACTTTGGATTATGAAGTAGTCGGAACCGCAAGTGCAGATATGACATCCGGTACTCAAATTACTACTTCGATAAATACAGGTTCATCTGTCAATAGCCTGATCATTATAGTAACAGATTCCAAAGGTTGTAAAGCAGCTAAAAAGTACAAAGTTTCAGATGGTGGAGTTACCACAGAAAACATTACCCAATTGTAAAAACAGTTTCACTTATGAAATATCTTGTTCTCATTTTCATTATCTCTAGTGTCTTTGCCTCTTTCGGGCAGGATACTTTGCAGAATTTTTCACCCAATCGTGCATGGGTAATGTGTTCTGATCCTTCAACTAAATTGTATAGTTCGTCTAACGGTTTCATTTGTAATAACGGTTATACCAAACAGTACTTCCTGTTTAAACCCGAAAACAATTATGCAGCCTCAACGATTAGTTTTCGGGGCTATGCAAATGCAGGTACAGGAACTCCTGTGACAATTTCCTATAAGTTGTACGGACCTTTTAATGCGAATGACGACTACGCTTCATTAGTGGAAAACAATGTGGTCGCGCCGGTTTCTGTTGGAGGACCTTCTGCAGCATTGATTGCTATGACAGCAGCATTAACAGCGAATAAACATTATTTGCTGGAAATTACTTCCCAATCCTGTACAGGTAGAGTCGCTTTTGATCTGAGAGGTTATTCTCTCGGATGCAGCGTAGGAAAATTGAACGTTGAATGTGAAAATTGTATTCCAAAATTTCAACCTATGAACGGGAAGTATGTAGTAACCGGATGGGTAAAAGAACAAGGTGGGGAAGCAAAAACTTCTTACGATAAATGTGTTATGAAAGTAATTATCGGTGCAGCTCCGCCGGTAACAATCCCGGTTTCAGGACAGATCATTGACGGTTGGCAGCGTATGGAAGAAACGGTTACAGCTAACAGCACAGGTGAGTTTGCTATTGAATTATCTTCTTTGACCAGTAACGAATGCTACTTTGACGATATTCGGGTAATTCCATACGAATCTTCCATGGTTAGTTATGTTTATGATCCTGTTACCATGCGTTTGATCGCTGAATTGGACGAACGAAATTATGCCAAAATCTACGAATACGATGATGAAGGGAGACTGGTCCGCGTGAAGAAGGAAACTGAACGAGGAGTCATGACCATCCAGGAAAATAAAGAGAATACATCTGTTAAAGACGGGTACTAATATGAAGAGGATCACATTGCTTATTTGTTTATGCACCTCACTTTTTTCAGCTGGCCAGGAGAAAAAGGAATTGGATGCGAAATCGTTCAATAACGAAATGGTGCTCTTAGGTAAAAAGATGAATGCCGAAATGATGTCCATTAAGTTCAAGAAGGAAGTTTTTAAGGACATTAACTCACCGGTGGTTGTAGAATCTGCTAACGGACAGATTATACGCGGAAAAGGATTGGACTATAAAATGGTCAATCCTGGTATGATCAATTTCCAGACGGGGAAATTGAACGTATTGGTAGATTCAACGGAGCGTATGGTGATTATCTCTAATGTGGATTCATCTTTGCAGCACATTTCACAGTTGAACCAAATTCCGTTGGATGTACTAAAGGATTACAAGTTGTCCAAAACCATTTTTCCAACATACTATATACTTCGTGCGGAGCCGGAAAATAAAACCATTGGAATTTTGGAATTCTATATCCATAAAGAATCAACGGAATTGTTCAAGTTTAATATGTTCTATCCCCCTGGTAATTATTTCTCTGAATCGATGGAAGATGAAAGCCTGGAGTCACCTTATTTGACAATCATTTTTGAACCTATGAAGAAATTGAAGGAAACAGCTAGCCTGATTTCCCTGGAAAATATACTGGAAAAAAAGGCTGACGGAGAATATTTATTATCTCCTAAAATGGCCGGTTTTCAATTAAAAGACACCCGTTACAAATCACCTAAATAAATAATCGAACCATGTTTGTTGTAAGATTCATATCACTTTTAGTTCTGCTGCTTGTTAGCTTAAATGCAAGTGCAGTTTTTATACCTCATAATACAATGGTATTAACCGGAAGTATGACTTCAGGTTTCACGACAATTACACCACCTTCCTGGTCACTTTCACCAACTGTTGACTTGACACGGAAAGGTGTCATTACTTTAGGGGTGGACCACCATTATTTGAATCACGTGAACCAATCGGTGACCGAAGTTACGATCAGTATTGTGAAATATACCGCTGCTGGAGGATCGGGAGCATCCCCGGAGACAAAGACATTGAAGGTGTCTTATTATCCGATTGATTCCTTGACCTATGTGGATGAGAATACCATTACAATTGACAATGTGGAGCGAATGGATATTACCATTACACAGGTTAAGGTGAATGGTGTTGTTCAAAGTCCAATGGCTATGCCGGCAAACTTGTATTTGCAGGCAGATGTATTTGTTGACCGCATTTATGATTTCACTTCACAGGTTGGATTCAATACTTATAATCTTGCAGCGGGAGATCCATTAGATATGGATTGTGATCTGGTGAGAGATGAAATGACAGTTTCCTGGGATGTGGTTCCCGGTGCTGAAGAATACCAGTTGGAATGGACATTCGTCAATACTGTTGATCTCACGACGACTGAAATTAATAACCTGAATATTGATTTTCGGAACAACGCCACAAGGGTTTCTACCAAAGAAACAAGTTACAAAATATCCCTGCTTTTTGATCAGGGGTATATCGTTTTCCGGGTTAGGGCAGTGGGGAGATCAAGTGTGCCTCCTTATAACTTCTTATTCTCCAAATGGTCTATTCTTGACGGCCCTCAAATACTTGGACTTGTTCCTGCAACTAGTAAACAAGCTACGGAACCATTCGATCTCAAAAAGAACTGGCAGTATAGCGCAACGTATGCAGAGGAAGGGAAAAAGAAAGAGGTAGTCTCCTTTTATGACGGTTCCCTTAGAAACCGGCAAATGGTTACAAAAATCAGTACAGATCATAACGCCATTGTGGGGGAAACAATCTACGATCACCAGGGAAGACCTGTTATTCAGGTATTGCCAGTACCGGTTACAGACCCTTCACATTGTGATGTAGAGGATACGGAGAATTCATTGAAATTCTATCCGGATTTTAATTTGAATAGTTCAGATCAGCCTTATTCGAAGACTGATTTTGATATTTCAAATGAAGAGAATCCTTGTAACCCGATGCAAATCGACTCGATGAGTGCGAGTAATGGAGCTTCTAAGTATTATTCAACAAGTAACACCGACAATGCCGGAAGCCAGGCATATGTTCCGAATGCGCTCGGATTTCCGTTCAGCCAGGTGGAGTATATGCCGGATAATACTGGGCGCATCCGCAGACAAGGAGGTGTAGGGAAAGAATTTCAGTTATCAACGGATATCCCAACTCATCCGAGCTTGTATTATTATGCGCATCCTTTCCAGGAACAACTGGACCGTTTATTTGGTTCGGAAGTCGGTGATGCGTCCCATTACCAGAAAAACATGGTGGTTGATCCCAATGGACAAGTAAGTGTTTCTTATTTGGATCAGGAAGGAAGAGTTGTGGCAACTTCCCTTGCAGGAGAAGCTCCGGGAAATCTTCAACAACTCCCTTCTGCAGCTGCTATTGCTCCTTTAACCGTAGATCTTTTCGCAAAGGATGCAAACGGGAATTCAACGTCCAATAAGTTGTCATTTGATGGAATGTCGAAAGAATTCAACCAAACCATTTCCTTAAGCGGGCGAACAAGTTTGTCCATCAGCTATGACATCGAAATCAGAAGATTTAATACTGCCTGCCTGGGAGAGTTTTGTCTGAATTGTGTATATGATTTGTCTATCGAGGTACGGAATTTATGCGGCGATCTGGTGAGTCCTGTAGCAGTGTCTTCAAAAATGATAGGACGTTTTAAAGAATTACCAAGCGGAGACATTCAATTCCTTACAGATTGCAAAGATACTTCATTTACAACGACATTTAATACTGATACACTGGAAGTCGGAACTTACCAGATTACCAAAATCCTGACTGTTAATGAGGAAGCTCTGGAAACCTATCTGCAGATGTATACTGATACCTCTTCACATGGGATTAACAGATGTATCAATCAATACGATGATATTTTGGACCAGATTGGTGCAAGTTCGAACATCAATGATTGTTCGGATGATTTCAGCTGTGCGGAATGTGTTACCAATTTGGGCAGTTTATTGGAATACATTCAGGCAGGAGGAACAGAAGAGCAGTACAACTTTGAACTGGAATCATGTAATGCACCGTGTAAAGGAGCTTCCTATTATGAAAACATGCGTGAGATATTGATGGTAGACGTTTTTCCTGACGGACAATATGCACAATACCTGAATAATCAAAATGCGGTAGATCCGGATATGTACCCACTTTCGGTGTTGAATGACAATACGGGCGGAAGTACAAACCGTCTTCCAAAGACGGGGGCACATTGGAGAAATCCACGCTACGATGTGGAGGCAACTATTCAGAATTTTTATTTTGAAGAAGATGGAGTAACAAAATCGCGGATTTACCTGGAAAATGTGAGCATTACATCGAACCAGATGCTTATTTCAACACCATTGCTTCATCCTACTACAAGAACGGTAGGAACTCATGTGTTCCTGGATAATACTACAGGAACGTATTATACCTACCCTCAATACTTAAAATCCGTAAGTGATTTCGTTACTTACTACAATGCAAACCGTCAGTGGGGAAATTCGTTGGTCTATTACCACCCGGAATATGCTTATTTGAAAAAATACAAGGAGTATTACGTAAAAGTAAATTCTTCCGATCCATATACTTCAGAGTCGTTTGACCAGAAAATGATGAGTGTTAATACATGGGCTGATGCAATTACTGCCGGATTCATTAATCCAAATTATGCCTCAGTTAGTGTAAATGGCCGTATCAATAACATCCTTACTATTAATGGAACATATCCATGGGATCCATACTCCAATTATGTGAATCCTTCCGGAATGAACTCAAAATTATTTAACTACACAACAATTAACGGAGTCAATTATTCCATGATGGAAACAGCTGCCATGATGAACCGGGGTGGAAATAGCCTGATTGGAACTGTTCCGTCCGCTACCGATTTGGCTTTCGGATTAGATGTTGCAGGGAATACATCTACACAGAATACCCAGTTACGGGATGCAGAATGGATTACGTTCCGTGGAATGTACATCGCTGCAAAGCAGGAGCTTCAATATGAAGCCGCAAGAGCCTCTGCATTGAGTGTTTCAAATCCGGGATATAACGGATGTATAGGTGACGATTCTTTCAATCCTTTCCAGTTTGGATTCCTGACAGTTTTTCCAGGAGCTATTCCTTATTTTGGAGGACAATTTTTCATGAATAACAACCAGCCGTGTTTTATTGCTACAGCGGCATATTACAAATACAAACAACCGCGTTTCGGGAACCAATTGGCAAATGTCAATACGGATCCCGCACAAGTTGCGTACCAGGCTTATCTGCAAACCGGACAATGTCCTATTGCAACAGCATTCCAGCGTTTGTTATCAGAAGTTGCTTCAGATCACAATTTGGCAACTACCAATTTTTCAGCATCCAGTACTTTGGCAAACCTGTCAAGCCTGGTTATGACAATTAACAACTTTGAAACGCCAATCTCCATTCCGAATTTAACCTGGGTACAAAACACAGGAACCACTACCAGTACTACGCTGGAAGTAGACCTAATGGAGGGAACTTTTAATTATGGTACTTTCCAACTGGTTAAAGCTTCAGGAAGTGCCAGCTACAACTGGTCCGATATTATTTCGTTCAATAACCTGCAGTTTACAGGTTTTTTAGCTCCATTCTACCATTTTACAATAGATGTAAAGGTGATGATTTCAGGAGAAATGGTCACTCAGCATTTAACCGGAAAAACGAAGTTTAAGATTGGCAACTGTAATTTCCCGGATGTGTGCAAATTGAATGATTTCGGGAAGACACTTCAGAATATGGTAAAAACACTGGCTCAAATGGGAACTTTGACCAGTACCAGTTATGTAGACCTGACAGCGATCCCATACAGCAATTTCATGACGAATGCACTGAAGTATACTGTCAATCCTGCTTATTCACCTGGAACAACGATTAAATGGAAATACGATGCCGCTATTCCAGGGTTTGTATTAACGGATGCAACAAACACCATTACTATCAAAATTACCGGAACAGATCCGGGCTCATTTAATTTGTCATCTATTTCAACCATCGCATTTATCGACGAGTTAAAAGCCGGTGCTAATAATACGATGGAACTCGTTTGTCTGAACAGTTCGAGCAATTACCTGGCAACACTTTCTTGTGAATTATTGCGTTCAGACAACAAAGCTATTCCTGTTGGAAAGTGCGGATTGGACGATGCTATTTTGTGTACCGGATTGGAGTACGATACTTACGAAGACCTGATGGCTGTTTTGAAATTTTCCCTCGAAAATCAAAACAGTCCGTTTAGCTTGTACAATTCACCACTTTGGACCTCTACATTGAATGATCAATTGGTGCCAAGCCCAACTGCAGTTACCGGTACGGTTACCGGAACCGGTGTGGGGGCAAAGCTGACCTATGTGATGCCGGATACCTGTAACCTGGTATTGACTTATAACGGAACAAACCCGAATTTCCATTTCAATAACATTGTTTCCGTGAATAGCATTAACCTGTTAAACCAGACGGTTTACGGATCTTACAACGATTTTAAATTATATGTGACTTATTCTTACGGAGGATCTTACTTCCAGGACTCTATCTTCGGAACCTCCTGCTTTAAGCTGAAAAGATGTACCGGGTGTACCCAGGGCCATGCCGGTGAATCCGGACCTGCGGGGTCTGACCAGGTAGACGGAGAAATTGACCTGGGTTCTTTGAATGATGAAGAGTTTACAGAGGCTGATAATAATTCCGAAACCTATTGTTTAGATTTGTATGAAGATTATGTGAGTGCATATAATTTATTTGTAGCTCATCAGACAACAAATCCAACCTGTTCTAATTATGCAAGCTTATACCCGATGCTAACTTACCCTCAATTCGTAGATGGAAGATATTGCTGTGGTAATAATATGCTTTCAGCTTTTAGAACAATATTAGATCTAACAACTACAACTGCTTGTCCAAATAATTATTCTGTTGCTGATTTATGCGGAGAATTCAATTTAAGCGGTGGAGGCTGTGTTGATCTGCATACGATTTATACTAGTGTCATAAATTACTTCAATTCTTCTGATTGGGCCACAACAAATAATGCCTCTTTAACTGCAGTAGCTTCTGGTGTGGTTTCCTGTAAATGTGAAGCTAGCTATTTGAATTACTTATTGGAGTATTTAACTGCTGATCCGCATCAAAATTTAAGTCATCCTATTAGCATTATTTCTTATTGTGCATTAATGGATGCTGAACCCGAAAATACCTGCAGCTCAAAATACGACCAATATGTTTCATGTACGAATTACTTCAATGATAACAATGATTCGGAAGACCTTGCTATTGTTGATTACGACGTATTCATGGAACAAGAATTGTGTTATTGTGTGGATGAATACTGCTCGAACCTGAGCCTGACATTGAGCCACCTGGCCAGTGAGTCAAGAGACCTTTTATACTTTTGTCAATCCGTAAGTGAAATTCCATGCGTGGTTGATACTCCGATGGTGAGTTACGAAAGCTTTGAGATCGATTTTGAGGATCCGTGTGTAGCTTTTTATGAAAGTAACAACGAAGTGAATGCTCAAAACCATTTCAATGAGCAAATCCAGGATTTCTATACCCAATTGGGACAGGAGTATATTGAACACTGTATGCGCTCTACTGAAAACATGTCTTTAAGTTACAGAGAGATTGAGCATCATTTTACCCTTTACTACTACGATCAGGCAGGGAACCTGGTTAAAACGATTCCACCGGAAGGAGTTGAATTTGTCAATATGAACGATGCGCAGATACGGGATGGGATTAAAAATGACCGATTGAACAATACGCACAAAGTGACAACCAGTCACCGTATGGCCACAACTTACCTGTATAACTCGTTGAACCAGCTGGTGGCACAAAATATGCCCGACCAGGATCCTATAAAAGTCTTCGAGCCGTCTTTGCCGAATGGCTTGCCGATTGCTTTGAATACTACCGGAATCCAAATGATTGATGCAAACCAGGGGTATCTTACGGGTTATATAAATGCAACCGGAATTGCGCCGCTGGTGAACCGGGGATATTTGTTTAAAACCAGTAACGGTGGTTTGAACTGGGTGCGCGTGACTAACACCTTGGGCACAGATTTAAGGGAAGTATACATGGTCTCTGCCACAGTAGGTTATGCACTGGCATCAAACGGATTGAGTTTAATTACGAAAGACGGAGGAAATAACTGGGATTTGACCGACATGCCGCTAGCTGCAAACTATGCAGAGTATGTCGCTATGGAAGTTATCGGAACAGATGCATACTTGTTAAATCGTAATGGTTTCATTTATAAAGTTAACTCATCAGGAGTATCCAGTACTTACCTTGGATTATTCGGAACTTTGCCGAATCCATATTCTTTGGTAGCTGTAAAAGATTTTACACTGCAGGGAAGCACAACCAATTTCCAGGGGATCATCTATCTCCTGACGGTAAGTGATGGTACGGAAACCTTTGATGTAACTGCTATAACAAGCAACACATCCGGAAATGCTTTGTTACTCGATAAAACGGTAGTTGGAAATCTCCAGGCACTTTCATTTTATACGACTACGGCGGCAATCGTTGGTGGTAATGATGGAAATACTTCCAGAATTGACGGTACGGCTGCTGCTTCCTTCAGACAACGCCTGCAGAAATCAGACGCGAAAGGAGTAATTGATCAAATTCATATGCTGAATGCCACAGTAGGAATTGCCCGTATCACTGAAAACGGTGTTAAAGTCATTCGAAAAACAACAGATGGAGGAACAACTTGGACTGCGCTTTCCAGTGAATATACCGATGCCACTTTATCTTTTAACCGGCGCACGGCTACTACGCTCGAAGTACTCGTTCAGGGATATGAAGCCGGTACTGTTAATGCAGCTTATTCCAAAAATGTGGTAATGAACACCTCGGGTATTTGCTCCGAGTTGAGTCAAAACCCAACAATGGCACAGAATATCAATATGTCTCTTGTTTACACATACAATGATGGAACAAACCTGACCTATTATGGACTTGCATACGATAACACGCTTGCAAATTACAGGCTGTACAAATCCAATTCTTTTACAACGATCGGATCTAATGTGAGCTTTACACCAATTGTAGATTGGGTAGGCGGTTCAATTATTCCGAAAGAACTGGTAGTTGCCAAATCCGGCTCTGAAATTGCGGTGGAAGTAGTGGCTGATAATGGTAATCTATACCGTTCCCAGTCGTCGGGTGCAGTAACGAGTTTCTCTCTTTTCTCAGCGGTATCAGGAATGACATCTATTGTATCGATGGATAAAATTACTATTTCATCGATAGACCATATTGTTGCATATCGCTCTTCAGATACACGTTTGTATGTCAGAGCTGCGACTGGAGCAAGTGCATACGTTTATTATGGAGGTACTCCGGCTTTGAGCGGTTCGGTGATTACTAAGATCGCAGCACACGGTTCAAACGTTACACTCATCGGAACTAACGGGGGAATTTTCACCTCTACCGGGGTTAATTTTGTGCCGCCTTCAAATGGTGGAGGAACTGCTTTGGTATTTACAGACCGCAAATCCCACCAGCTTTACGGACTAACGGAAATGAAATACACTCCGTCTATGAACCTGATTGCAGGGGAGAACGGACAGGCATACACAAGACCGATCTTTTTAACCGGTACTTCTACTTCTCAATTGAGGCCGCTTGGAATAACATCTGACCTTTGTGCGATGAACCAGGTCACTTATGGTGGTAACACTCATTATGTTTACGGAGGTAAAAACGGAGACCTGGCTATGATCCAGTCAAACGGAACGCTTGCTCCAACATTGTATACGACAACCGGGTCTTCGGTTAAGGCTCATTTGTCAGGGCAAACAATCAATGATATTGCCGTTCTAACAACATCGGGAGTTAGTAAAGTATGTATCGTGGGAGATAACGGTGCTCTTTATTACACCACGAATATCAGCACGGAATCATTTATGCCGGCAATCAGCCAGACAAATCGCAATTTCCTCGGTGCTTCGATTATTACAGGTACAGATAAAGTAATGGTGGTTGGTACCGGAACAGAAATATTCCGCTACAGCCAAAATATCGGTACACGTATCAACCGGGTATTCGGACCGAAGTATAACGATGTGCATTTTGAAAATGGTCAAATCGGGACCTTGATCGGGGATAATTACTTTGTACGTTCTACTTTAAACGGCGGATTGGATTGGAAAATAATCAAACCTACTACCGGTCCGGGTATAACAGGACTGAAGAAAGTGTGGACCAAGTCCAAACCGAACGGAGAACATTTTGCCCTGATAGGTGGTGTTAATTACTATTTGAAAGCTGATAACGGAACAGTTGCTGAGTATGCGATCAGCGGAACAGTAAACGATATCCAGTTCTCGAAAGTAAATCCGTTATTCGGTTACATGGCTTTCAACAGCACATTGGCGAAAGTAAACCTGACGCTTTTATCAGGAACATATACCATTACTCCATCGAATGTGTATACAGCTGCGAACACCATCCGCGGGCTTCATGTATTTGAGAACACATCTGCGATCATGGTCGGGGACGGCGGCGGCATTTATTACTACCGAAATGATCCTGCTGCACTTGGAGGTTATAGTCTTGCAACGGTCTCCGGGGTTACTTTCCGGGATGTTTATTTTATTGACAACAAAGTTGGTTTGGCTGTCGGTGATGCAGGTAAAATTTACAGTCTATCCTCTTCAAGCAATGCTCCGTATACACATGATATCCTGAGCGGAGGTTTTGGTTATCTGCCGGAATCGATTACCGATCCGGAATTTGGAACAACTTTGGTTTCCTACAATATTACAGCATTGGCTTTCAGTTCTTCTACAAGCGCCATTTACGGAGGTTCATTTGTAAACGCTTCCGATGTGACTTCAAGAGGCGCTATGGTGCGCTACCTGAAATACGAAAAAGAATTGTTCACTTCGCGTTTCTATTACGATCGTTTGGGCAGGATTGTAGTGAGCCAGAACTCCAGACAGGCAGGGGCGAGCGGAATTACCGATGACAAGTACTCATATACTGTTTATGACGGGTTGGGACGTGTAAAAGAAGCAGGAGAAAAATCCGAAAATACAAGTGGAATTAAATTCGCAGGAATTTTCGGGACGAACGTTGGTGGTACTACCGTACCGAACGTGGTGGATGATGCGAACCTGGGAGTATGGTTATCCAATAATGCCGTTAACACCCGCAAGGAGGTCACAAAAAGTTATTACGATGAGACCAATGCAGCGATCAACTCGGATCTTGGTTTCACCAGTACCACACTCAATAAAGCCACACAACGTAAGCGCATTGTCCATGTGACTTATTCGGCAGTTTATTCTGCAAGTGATAATGTCTATGATCATGCTACACATTACGACTACGATATTCACGGGAATGTGAAGACTTTATACCAGGACAATCGTTTGGTGAAGGTAATGACCAATCTTTCCGCGCAACGGATCAAGAAACTGGATTATATCTATGATTTGATCTCAGGCAATGTACACCGGGTAGATTACCAGACCGGGCAATCCGATCAGTGGCACCATGCTTATGCCTACGATGCGGACAACCGCATTACGGATGTGTATACAACGGTTGAAACGCCATTGACAAGTGAGTATTCTTCGATTGCATCCCTGCAAAACGAACCGGAAATCAGTACGATGTGGGACCGTGAGGTCAATTACCTATATTACGAGCACGGACCTTTGGCACGCACCATTATCGGGGACCAGGAAGTACAGGGTGTTGATTACGTTTACACGCTGCAGGGTTGGATCAAGGGAGTTAACTCCAATACACTGGATGTGAACCGCGATCCGGGACAGGATGGGGCCGCTGGTGATAATAAATTCATTGCTCACGACGTATTTGGTTACAGCCTGCATTACTTTGATGGCGATTACGGCGGCGCAATCGGAGGAAATAACAGCTTTGTAGCGACCCAAACTGCGGGCAGCGGAATGGTGGCGAATTCAAACCAGCTGTACAATGGGAATATCGGGCGCATGGTTACTACAATAACCGATCCGGATACCCGCGAGGTACTTCCTTTGGGAAATGCGTACAAGTACGACCAGTTGAACCGTTTGTATGAAGCACGCAGCTTTAATAATATAAACCTGGCTACCAATTCCTGGAATACCGGTGGTACAACCATGTATTACAATCAATTCACCTACGACGCCAACGGGAACATCATGACCCAGGTGCGCTACGATGAAACGGCCAGCGGAATTATTGACCAGTTGTCTTACCAATACAAAGATGCAGCCGGGGCCATTGGAACATCAAACCCTAAAAAGCACAACCGCTTGTACAATGTACAGGATGCTTATGACTACCCGGAAGGAAATGATATTAGGATAGGGCAGGCATCCAATAACTACAGCTACGATGCAGAAGGACGTTTGATTTATGACAAACAGGAAGGCAGAGTTTATAATTGGCGTGTTGATGGCAAATTGGAATCAACTTATTGGGATCCTAATTCTGGTACGCCAATGAAGCGTGATATTTATTTCGATTACGATGCCATGGGGCACCGTATTGCAAAACACATTTCCAATGAAGATGCGGAATATCGTGAAAAAAGTATATATTACGTATTGGATGCACAAGGAAATGTGATGAGTGTATATGAACGTATAATAAATAACTTAGAGCAAAGTGTGAGTTTTACTCAAACCGAGAAACATATCTACGGAAGCAGCAGACTTGGAGTACACAATGAACGTATTGAATTACTGGGTACTCAAAATGAGACCTATTCCATGGCAAACATTCACCACCACATCGGGGATAAGACATACGAGTTGTCCAATCATTTGGGGAATGTGTTGAGTGTGGTGAGTGATAAAGTTCTGCCTGTTTCTGATCAGACATCCATTTACAGCAATGACTTTAGCAGCGGTTTGGGAGGATTTATCAATGATCCCGGAGTGGTGTTATCATTGGTTGGCGGTCAGTTGCAGGTATCCAATGTTCCAACCCATTATTGTACACGCCGCTCATTGAACAGTCTTACCACAGCCGGGCATTCCTACAAGGTCCGTTTCAAGATAGATTTGAACGGAAGCGGGCCTGTATCGGCTTATACAGCCATAAGTTCAACCATTTTCGGGATTGTGAACTGCTCCGGCAATGGTACTTATGAATTTACATATACTCCTACGGGAACTACGTTTACCAACTTGTATTTGCGTTTTGAGAGTATGGGCGGAGCTGTATCACCAAGAACCTTTTATATTGATGATGTCAGCATAGAAGATATTACTGTCACCGGTTACTTAGCCGACATCCGCCAGAGCACAGATTACTCTCCGTTTGGGGTAAAACTGCATAAACGGGATTTGGAACTTACCGGTTCGAATTCTGCTTATCGTTATGCATTCAACGGCTACGAAGGTGATAATGAAGTAAAAGGTGACGGCAATAGCTACACGACAGAGTTTAGACAGTATGACCCACGTTTAGGACGTTGGTTGAGCATGGATCCTTTTAGTCAGTTTGTAGGTTCTCAATACACTAGCTTTAACAACAATCCTATTTTTTGTATTGATCCAGATGGTGGTTGGGTTCCAGTTATTGTTGAGCATAAGACTATAGAAGATCATCCAACTGACAAAGCTAAATACATTCAAAAAACGACAACTATCTTAGCTGCAAAGTTTGAAGAGGGAGACGATGCAAAGTCTTTGGCAAAATTTCTTGACATACCAGAAAGGGAAGCTGAAAAGTTATTTCAAAATGCATGTAACTTAGCCGAATCTGAGGCAGGTAAGTACATACCTATTCCTGAAGATATTGCGGGGTCTATAAACACAGCTATTCAAAATACATTAAAGGGAAATTCTGAAGAATACAATTGTTGGGCAAGTGCTATTTATACTTCTCAAGGACGTTTTCCATTAGAGAATGGAGCTGAAAAAAATTATAAATATGGAACAGCGAAGGATTTTGACGACCGTTTGGAAGAGCCAGATTATAAAAATGTATCTACCAAATATAATGAGTGGACATTTGGAAGAACAATTTTTAAGTTTAGAAATTCCAGCTGGGATATGATGGACGGCACTCAAGAAAAAACTACCCATGGCTGTATCTTTCTCGGATATGATAAAAAAGGAACGATGTACTTTTTCACCAAAAATGGTTGGGATGATTCTCCATGTATAATGACTTCTGAAGAAGTGTCTGATATGTACGGATTTAAGCGTAATGGGCAAAAGGCATATAATTATATAGGACAATGATTAAACTTAACAGATTTTCAAAATTGATATTAAAAGTAATGATGGTAGTTAATCTTATTACCATCTTAATTGCTTTTGTACAAAAAAGAGAGGAATTTCATGATAAAAAAATTCTTTTCTTTTTTGTATTGTATTCTGCTTTTCTATTTGTTCTTAGCGGAAAGTCAAAGACAATTTTAATTCTAAATCTTTTTTTACAATATTTTTATTTCACCATTCTCACGATAGAATTAATTATTTCAGGATTTATTTATTTACAGTCAATTAATTATCCTCTTTATTTGTTTTTCTACTTTGATCGAAGTGAGGAATCTGGAGATTTTCTAATTGTAATTCCTGTTCTCTTTTTACTAGTAAATTTCGTGTTTAATCATTTCTTATTATTCAAATGGAAAAATGGAATAACCAAAAGTAAAATTTGATTAGGTTAAGCAATTAGGTAGTGTTCTCAATAATCACTTTTTAGAATTTGAAGAAGTTAATGGTCTAATTATCAGTGGTAAATAAGCTGTTAGGACAAAAAGAACAAGTGAGGATTCCCCTTCACTTGTTCTTTTTTTCGTTCTTAGATACTTAAAACTCCATAAGATCGTTCTACATGTTATCAAAAATCACCTGTATGAATTGCCACTATTGTCATGAAACGTGTATTCGAAAAGGAAAGCAAAAAACTGTTCAGATCTATCAATGTAAAAGTTGCCTGAAATACCAACGCCAGGACTATAAATACCGATCAAAACTAATTGAAGATCAGCAGTTAATTCAACTGGTTAAAGAAGGGTGCGGAATTAGAAGTATTGCAAGAGTTTTGACTATTTCCAATTCAACGGTTCTGCGAAGAATATTGAAGATTGGAAGATCAATAAAACGGTCACCTACTGTTTCATTCGGCCAAACCTATCAAGTAGATGAGTTGTTTACTTACATCGGAAATAAGAACAACCGGGTTTGCGTTGCCTACTCCTTGAATGCTAAAACAAAAGAGGTTATTGATTTAGTAGTAGGTAGAAGAAACAAGACCAATCTGAAAAGAATTATTTCAACCTTGCTCTTATCTGATGCAAAGCAAATCACAACAGACAAGCTGAATATCTACAAAGAACTTATTCCGGTTCGGATCCATTCAACCAAAAATCGTGGAATAAATCACATTGAAAGGCAAAACCTCAATTTAAGAACGCACATAAAACGCCTGAACCGACGAACGATTTGTTATTCGAAATCAGCAACAATGCTTTTGGCTGTAGTGAAGATTTATTTTTGGAGTTAATTTATCTGGAATTCCTGCTTCCAGGGATATTCTGATACTGTTGAATTTCTTATTCACTTCATTTTATCTTACAATAGGATCTTAATAGAGTGAAGCATCCTTTTTCCTACCTTTACCCTTTATTTCTCCCGTGAAAAATACGCTATTAAATCGCTCGGATTCCCTCCCATTAACCTGTTCCCGCTCAGGAACCTGCTGCCACGGAAACCGGGTAAGGCTTAATCCGTGGGAGTTGATGCGTTTAGCACAGGCAAAGGGAATGACTTTGGAGGAATTCCGTAGGAAGCATACCCGGTCAGCCGGAACTGTTTTGCTTTTCAATGGAACCCCCAATCACACCGGGAAACCTTCATGCAGTTTGTATGAAGACGGCCTGGGATGCAGTGTACACCCGTCCCGGCCATTGGCTTGCCGCTTGTTTCCATTGGGCCGGCAGATCCAAAACGGCACCACTCAATACATGCACGAGGGTTCGGAATTTCCCTGTCTGAAAGAATGCCCGGAAGTACTCGACCTGCCAAAACTGACGGTTGAAAAATACCTCATAGGACAGGAGACAAGCGCGTTTGAGCAAGCCCAGGACGCCTACCTGGAAATGATGCAGAATCTGGCAGATGTTGCCTTCGAATTACTGCTCGATACCGGCTTGGCAGAATCGGGTGATACCCAAACACTCGCTTCCTGGCGGAGATTGGGAACGATGGATGCTGTTACTTTGGGTAAACAAATCCCGGCTGAATGGCTGGATATTCTCGTAATCCCCGACCTGCAAGTACAATCGGAAGATGTTCTTAACTTCGTTCAGGGGCACCAGGAACTACTGAATACCAAAATTCAGGAACTGTCCGAAACTCTTTCAACTTTGGATGCCGTCCGTGAAGCTGCTATTCTCATGATGGCGCTGGCCCTGTTTTTATCGCATTCCATCGGTGCCGACTCCAAAGGTCTCTCCGAACACTGGATCGAAATCGCCAAAAGCCACGGCGCACACGGGTAGATTGTTTCAAGTCAGTTTCGATTACTTTTCGGGACTGTTATTTAATCGCAAAAAGAAGATCGAAACCGCGGACCAATACCCAATTACACGACCGGTAGAAATGTTTTAGAATACCAAATCGTTAGCCGTTCTAAGAATGTTCTGATGAAACTGCCAGCCTGCCAATTCGCTTACCAATACCGGAAAGTGCTAAATCGCAGCGTTTGTAAAACGTCTGTGATTTGCATTTTGGATCCTGATCCCGCCTTTACGTGTATTGGTTCGAATCGGCAGGTTGGCTGAACGCCGTAATTGGGTAAAGGCTACCTCGTGTTACGTTTCAATGAAACTACACTTCGTCTTCAATCCACTTAGTGGCTTTCTTTTGTCTACTTTTTTTGCCTCGGAAAAAAGTAGAAGAAAAAGAGTGATTGTGGGGTAGGTGTATTTTATATGTTTAGGCCACTCCTAGTCTTATTTTTATCCGTCTGACAATGAATGATGTCTTAAAAAGCCTTTTGCTTCCTTTTTGGCTTTGGAAGAAACTGCGCAGCAGTTGAAGACGCACAGCAACAAACGGCAGTGCGAAAGCTTTAGGTAAGGAAGGAGGAACTAAATAGTCGAGAGCAAAAACCCTGCGCGTGCGGCACGCACCACCCATCATTCATTTAATTCGTAATACGGTTAGCCGATGCAGATAATTCGTAATTAGAATTAATTAACTTTTTGTGTAAAAAAACAATTCCTATCTTTTCTTTCAATAAATGAAACCACTCCATTACTAACCGGGTTTGTGCCGCTTGCCATCACAATTTTAAACAGATTGCCATGGAACAGAAACAAACGCCAAAGATGAGCCGGAGAGAGCGCAAAAAAGCTATGACTCCGGAAGAACGAAAGAAAAGAAAAAGAAAGCGCCGTATTATTTGGGGATCGATCATTGTGGTATTGGTCATTTTCCGGCTTCTTCTGCCATATATCGTTTTGAAGTATGTCAACGGAAAGCTCGAGAACCTGGAAGAATACTACGGCCATGTCGATGATATTGACATCCATCTGTACCGGGGCGCGTATGTGATCAAAGATATCAAGCTTCTGAAACGCGTGGAGAAAAAAGGCAAAACCGGGGAAAAAGATACGATTCCTTTTTTCAAATCGCCTGCTATCGATCTTTCCATTGAATGGCGTGCTATTTTCCATGGTTCTATTGTGGGTGAGATCAGTGTGGAAGAACCGGTTCTTAATTTCGTGAAGGATCGTCACAAAGGGGAGGATGTGAAAGCAGATACAGCCGATTTCGCGCAGTTGGTAGATGATTTGATGCCGGTAACAATCAACCGCTTCGACATTCACAACGGGCAGGTCCATTACATCGATCTCGAGGCCAAACCCAAACTGGATGTCGCTATGAAGAATATCAATATCACGGCAACCAACCTTACGAATGTGACGGATAGTAAAGAACTGCTTCCTGCAACACTCACAGCCAGTGCGGAGGCATATGAAGGAAAGTTTGCACTTAATGCCAAATTCGACGGGCTCGCGAAGAAACCGACCTTCGACATGAATGTTTCCATGAACAGCCTGAACCTGGTATTGTTGAATGATATGCTCCGGGAATACGGAAATTTCGATGTGAAGAAGGGAATTTTTAATATGTATGGCGAATTTGCAGCCAAAGAAGGGAAGTTCGGAGGATACGTAAAACCGTTCCTGAAGGACCTGGATGTTGTGCAGTGGAATAAACAGGAAGGAGATTTCAAGCAAATTCTTTGGGAAACACTGGTTGCAAGTGCAGCCGAGGTACTGCAGAACCAGAAAAAAGAGCAGTTGGCTACCAAGGTTAATTTCAACGGTACATTTGATAATGTTCATTTAAATACATGGAGGGCAATCAGTTTTGTTTTGCGCAATGCATTCCTGCATGCTTTGAAACCTTCTGTGGATAATTCCATAAATATTAATAACTTGAAGGAGGACGGTAAGAAAACATTCCTGGAAAAAATCTTTGGTGGCAACCCGGAGAAAAAGGAAGCGCGCAAAGAAAAGAGAGAAGCCAGAAAAGAGAAGCGTGAAGAGCGTAAAAACGAACGGAAAAAGAAATGATGATACTAAAACTGCGGCTTTGGCCTGTAATCCTGATCTTGCTTCTCGGAGGTGGCGGCTATTTGGTCTACTTCTTCATTCAGAAACAAAAAATGCTGAACCTATTGGTTCCGGAAGTCACGAAAATAACTTTGATAAAGGCGAACATTCACCAGGATACTGCTTATATCGAAGTGAATACCATTGTGACCAACAAGGCACCTTATGAAATGAACATTGATAGTGTGGTCTGTGATTTGGCTGTCGGCGGAACGCTTTTGGTGTCGACCAGCAACTACGTGGGACTGCACCAGCAAAGCGGTCAATCGGATTCGGTGACCTTTTCGGTGAAGATCCCGATCAGCCATACGCGCAATAAGATCATGAGCCTGCAGGGACAGGACTCTACCGGGTTAAGTATTTCTGCAGTAATTGTTTACTCCGGAATGAAGGTGCCATTCATAAAAAGTAAAAAGATTGAAGTTCCCGTTCCGCCAAAATTCAGGATATTGAAGACCGATAGAAAGGTTAAGTTGTTTAAGAAAGATATCGAGGCACAGCTTTTCCTGAGTATTATCAATGAAGGGAAGAACCTGTCTCTTGATCTTCACGACCTTCAGTACGAGATCATAATTGGTGATGATTTGGCTTCGAAAGGAAAATTCCCGAGGGATGTTTCTATCCGGCCGCAGTCCTCACAAGTGTTGAAGCTCCCCATGAATATAAAAATGAATCATCCTTTGGAAACTATTTTTAAAATTATGGGAGATAAGGACCGTCTTCCTTTTCGTATCAAGTTGAGCGGATACCTCGATGCCGGGAAAATGAAACGCATTCCTACGGTAATCTTTGCATCGGGGAAAATGGAATTGGTAAACGAGGAAAAAAAGAAAGTGGAAAAGAAGCGCGAGAAAGAAAAGAAAAAAGAACGCCGCCAGGAAAAGCGAGAAGACCGGAAAGAAAAAAGGAATAATAAATAATAAACACTGTAGGGACGCGATGCTTCGCGTCCCTACTTGTTTGTTTCAAGGTAATTTTACCAAACGAAAGCATCTTCTTTAAACCAATCACCGTGTACACGGAGTGTCTGTTCAATTACATCCCTCACACAACCCTTGCCGCCAAAATAAGGCGACTGATAATGCGAAATGTGCTTGATTTCCATCGCTGCGTCTTGCGGACAAGCAGCCATTCCTGCTATCTGCATCACCTGGTAATCCGGAAGATCATCTCCCATGTAAAGAACTTCTTCATCTTTGAAACCGTGTTTTTCTTTCAGCTGTTGGTAAACCTGCACTTTGTGGGATGAACGCAGGTGTACTTCCGTTACGCCCAAATGAATAAGGCTGGTTTTTACGTCTTCGGAGTTTCCTCCGGTGATAATGAAAATCTTATAGCCTTTCTTTACGGCATATTGGATCGCGTAACCGTCTTTGGAATTTAATCCGCGCAATAGTTCTCCGTGGTAGGGATAAACAGTTCCGTCTGTTAAAACACCATCAATATCAAAAATAAATGTGGAAATGCTGTTTAAACGCTCTTTGTAGCTAATCATCTTATTGGTGGTGTTTGATAATGCTTTTGGTTAATGTCTGGTAGATATTTTTCTGATCCGGCTCCAACAATTGCAGGTGCTTTTTGATCGTGCTCTGATCATTGCGTACAGCAGGCCCCGTCAATATGTCGTGGGGATCATTTGTCTGGATTTTTTCCATTGTTTGATTGATCAGCGGTTTCAGCCAGTCGAATTCAATACCGTGTTCCCGGCAGTAATGTGCCGCAAGATCAATGATGTGATTGGTAAAGTTATTGGCAAATACGGCAGCAACATGCAGGTATTGGCGCTTTTCTTCCGATAGTTCGATGGCATTTCCGCTGAATTCTTGAGCGAGTTTCATCAGGAATGTCTTGAATTTCTCGTCGGAAGCCTCAATAAAAAGCGGAAGCCCTTTCCATTGAATGCTTTGATCTGCTTTAAAGCTTTGCAATGGATAAAAAGTACCAACCGGGTGTTTGGTTTTTAAGTGGTTCAGATTTACCGTTCCCGAAACAGAAACAACAGGTGCAAATTTCGAAACAAGCCGGATCATTTCCACCATGGTGTTATCATTCACCGCGCAAAAAACGATATCGAAGTCAATGAATTCTTTAAAATCATTGGTGAACTGAACATCTTTTGCAGGTATCGAAACGGGTAAATTGTTCCCTGAGCGCGAATAAACTGTCAGGTTCGTTTGTCCCAATTCAAGGAGACGCTGTAGAAAATGGATTCCCACATTTCCCATTCCCACAATTCCAATTTTCAATTTTTGGTTCATGCTTCAAAAGTAAAATTTATTTGGAAACAATGTAGGGACGCGATGCGTCGCGTCCCTACTGTTTATTATCTTTATAACAAGAAAATGGCGGTTCAATTGAACCGCCATTTTTTCTATTTTCCGTGACATTGTTTGTATTTCTTTCCGCTTCCGCAAGGACAAGGATCATTTCGCCCGATTTTCGGTTCCGTAGAAACAATTGGTTGTTGTTTCTCGCGTTGTGGTGCCGAATTTCGCATCGCTTCTTCATAACCTTCACTTCCGCTGAAACGAGGCATTTCAGTACTGCTTGTTGAAGTTGATTCGATCTGTGCTTGTGCGTAATTGTTTTGAGTAACTTCTCTGTTCGTTGTCTGGATATCATCCAGCTGGTCTCTCGGAACATCCGCTTTCACTAAGAATTCGACTGTTTCATTACTCAAACGTGCGTTCATTGCCTTAAACAATTCGAACGATTCCAATTTGTAGATCAGCAACGGATCTTTTTGCTCGTAAACGGCTTGCTGAACAGAGCTTCGTAAATCATCCATTTCACGTAAGTGCTCTTTCCACTCGTTGTCGATCATTCCCAAAACAATATTGCGTTCCAATGCATTCGGAACAGATGCTCCGTTTGATTCATAAGCTTCTTTCAGGCTCACAACCAAAGGCATTGTTTTCACTCCGTCTGTAATAAGGAACTGGATATTTTGGTATTGGGACATCGTTTCATATACGTGCTTGATCTGAGGCATCGAAATTTCAGCCAAACGAGCATTCTTTCTGTTGTAATGTTCCATCACACCGTCATACAGATCGTTTACCAAATCATCGTATTTTGCTGTTTTGAATTGTTCCTCTGATACCGGGGATTCCATACCGACGATGCGGATCATATCGATGTTGAAGTTTTCGAAAGAACCACCCTGATGCGTATTTACCAATCCTTCGATCACATCGTAGAACATATTGGAAACGTCTACGCTTAATCGATCTCCGAACAAGGCGTTGCGGCGCTTTTTATAAATTGCTTTACGCTGAGCATTCATCACGTCATCGTATTCCAATAAACGCTTACGGATACCAAAGTTGTTTTCTTCTACCTTTTTCTGCGCACGTTCAATGGATTTGGAAACCATGCTGTGCTGGATCACTTCTCCTTCTTTCAAACCAAGACGGTCCATGATTCGGGCAATACGCTCGGAACCGAACTTACGCATCAAATCATCTTCCAGTGAAACGAAGAAAGTAGAAGATCCCGGATCTCCCTGGCGACCTGAACGACCACGAAGCTGTCTGTCTACACGGCGGGAATCGTGTCTTTCCGTACCGATAATTGCCAAACCTCCGGCTTCTTTAACGCCTTCTCCTAATTTGATATCGGTACCACGACCGGCCATGTTGGTTGCAATTGTTACTGCTCCGGCCTTACCTGCATCAGCTACGATCTCAGCTTCACGCTGGTGGTACTTCGCGTTCAAGACCTGGTGAGGAATGTTGCGCATTTTCAACATACGGCTCAATAACTCGGAAATCTCTACGGTTGTTGTACCAACCAATACCGGTCTTCCGGCCTGAACCAGTTTGTTGACTTCTTCAATCACTGCCGCATATTTTTCACGGGCAGTTTTGAATACCAAATCATTATCATCTTTACGTGAAATCGGACGGTTGGTAGGAATTACTACCACGTCTAATTTGTAAATATCCCAGAATTCTTTTGCCTCTGTTTCTGCCGTACCTGTCATACCAGCCAGTTTGTGGTACATACGGAAGTAATTCTGAAGCGTAACAGTGGCATACGTTTGCGTTGCAGCTTCTACCGTTACATTTTCTTTTGCTTCGATCGCCTGGTGCAATCCGTCGGAATAACGGCGACCTTCCATGATACGGCCTGTAGATTCGTCAACGATCTTAATCTTTCCGTCCATGATCACATATTCCACTTCTTTTTCAAAAAGGGCATATGCTTTCAATAATTGGGAAACAGAGTGGATACGTTCCGATTTTACGGTATAGTCACGGATCAGGACTTCTTTTTTATCAGCGAACTCTTCCTTAGGAAGGTTTTGTTTTTGCAATTGAGCGATTTCGGATGAAATATCCGGCATCACAAAGAAATTACGGTCTTCGTTCCCGGAGATCAGGTCAATTCCTTTTTCAGTCAATTCAACAGTGTTTTGTTTTTCATCGATTACGAAGAACAATTCCACGTCGATTTTTTTCATTTGTTTTCCCTGCTCAGCCATGTATTGGTTCTCTACTTTCTGCAAGTGAGACTTGATACCAGGTTCGGACAGGAATTTGTGCAATGCTTTGTTTTTAGGCAAACCTCTGTGAGCACGAAGCAAGGCAATTCCTCCTTGTTCCAAAGCCGTCTTTTGGTCCATTCCTTCAACTGTTCCGCCGTTGATTACCGTCAGCATTCTTTTTGCGTCAGCTAAAGCCTGGTTCACATATTTGCGCTGTGCTTCAACGATTAATTCGACACGTGGTTTCAATTCGTAGAATTCGTGCTGGTCTCCTTTCGGAGTTGGACCTGAAATGATCAAAGGTGTACGTGCATCATCAATCAATACGGAATCGACCTCATCGACAATTGCAAAATGGTGTTTTCTCTGAACCAGATCTTCCACAGCACTTGCCATGTTGTCACGCAGGTAATCGAACCCGAATTCGTTGTTCGTTCCGAAAGTAATATCAGCCATGTAAGCGGCTCTGCGTGCTTCTGAGTTCGGTTGGTGTTTATCAATACAATCTACCGTTAACCCGTGGAATTGGTACAAAGGCCCCATCCACTCGGAGTCACGTTTTGCCAGGTAGTCATTCACGGTTACTACGTGAACACCTTTTCCTGAAAGTGCATTTAAGTAAACAGGAAGTGTTGCAACCAATGTTTTACCTTCCCCGGTCTGCATCTCAGCAATGTTTCCACGGTGTAATACTGCTCCACCCATCAGCTGAACGTCATAATGAACCATCACCCATTCAACGGAAGCTCCCGCAGCAGTCCATTTGTTGCTCCAGATTGCTTTGTCCCCTTCGATGATAATACCGTCTTTTTGAGTAGCGAGCGTTTTGTCCAATTCTGTTGCGGTTACTGCCAGCTGGCCGTTTACTGCCCAGCGTCTTGCTGTTTCCTTAACTACGGCAAATGCTTCAGGAAGAATTTCTTCCAATACTTTCTCAATGATTTCGTTTACCTCTTTCTCTTTTGAATCAATGCTTTCATAGATTGCCTCCTTTTGATGCAAAGGCATATTCGGATTGTTCGCTTTTTGGGTCAGATCGGCAATTTCCGCTTCCAAAGCTGAAATAGCTTCCTGAACTTTCTGTTTAAACTTGGCTGTTCTACCACGTAAAGCGTCGTCAGACTCGTTCTGTAATGTATTGAATATTTCTCCAACTTGCTGGATAACAGGCTGGTATTTTTTTTGATCAGTCGCTGACTTATCGCCTAAGATTTTCTTTAAAATTCCTCCTAACATGGTGTTTATTATAAATCGAAGCCAAAAATAATGAAATTCCCCGATGCTTCTTTAGTTATTGAGGGCTGTTCGTCATAAATTATTCCAAAAATTCTTAAGCGGACAAATTGTCATGTGGAAGTATTCCGGATGTTCATTTACAGCCCTGTACAGGAAAGAATTGGTGAGAACTGCTTGAATAAAGACGCTTTCTGACCATCTGTCACTCTTTTATTGCCATTTTATTTGGTGAATTATTCTGATATCTCTATTTTCGGTCGAAATTTATTACCTATTTAATTATCTATGAAAAAATCAATCTTTGCTTTTGCACTAATCGGAATGGCTTTAGTTTCTTGTAAAAAAGACTATTCTTGTACATGTACTGACTCTGGTGTCAATTATTACGACTCTGATTTTGATGGTGTTGATGAAGCACATCCTTATTCAGATACATATACTTATCAAGTGGAGGGTGCAACTAAAACTCAGGCGGTAGCAGCTTGTAATGAAGCAACCGTTAAAGGACAGGATGAAATGGATACTTATGAGTATTCATGCAAACTTTCTAAGTAAAATAGTAGGCATTTTAGTGCTTGTGCCGGTTTATCGTTTGGATAGCCGGCATTTTTTGTTTTAAGTCCCGAACCTTAAAAAATCAATCACTGAATTCTATTTTGGACGTACTTGATTTGGCGCAAAAGTTATATCTTTGCACATGCAAGAAATGATCCTTATCCTTGATTTCGGTTCGCAATACACTCAGTTGATTGCGCGCCGCGTACGCGAATTGAATGTTTATTGTGAAATCCATCCGTGGAATAAAATTCCGGAACTGGGTGCTCACATCAAAGGTGTGATTTTGTCCGGAAGTCCTTTCTCGACAAGAGACCCGGAATCCCCGAAACCTGATTTGAGTGCGATCAAAGGAAAATTCCCTTTACTTGGAGTTTGTTTCGGAGCGCAGTACATGGCCCAAAATTTCGGTGGGGAAGTACTTCCTTCAACCATTCGTGAATACGGACGTGCAAATTTATCTTTCGTAGACAACTCAAACGAATTGGTGGCAGGAATGTCAACCGGTTCACAGGTTTGGATGAGTCACGGAGATACCATTAAGAACGTTCCGGATTCTTATCAAATCATTGCATCTACCAAAGATGTGCATGTTGCCGGATATGCAATCAAGGGAGAAACTACTTATGGTATCCAGTTCCACCCGGAAGTATACCATTCATTGGAAGGAGCGATCTTATTGAGAAACTTTATCGTAGATATTTGTGGCTGTTCTCAAAACTGGACACCGGATTCATTTGTTGATACAACAGTTGCCGAATTAAGAGCAAAATTGGGGAATGATAAGGTAATTCTCGGATTATCAGGAGGTGTTGATTCTTCTGTAGCAGCCATGATCCTGCACCGCGCGATCGGATCCAATTTACACTGCATTTTCGTGGACAACGGATTATTGCGCAAGAATGAGTTTAATTCCGTTTTGGAAAGCTATAAAGGATTGGGATTGAACGTAAAAGGAGTGGATGCTTCCCAGGATTTTTATGCAGCACTTTCAGGATTGACTGACCCTGAATTGAAGCGCAAAGCGATCGGGAAAGTTTTCGTAGACGTTTTTGATGCGGAATCCAAATTAGTAACGGATGCAAAATGGCTGGGACAGGGAACAATCTACCCGGACGTTATTGAATCGGTTTCGGTAAACGGCGGACCTTCACAAACGATCAAATCACACCACAATGTGGGCGGATTGCCTGATTATATGAAATTACAAGTCGTTGAGCCTTTGAGATTGTTGTTCAAAGATGAGGTGAGACGTGTTGGAAGATCTTTGGAACTTCCGGAAAACATCCTGAACAGACACCCTTTCCCGGGACCCGGATTAGGAATTCGCATTCTGGGAGAAGTAACTGCTGAGAAAGTACGTATTTTGCAGGAAGTAGACGCTATTTTTATTGACGGATTAAAAGAGCACGGTTTGTACAACGATGTTTGGCAGGCAGGTGCGATTTTCCTTCCGATCCAGTCTGTGGGAGTAATGGGAGACGAAAGAACCTATGAAAACGCAGTGGCATTGAGAGCTGTAAGTTCTACAGATGGCATGACAGCAGATTGGTGTCATTTACCGTATGAGTTCCTGGCGCTGATCTCCAATAAGATCATTAACCAGGTGAAAGGAATTAACCGCGTAACTTACGATATTAGTTCCAAACCGCCTGCTACCATTGAGTGGGAATAAGATTGGCATAACTCTTGGGATAGGAAGTTTAAAAGTTTTAAAAGGGGTTAATGAACCTTTTTGAACTTTTTGAACCTTTTTAACACTTGACATTTTTAAAACTATGAAGTATTTCATTTTTCTCTGTTTATTCCTCTTTTCCAAAGGATTATTTGCACAAGTCGATACAAAAGATTGGGTGTATGAATACTCCAACGGGAAGAAATATGCAGTCCATATTGCACAAGCCGGAAACACTCTTTGGGGAATCCATACCACTTATAATGTTCCGGTAGAAGACATCGTTGCAGCAAACCCGGGAATTGAAAAGGGGGTGAAGGAAGGATACCGATACCTGATTCCGTTGGGTGGAGCTGATATGAAGGTCCAAAGCGGGACAATTGTGCGCGAACATACCGTTGAAAAAGGAGAAACAGCGTTTTCGATCGCTAAGAAGTATAATTCATCTGTAGACGACCTGCTGAAGTACAATCCGGGAATTGACAAAGGATTGAAAATAGGACAGGTACTGAAAGTGATCGTTGCTCCGACATCAGAGAATATTCCACCGAAACAGGAAGACAAACCGAAAGTAACTCCGCCGTCCGTCACATTTACGGATACGGTTTTGGTATACGAAGTAAAGGCAGGCGAAACGCTGTATACGATTTCCAAACGTTTTATGGTCCCTGTAAATGATCTTCAGAAATTTAATAACCTGAAATCTGCTTCTATCAAATCGGGAGATGTTTTGAGAATTCCTTTGAAGAAAGAAAATGTGAAGCAGGTCCAGATTCGTGAAGTACAGCCGAAAGAAGAAGTGCGAAAAGTAGATGAGGAACTGATCTTTAAATCCAAGGCAAAATACAATATCGCAGTATTGTTGAGCTTCGGATTGAACGATAAATCAGCAAATACAGCATTGAAAAATTTAGCAACCGAGTTTTATATGGGAGTTGAATTAGCTGCAGATTCATTGGAAAAGCTTGGATTTGATGCGACAATTAAGGTCATTGACATTCCGCTGGATTCGGTTGGGATCCTAAAAGTGCTCAATACGGCTGAAATGAAAGGAATGGACCTGGTATTCGGACCATTGGTACCGCAGAGTGCGGATATTGTGGGAAGATGGTGTGGCCAACAAAAGATCCGTATGGTTTGTCCTTCAGCATGCAATAGTTCTTTGTTGAAGAATAATCCGTATATCTACGCATCTGTAACTTCAGATATGACCCAGCAGGAAATCCTTGCTAAATATACAATCGATAAATTCAAAACCGCTCAGATCATTTTGGTGAATCCGGGAAATGCAAAGGACCAGGAGTTGTTTGATGCGTATAGAAAACGTTTTATGGAGCTTTCCAAGAAGAATGGAAATATCAAACTGATCGATGCGAAGACAAGTGATTTTACTACGTTTATCCGTAAAAGCGGCGAATCTGTGGTTATTTTCCCTTCAAGAGATAAAGGAAAAGTGATCAGTTTCATCAATGCCCTGCACAAAGCAGTCGGAAAATCCCCGAATGCAGATGTAACAGTTTTCGGAACGAAAGAATGGGGTGGTTTTGATGATGTTTCGGGGTATTACAAAACCAGGTACAAGATTACCTGGACTTCTTCCAGTGATTTGAACTATTCCCTACCGGATACACAAACGTTACTTCGTTTGTACCGCAAGAAATTCCACACAGATATGAACAAAGCAGGAGCGCAGGGATTTGATGTGGTTTATTATTTTGCTAAAACCTTACTGATGAAAGAAAAGGTAGAGAGTGAAGTGATCAATGCATTTGACCTGAAAGCTGCTTTGCCTGGAAGCGGATATGAAAACCATGCGTGTTTCATCTTAAAGCACGAAGATTATGAACTAATCCGCGTAGGAGTTTTCTATGAATAAGGAAACAATAGGACAGGAATTCCGCGCTTTACAGCTCTTTATCTGTAATGAGCTTGAGCGTGTTGACGGAACCGGGAAGTTCTCGGAAGACGCATGGGACCGTACAGAAGGCGGGGGTGGTAAAACGCGTACCATTCGCAACGGTTCAGTGATTGAAAAGGGAGGTGTGGCTTTTTCCGAAGTTTACGGTCCCGTTTCAGATGAAATGAAATCACAGTTAAAGATGGAAGGGAACCAGTTCTATGCAACGGGTGTTTCCATCGTTTTGCATCCCAATAATCCGCATGTACCGATCATTCACATGAATGTGCGTTATTTTGAATTGGATAACGGTATTCATTGGTTCGGTGGAGGAATTGATCTGACACCGCATTATGTTGTACAAGAGCAGGCAGTTTTATTTCATCAAAAACTTAGATCGGTCTGCAATAAATACGATGAATCCTTCTACCCGAAATTCAAAGAGTGGGCAGACGAGTATTTTTACCTGCCTCACAGAGGTGAAACACGTGGAGTTGGTGGGATCTTTTTCGATCACCTGAACAATCATTTCCAGCTGAACAAAGAACAATTATTCCGTTTCTGTGTGGATTTGGGCGAGAGTTTCCCTTTCCTGTATGAAGAACAGGTTAATTGGGGCAAGAACAAAGCCGTCTCCGAATCCGAAAAACAATGGATGAATTACCGAAGAGCCCGGTATGCGGAATTTAATCTTGCTTTCGACCGCGGAACGAAATTCGGATTGTACTCGGGTGGAAGAACAGAATCGATCTTAATGAGCATGCCGCCGGTAGCCGAATGGGAGTATGATTACCAACCCGATCCGGAATCACCGGAAGGAAAAACACTGGCTTATCTGAAGGAAAAACATACTTATTTATGAGAAAAAATGATCAATTATGAATTATCAGGCATAAAAGATCCGGCTTGATAATTGAAATACTTCATAATTGATAATTACAGATACTGTTTTAAAATTAAACTATTTCCCCTTTCCATGTAAATATCTTTAAGATTCCTTCAATACCTGTTATTTTTAACAAAATCAAATTCATTTAGAGGCAACTATCGCTTCATTCTTCCGTAACTTTAGCGTATCAATTAATGATAGTTAAATGATTGTGAAGAAAATTGTTGTTAAGCTGGCGCTGATAGGCTTGACATTTATTACAGGCACTGCTTATGCTCAGATGCAGCCTGCCTGTCCCAATGCGAATTTTTCCATGGGTGGATTTAATAACTGGACAGCAACTACAGGTGATATGATATCTGCATCTGATGATAATACAACACCGGTTACTGAGGCAGTTTGGGATCCTTTCCAGGTAAATGGGGTGATGTCCGGGAGACACACAATTATTTCCACACCGGGAATCGATCCATACACTTGTGGCGGCTTACCCCTTTTGCCTCCCGGATCTTTTGTGGTTGCAAAACTTGGAGATAATAATACCAATTCAATGTGTGAGGCATTACGTTATTCAATGCCGGTTACGATTGATAATTCTCTATTGATTTATAAGTACGCAGCTGTTTTGGAGGATGGCGGTTCTAACCATGGTCAGTATTCACAACCACGTATGACTATTAAAATTAGAGATGGGGCCGGGAATGTTATCACTGGTGGGTGCGGCCAATACGATGTTTATTCGGGGCAGTCGGGGCAAAACTTCCAAACATGTAATTCTGTTAAATGGTTACCCTGGTCTACGGCCGCCGTGGATTTGTCTGCATATATTGGACAAACGATCCAGGTAGAATTTATTACACAGGATTGTGATCAGGGTGCGCATTTCGGTTATGCTTATTTTACCATGAGTTGTATGCCCTTGAGATTGTCAGTTCAATATTGCCAGGGGAGTAACAATGCCGTATTAACTGCTCCAGCCGGATTCAGCAGCTATTTGTGGAGCAATGGAGCAACAACTCCTTCGATTACAATTCCCAATCCTGTTTCGGGTACGAATTATTCCTGTCAGCTTACAACAATTACCAATGCTGGTTCATGCAGTGTTACTATCGATACAGATATTGAGCCAACAGTAATTAATCCCAACTACACCTACACTCAACCCTGCGGACAGTTAAATGTGCAGTTCACCAATACTTCCACTGTAAATAACAACAGCATTGTTGCCAACCTTTGGAATTTCGGGGATAATACGACTTCTTCACTATCCAGTCCGAGCCATACATACGCAGCACCGGGTGTTTACGACGTGCGTCTGATCACTTTTGAAACGGCCGGCTGTAAAGACACTATCATCCAGCAGGTAACTGTGAAGTCTATTCCTACGGCAGATTTTACGATCCCGAACACGTGTATGCTGGCTCCGGTAAGTCCTACGAATACTTCGACGGATTTGATCAATCAGGCAATGACCTATTCCTGGGATTTCGGCGACGGAACTCCATTGGAAACAGGAGCAGCTCCGGCACACATTTATCAAAATGCAGGAACGTATACTGTAACATTGGTTGCGACCAACCAGGATGGATGTACACATACCCGTACAAAAACAATTACAGTATATCCGCTTCCGCCGGTAGAAGCAGGAGTTGACCAACAACTTTGTCCTTATACTCCAATGACTTTGAATGGTTCGGGAGCACAATTTTATACCTGGAATAACAATGCAACAGACGGAACTCCGTTTATTCCTACCGTAGATGGAAAGTACATCGTTACAGGAACAGATGCGAACGGTTGTGTTAACAAGGATTCATTGATGGTTACATTTTTACCGGCACCTCTTGTTTCAGCCGGTCCGGATGTATCGGTTTGCGAGAATACACCGGTTACTTTTACCGGAACCGGAACAGCAAATACCTATACCTGGTCGAATGGAATTACGGACGGACAGGCTTACACTCCTGCAGTTGGTACCTTTGAGATTGTCGTAACCGGTTACGATGCATCCAATTGCTTCGGCCTGGATACTGTTATTTTGATCGTAAACCCATTGCCGATTGTGAATGCAGGCCCGGATCAGATTATCTGCCAGGGAACTTCGGCAACACTTTCCGGTTCGGGAGCTGAAACTTATGCCTGGGATAATGGAGTTACGGATAATGTTCCTTTTTCACCGGTGAGTGATCTGACGTATACGGTTACCGGAACTTCTGCGGCAGGATGTACCAATACGGACCAGGTAATGGTGACTATTGAAGCACCGGTTGTTTTCGATATTACTTCCGGTTTGGAACCTGCGTGTGAGCCGCATGAGGCGATGATCTTTAACAACTCTACCGGAACACCAAGTGTCAATACGCAATGGACATTCGGCGACGGAAACACCTTGTCGAGTATCAGTGATACGGTTACGAATCTTTATGAAAACCAGGGGTGTTATGATTTGAATATTACTTCAACGACCGCTTTGGGATGCGTTTGGACGCAAAGTTATCCAAGTTTTGTTTGTGTTTACCCGAATCCTACAGCGAACTTCACAGCAAATCCCGGAGTAATTTCCGTGATATCACCAGAAGCAGATCTGATTAACTCTTCAACAGGAGCTACTAATTATATCTGGGATTTCGGTGACGGAACAGAGATTTCGAATGACTTCAGTCCTACACATACCTTTGTGGTAGAGCCGGAGCAAAATTTTTCGGTAACATTGGTTGCGATTTCCGAACATGGTTGTATAGATTCTATTACGAAGGTGATATTAATGGAAAAAGGTGTAATTTTGTATGCACCGAATTCATTTACTCCGGATGGGAACCAGTTCAATCCTGTTTTCCTTCCGATCGTAACTTCGGGGGTAGATAAAAATCAATACGAATTAGAGATTTTCAACCGATGGGGGGAAGTTGTGTTCAGTACAACGGATACCGAAGAAGGTTGGGACGGTACTTATAAAGGAATTGCTTGTAAAGAAGGAATGTATTCATGGAAAATTAAGTACAAGACTTCATCAAGTGATGAAAAAAGGGAGCAATTCGGACACGTGAACTTATTGCGTTAGAGTTGCTGCAAAGCTTAACAAATTCGATTATTTGTTATTAATAAAATTCAAACCCAGTAAGAAAGGGAGTCCAATCAGGCTCCCTTTCTTCTTTTAATTTCTTCTTTGATTAGTTTTAATTCCCTGCCGGTTTGTCCTTTTACCGAGGTGTTTTCATCCGCTCTGCGAAACAGGTAAGGAATTACTTCTTCCACCGGTCCGTAAGGAACATATTTGGCTACGTTGAATCCTTTAGAAGCCAGGGTATAGGAAATATGATCACTCATTCCCAATAACTGGGCAAAGTAAACGCGTTTATCTGTTTTATCGATTCCTTTCTTTTCGATCAAATCTGCCAAATAAGCAGAGGAATGTTCATTATGAGAACCGGCACATAAAGCCATTTGAGAGAAGTTCTCAGACTCTGTTAAAAACTCCAGAGCGTTATCGTAATCCGTATCACATGTTTTCTTATCCGGCTGAATAGGAGAAGGGTAGTTGTTTTCCACAGCCCTTTTTCTTTCTTTTTCCATGTATGCGCCACGAACAAGCTTCACACCGTATTGTATGTTTTCGGCTTTTGCCCATGCAATGCTTGCTTTTAAGAATGCCAAACGATCGTGACGGTATATTTGGACCGTGTTAAAGACAATTGCACGTTCCTTGTTGTATTTCAGCATCATTTCATGCGTAATGCGGTCAATAACATCCTGGATCCAGCTTTCTTCCGCATCGATAAAAACCGGTACATCTGCATCAAATGCTTCCTTGCAGATACGGTTTACCCGTTCCACTGTTTCGTGGTATTCTTTCAGATCACTTTCCGAAATGTTCTCAATTCCTTCATTCGTCAATTCCAGCAGACCAAAACGTGAAATACCCGTTACTTTAAATACTGCGAAGGGAATTCCCGGATTTCCTTTTGCCTTGTGGATAGTTGCAATGATCTCTTTGGTGGTGTGCTCAAAATCCTCAGCACTTGTTTTTCCTTCCACAGAATAATCCAGGATCGTTCCTACATGGTGTTTCCACATTGCATCAATTGTTGAAGTACATTCTTCAATGGTTTCTCCACCGCAGAATTGAGCAAAGATGGTTGATTTGATCATCCCCTTGATAGGAAGGCCGATATTCAAACCAAAACGGGTCAATCCTTTTCCTGATTTTACAAGAAATGGACTTGCCATAACGGAAAAAAGAAAATGTGCCCGCTTCAGATCCTTATCTGACTTATGTTTGAACGCAATTTCTGTGTTATTAAAAGATATCATGGGGCAAAATTAATCGCTTTCGAGTATTTTTGTTCACCTTTAATCTGAATTTATTTGTTACATCATTGAAATTGGCGCTTTGAAAAAAATAAAATGTAATTCTTACACCGTAGAAGTTGGTAATCTGGAGCTTTCTTCTTTCCCTGCGATACTTCAGGAATCCTATAGAGATGTTCGAAAAGTAATCGTTGTGGATGAGAATACACATGATTTTTGTTTGGAATACCTGCTCACTGCTTTTCCTATGTTGGAAGATGCCGAGGTGATTTTACTGCCGACCGGTGAAGAAAATAAAGTGATGGAAGTTTGTTTCCAGGTTTTGGAAGCACTTTCTGACTATGGAATTGTGCGCTCGGACCTTGTTATTACGCTTGGTGGCGGAGTTGTGAGTGATATGGGAGGGTTTATCGCTTCTATTTACAAAAGAGGATTGCCGTGCGTCCATATTCCTACTTCCCTGATGGGGATGGTTGATGCGGCTATCGGCGGTAAAACCGGTATTGATCTGGGGAATTTAAAGAACCAGATAGGAACTTTCTATGATCCTGTTGCTATTTATGTAGACCAACGCTTCCTGTCAACTTTGCCGGAAGAAGAGTGGAGAAGTGGTTTCGCGGAGGTTTTGAAACATGCCCTGATCGATGATAAAAAAGAATGGGAGCGATTAATATCCAGTAAGCAGGACGAGTTATTCTCTGAAGAGAATGTGAAAAAGATCCTGGAAAGATCGATTGGTGTTAAAGCGAAAATTGTGACGGAAGATCCAACGGAGAAGGGAAGAAGAAAATCGCTGAATTTTGGTCATACGATCGGCCACGCTATTGAAGGATATTACCTGGAACTGAACCCGATGTCGCATGGAAACTGCGTTGCGCTTGGAATGATTGCCGAAGCATATTTGTCGAATCAGAAAGGAACCTTAACATCCGAAGAACTGAACGAAATTGTGCAGGTTATGATGGCTTTATATCCGTGCCCCGAAGATTTATTGACTGGTGTCGGAATCATGCTTGAACTAATGAAAAACGATAAGAAAAATGATCAGCAGGGAGTAAGAACCTGTTTTTTGAATAAGATCGGAGAATGTTCCTGGAATCATTTAATCGATGAGGATGATATCAAGGCGGCGTTTAATTATTTGTACCAATGTTATTATAAAAATTAAAT
>NZ_CABHOL010000055.1 GCF_902168135.1 uncultured Fluviicola sp.
TTGCAGAGAATAAGGAAGCAAAAGCTACCCAAAGAATAAGACAGGTCACCACAATTGCAGCTGTACTTCCCATCAGTCGTTCCATGAACAAGCTGATAACAAATTCGCTGTCTTTGGCTTCATTCCAGGGAACAACACTCGTAACGCTGATATTCATCGCTAAATAAAGTACCGAAATTCCCGCTATGGAAAGAAACATGCTGCGGGGAATGTTACGGGTTGGATTTTTGATCTCACTTCCCAGGTGGCAGGCATTGTAATATCCCAAATAACTATACACTGTTTTCACGCTTGCAAAGCCCATGGCTGAAATAAATGCATAGTTGACCGTCAATCCGTCGTTCATGTGCTTGATAGGTCCTAAAAAATTCCCATGGGAAATTCCACCTGCAACAATCCACAAGATCGTGAAAATTACTCCGAACCACAGGAAAACACTGATCTTACCGATTGTTTCGATTTTCCGGTAAAGCAGCAAAACAATAAGTACCACCACTCCCCCGCTAACCAACTTGGAAGTGTACCAATTTAAAGGAAGAAGGTAGGAAAAATACGATGCAAATCCGATTGCTGCAGAGGCAATTACAAGTGGTGCCTGAATCATGGTCTGCCAGACAAACAGGAAACTCATGAGCTTACCTGCTTTTGTTGGTCCGTAAGATTCTTTCAGGAAGTTATAAGACCCGCCAGCTTTCGGGAATGCAGCTCCCAATTCACTCCAAACAGTTGCGTCGACAAAGGACAAAAGTGCTCCGGCCAGCCAGGCATACAAGAAATAAGGCCCGTTCATCATCGTGATGATCATCGGCAGGGTGATAAACGGCCCGATACCAACCATGTCGATCATGTTTATCGCAGTAGCTTGTCCAAGTCCTAATCGTCTTTCCAACATAGTTATTCAAAATTACGAATTTCGAATTCCGAATTACAAATGAACATACAGAATTTAGACATGGTGGATTGGAGATCCTGTAAATGAGCATAAAACGGTAGTTTCCTTGGGTAAACTGACTTTATATTTAAGAGCATTAAACGTAAAAGCTCTGAATGACACTTTTTGCCAAATGGCAAATTCTTTCCGCATTTGTCCCAATACCTTTGCTGTGTTCAATTAAAAATTCTGAATGATGAAAAAAACAGTATTGGTAACAGGTGCTTCGGCAGGAATAGGTAAAGCAACAGCGATTTATCTCGCTCAAAACGGCTACAAGGTGTATGGAGCAGCCAGAAGAACGGACAAATTAGCGGAATTGAAAGAGCATGGAGTTATTCCGATCACTTTGGATGTAATAAGTGATTCAAGTATTGTCGCGTGTACAGACCGGATTTTAGAGGAATCCGGAAGTATCGACATTTTAGTAAATTCTGCCGGATTGGGCTCCTATGGCGCTTTGGAAGATGTTCCGATGAATGAAGCCAGAAACCAGTTGGAAATAAACCTGTTTGCAGCAGCCCGTTTAATCCAGCTTGCACTTCCAGAAATGCGGAAAAATAAATTCGGGAAGATTGTAAATATCTCCTCCATCGGCGGAAAGATTGGACTTCCAATGGGAAGCTGGTACCACGCCAGTAAATTTGCAATTGAGGGTTTGAGCGATAGTCTGCGTAATGAAGTGAGGCAATTCGGTATCGATGTCATTGTAATCGAACCCGGAGGAATCAAATCGGAAATGAAAGACCTGGGTGCTGTTGACTTGATGCGTGTTTCAGGTAATACGGTTTACAAAGAATTGGCTTCAGGCCTGGCGAAAGTTTACGGGGAAATGGAGAAAAGCGATTCAGACCCTATTGAGATTGCAAAACTGATCCTAAGCGGAATCGAAGCGAAAAACCCAAAAACGCGTTATATTGGAGGAAAAATGGCAAGACCGATGTTGTTCATGCGGAAAATCTTGTCGGATAAACTGTTTGATAAAATGCTGATGAGAAGCATGAAGTAATTATCAGGAATCAAATTGGACATTAAATGAACCGCAGAGAAATCAAGTATGCAATGCGTTAAAAACAACTAAGAAATGGAATCATTGATGAATTACATCCTGCAGTTCGGACAATTGAATCAACAGCAAATTGACCTGGTGAAAAGCAAAGCAGTTTTGAAGACACTTAAGAAGGATGCGTATTACCAGGAAGCAGGTAAAACACCACGGGAAATCATTTTCCTTACCAAAGGCATTATCCGGATCTGTTATTACGATAATAAGGGCAACGATATCACGAAGTATTTTATGGACGAGATCCGGTTCATTGCAGATATTAATTGTTACAACCAGGGAATTCCGTCTACAGAATACATTCAGGCCGTTACGGATTGTGAATACCTGGCATTTTCAAAAAGTGCGATGGACGAATTGTCCATGACTATTATCGGCTGGGATTTAATTGTTTCCAAAATAACAGCCAAAGGATTGGCGGATAAATTAAACCGAGTCAGCACTATGATGGTAGAAGATGCTACAGAACGATACGTTCATTTCCTTGAAAACTTTCCGGGATTGGCAAATAGGATTCCATTATCACAACTTGCTTCTTATTTAGGAATTACGCAGTCATCGCTAAGCAGGATCCGTAAGAACACGCGTTGATTCGAACGTGTAACTTTCCCGAACTCTATTCCCCGCTTTCCTCGATGACTTCCTCTTCTGTTCCGTAGTCGTCCGGGTTTACTTCTCCGACTATCTTGAATTCCGTGCGGCGGTTTAGTTCACGCCCCTCCGGGTTATCGGTCCCATCAGGTTTGCTGTTCGGAGCGATAGGTCTTGTTTCACCGTATCCTTTTGCGATGAGCTGTTCTTTCGGGATTCCTTTCGAGATCAGGTAAGTTACTACGCTTTCTGCGCGTCTTTGGGACAATTTCATGTTGAAATCATCAGATCCTTTATCGTCGGTATGTGCACTCAATTCAATGATTAACTCCGGATTCTTGCGAAAGAATTCTACCAATGTGGTATCCAGTGTTTTCTTCGAAGCAGCGCTCAGTGTGGCGCTGTTGTACTCAAACTGGACATTTTTCAGGACCATCGGTTCAACCGGTTTCTTGCGTAAAAGAATTTTAGCCGGGATTTTACTGGAAGTAGTCACATTTTTGGTCGAAACCGGAACCATTTCATTGAAATAACCGTCTTTTTTCACTTCGATCACGTATTCAAATCCGGGGCGTAGTTCCACCTCATTGATACAATTGATGCTTTTGGTCTGCTGTACCAGAAGTTTTCCGTCCTCATCCACAATGTAGACGTTGATCTGTTCACCGTTCTTCAGACAGTCTTTTGTTTTGCTGTCCTGTACTTCCAGGTCACAGGTCGCGGTAATGAATTTCAGGTAATTGAACTCATAGATATCGTCACAGCAGGTTTCATGGTACAGGGAATTCCCGCCTTTTCTGTTTGAGACCAGGTAACCTCCTTTTCCCGAAGGACGCAGTGCAAAATCCAGGTCATCTGCCGGAGAATTGATCGGAAGTCCCAGGTTTTTGGGTTCCTGCCAGGTAGATGCGTCTCCCACAGCACTGAAAATATCCATTCCACCGATTCCGGGGCGGCCGTTCGAACTGAAATAAAGCGTTTTGGACTTCATATCGTAATACGGAGTCATCTCATCACCCGGAGTGTTGATTTTGGAACCAACGTTTCGTGGTTTACGGAAAGTCTTTTTACGGTCGTCGTATTCAGCCATCCAGATATCCATTCCGCCTTTGGTACCTTCCCGGTCGGAAACAAAGTAAAGTACTTCCTTATTTTTCTTCGATTCTCTTCCCATTGCAGGATGTGATGAAGTGAAATCTTTCATATTTACCAATTCGTTCAGTGCTTCCGGCTTTGACCACTTCCCGTTGCGTTTTTTGGAAACGTAAATCTCACAAATGGTTTTATACTGCCAGTTTTGGGCACATTTGGTAAAGTAGAAACGTGAGCTGTCCAATGAGAATGTTCCGTTTGCAATATCGAATGCGTCATCATTGAATTCTTCGAACTCTCCCAGGTTTTTCCAGGTATCACCGTCTTTTTCTGCCAGGTATAATTTTCGTTTCGGTGCCAGGGTATCAAATTCCCCAATGGTATAGATTTTCTCCTCGGAAGCGCGCAACGATCCGAAAATGATTTTGTTCTCAGAAACCGGTATCGGTGAGAATTCGGCATGCTTTCCATTTACTTTTCCCATCATTGGAAAAACGGAAGTTTTTGCTGCTGAATCGGCCAATGAAATGGCAAGTGTGCAGCCTTCCAATTCGGCTTTCGCCAGTTTTTTCATGTCCGGATCAACCTTCCCGCCCTGCTTCTTGAAGTTTGCCAGCGACTGGGTTGCTTCTTTGTACTTTCCGTTGGATTTCTGCATCTGGGCCAGGTAAAACCATGCTTCCGGATGTTTGCTTCCTTTGGAAGATTTGGTAATGCGTGTGTAATAGGATTCCGCTTTCACATAATCGTGTGTCAGCCTGGAAAGATCTGCCATTTCGAGCAAAACGCCGAAATCATTCGAGTCGCGCAAAAAAAGCTGGTGATAATGCTCCAAAGCCACGTAAATATCACCCTGGCGCTTTGCTTCGCGTGCCAGGTTCCGTGTTCTCATGTCGTTCTTTTCATACAGATCGCCCGGATGTGTCTCCTGTGCCGAAACAAAGTGCATGCAGTGAAATGCCAAAAACAGGAAAAGCAGTTTTTTTGTCATAGCTGATTTATAAACGGGAACAAGGAACGATCCTGTATTTGGGTTTAGAACTCGGAGCGGTGTAAATAATCGAAATTTCGATCGATTTAACGCGCTTCACATATTTACTTAAAGAAGAAACATTGAAATCATAACTGACACCGATATCGAACCGGTTAACACTCAAACCAACTACCGGGTAAACTGCGTCGAGCGTTCTGGAAATACCGTGACGGTAGTAAACTCCTGCCCATGCTTTTGTAATTACCGGACTGCTCAGTTTACTTTCCAAGTTCGCACCCAATAGGAATTCCTGTGCTTTCGTGGTCCACATCCACTGCAGCTGTGGCTTCAAAGTAAGTACACTGGTCAATGGAATTTCTGCACTTCCGTGAACCACTTTCCGCATGCGGCGTCTTTCGACCTGCTGGGAAAAGTACGTATCTTTCGGACGATTGATGTGATTTACCGCCAATCCACCTTTGTAGGTGATTTTCCTGATCTTTCGTTCCCAGGAAGCTCCCAGGTTCAAATCCCAGTACATTTGTGATCGTCTTAGATTGGTTTCCATATTTGGCAATGCCTGGTTGAATGTCCCGTTCGGATAATCCCATTGTTCGGGAAAAGTCTGAACGGAAAGATTCGTGCTATTGGACACTATCCCCGTCTGAATTCCGCCACGAAGGATGTTTCCTTTCAGCGTATAAGTGTAAGCTCCGGTAAGGAAAATTTTAGTCGTCTGTGACTGGAATCCACTGAACTCATCACGTACTACCACCAATCCGGCATCAATTTCATGCGAATAATAATGGAATGCCTTGTCGAAAGCCGCCACATAGGTTGTTAAAGGCTGACTCTCAATCTGTCTCCACTGGTTCCTGTAGTTTGCACTGATCCGGTAATCTCCTTTATGATCACCTACCAGAGCAGGGTTCAACAAATGGTCCTGGGTATAGAATTGCGAAAGGTGAATGTCCTGGGCGTCGACATCTAAAATTGCTGATAAACAGCTTACAATTAGAATGATTGCTTTTTTCATTACCACATTCCGATGTTATCCAGGTAATACAAAGCCATTTTCTTCAATTGTCCGTGCGTGAAACCACATCCGCACTCATCCGGGTAGTAGGACATGATATTTCCTACGATCGGGTCGTAATAATCGCCATTTGCATCCTGTCCCATGAAAATAAAAGTGCAGCCATCGACATAATTGGCCATTGGCGAAGGATGCACATAAGGATCAGCGGGAGTATCGCAGATTCCGTCTCCGGCAGTTTCACAATTGGATCCGTCTGCTAATTCGATACCGCTTCCTTCAAAAGTGTGTTCCAGGTTGAAATAATGTCCAAGCTCATGAGAATGTGTTCGTCCGCCGCAGCAATTAGCTGTTTTTTGGATAACTATCCCACTGGATTCCAGGTTTTCGATTTGTCCCAATCCAGCATACCCACATGCATTGGCAGGTTCTGCAATCGTATTTACATAAAAAACATTGATCCTGTTCTGTTGGTGATACAACACCTGAAGCTCATCCCAATGCAATTGATCATTGTGAATATTGTATTCGAATTCGGGATGATAGATAAATTCACACACTTCGAAAGAAATGCAAATGGGAGAAAAATCAGCACTTGCATCTGCAAAAGCCTGATTAATCTGGGCTTCCGTAACACCCGGTGCTCCGAGCGAATCCAGAAAAATATGAGCAACTACACTAAACTTTTTGTCCACACACGGTAAACGATCCATCGTTTGACTGAATGCAGTAGCGAAAAACACTAGAAAAAAAATAGTCGGGATTGATCTGTGCATGTTAAGTTTTGAAGTTATTGCAAAAATATAAAATTTTGTTAACTACAAAAAAAAAATTAGTTTTACAGGACTTAAATACGATTGACCTTGATAATCCACAGCTACTTATCAATTACATCTGCCCGAATAAAAACCTTTTTATTGGCACTCTTTTTAATGCCAGTAATTTACGGGTTCACGCAGACAGCAGACATCAATGCAGGTTGTGCTCCCATGACCGTCAATTTTACAGCACCGGGATCGGCTTCCAGCTGGTATTGGGACTTCATGGACGGAGCAAGCTCTAACCTTCAGAATCCTTCCAATACATTTACCACGCCGGGAACTTATGTCGTGGAATTCAGGCAGACAACCACCGGACCCATTGTAGGAACGGTTACCATTACGGTTTACCCGAAACCTGTTCCACAAATCATTCCCGGATCACCGTTACAGGGATGTTCACCGCTTACTGTCACATTGCAGGGAAGTGCAACCACACCCTCCGGTGTTAGTGTTACGAATTATCAATGGGCATTCGGACAAGGATCAGGGGCATTCGGACAAAACACGACATTTACTTACACCACACCGGGAGTTTACGATGTAACCCTTGGAGTAATTACTAACTTCCCATCCTGTAATGTCACTTCAATCTTTGATGATTACATCAGTTTATCGAATCCAACTGCAAATTTTGTTACAAACCCGAACCCGGCATTTGCCTGTAACGGTCCTTTAACGGTTGCATTTACCAATACTTCCGTTTCCACCATTCCGCTAACGTATTCGTGGGACATGGGAAATTCGAATACTTATACGACACAAAATCCGCCTTCGCAAACTTACACCGTAGACGGATTGTATCCCGTGACATTAACAATTACCGATACCAACGGCTGTGTAAAAACAGTCACCAAAAATGTATCCATCGGGGAACCGACAGCTAATTTCGATGCTCCGGATTCTGTCTGTTTAAATGCGCTGGTAAACTTCGTTTCGACTTCCTCTCCGGGTCTTCACCAATGGAATTTTGGTCCGGGTGCTTCACCGGCAACTTCTACAGGTCTGAACCCTTCTGTGACTTACAGCACCCCGGGAATTAAAAATGTTCAGCTGACAATTACCTCTCAAAACGGTCAATGCAGTAAAGACACAATCATTCCGGTCTTTGTTGAAGATCCTTCCTTTACGATTAATTCAGACCCAAGCTATTCCTGTCAAAGTCCTGTAACAATCGATTACAGCGTTACTACAACAGCAACTATTGTAGACTGGGAATGGACTTTCGGAGACGGAGAAATTGATTCCGTGGCTAATCCTTCACACCTGTACGAACTTCCGGATACTACTTATTACCGTCGCGAACCACGGTACCTGACAACTTCCCTGACCGTAACAACCGCCGCAGGTTGTACATTCACAGCTACAATCGTTGATACGATACACCCTGTTTTTGCCCGCTTCATGCCGGATATTGTTGACGGATGTGGTCCGCTAACCGTTACTTTTTCAGATTCATCCTTATCGAACGAACCGCTGGTGACCTGGCATTACGATTATGGAGACGGCACACAGGCTACACTGACCTCCAACACTCCTCATACACATACATTCACAGCAGCAGGTGTTTACCCGGTTGTACTAACCGCAACGAATGATGCCGGCTGTTTCGATATTTCCGACACCATATTTATAGAGGTCGGTGCACCGGTTTCCATAGACTTTTCTGCTGCGCCGCTTTCGGTTTGTCCGGGAGACAGTATCACCTTTACGAATCTCATTGCCAATCCCGATGTAGATGCCTGGAATTTCTCCTCCGACGGAGAGCTCTTGTCACATTGTTACCAGGACCAGAACCCGACAATGGCATTTGACGATACAACCGGTCTTTTCAATATAACACTGACTGCCATTTATAACGGCTGTATTACCCAGGTTACAAAGAATGATTATGTCGAAGTAAAAGGTCCGATTGCGAAGTTCAATTATTTGTACGATTGTTCCGCCCCGCTGGATGTTCAATTCAAGAACCAAAGTATGGGAGCGACTTCTACCAGCTGGGCTTTGGGAGACGGGAATACACACACCGCTCCGGGCAATTTTACACATACGTATGCTGCTTCGGGTGATTACCAGGTTATTTTGACCGCTTCTAACGCTACTTCCGGATGCCCGGACTCAAGAGATACTTTCCTGCTTCCCGTGCGAACCATCCAGGCCGGTTTTAGTACCCTGGACTCCTATTGCGGTGGAAGTCCTTACATTTTTAATGCTGCAGCTTCCGTTGATGTCTATTCGAACTGTTACCGTGGTTATACCTGGATATTCGAAGATCCTTCAATCAGACCGATTACGACATCAAGCCCTGCCAGCCCGCTTACATTTTCTGCTTCCGGACCTCAGGACATTTCCCTGGTTGTGACGGATATCAACGGGTGTAAAGACACCTTAACACAGGAAATACGTGTTTACAACGTCGACCCGGTTTATGTGATGAACGTTACTTCCATTTGTTTTCCGGGAAGCGTGAACTTTAACGAATCCAGTACTTCTGATACTACACTGGTTAGCTGGAGCTGGGATTTTGGGGATGCGACGAGCTCAACACTGCAAGATCCCACACATACTTACGGACCAGGAACAGGTTTCGGTACAGGAACAATTCCGGTATCTTTGACCGTAACTGACATATTGGGTTGTACTGACACCCTGACCCAAAACCTTTCCTTTTACACACCAATCAGCAGCATTACTTCGCCAGGAATACCTGCAAACTTCTGTTCAGGAGCACCGGTCACTTTCAACGCTTCCGATTATACCGCAATGGGTTCTAACCTTACTTTCTCTTGGGATTTTGACGACGGAACATCGGGAATTACATCCAATCCGACAACACATACCTATATGAGTGCAGGAACTTATACCGTTGAACTGCATTTCCAGGAAGTCTCATCGGGATGCCAGGGAACTGTGACCAAAGTGGTGAATGTACAGGACTACCCGATTGCAAATTTCGACGGAGTAGATGCCAATGCCTTCTGTACACCTGCTGTAATTGCGTTCACCAATACGTCTACTTCGACTTCACCGATTACCAGCCAATGGACTTTTACACCGGGACAAACCACAACTATCGCCAATCCTACGTTTACATTTACAACCGGGAATTATACTGCCGAACTGATTGTTTCAACAACTTTCGGATGCCAGGATACTTTGGCAAAACCTTTCAGAGTTCTGGGTCCGGAAGGCGATTTCACACTGACCCCGCAGACGATCTGCCGCGGCGAAGACATTACCTTCACCTTGTCTGACACTGCCGATGTGGTGGGTTACGAATGGGATTTCGGTGACGGGTTGGACACAGCGAATGTAAGCCCGATCTCACATACCTATAATTTTATTCCACCATCCGGGCAAACTGTTGCTAAGCTTACCCTTTTTGGAGATTCTACCGGTGCATGTCCGATAACGGTCGAAAAAACAGTCTTTATCCGTGAAGTCAGAGCCGAATTTGACCGCAACGACGAATTGGATACGGTGCTTTGTTTGGGAGAACCATTGCTTTTGACAAACAATTCCATGAACTCGACGGTTTATAACTGGGATTTCGGAAATAATGCCACTTCGGCCTCAGGAGCCGCTTCATTCAACTATACGTATACAACTACGGATACATTCTCTATCTCACTCGCAGTTTACAATCCGACATTCGGCTGCCGGGATACAATAACCAAACAAGTTATTGTGCATCCTTTGCCGGAAGTTACCGCAACGGGTGACACCATCTGTTTCAACAGCCAGGGACAACTCCATGCTTTCTCGCCGGACCCTTCAATGAGCTGGAGCTGGTCACCGACAACCGGGCTGAACAATCCGACTATCGCAGACCCATTATCAACCGTCGGGCAAACAACCACGTACACGGTAACCGGGCTCAACACCATTACGCAGTGCAGCAGTACCGCTGAGGCCGAGTTTACGGTTATTCAGCCGCTGCAGGACATTTATTTCGATACTACCATCGTTGTAGGAGATTATATCAATCTGCCGGTTTCCAACCAAAACGGTTTTATTTTATTCCAATGGACACCGGAAACAGGCTTAGGTTGTCTTACTTGTTCCAACCCGGAAGTACAGGGACTGGAAGAAATCACTTATACGCTCATCATGACCGATGTTTTGGGCTGCTCAACGGCTGAAGGAACCTTCATCATCAAGATCCACCCGGAAACATTTATTGAGCTTCCGACAACCTTCACGCCAAACGGCGATGGAGTTAACGACGTTATTTCCGTAAAAGGATGGGGAATCAAAGACCTGATTTCCTTCCAGATCTATAACCGCTGGGGAGAACTGGTGTTCGAAACTTCCAATGAAGAAGAAGGCTGGAACGGTTATTACAAAGGAATGCTTCAGAACAACGGAACGTATACCTATAAAGTCATGGCAACCGACTGGCGCGACAAAGAACTGGAGAAAAAAGGGTACATTAATCTAATGAGATAAAAAATGAGAAAGAGGCGCGATTAATTGCGCCTCTTCTGTTTTGGATCATTATCGAGCCAAATATTCCCTGGTTGTTGAAACCCGTTTCACATAAACAACCGCGTTTTTATTGATCACGAATTCACTCATCCCGACGTGAGTCTTATTTTGCGGATTCCAGTCGTAAGTGTAACCTAGCTGTGTCCATGGATACTGATCATAGAGCTTGCATGCGTAATAGCGACTGATGCGGCTTTCATTAAACCAGCTGATGTACTCTTTGGAAGCATCATCCGGGAAACACGTTGAACAGGAACGGTCGTTGATTTCTTTATCCGGACATGGACGAAACATGTCTGAAGGCTTTACCCAAAATTCTACAAAACAGGTGTAATTTGTTCCGGCAGGCGGTAATCCCAATAGTTGTTTCAGTCGCAGATTCGTATCTGTTACCTGCTGTTTTTGGAACCAGCTTTTCAATTGTGGAGCTGCAGTTACCCAAATGGAATAAGGCCCTGTATTGTAGAGCGAATCTCCCCCATCCGGGTAGTAGGAAACACTTTTCCAGGTCACCATCAACACGTGCGGTTCGCCTTTAAAAGTCTTCCAGATGAGATCCGGATTCTTAGCCGTAATGGGCACCAGTTTATTATCAATTTTTGAAGAATCCGGGTAAACGGCATTACTCATTGCATTGCGGTAAAGTGTCCGGATATCTTGAGTGTTTGCGGTTTGTGCAAACAAAAGGCCTGCAAGCAAAAGCAAGCCAAATAGTGGATTTGTTTTCATGTGAATAGTGTTTGAGTTGGGATGAAGATAGTGTTTTTTGTTTTTCTTATTATAAAAAAGAAACTTAAAAGTACTATATTCGCAAGCGTAAAAACGCAAACCGCGCATGTGGTGATCCCGATAGCTATCGGGATGGTAGACACGCAGAGTAAACAAAATAAATACCGCGCATGTGGTGAAATTGGTAGACACGCCATCTTGAGGGGGTGGTTTCCTACGGATGTGCTGGTTCGAGTCCAGTCATGCGCACAAAAAAGAATCGGGATTTTACGGTAGTAAGGTCCCGATTTCTTTTTTCCCTCTTCTCTCGCTCTCACACTCACTCTTTTCCCGATTCTTTTCAGAGTGAGTGTGAGAATTGAGAGCGAAATCCTCAAAGACAATTAACTTTTCGCACCTATTTTCAATCTCAGAAAAAAAATTCTTATCTTAAATAGAAATCTTAATACTACTATTCATGTTCGATTTTGAAAAATTAGAAGTTTACAAGAAGGCCAAGCAGTTTAATAAAGAGGTACGCTTTTTTCTCAGTACAAGCAAAACCATCGATTCTGTTTCAAAGAATCAATTGCGGCGTGCTTCATTTAGTATTGTATTGAATATCGCAGAAGGTACCAGTCGTTTCAGTAAAGCGGATAAGCGCAACTTTTATGTCATCTCAAGAGGTTCTGCGTTTGAATGCGTTGCTGCGTTTGATTGTTTATTGGATGAAGAGATTGTGAGCCAGGAACAATTCAAAGAATTTTATGGAAAGGCAGATGAATTGTCGCGGATGTTGTTTCGGATGATTGAGAATTTGATGGGGAATTGACTTCGTCGGTAGGTCCAGTCATGCACACAGAAAAGAATCGGTATTTTAATACCTTTGGTAATTAGTTAATTGAACCTATGAAAATTCTAAGTTATATTCTGCTTGCACTCGCTTCTATCCTGCTCATCGGATATTGCACAGTAAAATCACAGTTGGAAAAAACAACCTGGGGTGGTTGGGTACCTCCGGATGAAAAGGAACTTATTGAAGGGGAAGACAAAGCGTCTTTTCAAGAGGTAGACAAAAACCTAAGTTCAACTTATGCTGTTCATATACTAAAAGCAACCAGGAGTTATGTAGATGATGTGAGTCTAAGCCCGGCAACTTTTCATATTAAAATGGATCAATTAACCCCCGATACCAGTGGATATTATTATATGCAAACCATTTATCTGGACCAAAATGACAACGAACACCTCATTTCAAGCTACCGTGTTAGTTCTAAATCCGGAAGCGTAGCTAAACAGATTCTGAAAACCAACAAATGGATTGAAGTGAATTAATTTGTTCTAGTTCCGGACCGAATTGTGCATACCATAAGGGAGATAACTTCCGATATCTCCTTTTTCTTTCTATATTTACCTCTAATTAATCCCTAATCTTGAGCGATGTTTAAATACACTATTTGCGAGCCCCTGAACCCGAACATTGTGGATAAAGGAACTATTAGTAAGGAAGATTTTATTCAGGTCCTGAATGAATTCCCATGGCTTGAGATGCTAAATGAACAAGTGACTGCTGATGAATCCAGAATTTTCTATTCTCCTTCATTGGAATTAGTTAATACACATTCTAATCACGCACTAGCCATATCCATTATTGAGCCAAACCAATTCTATATATTCTACAAAGGTCCAAAAGTGATTACTAAGCGTAAATGGTTTAAGTCTGTTGAGATTTTTGAACCTGATTATCTTAGTGAGCGTCTTGACCAAACAGAAAAGGATATGAGAGATGCTTTTAGTGCTCTTCTAAATAATGATTTAACAGAACTCGAATCACGTTGGGGATAAAGTATTAACTGGATAAATATCCGATTCTATTTCCGGACCGAATTGCGCACAAAAATGAAGAGCAATTCAGAAAGTAAAGTGTTGTTCCTTTATTTTTCCACTGCGAACTTAGTTTCATGAAACTGTTTCGACTGAAGACTAACTTTGAGCGCATACATCTTCCCCTGATATTCGATATGTGTTGGAAATTTTGATTCATAAAAGCTCATTGGCTGAAAAACCTTTGATGAGTCAAAAAACCATCTTTTCATCCATACCAAATTTTCGACAAAGTTTAATTCGACATCGTAGGTATCTATCAATTCTTTACCGCTCCAAACTTTCACCTGGAATTTACGTTCTTTCGGTCTAAAAGCAATTGCGCAGTAATCGGAGTAACATCTCTCGGATTTATAATAATACTTGCCGTTTATTTCGAAAAACACCGTGTCATAAGGTAGTTTGGAATCAAAATACTGGTAAGATTCAAACCGGAGATAGATACTGTCGTTTCCCATTCTTAAAAAATGGACCGAACTTAATTCCAATTCTTTTCCGGGCTTACTTTTTTCGGATCTTTCAGTAATCAACAAGGTGTCATTTCTGAATAAATAGTTACAGGCAAAATAGGCCCGATTGTTTGGATCTGAACTTCTGAATTCAATATAAGCAAGTGAATCTGAGAGTTGAGATAGGTTTGCCAGTGTGAAATCAGAACCATTTGTACCCCACTCAAAATAAAATTGTCGATCAAAAATCTGGGCACAACTAATTTCACTAAAACCAATTCCTATTAAAAGAATTGTTACCAGCTTTCCAATTATACGATTTTGTATTGTCATAAGGTTCGATTATGCATTAAAATTAGTCGAAAAATCAGGTGCTTATCAAAAAGCCAAACAATTCAATAAAGAAGTTTACTCCATTTTATTTTTTGACAATTTTAACCGTATGCTCACCATCGGATTTAAGGATATACAAACCACTCGAAAATTCATCGAAAGGGATAGTTGTTGTTTGTTCAACCTCCACTTCTTTCATTAACACACCTTGCATAGTGTATATATACAAGGTGTTTCTTGGGTCATTTCCAAAAAATTCAACAGTCAAAACATCCGTCACGGGATTTGGAAAAACGGTCCAATTTTTAGGATTCATATTTTTGTCGACCTCTAAAACCAAACAGCTGGTGTCCAGCAGATCATCGAATGGACCCACATTCCAATCTGCCAAATGATCATATACCGTTTGTTTTACAGCGAATCTAATATTTGCTGCGTCAGTAATACTGAGCCCGGAATTGAACGTAATGGACGTCGGATCGCTTCTAAATAGTGTTGCATAGAAACAACAGGCTGCTGCATAACTTCCTGCCAGGGATGGATGGCTGTCATCGGGTTGAAACAATTCGATCGAAGGATAGTTTTGCCGGATATACCTCCATGATGCACCTACCGGCGTCATCCCAGCTTTTACAGAATCTGCAAAAACCTTATAGTGTGAGGTAATACTGCTGTCCATTTCGTAGTAGGTTCGATTGATCCAGGTGTCAACGGGGCAATGAGGCGGAGAACACAAATAAGTATCCCCGGATTTTCTCCCCCAGGTACTATAAAACATCGTTTGGGCACACAGATTGTGTACTTTGATTACACTATCAATTTTGACAGCGTACGGCATAAAATTCATGAAAGTAGTTGGATAAGCAAGCGCCATGCTTTGATCCTGTAAAATAACATGGTCCCAGTTTCCGTTTGCTATTTTTGCCAATGATGTGGAGTTTGTTAAATGCTGTGCTATATAATATCCACCCGGAGCATTTATATCGAAAATCAATGTTTTTCCTGTTGAATTGGCCATATCAGCCAATAGCTGAGGCATGTTGTTGGCATACGTGTAGCTATTTCCTAAAAACAACACTCTTTTTGTCTGTTGTCCGAATAAAGTAACGGAACACAAAACGAAAATTACCAAAACTGTTTTTTTACTGATTGTTCTCATTGGTTCAGGTTCTAAGAATTAATTTTTAAGCTACAACTGAGGTGATTTTTTGTATAAACTACAGCGTCCTAATCAATAACGCGTATAAACTGATTATAGTTGCTTTATTTGAAGACAGCTTCCTTTTTCATTCCATGAAGATGGACGAGAAGTTGATGTGAAAGCAATTGCTTCATTTTATTTAAACAATGATTCAATCTTATGAATAAGTCGCTGCTCTATCTCATCTACATTTCATGTCAATTAAAATTATCCCGAAAATGGTCTTTTTAATTTTAGAAAAGTATCTTTGTGGTGCAGATGCCCAAGTGGTGAAATGGTAGACACGCCGTCTTCAGGTGGCGGTGCCGTAAGGTGTGCTGGTTCGAGTCCAGTCTTGGGTACCAAAAAATAAAGGCTGAGAAGTTTTCTTCTTGGCCTTTATTTTTTGTCTTCATTCTCGTTCTCATACTCATTCTTTCTCAGCCTTTATTTTCAGAGTGAGAAACAAAACGAGAATGAGAGTTGGATTGCAGCTTTAAAAAATTCATTTACTCAACAATAGCTACTTTTCATTACCCATTCAAACCACCCAATTCCCGTTCATTTCAACTGAATTAAATCACTAGTTTCACCTGTGATGTTAGTTAAAATAAAATATGAAATGTTGAAATTGTTATATTTAGATGTTAAAATTGGATAACTTGTGAATATTTCAGCTTTACTTGTTCCGCCATTTCCAACCTTCTAATTTACACCAAATTTAAAACCATTATTCATGAAGTTAACACAACTAGCAGTGGCCGCACTGTTCGTCGGAGTGACGTTTGTGGCCTGCGAGAAAGACAAAAAGCTTTCCTCGATGACAAAAAAACCGGTATCCGCTACCGAAACTGAAAAAGCGGATGATCCAATCAGTAAACTTTTTAGAAGTTATGTAGCACAAAACACCTCAACTACCCAGTTTAATGCGCTGGATGGTGGTGAGCTTGTCAGTTCTGACGGGAATGTTACAGTTTCTATTGCCGGGTCGGTTCTAACACGCCCCGATGGAAGTCTTGAAACAGGACAGGTAACTATCAGTATGTTCGTTGCAGATCAGCTTGCAGATAATGGACTCGGAGGCCTTCCGACCCAAAGTGCTTTTGGCGCGGGGCAAGGCTTTGGTGGCGGAATCGTGACTGCCGGTTCGATGAGCATCGAAATGTTCAACGACCAGGGAGAAGCACTCGAAGCGCTGGACGGTGGTGTTGTAGTGAACGTAGCTACATCGGATTTTAATCCGCAAATGACACTCTGGAGAGGTGAACCATCTGTAAACCAGCCGCGTGACAATGTGTGGGTGAGAATACCAAACCCTGTTACACCAGGACCAGGCGGGCAATCCTATAACTTCAACTGGGACCGTAATGGCAGATACAACATTGACATGTTCAACGATTGTCCGGGAGTGCAGTTCACAGATCACAGGGTTACCATTTCGGCAACTGCTGCTTTCAATCAATCGAACACGCAGGTTTACGTGGTATTGGAACCTTGTAATCCGCAGGGGCAGAAAATTATTTTCAGTCTTGACATGTACAATGCTTCGCCAAGATGGTGGTTTGCCAATCCTGGTGCGAATCTTCCGATAGGATACACGGTAACCTATGTGGCTATTACAAGCTATAACGGCCAGCTCTTCTACGGAAGTGCTACAACTATTGTTACTCCAAGCATGACAACAAATATACCTGTCATGATGCCGACTACTTTGGCTGCACTGACAGCTTATTTGAACAGTCTGTAACAACACAAAAAACGAAGGGCCATTCTGAAAAAGAGTGGCCTTTTTTATGTCCGGAAATTATGAAATGGAAACAAATTTTCAAGAAATTTCATCCGTTTTGTCACAAAACAACCTCATCCCGGTCTTTGGTATAAAAAACGATTATGGATACTCCTTTTTTATTACCGATCGAGAAGCCGAAAAGCCTTCTTTGGAAACTCATCTACTTTATGACCCGCAAACGCTTCGGTAAGGTCATTACACCTTTAAAAGTTTCAGCAGTACGCATGCCCTTAGCTTTTGGAAGCTTCTCGGGAAAAATTGCGAAACTGGACCGAAAACTGCAGCTGTCGGAAGAAACCGTTATGCTTATACGCGAACAGGTTGCTCACATCAATGTTTGCGAATTCTGCATGGATATCGGGCGCGCAAAAACCATCGTGTCATTCATGAACCAAAAAAAATTCGATGCATTGATCGATTATAAATCCAGTCTACTGTTCTCTGACAAAGAACGTGTGATGCTTGACTTTGTGACTATGCTTGCTAAGGATCGCAAAATGGAAAAAGAACTTTTCGATCAACTGGCAAAACATTATAGTGAACGCGAGATTTGCGAAATAGTATGGATCGTTTCTTCCGAGTTTTATTACAACATCGGGAATATCGGGCTGAACATTCATTCGGATATGCTCTGCGATATTGCGAAAAAACGGGCTAACTAAACCGATCACGAATAATCCGGTTAGCAGATTTTTACTAGTTTTAATTGTATGGAATTAACACCCGAAATATTCTCACTTCGCCCCTACCTTTTCAGTATTTCCTATAACATGCTTGGAATGGTTGAGGAAGCCGAAGATGTTGTACAGGACGTTTTTGAAAAATGGATGTCAGCTTCGGAAGTTCTTGATGCTAAAGCTTACCTGGCACGAATTGCAGTGAACCAAAGTATCAATCGGCTGAAGGAACTCCGAAAGATCCGGGAAAATTATGTTGGAATGTGGCTTCCGGAACCTTATATCACCCTGGAGCCGGAACCTGTTCCGACACTTGAATACGGCATGCTTTTTTTATTGGAACGTCTGAATCCCAACGAACGAGCTGTTTTTATTTTGCGTGAAAGCTTCTCCGAAGAATACACTTCCATAGCCGCCATTACAGGGCTTTCTGCAGAAAATTGCAGACAGCTGCTTCACCGCGCCCATGAAAAACTGGGACGAAGCAAACCGCTCCAGGCAGACCCTGAAAAACAACGCGCATTTACCATTGCATTTTTAACAGCACTTCATGGTCAGGACCGCTCGGAACTCAACCAGCTGCTTCGGAATGACATCGAACTTTACAGCGATGGCGGTGGTAAACGTGCCGCGGCACTCAAAGCACTTTTCGGACTGGAAAAAGTGGTGAAGTTCCTGCTTGGAGTGACACAGCTCCCCGAAGCACAGGAAAATCAATTCGAATACAGGTCCGTATACGTAAACGGACGCCCGGCAGCACTTCTTTTCAACCGTACTACCGAGCAACTGGATTCGATGCAATATGTAGAAATGACCGAAGAGGAAATTACCAAACTTTTATTCGTCAGAAACCCTGATAAATTGAAAATCAGGGGAAAACTGCAGTAATCTTAGTTATAATTTGTAACTTTTTATCACATAAAATTTAGGAATATAACTATCCTCATCTCTTTTGTGCTTTATCTTGTCGGAAAACCACATTTAACGTTTTTCGATTTGACTTAGGCTAAAGAATGAATTAACTTCCTGTCATTAACTATTATTCACTTTACTATGAGAACAACACTATTTGCAGTGGCGCTTCTTCTTGCGCCCAATTTTGCCAACTCACAACGAATCCTGGAAATCACTAACGGAAGCTGGGACCATCCGAACTTATCGGTAGAAACTTACAAGAACTTTGTGGTCAGCGGTTTTACAGAAACCAATCCGGCGAGTGGTTTGCTAACTCCTACTTTCAAAATCAGTACCCTTGCGGGAGCTCCCCTGAACACCTATTATGTCGATTATCCTGATTCCGTTTTTTTAATGGATTTTACCATCCGGGAAGCCACAAATACGATTATTCTTACAGGAATGACATCTTCGCTTGCCAGCGGTACACCCTACAAAATGATTATTGCAGAAGTGGACCTCCCTACCGGAGCTCCCGTACAAAGTTCCCTGGAATACACGTTCAACGGGAATTCTATGGTCCCTCACCAGGTTATTTGTTCGGAATCGACCGCACAGGTAACAGTTGTTGGTACGGAAATCCTGGGTACAGTTACATCGAGCAATTATGCTACGATACCAAAATACGGGTTCGTACTCGGGGTGGATCTCAACAATTTCAATACGATCCTTTATCCTCCGATTGAAATGGACCTTCCTGCTGCCAGTATTTGGGATTATGACATGCTGGAAAACATCACGGAAGTACCCGGATCCGGTTATTTTATCTCGGGATCCTGTAATGCACCCGGTTCAGGAGAACAAAACCTGATTACCGTAGGAACGGATTATGCCGGAACTGTTACTTTTTCCAATATTGTCGACAATACGAATTCACGTTTTGCAGGATCTTCAGTGATGTACAATGCACCTTTGGGTGTTGTTTTCTTATTGGCAAACAATAGTGTCATTCATCAATTCCAGATAGCAATCTGTGATCCGTTTACGGGCATTTTCTTAACACCATGGACTCGTCATCAAATGACACCATACCCTATCGGAGGTGGTGTGGACCAGAATGGTTTCCGCTTGCAGCAATCCAAAAACAACACGATTGTGGTAGGAGGATACCTAAGTGCACCGTTCGGAGCATTGCCCCAACAGCTGACACCTTTCCAAATCTCTATGAGAGACAACCTGGCCTTCCTGGCAGCGAAAGTGTATCAATCCGGAAATAATTCGCCTTTATCACCAAGCTATTACGAGGAAAACGGGAATTCCGTGTTTATCAATACTCCTGATATGATTGTTTACAACCGTCATTCTGACCGTACTTACCTGGTAAATCAAAACACCGTCAACGGTGGTTTTGATTTGAATGTATCTTCACTGCTTAAAGCATCTAAATGTGAAAAACTGGTACCGGTTACAACTGTAACAACCAATCCGATTATTGTCGGATCGGGCAACTTTAACCCGCTTCCAATGTACACAGCGCCTTATGCGTCAAGTAACCCTGCCAGACCGATACAAGAATTCATCCTGTGCCAGAGTATTGCTCCTACACTTGCAGCCAGTTATCCGGATCCGACATTGTCACCAAACCCTGCTAACGATTTGTTGAACGTAACACTGGATGAGGAGGAGACAATACAGGACGTAGTTATTTACGACATGAAAGGAAATCGGGTACTTTCTCAAAAAGCAAATCAGCGCACGATAAATGAGATGGGTATTTCAGTTGGCAAACTTGACCAGGGAGCTTACATCCTGGAAATTACTACGAAAGAAGGAAACACGCATCGTGAACGTTTTGTGAAACAATAACCTATAAACACCAAAGATTCTAAAAGGAGATGATGAAAATTGTCTCCTTTTTGATTTTAATTATTCTTTCCAAAATTGAATCATTATCACCATCCCTGCTTCCATTTCTGAGCAATACGCATTGCCGTTTCCAGCATATACGGCGACCAACTTTCAGTTTTCCATTCCGAATTTGCCAAAGAAGAATTTTGGAGTAACTGAAACGCTTCCTGCGTATCTTTTGTACGCTCCAGTATGGAAGACAACTCCAATTGCTGACCGTGAAGTCTTAGTGACTCAGGAGCGGTTTCTTGTAGCGGAAGAAATTCTAAGGGCAGGAAATTATTCATTAAAACAAGCTTATTTTCTGCATTAAATGCATTCACAATTGCCTGCATCTTGTCGAAATCCTGTTGAAAACAGTGTTGGCTTTCTACCGTATGAAGCGCCGTTCCCAGTTGTTCCAACACCACAAATTTCAGGTTCGGACACAAAGGCAGGGCTTTTTTCAATAAGTCGAATACCTGTTCCGGTACTGTATCATCATGGGTATCACGGCGAATGCTGCGTCCGGGTTTCACTCCCGATGACTCCCAGCTTCCACCGGAAATGTGGATCTCACGCACACGATCGAGCGGATAAGCCCGGATGAGCGATTCAAAATCAAGCGAGAAATTATGCAGCTGACAATACAAGTTGTGCAGATCCAGAATGATGAATCCATTGACAGGTTCAACCAGTTTTTCCAGGAACTCTCCATGCCGCCTCACTTCTTCAAGGGAATAGGAAAAAGCCAGGTTTTCCAATCCAACCGGGCAGGAACATGCATCCTGGATGCGCTGTAAACGATCAATACCGATAGCCAGTATTTCAGCAGTATAAGGAACCGAAATCGGTGCACCTTTGTGAAAGTCCTCACCGGTCATAAAACCAAAATGCTCCGTAATATGATCGAACCTGAAATTTGCTGCAATCTTACGAAGGTGATCCAGCCAGTGCTGCTGTTCGACAGTCCATTTCCCCGAGAACAATGAAAAATAAACCCCATGACCGATGAGCCGTCCTTCGCTTCCGAATGCCTGAAGCAATTCAACGAACCAACCGGGAATATCACGGACCTTATACAAAGTATCAAAAGACCATTCAATGGCTTCTACTTTTTCCGCTGAAAATAATGGAAGTGAAGCCTGCAAAAGGGAATTATCCAGGTTGCAGGAAATCGCCGAATGAATTTTGGAAGACCGGTTCATCCCATCCCGCAAGCCGGGCAGTTTTTATAAGCCGACGGATCTTCCTTCTCCTGTCGGTTTTTTTCCTTTTTTTCTTTTCTTGTCATACCGGAATTCACCTCATTTTGCTGACAAGACGAAGTCAAAGTGCTTACGGCAACACCAATGGATATTGCCTGGAGCAGATTAGCAGAAAGCTTCATGGAAAAAACACATTAAAAACGTACTATTACCCCATTCCGCATGCCGGGCAGGGTTCGCAATTTGACGGGTGAGAATCATCTGTCCCCGTTGCGCGCTCAGTCGTATTTTTCTTGATGTCTTGTTTCTCACAGGAAGTTGTGGAAGCAGCAACTGCTGTTACGGAGACTCCGAGCGTAATTGCCTGTAGTAAAGATGCAGATAGTTTCATGGTTTCAAAATTTTTCAAAAGGTAAAACATAAACTGAAATACGGCAAATTTATTATTTGAAGTGTTGTTTTCGCTGATTATAAGTCCTTTCGCTTTTAGTCAGTCGCAATTTTAATAAAATATTTTTTAATCAAAAATTGATTAAAAAATAATCTTTACTATTTTTACTTCATGCAAGAACGGCTTCAAGAAAAACTCAACATCCTGGCAGATTCTGCCAAATACGACGTTTCCTGTTCATCCAGTGGCAGTGACCGGAAAAATACCGGGAAAGGTCTTGGAAATGCTTCCGCTTCAGGGATTTGTCATACTTATACCGAAGACGGACGCTGCGTTTCCTTGTTAAAAATCCTGCTGACAAACCACTGCATTTTCGATTGCGCCTATTGTGTGTCACGCAAGAGCAATGATATAAAACGCGCTGCTTTTACCGTCCAGGAAGTTGTTGATCTGACTATAGGGTTTTATCGCCGGAATTACATCGAAGGATTATTCCTCAGCTCGGGAATTTTCAAAGATGCCGACACAACCATGGAACGTTTGGTTCGGGTAGCAAAAAAACTGCGGACAGAACACCGGTTTAACGGATATATCCATTTGAAAACCATTCCCGGGGCAAGTGACGAATTAATGCGAGAGGCCGGACTGTATGCAGATCGACTAAGCGTGAATATCGAACTTCCTACAGAACGTGGACTAAAACTGCTGGCACCGGATAAAACATTCACTTCCATGGAGAAACCGATGGGATTCATCTCGAATACCATCACGGCTCTTGATGACACCCGAAAACTCATGTTGAGTACACCCAAATTTGCCCCTGCCGGACAAAGTACACAAGTCATTGTCGGAGCTACAGACGAATCTGACCACGAGATTATACAGACAGCTGACCGGTTTTACCGTGGATTTCAATTAAAACGCGTTTATTATTCGGGATACGTTCCTGTACTGGCCGATAACCGGCTTCCTTCTCTATCGACGCAAGTCCCGCTATTGAGGGAAAACCGGCTGTACCAGGCCGACTGGCTGATGCGTTTCTATGGATTCGGAGCTCATGAAATTTTAGATTCCGGCCAACCCTATCTCGACCTGGATATTGATCCGAAATTCGGATGGGCCTTGCGAAACCTCCATCTTTTCCCATTGGACATCAACAAATCCGATTACGAAATGATCCTGCGTGTTCCTGGAATTGGAGTCAGATCCGCCCAAAAGATCATCGCTGCACGCAGATTCAAATCACTCGGCTGGGAAAATCTCCGCAAGCTGGGAATTTCTCTAAATCGTGCCCGTTACTTCATTGTCTGCAAGGACCGGGCACTTGAAACAAAACAATACACGCCGGAAACGCTGCGCCACCTTGTTTTGTCAGCCGGAAACTCCAAATTCAGCGATTTATGGGGAACCCAAACTTCGCTTTTCGGATGATCTGGCTGCTCTATGACGGAAGTTTTGAAGGGATGCTGACTGTTGTTTTTGAAACCTACGAATACAAATGGAAAGAGCTGCATATTCGCAAAGAAGGTATAACCGTTCCACTCCTGTTTACTGAAACAAAAACCGTTGTGACCGATGAAGAAAAGGCAAAACGTGTCTGGAAAAAACTGCTCGATCTAATCGGTTCAAAAGGTGTTCAAACGGTATGGGCAGCCTGGCTCAGTGAGAAAGAAAGCATCGAAGACACCATTCTTGGCGTAATTCGTTATGCAATTGATTCAAAGCAAAATGTCTTAAGCGATTTCGCCCACCCGGATGTATTGCAATTACAGCAAACCGCTAAATCAGTCGGAAGAGAAAAGCACCGCATGGAAGCGTTTGTTCGTTTTCAGCTGACAAAAGACGGGATCTATTTTTCGGTGATCAATCCTGATTTTAATGTTTTACCATTGATACTTCCCCATTTCAGGGACCGCTACGCTGATCAGCTCTGGTTTATTTTTGATTCACGACGGTCTTACGGCATTTATTACGATTTGGAAAAGGCAGTATTTGTTGATTTCATTCCCAACTCACTGCTTTCAGCAAATGGTGTTTCAAAAGAAGCTTTCGGCGAAGATGAAGATCTTTTTCAAGAATTGTGGAGTGATTATTTCAAAAGCACTAATATACAAGGAAGAAAAAACACCAAACTGCATATACAGCACGTTCCAAAACGCTATTGGAAATATTTAGTGGAGAAGAAATCTTAATTCGTCTTAGCCAGGAAAACTTTCACAAAGGCAAAAAGTGCCGCCGCACCAAAAATTCCGCAGCCCAATGCACCACCATTCAGTCCGGTATCTGCTACTACTTCATAAGACCTGTTAAGAGAAACTCCTGTTACCCAGTAATTCCTTCTTTCCAGTCCAAAAGCAATGCATCCAATAAATCCTACTATTGCCAGTACAAACAAAACCAATAAAATGGCTGCTGTGGTTTTCGCTTTTGATTGTTCATTCATAAATCTTGTTTTGAAGCATAAATATAAAAGAATGCCAACAATGCAGTTCTCAATTCTGGTATTTTCATCGGTTATAGATCCGCTTTCCGACGATTCAATTACTTTTGCCACTATTAAAAAACCTGATGTCAGGATATGACCCCATGTTTAATTCATAAACCTTTCCGGATAATTATAAGAAGTCATGAAAATTGCATTTACAGGAGCTCATCACGTAGGAAAAACGACACTTGCTGAAAAAATCCATGCCCTGGTCCCGGAATTCCTGTTCATACCTGAACCTTACCTCGAATTACAGGAAGAAGGACACTTATTTTCCGAATCCCCCAGCCCGGAAGCTGTC
>NZ_CABHOL010000056.1 GCF_902168135.1 uncultured Fluviicola sp.
TTTTTCAAGCAGAAGACGGCATACGAGATCTAGTACGGTCTCGTGGGCTCGGAGATGTGTATAAGAGACAGAGGTCCGTCTTAGACACGAGAAATACGGAAAAACCATTTCTATAATGAGTTTAGTGAGATTTTCATGGCCTTCTACCTGAAAGTCAAAGAAGCAATGGACGAAATAGACCTGCTGGTATTTGTTCCCATAGAAAACCCTGATAAAACCGGCTGTCCGGAATCCGAATTCCCCCAATTACGCAGGCAAGTCAACGACCTGCTGGAAGAATGGCTAGATGCTTTTGACGTGGATACAATCACGGTTAGCGGAACATTGCCGGAACGCGAGAAACAGGTCATTGAGGCCATCCTTCGATTCGATTAAACTTTTCGGGAACGGTATGATCTAAGAAACTATGAGCGAAAACGAAAAGCCGGAATTCTGGGAATCCAACTTCATCAGCAAGCAGGAAATGTGGGGAATCAATCCGGCAAAATCTGCATTAATTACCAAAGATCTTTTCCGGGAGAAATCCGTTAAGAATGTACTTATCCCCGGGATCGGTTACGGGCGAAACGCGCAGATTTTCCAGGAAAACGGCATGTCAGTAACCGGAATTGAGATTTCCGAAACAGCCATCCGGTTATTGCGGAAACATTACGGAACAGATATGATTGTCTATCACGGCTCCGTAACCGATATGCCATTCGATCAAAATCAGTTTGACGGGATTTTCTGTTACGCACTAATCCATTTGCTGGACACTGAAGAACGCAAAAAACTCATCAGTGACTGCTATAGCCAGCTTACAAACAGCGGGATCATGGTCTTTACCGTCATTTCAAAAAAAGCTCCGACTTACGGAACCGGAACACCCATCGGGAAAGACCGTTTTGAACAGTTCGGTGGAGTTAACATGTTCTTCTACGACGAAGATTCGATCCGGGAAGAGTTCGGGGAATTTGGTTTGACCGAGATCCGGGAAGTTGAAGAGAACTTTCCGTTTTATTGGATTATTTGTGAGAAAGTAAGTTAACCACTTGATATTTTTTAAGTATACTCACCCTATGAATAAATCATTCTTAACAATCTTAATCGCATTGTTTATAAGTGCTTCATGTACTGCACCTGAACTTCCCGATGTTCAGTCATTAGATAAAATTGCTGACGCAAATAGCAGTTTACTATATGATTGGAATGAAGAATCCATCAGAAATGAAAAAAGCATTTTCAATAAAAAAGATCTGGACATTAAGGTTAATCGCAAGGTTTCATTTCCTTATAAAGGTCAGAAATATTTGCTTTATCCATTTTTCAAGAAGACTTCAAACAACCACCCAATTGCGTTTCTTCATTTCTTACTCACAGAAGAAAGTTTGGACATCGCTAAACTAAGAGGTACCTCATTTAAGGATTTAACCGAACTTGATCGGGATAAAGCTTATTATTACTATCAATAAGTCTCGAATAGAATGATAGAAAATTTAGCATTTGCTTCTTCTCATTTGCTTTCTAGAATAAAGACCGATAAGTTGAATAACTTAGATTTCCTATATTTAGGATAATAATTAAATCAACCAAAAATGATCCGTGTTATTCTATTTATTATCTCATTATCAATCGGAAGTTTAATTTCCTTTGGACAAACAAGCGTTTTTGCAATTACAAATGATGGATCAATAATCAGAATTAATCCTGGAAATTGCAGTTATGAAATAATGGTACCTGGATCTCAAATCAACCAAAGCTTTACAGATATTGCTTATGATAATGGCGAATTGTATGTTTGCAACAATAAAATTTTCAGAATCGATCTATTTTCAGGGAGTGCTGTATCAACCAATATCGGATCAATCAATGATAGCCCTTTAAATGGTTTGACAAGTGATCTTAATGGAAACTTCTATGCATCCGGAGGAAAATTATCCAAAGTAATTCTATCTACAGGAAGCATTGGAAACCTTGGATTCCTAGACAATTACTATACAGCTGGAGATTTGGAAATTCATAATGAAGCTTTTTATATTGCTGCTATTGATTCAGTCGGCAGCACCAAGTTGATCCGGGTTCAAACCAATCCATTTATGATTTCGGAAATCGGTTTGTTACCAGATGCTGTTTACGGGATGACCAAACACAGCTCTTTGAATGCCGATGAAGTTTTCATCTCGAGTTTTTCAAATTTATTAGTCCTCAATTTAAACACAACCGTGACATCGGTCATTTGCCCACAAATTTGGCCAGGAATGAGTATTTACGGACTGACATCCGGACCGGAGTATTTAAACATTCAACTTCAAGCCAATTCAAGCGAAATAAATATTGTGCAACAGGAAAAACAGGTAACAATTCATATTGAAAACACGCAATTGGATCAATTCATTTACGAGATTCAAAATACTCTTGGACAAATTATTGTTTCATCGGGCATTTCTTCTCAAAACACCAGTATTAATCTAAGTAATTTTGTTAAAGGAATATATTTCCTTACCATCATTAAATCAAACCAGCCTATTCTTCAAAAAAAACTAATTTCCTTTTAATTCATTTACATGCAATCAAACCTTGCATTTTCATTTCCCTGACCCGCCTGTTCATTTACAGCGACAGATTAATCTTTGCTGGAATGGTCCCATTTTTAATCCTTGCCCTTTGTTTGATAAAAAATAAACATTGAAAATCAATCATTTAACTCATCAAGGGGTAACCCCCTATTTGCGTTTTTTTCTTAGCAAAGAGCTAACAATCAAAATTAAAACCCTAGATTCGCACCGAATTTTTAAATCACTATTTATGATGAAAAAACTACACTTAATTTTTCTTGCGTTTACTTTTTTGGGTTTTAAAGCCTATGCACAGCCATGTGCTGCCGTCATCACTGCCTCAGATGCTTTGATTTGTTCTGGTGACAGCATTACCCTTCATGCTCTTGCAAATGGTCCGGATAACCAGCTGGATGCCTCGAACACTGCCGGAAACAATCACCGAGGTAACATGTTCGATATTGTTGCCACAAATGCGGTAACTATTCTCTCTTTCGATGCTTCTCCCATGGGAAATACAACCATCGAAATCTATTACAAGGCCGGAACCTGGAACGGATTCGCTAATACACCCTCTGCATGGACGTATATCGGTTCAGCCGCCACTCCATACACCGGAGGATTCTCAACTGTTGCTGTCCCGGTAAATGTGACTATCCCGGCGGGACAAACTTATGCATTTTACGTAACGTCGAATACATCCGCAGTCAGTCTGAACTACTCAAATGGTACAGCAGTAGGAAATGTTTACTCCTCTGATGCAAACATCACTTTCCTGGAGGGAGGCGGATTGGAATATCCGTTTACGCAAAATACAGGTGCCGTTTACCAACCGCGTGTATGGAACGGAAGAATCCACTATGCCATAGCGGATCAACCGGGATCAACACTTACCTGGGGAACAGGAGAGACAACGGCATCTATTCCTGCAGCACCAACTTCCGCAACAACTTATACTGTTTCGGCAACAGTTCCCGGGTGTCCCTCAACATTAGCGGATACGCTGGCAGTAGTTGTTTCACTTCCTCCTGTAACCGCACACGCACCTTTGGTAGTTTGTGCTGAAGACGAAGTAACACTCTACGGTACCGGCGCTGAAACCTTCACATGGGACAACGGTGTAACAGACAGCCTTGCTTTCGATGCAACTGTTACAACAACTTATGTTGTTACCGGTACGGATTCCATCGGATGTGCGGATACTGACACAATAACCATGACTGTCAATCAGCTTCCTAATGTAAATGCAGGTGCAGATTTCGGGGTTTGTGAAGGGAACGATATCACTCTAACAGGACAAGGTGCAGATACTTATGCCTGGAATAACGGAGTAATGGATAATGTTCCGTTCGAACCAGCAACAACGGCTTCCTATATTCTAACGGGAACAGACACCAACGGATGTATTAAAAACGACACAATTACAGTGACCGTTAACTCTACACCAATTGTTTCTGCAGGACCGGACCTGGATCTTTGCCAGGGAATACCTCATACATTTTCAGGAACAGGTGCACAAACATATGTTTGGACCAACGGAGTAACCGATGGTACTCCGGCTATTCCTGTGAATGCAACGTACACTGTTACCGGAACAGATTCGAACGGATGTTCCGCGAGTGATCAGATGACGGTTACCATCCACAACGTGATGTCCTCGATCTTTTCATCCGGTGGAATACTCACTGCCGGGGTATTGGTCGACATGACTGCTCAGTGGGTAAATTGTGCCGATATGTCTATCATTCCGGGAGCAACAGACGTTATTTTTGAACCGACACACGGCGGAACTTACGCAATCGTTATCCAGGACAATGTTTACGGATGTATCGATACTTCAAATTGCGTAGATATTCAATTTGCAGGGATCGACGATGTGTCAGCTGCCGAGTTGAACGTTTACCCGGTTCCAACGAATGGAAAAGTAACAGTTGCTTCAACAGGAACAGTGATAGAACGCGTAGAGTTAATCGACATGCTTGGAAAAGTACTGGAAACTTCAGAACCAAATACATTGCAGGCGGAACTTGATCTTTCAGCATACGAGTCTAATACTTTTTTCCTGCGCGTTTACCGCAGCGGACAGGCGGTTTTGCTAAAAGTGGTAAAGAATTGATAAAACCAAACTTTCCGGTTGACATTTCATAAATTGTCAATTTATATTTCACCTCAGTAAACTATGTTTGCTGAGGTTTTTTATTTCAATCTAAAATTCCGATTTTACCATCTTATTTTAACGAATTTTAAGGTTTCCATCCGCTTAGAAAATCGATTTAATCACTTACCTTTATTCATTCGAAAGTACAAGCTTTATCCAATTTCACTGACCGAAAATTTTCATTCCAAACTCGCGGTCAGTCACAACTTAAAACAAACAACAACATGCGCAAAGGATTTGTATTTACACCCTATTCTGCTCCCGAGTTGTCTCCCTTCGACAGGCTGTTTGAGATCTTTAAGGAACTCATCACGCACACATCCGGGGATTTTGACGAGGCAATTGACTGGCTCCGTGTACTCGACAAGGAATACGAGCTCACTACCCCGGATTACACCATTGATGATTTCGTGGAAGATCTTCGGAAAAAGAACTTTATTCGTGATAAAAACGGAAAAGACGGAACCGGCGGAGCAGAAATTACTGCTAAAATGGAACGAGCCATTCGCCAGCATGCCCTGGAACAAATCTTCGGGAACCTGAAAAAAAGCGGGCTTGGAAATCACCGTACCAAACACAGCGGGACCGGTGATGAACAAACCGGTGATTACCGGCAGTTCAATTTCGGCGACGGACTGGAAAAAATCTCCATGACAGAGAGTCTGCGAAACGCACAGATCAACAACGGAATGGGAGAATTCCAGCTTCATGAACGTGATTTAGTGGTTGAAGAAAGCTTCTACAAAGCACAAATGAGTACGGTTTTGATGATAGACATCAGCCACAGCATGATCCTGTACGGTGAAGACCGCATTACTCCGGCTAAAAAAGTAGCCATGGCTTTGGCTGAACTTATCAAAACACGTTATCCGAAAGACACTCTCGATATCCTGGTTTTCGGAGATGATGCCTGGGCTATTGAAGCGAAAGACCTTCCCTACCTGGAAGTCGGACCGTATCACACCAATACAGTTGCAGGGCTCGAATTGGCAATGGACCTGCTTCGCAGAAAGCGCAATACCAACAAGCAGATCTTTATGATTACCGATGGAAAACCGAGTTGTGTGATCGAACCGGATGGTTCTTATTATATGAATTCTGTTGGTTTGGACAAGTACATCGTCGACAAATGCTACACAACGGCTCAACAGGCGCGTAAACTGCACATTCCAATCACCACGTTCATGATTGCGCAAGACCCGTATTTACAGCAATTCATTCAGAACTTTACAGCTGCAAACCAGGGAAAGGCATTCTATACAGGAATCCAGGGATTGGGACAAATGATCTTTGAAGATTATCAAACAAATCGAATTAAACGAATCAGAGGATAGACAACAAGTTCAAAAAGTTTAAAAGTTCAATTTGAACATTTGAACATTTGAACATTTGAACATTTGAACATTTGAACATTTGAACATTTGAACAAATTAAATACACAAACAGAACGTATGAAATCAATTAAAACATTAGGCGAATTAAAAGCATCGGGATACCAAACTAGGAGTGTTAAAGAAGAACTGCGGTCGAATTTAATGGAAGCATTGAAATCCGGGAAGCAGGCATTTGAAGGAATACACGGTTACGAAAACACGGTTATACCTGAACTGGAGCGTGCTATCCTGGCAAAACACAATATCAATTTACTGGGACTTCGCGGACAGGCAAAAACACGTTTGGCGCGCCTGATGGTAAACCTGCTTGACGAATGGATGCCGATCGTTCAGGGTTCGGAAGTAAACGATGATCCACTGGCACCGCTTTCCCGCTACGCAAAAGACCTGATTGCAGAAAAAGGAGACGACACACCGATTGCCTGGGTTCACCGTGAAGACCGCTTTGCTGAGAAACTGGCAACTCCGGATGTAACGATTGCAGACCTCATCGGGGACGTAGATCCGATCAAAGCTGCAAACATGAAATTGTCTTACGCTGACGAGCGGGTAATTCACTTCGGGATGATCCCACGCGCAAACCGGTGTATTTTCGTGATTAACGAATTACCGGATCTGCAGGCCCGCATCCAGGTGGCTTTATTCAATATTTTACAGGAAGGTGATATCCAGATACGTGGTTTCCAATTGCGCTTCCCACTGGACATTCAGTTTGTATTCACTGCAAACCCGGAAGATTACACCAACCGCGGAAGTATCGTTACACCGCTGAAAGACCGTATCGGTTCTCAAATTCTCACGCACTACCCGGAAACTATCCAGGTTGCAAGGACCATTACCGAACAGGAGGCAAAACTGGAAGGGGATCAGAAAGAGAATATCACTGTTCCGGGACTGGCAATGGACCTGATCGAACAAATTGGATTTGAAGCTCGTGAAAGCGAATACATTGACGTAAAAAGCGGTGTAAGTGCACGAATGAGTATTTCTGCCTTTGAGAACCTGGTAAGTGCAGCAGAATTGCGCGGATTGAAAAGCAAAAGCCCGAAAACAAGTGTCAGACTGGCCGATTTCCAGGGAATTATCCCAGCCTTAACGGGTAAAATGGAATTGGTATACGAAGGTGAACAGGAAGGAAGCACGTATGTTGCAGAACAATTGATCGGAAGAGCAGTAAAAACACTGTTCGAAAGCTATTTCCCGAAAGTGGAGAAATTAGAGAAACCGGGAGAAAGCGGTCCGTACCAGGAAATTGTGGATTGGTTCTTCGAACAGGATGAATTCGTTCTTTCCGAAGATGCGGATGACAAAACGTATCATGCCCAACTGGATTCTATTACTCCGCTGGAAGCTTTGATCCAAAAATACCAGCCGAAAGTTACTCCGGCAGAAAAGCATTTCCTGAAAGAATTCGTTTTATGGGGCTTGGTGGAAAGTAAGAAACTGAGCAAATCACAAATGAACAACCATACAACTTTTAGTGATCAGTTCAGCTCTTACGTCAGAGGAGGTTTGAATTAAGAGAGCGAAAAATGAGAACGAGAATGAGTAAATTAAGTTCTCGTTCTAAATCAGTTTACTTCAAGAACTTAATCTTTTTGCAATAAGATTTGTCAGTTTTAGGTCTTAAGCTGTGAGCTAACGTTTTCCATGACCCGCACAAAACAAAAAAGGGAACCCGATTCGGATTCCCTTTTATATTTTACAGTTGATTCTTATTTCTCAGTCAATTTGATCGTTGTTTTTCCTGAAGTAGAGCTTGTTGTACCTCCGGAAGTGCTGGAATTACCGATTTCAGCCTCTAAAGCCAATTCTTTACCTTTAGACTCAGTAACTGTGTAGATCATTACGTTCTCACCGGTCATGTAGCTATCTGTATCCGTAGACGTTTGAGTTGACCCTCCTTGTGGAGTGTAAGCAGTGGTTGTTGTTTCAGACAAAGTGTTGAACATTACACGCTCGTTCTTTTTGAACTCATCCCCTTTTGTTTTACCCACGAAAGACCATGTTCCGCTTGAAGTTGTAGTAACTTTTGTGGTTGCAGTAACTCCAAAAATTTCTTGAGTAGAAGACACATCTGTTGTAGAAGTCCACGTACCATCTTTCTCAATAGTCATTTCGTTTGTGTTTACAGTACCAGTAGAAGTAGTTGTAACTGTTGATCCACCACTTGTTGTAGCTGTGCTGTTAGAAACAGTAGATTCAGTCATTGTAGTAGTGTAAACTGTTTTGTCGCCATTTGACTCAGTTTCTGTTTCTGTAGAATTGTACTCAGTAACTTTCCACTCATTTGCCATTTTACCTTTGGTTGATTTACCACAAGAAGCCAATCCGGCAGCTAAAAATGCAACACTAAGGGTGCAGATAAAAATCTTTTTCATTATTGTAAGTTATAAATTAGTTGAGCAAATGTATCACTATTCGAGTAATAGTCAAACTTTTAACAAAAAGATAACTGGGTTTGCTTGATATATCCATTAGATGAATTTGCGGTTAAAAAAGAAATAACAACCTGATTCTACTCTTCTAATCTGAACATGCCTACATTCTGTTTTTCCCCGCCGGCACTGGTTCCATGCTGTTTTCATCTTCATGTCCCGGGGTAATGCTTAGAAATTTCGGAATGAGTTTTGAACGGCTAAATCTTGCGCTTCAGCCCCTGTTCGAAGGGACCTTTTTTAGAATCTTTAACAGTATTTTAGTCAAAATCAGCTACCTGACAAACTTGCGTAAACGCATTAAGATCTTTATCAAAAGAAAAAGGATCCGTTTATCGAATCCTTCCTCTTAACAATTAAATATCGGTCTCAGTCTTATTGAAGAGTCATTTTTTTAATCATCTTGGTACTGTGGCCTGACCCGGAATCCGGGGTAAATACATAATTCTTATCCAATTCAATCTCCAATGCATCTTTTTTGGACGTTTTAACCACATAAACAAGTACATTTTCTCCGGTCAAAAAAGTGGATTCGCTTGCGTTATCGGACATCACAATCGTGCCTGAATAAGCTTTTTCCTGGGTCTCAGACTTTAAAATATTGAAATGGATCCGTTCATTTTTTTCAAAATCACCTCCCTTATTTTTCTTTAAAAAGCTCCAGGTACCACTTAATTCAGTCCGGCTGTAAAAAGCAAACCCATTATTCGGATAATTGATTTCCTGCAAGTAGGTCCATGTACCGTCCTTTTTGATCGCGAATTCATGTGCTTTTACTTCTCCTGTTCTGGAATTTGTTGCACCGGGCCCGGTAGAAGGTTCATAAATCATTGAATTGGTAACGGTGCTTTCAGTCATAGTAGTCGTACTGACGTTGCGGTCCCCGTTGGATGTATTGAATTCCTGTTCCTCGAAATAAGAAACCACTTTCCAATCATTCGTCAATTTTCTTTTGGTTGTCTTGCCGCAAGAAGTCATTCCGACTAGCGTCATTACAAGTATCCCAATATATAATAAGGTATTTTTCATGCTTTTCATTTTATGTGGTATTAAGTTAAAATCCAGGATTGAATTTTGCAGCTATTTTTCTTCCAAAACAATGGATCGCGTCATTTTCTTAGTGCTGGCATTCCCGTTTATTACATCTCGTGAGTCGACATCCAATTTCAGCTCAAGTTCCTTGTTTTTGGATTTAACAATGGTGTAAACCACTATGCTTTCCCCCGGGGAATAGGTTGTTTTACTTGAGTTAGAGTTCGCTAAAACATTGTTAACAGTCTGAACGGTCGAGTTGGTACGCTCCAGGGCTTCCAGGGAAATCCGCTCATTCTTTTCAAAATCTTCTCCTTTTGATTTCTTTACAAAATTCCAGTTTCCGCTATGAACGTTCTTTACAACATAATTGCTTGTATTTCCACCGCCCAGATCTTCGTTATATACCAATTCCTGGCTCCAGGTCCAGGTACCGTCTTTTTTAATTTCGATTGTATTGGTTGTCACAGTACCAGAAGTTTCCGTCGTGATTGTGCTCCCGGAAAACGGTGTTTGTTCGGAATAATTGGAGAACGTGGTCTCGGTGTAAGTATTTTTGGAATAGCTTTTATCCCCTGCTGAATTTACAACCGTTTGTTCTTCGTTTTGAGAGACGATGGTCCAGTTGTTTGCAATTTTCCCGGTGGTCGATTTGCCGCAGGATGCCGTTCCCAGAACCAAAAATGTAAATCCAAGTCCATAAAGGATTGTTCTTTTCATAGTTTAGATGTATTAATTAAGCAATCTGTTCATACAACGCTGATTCTGATAATTTAGTTGGCACGAACAGAACAAAGTTAAACATCTTGATCAAAAATCTTTTTTTGCCCCAGTTGTTTTCCTCAGGAATTCAAACAAATAATCCACAAATAAAAATACAATACCGCTGCTAACACTGTTTTTCAGGTTTAGGATGGCATTGAATAAGAAGCGGTTGCAATAACATCAAACAACCGAATAAGCTTAGCAAATGCATGCCGAATAAATTGTTTGATCGGTAAAATGAAAAATAATATTGTTCTTTATTTGTACTTAATGGGTTAAAATGCTGACCTTTGCGGAAGAAAATATTTTTAGAATGATTCGATTCATCTTTTTAGTACCCCTAATCGCTCTTGCATTCAGCTTCACAGAGAAGAAGGAAACAAGAACTAAATTCACTGTTCAGAATATCCCTTTTGTCAATCACGAATCGGATGATACACTAAAAATCAACGACCTGGTATTTGCAGATTTCTTTTCTCCGAACGGAGACGGATATAACGATCATTTCATGATCCTGAATGTATTGAACTATCCTTCCAACTATCTAAAAGTATTCAACCGCTGGGGAGAAACCGTTTATTACGCATCACCATACCTGAACCTTTGGGACGGAAGATCAAATCAGGCTAACTCCATGCTTGGCGAAGAATGTTCGTCCGGTGTTTATTATTTTGAATTCAACGACGGATACGGAAACATTGCATCCGGTAAAATAACATTGAAACGATGAGAAAAATATACTCCCTTTTGGTGTTATTAACCATCACCGTAACATCTTCAGCGCAATTGCGTACTTTATACAATCAATACATGTTGAACCAGGGAGTATTCAATCCCGGGTACATGGATATTTCCACGCGATACAGTGCTACGCTGCATTTCAGGAAACAATGGATGACAACTCCGGAAACTCCTTTGACTTTTACAGCAAACGGTCATTATCACATTACCCAAAACCATGGAGTTGGCGCTATAGCAGTCAGTGATTTTACGAACGGAGTAAATTCCCTGGAAATCGGTGGTATTTATAATTATCACATTTGGCTGGGCGAAAGAACAGCACTTGGCTTAGGTGTAAAATTAGGTTACCAGCAGCGATCACTGCAGACAGACTACATCTATTTCAGTGAAAAAGAACCGACTCTGGACAACCGTGTTTCCCGCGGAGTAAACCTGGGAGTTGGTTTATCTATTCAGTCACAAAATTTCGATTTCGGGATTTCCATGCCGAGCATTTTTGACAATGCCTTAGCTGATCCTTCGAATTTTTACACCACCACCTACAATCATTTTTATTCGCACATCGGCTATAAGATCCGCTTCAACGACAATATTATTTTGTATCCGTCAGCAATGGCACGTGCAGTAAAAGGTTCACGCCTGAACATGTCTTTTGACGGTCACTTCCTGTTCGGCCAGCTTGTTTGGGTTGGCGGCGGCTACCAGTCCGATAATTCGGTAACCGGAAGTTTGGGTTTCTTTTTAGAAAAAGGATTACGCATCGTTTACACCTACCAGACAAGTACTTTTTCACCACACAAAACAACCTTCGAGCATACACATGAGATCACACTGAACTTTGCTCGTACAATTGAAGAACTGCCCTTTGCAAGACGCAAATTTACTACCCGAAAAGGAGGAACTTTCCGGAAGAAACAAAAGTGGTAGTCTATGGGTTGAAAACCACATAGGAACATAGAGCACATAGGTAATGTCATGAATTTTTGTTATATTAAATATATAATCATTATTCATAAACATGACAAAATCTTTTTTAGACGAGCTGACTTACAATGTTATAGGTGCGGCAATAGAAGTACATTCCAATTTGGGGCCAGGTTTATTAGAAAGCATCTATCACGAATGTATGAAAATTGAATTGGCAAAAAGGAATTTCTTTCAAGACAGAAATGTCAATTCCTGTAACATACCATGGGCAGATGTTAGAAACTATATTGCGTTGTGATTTGTATGTTGCGAATTCCTTAGTTGTAGAATTAAAAGCAACGAAAAAGATAGAACCAATATTCGAAGCACAATTACTAACCTATATGAAGCTTTTGAAATCGCCCCAAAGGAATCCATATAAATTTTAATTGCACAAATATTTTTCGTGAGGGCCAAAAGACTCTGGTTAATGAAAGGTATCGAATACTTTCTGAATAGAAATATAATTCATCTAAAAAATAAACACATCTATTCTGCTATGTGGCCTATGTTCCTATGTGGAACAAATAAAGAATCAAAACACAGATTTAAAATGCTATTTATCAATGATTTAAGAATAATCATTGAGTTTAGGGTACGAATAAGGGTACTATTGTACTCCCAACGTTCCCAGAGGGTTATAAATAATCCTCTATATTCCCTCTAATTCCCGTTCTCAGGGGTTAAAGTAGCAGATGCATGGTGTTTAACAGCAACTTTCTCCTTTTTGAATGGGTGGACATTTCACTGTTCCGTAACTGCAATAAACGCAACAATCACCCTCCAACGGTTTTAGAACTGTTTTGCACTTCTCACAGTCGTAAAAATAAGTACATGCATCCGTGGGCATGATTTCATCCTTTTTGTGTCCGCAGTTGGGACAAGTAATGGTGGAATGCAATTCTACTTCCTCATCTGAATCACAACAACGACCATGTAATCTGTGGCGATAATAATCTACAATTGTTGCAACCAACAGTCCTAGCATTCCTGCATAAAGGAAATAGACCCAGTATTTGCTATTGTTGAAATGGTATCCGTAAAAGATCAGAATGGCACTTGGAATTGCAATCATGAGCGGATACATACATCTGTGTTTCCTGTATGAAATGAAAAAACCAACCAATGATACAACGACCATTATTTGAAAAATCCACATTGTCCAACCACCGAAAACCTCGAAACTACCCAAACCAAGTGCAGATGCAGCTAGCGCAAATATTGGAAAACAGCACGGTGAGAGAATTGCCACTAACAGCATTCCAATTACACCCCATTTGCTTAAATTTTTAGCCTTACTCATTATCACAAATAATAGGTTATTTAACTCTTGCGGAAACTACAAAACAGGAAATTTTGTGTGGTATCAAATGGTGTTGTATGATCCTCGGTTATACAGCGAATCTTTTCAAATCCGTTTTGCAATTCGGCAGTCAATGTTTCTTCACTGTACTGCTTGATGTCTAACCCACTGCATTTTTTCGGACCATTTTCGGAGAACGTTCCGATAGTTAAATAACCCGTTACAGAATTTCGGGCAGTTGTCATGTACTTTTCAATTTGTTCCGTAGTGGTCAAAAAGTGAAAAGCAGCTCTGTCGTGCCAAACGTCAAATGTCGTGTTGGGTTCAAACGCTGTAATATCACTCACGACCCAATTCACTAAATCGGCTTTTGATCCCAATCTTTCCTTAGCTCGTTCCAGTGCTTTTTCTGAAATATCCAAGACGGTAATGTTTTCAAAACCATCTTCCAATAAGAAATCAACCAGTTTGCTGTCTCCACCACCAATATCGATGATGCGTGCAGATTTTTCCAAATTCAACGAGCCTATAAATTCAAGAGACGTTTTTGGAACTTCCTGTGTCCAACTTACTTGGTCGGATGTTTTTGTTTCATAAACTGTTTCCCAATGTCCCTTGTTATCCATGTTTTCCATTTCTGATTTTATCAATTTTCTATTCTTCTCCTTTGCAACAACCATCACGTTGCTTGTAACCATTTGGATCAGCTTTCACTTCATCGGCATCAAAACCAAGTAGTGAAATCTCTTTACGAATTTGTTCAGGTGTGATTTTCTTAGTCCAATAAACTACAGTTGTCGTTTGGTCAGCTTCGTTGTAAGTTACCAACTGGATTCCTTTCACAAAAACCATTTCACTTTCCAATTTCCCTCCACACGTTTCACATACTTTACAATGACTGCATGTGTTCGGAGTTTTAACTGTGATTGTTTGTCTTTTCGGTGCTTTCTGTGCTACAACTAGTTGAGTAGCAAATAAAAATGCTATAAATAATATTGTTCTCATCTTCTATTTTTTAAGTTTTAATAATGCTTCATACAACAAGTCTTCATCGCCAGGAGAATAATTGTTTCTGGTATAAACAATCTCGCCACTCTCGTTGATCAAAAAGGTGTGGGGAGTATTACTAACGCCCATTGCTCTTTTAAAATCGCTATTTGAGTCCATCAAAACTAAGAATTCCCAACCATTTGCGTTTACCAAAGTCGGAACATTGTTTTTTGTCTTTTCATCATCAACCGATACTGCTACAATGGTAACTCCTGTTTCTTCCTGCCAATCGGCATAGAGTTCGTTTAATGTTCCCATTTCTCTTTTACAAGTTGGACACCACGATGCCCAAAACGTAATAATAATTGGTCCTTTAATACCTAAATTCCCTGTATTAACCTGTTCTCCGTCAACTGTGTTTAATGATACCGACGGCAGCTTTTTTTGTTCCTGTGCAAATGATATTACTGTAAATAATAGCATGGAAAGAACCAGTAGTTGTTTTTTCATACTTGACTTTTTTAGTTTAAAGTAGATGCATAAATCTACCATTTTATATAGTTCCAATGAAACCTAAACCAGTTTCACCCTTTGAATTCTAACAGCATTCAGAATGGCTAATAACGCTACTCCGACATCGGCAAAAACGGCTTCCCATAGGGTTGCTATTCCTCCCGCACCAAGAGCTAAAACAATCACTTTAACCCCCATTGCCAACATGATGTTTTGCCAAACGATCTTCTTTGTGAGTTTCCCGATTTTGATTGCCGAAACAATTTTTGACGGTTCATCGTTCTGAATGACAATATCAGCGGTTTCAATGGTTGCATCGCTTCCCAAACCGCCCATGGCAATTCCTGCATCTGCTAAAGCAATTACTGGAGCATCGTTCACACCATCGCCCACAAAGGCAAGGGTTCTTTTCTGATCCTTCAACGCCTGTACTTTTTCTACTTTATGTTCGGGAAGTAAATCACCAAAAGCTTCATCAACTGAAAGTGCTTTAGCTACTTTATTTACGATGCTTAGCTTGTCGCCTGAAAGCATAACTGTTTTGATTCCTAAACCGTGCAAATCTTTGATTGCTTGCTCGGCATCTTCTTTGATTTCGTCTGCAATGGTGATGTAACCCGCATATTTTCCATTTATGGCAACTACCACAATAGTTTCTACAATCTGTTCTAGTTCGGAATCGAAAGCAATAGCAAATTTCTTCAACAGCTTTAAATTCCCTGCTAAAACCTCTTTTCCATCTATTATTCCTTTCAAACCATGTCCCGAAATCTCTTCGACTTGCTGGATTGTAGCATTGTTAGGTGAATCTCCTGCAAATTGAACTATTGCTGAAGCTATAGGATGTGTTGATTTGCTTTCAATGAATGCAGTAAGCCTCAACAATTCCATTGGATCGATTCCTCCGGCAACAACTTCTTGCACGTTGAAAACGCCTTTGGTCAGTGTACCTGTTTTGTCCATCACCACAGTATCAATCTTGGTCATTACATCCAAGTAATTGGAACCTTTGAACAGGATTCCGTTTCGGGATGCCAAACCGATTCCGCCGAAATAGCCCAATGGAATGGAAATCACTAATGCACACGGACAGGAAATCACCAAGAATACCAATGCTCGGTACAACCAGTCTGAAAATTGATAATCAGACACGAACAAAGAAGGAAGTAAGCAGATTCCGACCGCCAGAAACACCACGATTGGTGTATAGACTTTTGCAAACTTTGAAATGAACAATTGGGTTTGGGATTTGCGTGAAGTGGCATCCTGAACCATTGCCAATATTTTGGAAAGCTTGCTGTCTTTGAACAAAGCAGTAACCCGAATATCTGAAACAGATTGAAGGTTGATCATTCCTGCCAATATGGTTTCGCCTTTTGCTTTGTTATCGGGTTTGCTTTCACCCGTTAATGCAGCGGTATTGAATGAGGCAGTATCGGAAATCAATTCACCGTCTAATGCTACTTTTTCTCCTGACTTTACCTGAATGACTTCTCCGATCTGAACTTCTGAAGGGGAAACACTTTTCAACTGTCCATCCCGCAAAACATTGACGGTATCAGGTCGAATATCAAGCAAGGCTTTGATGCTTCGTTTGGCTTTCTGTACGGCTAATGATTGAAACAATTCGCCTATGGAATAGAATACCATTACGGCAACTCCTTCGGAATATTCGCCAATAAAAAACGCACCGACTGTGGCAATGGTCATCAGGAAGAACTCGGAAAAGAATGCTCCTTTTGCGATGGATTTAACTGCATCGATCATCACAGGTAAGCCAACGGGAACGTATGCCACTAAATACCAAATGAGTTTGATGGGATCTTTGAAAAAAGCAGGTTTGAAGACCTGTTCGAACAATATTCCCGTTAACAAAAGTGTGAAACTTACGATTGCAGGAGCGTACTGCATCCAACTCGGTTTTTCTCCGTGAGAATGATCGTGCCCGTCTTCTGCTTCTTGTTCATGAACCTCACAACAACTGTGTGGAGTACCCGTTTTGGCATCTATCTTTTCTTCCAACGAACAGCACGTCATTCTGCCCTGTGCATCGTAGGTATGAACGTGATTTGGATCTTTACTAATCATATCTTTTAATTGAATAAGGGCAAAGAACTCAGAGATGAAAAAGTCATTACTTCATGTTAAGATCCTCCAAGCCTTTGCCCCAAGATTATTAATGAGCATGTCCGCCTTCTTCCTCGGAATTTTTCATTTTTGCTAACAAACTGTATGCTCCACGCACTACCAATTGCTTTCTCAAATCGAATCCTTCAGGAAGTGTGATTGCAACGAAACCTGCTTCTGCTTTTCCAACAACAATTTCCACCATTTTGAAGACAACGTTTTTCTCTTTGCCTTCCTGATGTTCTTTTTCTTTGATGAAAATGTAGGATTTACCCTCATAAGTGACAATGGCACTTTCAGGCACGGCAGTAACCATGGCATTATCTGTTTCAACCACGGCTTTCAAGTACATTCCAGGAATCAACTCTTTGTCGTTTTTGGTGATGTCGCAATGGATTTCTACACTGCGTTCACTGTTGATTTCTCTTCCAATCAATTTTACACGTGCTTCACGCTCCTTCGTTTCATTGGTCAAACTGAACAATACCCGTTGTCCTTCACGAATAGAGGGAATGTCTTTTTCGTAAACAGTCAATTCAACGTGTAACTCTGCGGTGTTTACAATTTCAATTAGCACATCGGTTGGGTTCACAAATGCCCCAATATTGGTGTTTACTTTGGTAACGTACCCCGAAATCGGAGAATACAGATTGATGGTGTTCTGAATTTTTCCGTTTTGAAGTTTATTGACATTGATTTTCAACAGTTCCAATCGGGATTTTAACCCTTCAATGCGCCCTTTTGCAGACAGGTAATTTGCCTTCGCCTGTTCCAATGATTTTTTGGCATTTATGTTTTCCTTTGCCAATTCTTTTTGACGCTCGTACTCTGAATTCAGAAACTCCAGTTGTCCGTAGTTTTCCAAATACTCTTGTTGCAATTGGATGTAGTCCTGATTTTCCATGATGGCAACAACTTGTCCTTTTGAAACTTTTGAACCTGGCAATAACTGTGTAGATTTTACGAACCCTGCCATGGGTGCGGAAACAGAAACTTTACTTTGAGGCGGAACATCTAAAAAGCCGTTCACAGAAATAACTCCACTAATGCTTCGTTTTTCGATACTTCCCAGTGAAATTTCAGCAGATTCATATTGCGCCTGTGTCAATTCAACTGTTTCAGCTTGTTCGTCGTGATGTTCTTCTTTCGGTTCCGTGCTTGCTTCTTCACCTCCGCAAGATGCAAGTAAACCAAGGAACGCTAAATATATTAACCAATTCGTTTTCATATCTCTAATTTTTCTATCATTCAGCCATTAGGTAGTTCAGGTAAAGCAGGCTTGAATTGTATTCGTTTACTGCGTTTAAGTACCCTTCACCAATAGCTATTGTTTGCTGTGTATTTAATAAATGTGTCGTGAAATTGATTTCACCCAATTCGAATGATTTGATGGATTGCTTTTCAATCAGTTCGGCATTCGGCATGGCTGAAGTGGTGTAATAATCCATTAGGTTTTTACTCGATTGTACTTTCATTAGTGCCTTTTCGTACTCGCTTTGTAATCCGTTCAAATAACTCTCGTACTCCAAACTTTTCACGTCCCGATTAATGGAAGCGGCTTTAGCTTTGTTTAGATCAGGACCAAACCAAAGCGGAATGGTTAAACCAACCTGAAATCCTTGAAAACGATCTGAACGTCCTGCCAACTGGGTTGAATTTTCAGCAAGCAACCCACCGTATAGTGTTTGATTGAAATAGCCTACCCGAAACTCCGGAAGAGCCGAATTGGTCATAAGTTTTCGCTCATTTTCTGCAATGGCAATCTGCTGTTCCAAATACTCGGCTTGTGGATTGTTTTTCAATGCCGATGTATCTTGCAACGAAATCATGTTTAGTGGAGTGAGCGCGCTTACTTCGAATTGAACAGACGTTTTAGAACCTAACAAAAACTGTAATCTTCGGGCTATTCCATTCAACTCGGCATCTACTTGATTCTGCTTACTATGCACCTCATTCAAACGAGTTTCAACGGTTGTTTTTTCGAGTAATGATCCTTCTCCTGTCTGATAATTCAAATCGGTTGCTTTTGCAAAACGTTGCAACAAGGTGTCTTGCTTTGCTAACAGTTTTTTGTAGGAATTCCAGTAGGTACTTTGCGTGTAGAGCTGACGAATTTCGAAGGTCAACTCATTTTTAGATACTGCAAGTGCCAAAGTAGCCCCTTCGGATTGAGATTGTGCTAAATTCGACTTTGCAACAAATACCGTTGGAAAAGGAATGGTTTGCGAAATGGTAATGTTGTTATCGCCTTTGTAATAACTGTTGTACTGACCAATCATTACACTTACATCTGTTTTGGGCAATTCACTACTGGTTTTCTTCAACTGATCGTAATACTGGATTTGTTTCGATTTGGATTGCAAACTTTTATTGTTTGAGTAAGCAACCTGCAATGCAGAATCCAATGAAAGGGTAGTTTGTCCATATCCGAATTGCGCTACCAGTAAACCAAGAATGAGGATTCCGATTGGTTTGGTGATGAATCTTGTCTTTTTGTTCATGGCTTTCGGTCTATTTGTGAGGTAATAAATGCATGGAAGCACTACCAAAGTGAGTAATGTGGCAGTAATTAATCCACCAATAACAACGGTTGCCAATGGTTTTTGAACCTCTGCACCGCTTCCGTGAGAAAGTGCCATGGGCAAGAATCCGAGGGAAGCAACTGCTGCTGTCATTACAACTGGACGCAGACGGGTCTGCGTTGCTTTTAAAATGCGCTCTTTCACGTCGTCTATACCTTCTTTTTTCAAGTGGTTGAATTCTCCAATGAGAACAATACCATTCAACACGGCTACTCCGAAGAGTGCAATGAAACCGACTCCCGCAGAAATACTAAAAGGCATATCACGCAACCACAAGGCAACTACTCCACCAATTGCAGACAATGGAATGGCTGAAAAAATCAGCAAACTTTGACGCATGGAACTGAAGGTGAAATAAAGTAACATCAAGATGAGTAACAATGCAACGGGAACGGCTATTGACAAACGACCTCGTGCTTCTTGCAGGTTCTCAAATGTTCCGCCGTAAGTTGGATAATAACCAGGTGCAAAGTCAACGTTTTGTTCTACTTTCTGTTGAAGTTCTTTGACGAGGCTTTCTACATCTCGCCCACGCACGTTGAATCCAATGGTTATTCTTCGTTTTGCATCGTCTCGCTGAATCTGAATAGGTGCTAAATCATCAAAACAAACACTTGCTACTTGTGAAAGTGGAATCTGATTTCCATTAGGTGCTTTCACGTATAAGTTCTGAACGTCTTCGATACTTGTGCGCAGTTCCTTTTCCATTCTAACCACTAGATCAAAACGTTTTTCACCTTCATACACCAATCCCGCCGATTGTCCTGCAAATGCGGAATTGATAACGGTATTGATGTCTTCAATGTTCAAACCAAAGCGGGCAAGTGCATCCCGATCATAGGAAATAAGAATTTGACGTGCGCCTTTTACATTTTCGAGGTACAAATCAGTTGCGCCGTCGATAGTACCTACAATCCCTGCAATTTTCTTGGAGTAACTGGTCAGCATGTCTAAATCTTCCCCGTAGACTTTGATCACTACGTCTTGTCTTGCTCCCGTCATGAGTTCGTTGAAACGCATTTGAATGGGTTGCTGAAATCCGAAGGTAACTCCCGGAACATCTTCCAACTCCTCAGTCATCAGGTTAGCCAGTTCGTCTTTGTCTTTTGTTTTTGTCCAGTTTGATTTGTCTTTCAAAATCACCATCATATCGCAGGCTTCAATGGGCATGGGATCGGTGGGTATTTCTCCCGAACCAATTTTCCCAACTACCATTTCCACTTCATCGGGAAAACGCTCCAATAATATTTTAGAGCCTTTGTTCGACGCATCAATGGTTTCTTCTAAACTGCTACCAGACATCACACGGGTTTCGACCGCAAAATCGCCTTCGTCCAAGGAGGGAAGGAATTCTGCACCCAATTTGGTAAACAATAACAAAGACGCAACAAACAATACTACCGCAGAACCAATGATCCATTTCGGAACATTCAGTGCTTTGTTGATAATAGGATTGTACACTCGCTGAATGGCATCCACTAAGCGATCTGAAAAATTACGTTTGTGTTTGGTATTCTTGCTCAAAAACAAGGCACTCATCATTGGAACGTAAGTAAGGGAGAGTAGAAATGCACCCAAGATGGCAAAAGAAACCGTTTGCGCCATGGGCTTGAACATCTTTCCTTCAATGCCAACCAACGCTAAAATGGGCAGATAAACAATTAAGATAATGATTTCTCCGAATGCTGCCGATGAACGGATTTTACTCGCAGATTTATAGACTTCTTTGTCCATTTCATGTTGTGTCAGATTTCGATCAACTTGCAGGTGTTTCATGTGATGGAGTGTTGCCTCCACAATGATTACTGCACCATCCACAATTAATCCGAAATCTATTGCTCCCAAACTCATCAGGTTTCCTGAAACACCGAATAAATTCATCAATGAAATGGCAAACAGCATTGCCAATGGAATGACGGAAGCCACAATCAATCCTGCACGGAAATTTCCGAGGAACAAGACCAAAATAAATATCACTATCAGCGCACCTTCCAACAAGTTTTTTGAAACCGTTCCAATGGCACTGTCTACCAATTTTGTGCGATCTAAAAAGGGTTCAATGCGTACACCTTTGGGCAACGTTTTTTCAATTTGTGCAATCCGTTTTTTTACGTTCGCTATGACCTGCGAGGAATTTGCTCCTTTCAGCATCATCACAATTCCACCCACGGCTTCTCCTTTATCGTTGTAGGTTAAAGCTCCATAGCGAATGGCATTTCCAAAGCGAACCTGTGCCACATCCCGAATTAAAACAGGCAATCCGTTGTCCATTTGTTTCACAACGATACGTTTGATGTCTTCAATGCTTCCAATCAATCCTTCACTGCGGATGTACCAAGCATTTGGTTTTTTATCAATGTATGCACCTCCTGTGTTCTGGTTGTTTTTTTCAAGTGCGTTAAACACATCGGTTATGGTGATTCCCAAACTATTGAGTTTATCGGGGTTCAGGGCAACTTCGTATTGCTTTAGGTAACCTCCGAAACTGCTCACATCGGCAATACCTTCTACACCCAATAGCTGGCGGCGCACAATCCAATCCTGAATAGTACGCAGTTCCATAGCGGAGTACTTTTTTTCATACCCTTTTTTGGCGTGAATGGTGTATTGGTAAATCTCGCCCAATCCTGTTGTAACAGGTGCCAATTCAGGGATTCCAACACCTGAAGGAATCTCGTTCATAGCTACTGTTAGCCGTTCGGAAACCATTTGGCGAGCCTGATAAATGTCTACGCCATCTTTAAAGACAACGGTAACAACGCTTAATCCAAAGCGTGAAAAGGATCGCACTTCTTCAATCTCTGGTATGGTGGCAACCGACTGCTCCACAGGGTAAGTAACCAACCGCTCAATGTCCTGTGCCGACTGCGAGGGAGCGGAAGTAATAATTTGAATCTGATTGTTTGTAATATCAGGAACGGCATCAATGGGAAGTCTTGTCAATGAATAACTTCCCCAACCAACTAAAGCAAGCATTAGCATGCCTATAATTAGCTTATTCCTAATGGAAAAGCGAATAACTGCATCCAGCATAAAATAAAATTTAATGTAATAAATAGCTCTTCCGAAGGTATTCGGAATTTCGAGAAACGAGTGTATTAAGCTATTTTAGGCGGTTGCCAGATGCTTCCGTTGTATTCGGAAAAGGTAAAGCGGTAATCAGGTAATTCAGATTTTTCTTTGTCTACAACAACCGTTGTATGCTCTATGATCAGATTGGGTTCTTTTTTGAAAATATAAACCAATTGAGCTGTTCCATGGTTATGTGAAAAGGGGCAATTCTCCTGTTCGCTATCGTGATGTTCGTGTTTGTCGTGTTCCTGATCACTTGTAAAATGTTCACCAATAAATTCAAGAAACCCTATTTCATGGTGCTCCTCGTTGTGATGATTGTAATGAGCAATGAATTTTGGAACAAAAGAAAAGGCATGCGCTGTTTCTCCTGGGAAAGTAATCACCAGAACAAGAAACAAAACAAATGCTTTTTTCAGTTTATTCATTGGGCATAAATATAATGAAAAACAAGTGTTTCTGTCGTTGATTTTAAAAATTAAATGGTGAGGTTAGACGCCGTGTGAAAGTTGAAATTTTCCGCGAATGTCTTTGCTGAATTATAAAGTTACTTTTTCTATTAGAAATAGAAAACATAATTATTGCTTATTAGAGGAGTAAAAACAATTCAAAATTCCTTCAGAATTTGCATTGTATCTTTATCGAGTGAAAATTCTAATTATAGAGGACGAACTCGAATTATCAAAAGATATTATTGGATACTTGAATGCCCAAGATTATTTGTGTGAACTGGCAGCAGATTATAACCAAGCTATTGACAAAATTTCTGCATACACGTACGACTGTATTTTATTGGATTTAATGATTCCCTTTGGTAATGGTTTGGAAGTACTGGAAAGACTGAAAGCTGAAAAACGTTCGGATGGTGTTATTATCATTTCCGCAAAAGGTGCGCTTGACGATAAAATTAAGGGATTACAGTTGGGAGCGGATGATTATTTAGCCAAACCCTTTCATCTATCCGAACTATCTGCACGCATCTATTCAGTTATTCGTAGAAAGCAATTTGACAATTCGAATACCATAACACACGATGAATTGACAGTAGACATACTTTCCAAAACAGTTACGGTTGGCTCAAATATAGTTTCACTCACTAAAAAAGAATTTGATTTGTTGTTGCTCTTTTTGGGCAATAAGAATAAGGTCATTTCGAAGAATGCATTGGCAGAACATCTTTCCGGAGACATTGCAGATATGTTTGATAATCACGATTTCGTGTATGCTCATGTAAAGAACCTCAAAAAGAAGTTGACCGAAGCAGGATGCGATAATTATCTCAAAACAATTTACGGAACGGGCTATAAATGGGAACTATGAGTAAATTACTGGATAAACCTTTTCGATCATTCACCATTTACGCACTCGTTATTTTGGTATGCAGTGTTCCTGTCTACTATTTTGTTGTCGATGCTATTTGGATGGAAGAATTGGATGAACACAACTGGATCATCCGTAAACGAATGGAAAAGGGAATTCAAACGGCAAAAGTCGATGAAAAACAACTCAACCAAACACTTAAAATTTGGAATAAACTGCAACCGGGAACAAAGTTGGTCGCTATTGACGAAAAGAACATAACCCAAAATCGTATTTATACAACGAGAACCTACAATCCTTTCGAGCATGAAATAGATCGCTTCAGGGTTTTATCTACTGCGATTTGGGTGAATGAAAAACCTTATCAGCTGACGATCTCTACGAATGTCGAAGAAGCAGATGAAACGCTGATTGCAATTGCCTTTGTTACGGTATTTTTCTTTTTTCTTTTAGTTATTGGTTTTGTCTTTTTAAACAAACGAATTTCTAAAAAAAGCTGGAAACCATTCTACAAAACCCTGGATCAACTCAAGAACTTTGATCTAAGTAAAGACCAGCACATTCAATTTGAACAATCCGATATTGAGGAATTTGAAGAATTGAATCAAGAGCTGACCACATTGATTAAAAAGAATGCGACTACATTCAATCAACAAAAACGGTTCATCGAAAACGCTTCTCACGAATTGCAAACTCCTTTGTCTGTTTTAAAAACCAAAATGGATGTCTTGTTGCAGAATAACACCCTGTCCGAACAAGAAGCTTCGACTATTGAAGCGATCAATTCAAGTCTTTCCCGAATCTCGCGAATCAATAAGAATCTTTTGCTTTTAGCCAAAATAGAAAATCATCAGTTTGCAGAAGAGATGCCAGTAAATATTAAACAAACATTAGCAGAGAATATTGAATTGTTGGATGATTACTTTCAAAGCAAAGGTATTCACGTTCAAATGAACGTCGAACATTATTCCGTGAAATGTAATCCTACTTTATTGGAAGTGTTATTCAATAACTTAGCTACAAACGTGATTAGGCATGGTAATAAGAATGATATTTTACGAATTAATCTAACTGGCAATAAACTCACTTTTTCGAATACTGGGGCAGCCTCATTGAGTGCGGATAATTTGTTTATTCGTTTTGGAATTTCATCTTCTGAGACAACCAATAGCGGCTTAGGACTTGCAATCTCCAAAGAAATTTGTGATCGTTATAATTGGACGCTTTCTTATCAATTTAATGATCATTTACACGCCTTCAGTATTGAATTCTAAATGTCTTCAGAATCGGTTCGGAAGTTTGTCTTGTAACTTATAAAATAATCTTCATGAAACGATTAATCTTAACAGGAACATTGGCACTATCAATAGCTGGATGTAGTTCTGCTCAAAAAACAGAAAAGGAAGGAAAAGGCTCGAAAATCCCGGCAACAGTTCAGGAGGCTTTCAAAAAACAATTTCCAACAATTACTGATGTGGATTGGGAACAAGAAGGTTCGAATTACGAAGCCGAATTTGAAAACGGTGAAATAGAAACTTCTGTAGTTATCAATACAAGTGGTGTTATCTTGGAAACAGAAACAGAAATGGAAACGAGCGCACTTCCAAAGGCAGTTTTAGACTATATAGAATTGAATTACAAAGGTCAAAAAGTAAAAGAAGCTGCTAAAATTGTTCTAAATGATGGTACAGTCAACTACGAAGCTGAGGTAAACAAAAAAGACGTTATTTTCGATAGCAATGGTACATTCATCAAAGTGATTACTGAATAACATGAAAATCCTCCATTTCCGAAATTGGATTGTCTTGATAGGGCTAATCCTTTCATCTCAGGTATTTGCTCAAAGTGGAAATGTAACGGTCTCCGGAACAATTAAGGGTAAGGCGGATAATACTGCTTTACCCTATGTTCAGGTTGTCCTCAAAACAGAAATCGATTCTGCCCTTGTGATCGGAACAATTACCGATGAAGAAGGTCGCTTTTCCCTTTCACCGGTTAAAACAGGCAACTATGTTTTAGTTGTAACTTCCTTTGGATACAGTACATTGAATAAACTCATCTATGTGGGTTCACTTTCCGACTTTTTGGATTTGTCGGTGATCCAATTGGAAGAGACCGTTGAGTCTTTAGAAGAAGTAGTAATTACTGGTCAAATCGAAGAGGTAAGTGATAAGATGGATAAAAAAGTGTTTTCTGTTGAAGACAATGTGAGCCAAAGCGGAGGATCTGTTTTACAGGCAATGCAGAACCTACCAGGCGTTACCGTTCAGGACGGAAAAGTACAACTACGTGGAAATGAAAAAGTAACGATCCTTATTGATGGAAAACAAACAGCATTGACAGGATTTGGAGATCAGTATGGGTTGGATAATATTCCCGCATCTGCAATTGAACGCATTGAGATCATCAATAATCCTTCTTCGAAATACGATGCGAATGGAAACGCGGGAATCATCAATATCATCCTAAAGAAAAACAAGCAGGAAGGTTTTTCTGGAAAAGTTGGACTGAATAGCGGTTTGGGAGCTTTGTGGGTTAAAAAAGAAAACCTGCCTACCATTCGTCCGCAATATCAGTACACCCCAAAAGTCAATCCAACGGTTTCATTGAGCTATCGAAAAAACAAAATGAACCTGTTTTTCCAAGGTGATTACCTATACACACAAACCTTAAATAAGAACGAATTCGTTACCCGAACGTACGACGACGGAACGATTATCGACCAACAAACCAAGAGAAACAGAAATACGCACTTCGCAAATGCCAAATTAGGTTTTGATTATTCTTTCAATGACAAGAACACTTTAACTATTTCGGGTCTGTATGGAATGGAAAAGATTATAGACAATGGCGACCAACCTTTTTTCAACAGGGATTCATCCGAACGCATCCGCTTATGGCAATTCTTAGAAGATGAGTTGAAGACTACCGCTATGGGGACTCTTGCCTACCAACATAAATTCGCTCAAGCCGGTCATATTTTGAATGCCGGATTTAACTACACTTTTCACCGTGAAAATGAAAAATATTTCTTCGACAACATCTATCCAACATATACAGGACATGATTCATTTAAATTGCTTTCCGATGAACAGGTAGCAGATTTCAATTTGGATTACGTAAAACCATTGAAATTCGGTCGTTTGGAAACAGGTGCTAAATTCCGTTACCGAACCATTCCGACAAACATGCAATTCTACCCTGGCATCAATTCGCCCTTAGACACGACTGCAGGTGGATGGGCAAATTACAAGGAAGTAATTCCAGCTATTTACGGGAACTATATTGTGGATCGTAAGAAAGTAGAAGCCGAAATTGGTTTGCGGGTAGAATACGTTTTATTGAATTATAAAGTGAACCCCAATCACAGCACTTATAAAAGTGATGGGTATAATTATATGCAGCCTTTTCCAACCATGCGATTGGCGTACAAGTTCAATGACAAAAACAAAATCTCCTTATTTTATAATCGTCGAGTTGATAGACCAAATGAAGTAGACATTCGTATTTTCCCTAAGTATGACGATGCCGAAATAATCAAAGTCGGGAACCCTGCGTTAAAACCTCAGTTCACCAACTCATTAGAATTAGGCTTTAAATCAGCTTTGGAAAAAGGATATTTTTACACTGCTTTGTATGGAAGAGAAGCGAACGGAACAATCACACGCATTTCAAGTACCGTTCCCGGAAGCAACCTGATTTATGCCGTATTTCAGAATGCAGGAAAAAGCTACAATGCAGGTGTTGAAATGACATTCTCTATGGATCTTGCTAAGTGGTATTCCTTCAACGTCAATGGAAATGTTTACTACAACCAAATCAACGCTTTTAGTGTTGAAAATAAGTACCCAATCGTACATACTTTTTCTGCTGATCAGCAAAGCATCTATTCAGGGAATGCAAAGCTGAATAATACCTTTCATTTCAAGAAAGATATAGATGTTCAACTGGTAGCAGTTTACCTTGCACCTGACATTATCCCGCAAGGGAAAATCGATTCACGTTTTTCGTTGGATATGGGGATAAAAAAGAAAATACAGAAAGGTAAAGGTGAAGTGTTTCTAAATGCTACTGATTTGCTAAATACAATGGTCATTAAAAAACGAATTCAAGGTAATGGATTCAGTTATATAAGCTCAGACTACTACGAGACACAGGTCGTAAGGATTGGATATAATTATAAGTTTTAGGATTAAACCGTCTTGAGCTGTTTAAATAAACAATCAACTGCCTATCATTTGCTAGGCAGTTGATTGTTTATTTAAATGATAATTCCTAATTATTCAATACAGCTTTTTGTACTATCACCTCACCCGATTCTGAAGTAAGAGTAACAAAGCACATTCCCTTCGAAATGCTATTGGATAGTTCAATAATCGATTCCCCCGAATTAAGTATGGTTTCTTGTGTTGATAAGGTTTGCCCAAGTGAATTAACCACCAGTATAGATGCATTTTGCTGGATATCCGATTGGATATGAATTGAAGAGGTTTCACCCGATTGACTAATAAACATTGAAAGTGATGGTTTTGTATTTTCATCCAATCCAACAGATTGTCCAACCGTTCCCGTCAAATACTTCACATCATTCCCATTGCCGTCACTGTAAACCACATGAAATTTGCCGTTTGAATATTCCAGATCAGGACGTGTTTGATTTCCGCTGAATGTTGCGGTTAGGGTGTCAATTACGATTCCTAATCCACTTGCACCTGAAACCGAACTTGTAAAAAACACTCTTGGAGTTCCTGCATCTGAACCTTGCCAAACCACTGCCAATGTATCACCCTTTCCTGCAATGATTGGATAATTTTCTGTCCCCGTACCCATAGGGAATAACTGGAATTGCATTCCATTTTGCTGATTGGTAAGATTGGTAGTCCCAACATAAACTTTTCCATTACTCATCCAAGTTGAAACAAGTGAATCACCATTAATTACGTTAGAAGGTCCGCTTGAAGGGCAAGACATAATCATCCAATCGGTCTCGTCTATCTCTGAAGAAACAGGATAACTTGCACTTCCGTCTGTGGAATATGAAGCCCACATATTGCGAATATTATTGTCATTATTTCTATAAGTCAGCACATGTTGATTACCGCTGGCAATGATTGTAGCAGGACAGCAATCACAAACAGTTCCAACCGCTCCTAGCGAAGGTATAATAGACGGCATATAGCTTGTTCCCCCATTCATAGATTTGGTAACGGCATATTCGGCATTACCAAAGCTTCCGTCTAGTTGCATAAACGCTATTACGGGATTTCCTCCATATCCAACCGCAACAGTTGGGAAACGTGGTGTATCAGTTCCAATTTGGTCTACACGAACAGTGTCTTGAAAAGTCATTCCTCCATCCAATGATCTAACCGTGTAGACCTTACTTGTTTGGCTAAAATCTGTGCTGAATGTTACAAATACGGTATCACCTGACGATGCAATTTCGGAACCTGCCCAAGTCGCAATAAAAGGAAGTACCCCTGCTGGATTGATCGTTACGGGCATATTGAACGAAGCTCCGTTCCAACGAGCTGTGTAAATCTTGTCATTGTTATCGTTCATCCACGAAACCAACGGAACATCATTATCGGTTAGCGTAAGTCGTGGATAAATGTTGTTGTACATACTTCCCATTGCAACTGTAACGGGAGCATCCCAATTGATTGTCTGACTAAAAGAAGCAGACAGGAAATTCATGGATAGAATTGTAAGTAGTAATTTTTTCATATTTATAGTTTTAGTTTATTCGTATTCATTGATTGTTAATAGGTAAATGTAAATCCTCCACCAAACCCCATATCGCTATCATAATGTGCTGATAAAGAAAAGGATTTATTTAAGACATATTTTAATCCAGCCATGTATTCAAAATCCGAGTTATACATCAGCCCTAAGCGCAAACGTTTCGTTAGGGGAATATCTTCTCGCATCAATTGCAAACGTAATTTCCCATCAGTATCAACTCGTGCATCAGCAATGATAAGCATTGGCAATGTGTATTGCAAACCGAAGCAGATAACCCCACGGCGGTCTTTGGTATTTGTTTGTCCGAACAGGTTGCGTTCCGTTTCACCCATTTCCATTTTACGGTAACGCCAGTCAAATCCTACATACGGAAACAGCCATTGCATTTTTCCGATATATCGTCCGAAGTGTGTTTCTGTTTCGTAACCGTGCATATTGTTATAACCCAAACGCCATTCTGCCTGAAGATTCCAACGGGTATTTTGTAACATCATTTCACCGTCGTTTCCATTGGAGGCAAAGTCATTTTGGAACATGAAATGAAACTCCCGATCATCGGCATACAGTTTTCGCAATGCTTTTTTGGGTTCTGGCAATTGTGGGTTAGGAGGTGAATTCTCGTAAGAAAATATTCGACCCATTCCGCTCATCATGTGATAGAGGATATGACAGTGAAAGAACCAATCGCCGCTTTCCGTAGCTGCAAATTCAATGGTGTCAGTTTCCATCGGCATGATGTCCAATACATTTTTCAATGGTGAGTATTCGCCGTTGCCGTTTAAGATTCTAAAAAAGTGTCCGTGTAAATGCATCGGATGGCGCATCATGGAATTATTGTAAATGATGATGCGTACATTCTCTCCCTTTTTGATTAAGATTTTATCTGTTTCGGAAACTGTCTTGTTGTTGATACTCCAAACATAACGGTTCATATTCCCAGTTAGTTCAAAGTTATAAACGGTTGTTTTTGCATCGGGCAAAGTAGTCTTTACTGGTGATTTGAGCATGTTGTAGTTCAGCGTAACAATTTCCGAAAGTTGGTTACTGTTGTACTGACTGCCATCGCTCATATTCATGTGTTTGCTCTTCTGTTTTTTCTTCTTACCACCAGTGATTTCGGGATACATTACCACATTCATATCCATTTGTTGCAAACTCATGTTCATTCCCATGTCGTCCAGATTTCCATCCATTTTAATCATGTCGTTCATCATTTGCATGCCCTCAAAATATTTCAGCGGTTCTAAGGGGGAAATCAATTGTTTTACTCCAGAACCAAGCCATAACGATGTACTTCTGATCCGATCTTCGGAAGTTGCCTGAAGTTCGAAAGAGGTACTGTCTGAAGGAATGGTGATGATAACGTCATACGTTTCAGCAACAGCGATAATAAACCGATCAACAGGCACGGGAACAACGTCCATTCCATCACTGGCAACAACATCCATTTTACCTCCAGAATAGCGCATCCAAAAATAAGATGAGGAACCACCATTGATAATTCTGATTCTTACTTTATCGCCAGCCTTGAACTTTGGCGCATTATCCTCTTGGCGACCGTTGGTGAGCAATTTATCGTAATAGACATCGCTCACATCCATTGCTAACATACGTTTCCATTCGTTACCGAATTTGGTTTTAAGACTTCCTGCTCCAATTGCATCGGCATAGCTTTGCACCGCACCTTTTTGAAGATTGGCTTTTTTGATTGCTGACCAGTCATTGGCCATGTGTAATCTACGATGCACTTCAAAAGGCTTCATCTCTGTCCAATCACTCAAAACAACTGTATATTCCAACATTTTAGGCTCATCTTTCTTATGAATGATAAATGCCCCATACATTCCACTCTGCTCCTGCAAACCTGTGTGTGAGTGATACCAATAGGTTCCGTTTTGAACGATGGGGAATTGATACAAATGCGTTGTTCCTGCTTTAATTGGTGCTGTTGTCAAATAAGGCACACCGTCTTGTTCATTCGGCAAGATTAACCCATGCCAATGAATAGAAGTTTCAGTTCTCAATTCATTGTGTACCCATATTTCAGCTGTATCACCTTCCGTAAAATGCAATTCAGGCATTGGAATACTTCCATTGACAGCATAGGCGTGTTTTTGTTTTCCTGAAAAATTTACAACGGTGTCTCTCACATACAAATCATACCGCACTTTTTTCTGTGCGAACGTATTGAGTGAGAGTAGTGCAAACAACACCAGTATTAAAGCATTTTTCATTGTAATAGTATCAGTGTTACTGCGCTCATAGCAATCATCAGCGCATCTTCAATAATTGTAATGGTACTCATTGGCAAATTGAAAACAGCTCCCAAACAAGCACATTGTATTTTTCTTTTATTCAGTACACTTTGCAGTACTCCAATTAAACTAATTGTCATTACGACTAGTGTTATCCAATTTACGATATACGGCTCGATGTCTAATAAAAAAGCCAATCCTAACGACAATTCGATCAGTGCGTAGAAATATCCCCATGCTTTGAATCGTTTTGCAATAACATCATACATGCTATAGCTTTCTGCAAATCCTTTTAAATTCAACAACTTAAAAAAGGAGAAAACCAAAAAGAACCCTGCCATAAAGTGGCGCATCCAATGCATGTAATCAAAGTGATGGGCAACCAATTGAACCAACAATGTGGTCAATGTGATATATCCGAAAATCAATAAAACTGGCTTGTATGTTTCAATCCAACTTTTCGCTTGCTCACTCAATTCACTGTGCTCCTTTGCCGTTATTTGGTAACGAGATTCCTTTCCTCCGAGAGCTTCTTGTAAACTGCCAATTGAAATGTGTTTGTCCATCCCAATCACAACAGTTTTGTTCTCTTTTGAAACCTCAACAGAGGTAACGTCAGGTAACGTTAACAAACTTCCTTTTACTTTTGCCTCACAACTTCCACAAGTCATTCCGGCAATACTATACGTGTGTATCATACCATTAATTTTTATTTCACAAAGGTCTGAACACTCGTTTAGTAGTTCGTGATACAATTGTGGAATCGTTTGTTATGATTTACAGATTTTCTATCGGCGTTCGTTTTTGCGATTTCAACTGCTTGAAATGAGACGTTGTTAATCCAGTAACTTTTTTGAACTGTTTACTCAAATGTGAAACACTGCTGTATTCTAATTGGTAAGCTATTTCGCTCAAAGACAATTCATCATAAACCAGCAATTCTTTAACCCGTTCAATTTTCTGAGCTATATAGTACTGTTCAATACTCGTACCTTCTACCTCACTGAATAAGTTGCTGATGTAATTGTAATCTAGCGGAATTTGCTCATTGATGTGTTGAGACAAGTTTGTTCGAAGTCGTTCTGATGGATAATGAACCAATTGAACAATACTGTTTTTTACTTTTTCAATGATCCGGCTCTTTTTGTCATCAATCAATTCAAAGCCCAGTTCCTCGAACCTCAAAACAAGCTGTTCCTTATCGTATTCGGATAAGGCACGATCAAGCTCCACTTCACCCAACTCAACCGTAAGCGGATGAAGTCCGAGCTGTTCAAACTCAGACTTCACTACCATCTTACAACGGTTGCATACCATGTTTTTGATATAAACCTTCATTCGTTTATTTGATCGTCTCTGTTGTTTTTCCGCAAGACAACATGGAACTTCCGTAATACGGATTTTTCACTGTACTTTCCTTGCTCAACCAATCCGCACCTTTTCCATCATTGTACATCGGACAATGTTGCAGGTAAACCGTTTCATCTAACTTGAATGCCTTCGTTAACGAATAAACACCTTGTGAAAGCAATGAGAAATGCTCACGTTGGTGTGCAATGTCTTTTGTTTCGCTGATGTGTTCCGCATGCATCAATAAATCCTTTTCTACTTTCATCCATGCTGAATGCTCCTCAGATGACATAGCTTTCATATCCACTTCGTTGATCGCCTTTGCCAATGCAAGGGCTTTAGAAGATGCCACTGTGCCATCATCTTTTACTAATGCGTCTTTCAGCGCAAAGTATTGATCATAAACCTTCGCAAGTTGATTCACTTTCTCTTGCTCTTTCACAACAGGCTCATTTTTTGGCGAATCATTCACCGTATTGTCCGTTACCACAGCGTCTTTTTTCAGACGGTCATACTGGCAACATCCAGGAAGCTTGGTATAAGCATCATCAGGGGCTAAGAATTGCTCGTTATCATATCCTGCATAAGCCACTTTTTTAAGTACTTCGGATGCTGTGGTTTGCTTAGAGTCATAGGTAAGCTTCATGACTTTTTTGTCCTGGTCCCATTCAGCTAAAGAAATGCCTTTCTTATTTGCTGCAGTTTCGATAGTGCTTTTACACATTTCACAATTTCCCGCAACTTTGTAAGTTTCGGTTTTTGCATTTTTTATTGGGGTTGCACAACTGGTGAATGCCAATAATAACGACATTCCCAGCATAAGGTGCTGTAACTTTTTCATACTATAATTTTTTGCTGAATAACTAATGGATAACCCTAAAAGCAGGATTACAGATCAAGACAAGCCTAATGGCTTTTGGATTCTAAATTAGAAAGGAGTCGTTTTGAATGTAAATGGGCTCTTTGTACCTACCAGGCGGTAGATTTGGAGAGTAGCTTAATGCTACTTTAGGCATTACAATAATCGTATTTCGAATGAAACCGAAATCGAACTGTTTTTCTGCTAATATCTCCGCGTTAGGACTCTTATGATCTAAAGTTGATTGTTTTAATTGCTGATTGTCAAGTTTTAAAGAAAAGGTTACTTGTTCACAGCATTTTTTCTTAATATGAACCTTGTTCTTTGAAGCCATTGCCCCGCAAGCACAACTCATTTTTGGTTTTGAACCAAATAAAGAAACATCCGCCAATTTTCCACCACAATAATGCGTAGATACCGTCATTCCAAGAGCTGGAAGCAGGTATAAAACCATTATTATAAGTGAAAAAATCCGTTTCATTCTCATTTTGACTGTAAGCAAATGTAAACTACTCGCTGTTTTAAAGCAACTAATTTCAACTTAAAGTTAAAAAAGCACTCAATAGCTTTCCTATAATTAAGGTTCTTTTTGATTTCTGTTAATTTTTCGTTATCCATTAAAGAACTTATATTTAGCTCTGTGAAAACAATTTTGGTATATAGCCTTGCAGTATTTTATCTTCTAATAAGTGTTAGACTGACTGCTAATATCCATTATTGCGGAGGAAAAATCAAAACAGTTTCATTGGTTGGTTTCAGTGCGCCAAAGTCTTGTTGTGCGGGAAAACCAATGAAAAAAGGATGCTGTAAAGATGTTCAGGTTTGTCTTAAAAAGGCGAGCGAAGATCAAAAACCGACCTCTGCAATTGTATTCTTTTCATCGGTTATCGTTACCGAACCAGCTGACATGTTTGTCATAGAGCAGGATCATGAACTTTATGTACCTAAGCATATTAAGCCTTCGGTACATGCACCACCTCCCGAACTCAAAGTTCCAATTCATTTAAAAAACTGCGTATTTATCATTTGATTTTTGAGGATCAGTATTCAGGCTACGCTTGATTTTCTCTATTAATAATCAATTTGAAAAAAAATGCGGAAAATTACTTTAGTTCTATCACTCGCTATGGTGGTAACATCACTTTTCACTTCTTGTAATTCAGGCAGTGAAAAGTTCAGTTCATATCAATGCCCTATGAAATGTGAAGGTTCAAAAACATACAACAAGGCAGGTTCTTGCCCGGTATGTAATATGGATCTTGAGGGTGTCAAATCAAAAAACAATAACTAAATTATTATGAAAACTACACTTTACAAAAGTCTGGCAACGGCTTCATTTGCTATGCTAGCATTTCTTGGCTTTAGCCAAACAACAGCAATGAATTTTTCAGGGCAGGATTGCAATGGAAATAACGTAGATCTATTTTCTGATCTGGATGCAGGAAAAGCAGTTATGCTGATTTTTTATATGCCAAATTGTGGTTCTTGTCCACCTGTAGCTTCGAAAATGCAAACGATGGCAAACAACATCAACGCTTCAAATCCAGGTCTGGTTAAGGCTTATTCATTTCCGTACCAAAACAGTACAACTTGTACTTATTCGTCGAATTGGGTGGTGAATAACAATTTACCTCTTTTTGCTCCAATGGATAGTGGCGCTGTTCAGGTTGCATATTACGGCGGTTTCGGTATGCCAACAGTGGTGCTTTTAGGGGGTGATAATCACGACGTTTTGTTTGTGACTCAAGATTTCAATACTTCAGACACAACTACGATGCGTGATTTGATCCTGAACACATTTACAGCAGGAGTAGCAGAGCAAACACCACTTCAAAATGTGAGTGCTTACCCAAATCCCGCTTCGGGAATTGTAACGGTAAATTTTGAAGCGTTACAAGGTGCTGAAATCAACATGCAGATCACTGATCTTTCAGGAAAAGCCGTGATGACTTTTGAAAAAGAAAAACTGAATAAGGGTTTAATCGAAAAACAAATTGATCTTTCAAGTCTTCCCGTAGGATCATACATTTTGAATTTAGAAATGAATGGAACTTTCGTTACTGAGAAAATCAATGTGGTTCGCTAATTTTTCCAATAAGGTATTTTGGCAATTGGTTCTGGTGGTTGTGCTGTTTAGTGCGACCACCACAATCGGTTATGCCCAATCTTATTTTCATTCACCAAACGACACGTTGATTTCAAATACAACCGTAAACAATTCGGTGACTATGAATATCACGCAAGTTCATCCGAATAACGATACATTGCAATTTGTCTGGAAGAAGTCTTCTGTCTCCATGCCGAATGATTGGACGGCTACTATTTGCGATAATAACACCTGTTTTCCATCGCTTATAGATAGTTCAACGACATTGCCTGTTCTTCCCGGAGACGATGGATTGATGTTGATTCATTGCTTCCCGAATACGAATGCAGGAACTGGAATCATTCGATACACCATTTATGAAATTCATTCGCCACTACAAGTAGATACGCTCACTTGGATCATAAATGCGGAATCTACTGCTGGAATAAGTGAGTCTATTTCTGCAAGTCAAGCCTATACCATTATCGGAAATCAATTTCAATTAACCGATTCCAAGTCTAAATTTACTGATCTCACCCTTCTTGATCTAAACGGAAAGGAAGTTTTTACGAGTGGTATTCCAACATCATCATGTGTTGAAATGCCATCATTCCCCGCTAATTTTTATTACCTCATTCTTAGCGGAAACAACATTATTATACGTCAAAAAATATGGTACGCATCAAATTAGAATTGCTAAAAATCTTTTTTGCAGCGTTCATTCTTTGTATTTCAGGGAATGGACTGGCTCAAAACGCACTCTACATACCTCCTGCACTAACAGGAACTACATTTAACCTGAATGTTCAATCAGGTACAACGCAATTGTATCCCGGAAATCCAACGCCAACTTATGGTATAAACGGTTCATTTCTTTCTCCGACTATCATTGTCAACAAGAATGATGTGGTAACCTTAAATGTCATCAACAACCTGACCGTCGCCACAACAATGCATTGGCACGGTTTACATGTTGCGCCTGAAAATGACGGTGGTCCGCATCAATCTATTTCGGCAGGTTCTACGTGGAGTCCTTCGTTTGAAATATTAAACAATGCAGGTACATTCTGGTATCACCCACATGGTGAAGGAAAAACGGAATTGCATGTTGGGAAAGGGCTTGCAGGTTTATTCATTATTCACGATCCAGCAGAATTGGCATTGGGTTTACCTCAAACGTATGGAGTGGACGACATTCCATTGATTGTTCAAACAAAGGCATTTGATGTGTTACAACAAATTGCAATTGCAGATCACATGGACACGGCAGTTTTTGTGAATGGTACACGTAATGCAACGCACAACCTTCCTTCACAAGTGGTTCGAATGCGCCTCTTAAATGGAAGCAGTATGCGTTCGTTTTATTTTGGATTCTCCAACAACATGACCTTTTACCAAATTGCTACTGACGGCGGTTTGGTAGAAACACCAAACGCATTGACACGTTTATTGATTGCACCAGGAGAACGGTCGGAAATTCTTGTTGATTTGAGTGGTATGAACGGACAAACTGTTGATTTGGTGAGTTACGGTTCTGAAATGCCTGATGGAATCTTCGGATCTCCTTCGGTTGGTAGCGGAGCAGACACCATGGACATGTATATGGACAATTTCCTGAACGGTGCAGACTTCAATTTGGTAGAATTTACAATTGGCGCACAAACAGGAAGTCCAATTACATCCATTCCATCAACATTAGTTCCTTATGTGCCTTTTGATATTGCTGATGTAGACGTTAATAGAACCTTGGTTTTTGATACGATTACACTCGTACAAGGAGACACCCCTAATCGTGCTGAAGGACCGTTTGGAATCAATAACACCACCTTCAATATGGATTCAATCAATATCACGATTCCATTGAATTCAACGGAAATCTGGACATTGAAAAACAATACACTAATTGCGCACCCTTTTCATATTCACGACATTCAGTTTAATGTAATCGAAAAGAATGGAACTACTCCTCCAATAACAGAACAAGGCTGGAAAGATGTGGTTTTAGTAATGCCCGAAGACAGCGTGAAATTTATTACACGGTTTACCACCTTCACCGATGAGATGGTTCCGTACATGTATCATTGTCATTTGTTGCATCACGAAGACGATGGAATGATGGGGTCTTTTTTGGTGGTTGATCCGTTTGCAGGAATAAATGAAAATGACATTTCCTCTTTTGAAGTTTTTCCGAATCCATCATCCGATGAATGGAACATTACAGGCAAATGGGGCAATGAAAGCGTTACTATACAATTGACCGATGCGCAAGGCAAAGAAGTTTTGAAACGTGATTACTCCAATGTTTCAGCGGAAGAAGGGATCAAGGTAAGCGCATCGACTTTAAATGCGGGCATCTATTTTCTGACGATTGTTTCAGAAAAAGGAGCGCAGAAATTGCATTTGGTGAGGAATTGAGGCGAAGTGAAATGAGATGAACAAATCTTGTTGATACTGAAATAATACAATTGTTATTTATCCTCTTTTTCTTTTGAAGGAGTAGGAGCCAAAAGCTCCTGAACGTTTACACCCAATGCAAGTGCAATTTCTCGTAAAAATGCCAAGGTGGGTTGACCAGCATTTTTGCAATAGCGATTGATTACTTGTCTCTTTTTTCCAAGACGTTCAGCCAATTCAGTTTGTGAAATCTCTAATTCAAATAAGACTTCTGCAATTCGGTTTATTTTTACCTTATCATTTTCACCCATGGTGGGATAAAGATAAAAAATTTCTGACTTACGTTCAAAGCCTAACCCCTCGTGAATACTAGATATGTAAACGTAAAAAGATTACATGTAATCATTAAATGTTTCTTTGTAATTGAAATTTGTTTCATAAGAAACATTATTTGTTTACTTTTGATTCAATAAAAATATTGAGTCATGCAGAAAAAAACTTCCAAAAAGCTTATCATTCAATTGATAAAAGACGATTTAAAGCACGAACATACCGTTTGCGGGTTAAACTTATTAGGGTTCGGAAACGACAATGCCACGTTGGATATATCCCAAGCCGTTTTCTCTCTCATGGAACTCAATATTAACGACAGACGTTTGGAGCATTTAACGGATCAGTATTGCGACCGAGCCTACCATGTTACGGAACTTGCTTTTAATGACAACGAGTCTTTTGAACGGTTGGCAACTGGAATTTATGATTGGCTGGCTTTGGAGCGCAGGAAATACAAGAAGCTGTTGCTTAAATCTTGAAAGCTCACAAATGTCGGTGTTTCCAATTTTTTTCTAGTTGCCCCGCAATGGGTGGGGCAACTGTTTTTTTATTCCTTTTCGAAACCCGATTTTGAGCAATTAAATTCTACTTGCCCCACGTTAGGTGGTGCAACTAAGATTTTTTAACCTCGAAAATTGATAAACTGCCAAATAAAAAGTTACTTGCCCCACGTTAGGTGGTGCAACTAAGATTTTTTAACCTCGAAAATTGATAAACTGCCAAATAAAAAGTTACTTGCCCCATAGAGGGTGGTGCAAGTAGATTTTTATTCTGTTTTGAAAATGATCCATCTGAATAAAATCATAACTGCCCACCATTTAGTGGGCAACTAATTTTTTATTATTCCTTTGAACCGAAAATTGCTTAAAAAAACACTAACTGCCCACCTTTTAGTGGGCAACTAACTTTTTATTATGGTTTGATGGGGAATTTTGACCGAATAAAGTGCTAACTGCCCACTAAAAGGTGGGCAACTAATTTTTTATTCTATTTCAATTCACCGATTTCAGTATTGGAGATTCACTAGTCAAAATTTCGTTCACACCTCGGTAATTAATCGTTACCGTATCTGCATACTCCAAAGCAGCATTCATTGTTGATTGGAACACTGGGTTGAGAACCAAAAAAGATAAGTGAATTGCTTTTTCCATTTCTTCGATCGAATCAAATTCGTCTTTCTTTTTCAATACATGTTCACATGACTCTTCCAACATGGCTTTGTGAATCGGATGGATAGTTTGTACTGGCAGGTTTGCCAAAACTGCATCTAACAGCTCATTTACGGTAATTTCTTTACTCATACTTTTTTCTTTACAAGTTAACTCGAAGAAAGTGGATTATTCGACTTGACTTTTACCTATTTTTCTGTATGTAAAGGCTTAGTCGATAGAAAAGTAAACTTGGGCAAATCGGATCAAACGATTCGTCAAGTCGAAAAGAAAGATTCGTCGAAAGAGATTCAACTCAAAATCGACTCAAACCGACTCGGATTCAACCAACCACAGTAACAGCAGCTTATTCGTCTATTGAAAAGTAAACTTCGGCAAGTTGAAACGTTGAATTGGGCTAGTCGAAAAGTAAGATTCGTCGAAATCAATCCTACTCGAAATGGACTCAAAACCGACTCGGATTCAACTACGCGCAATAACAACAATCTATTCGTCTATCGAAAAGAAAAGTTAGTCAAGTCGGATAGTTGAATTGGTCAAGTCGGAAAGAAAGATTCATCGAAACAGATTCGAGTTGGAATCGAGTAGAAATGGAGTCGGATAGTCGCTTTTTCAGCGAAATATATGCTGTTTTAGATGAATGGTGGAAAGTACTCTGTCAATGGTGTAAAGTACTTAACCCATGGTGTAAAGTTGAAATGTAATGGTGTAAAGTTGGAATTTCATGCGATCAACTAATGCACTACTTGCGGTAAGCTACTGCAAACATGGTGTAGAATGGTGTAACATGGGTTTTTACTGGGGTTCAGGAATTTTGCCTGTTTGATGTAAGATTTACGATCCCTAAACGTTATTCTATTATGGAAGCAAATCAATCACCTGAAGAGCTGTTTCAAAAAGCCTATACACGTTTTTATCAATCGTTGAAACGTCGGTATCTGTTGAATTTAGAGAAAGCAACAGACAAATCGTATGCGAGCGAATATTTCAGGCGCACGTTGTTCCTGGAAAACGAAAACATTCCCTGCTATTCCGTATTTTATCATTCGTTGGTTTCCACGTTCAGGCATCATCAAAAACTAGGTGAAATGAACCCGCTCGAATTGACGCTTTCCAACCTTTCGCCCATTCAGGAAATGACTTCGAATATCATTGAACAGACGTTTATCATCAATGCCTCCGTTGCCGAAAGGCTCTACCAGTTGAACTGGCTCTACCTGCAAGCCATTGAAGAAAGCAACAAATCGGTTTTAGAACTGATAGACACCGAACGACGGTTAGTGAAATACAGTGATGAAAAGGTTGTTTTGCTCTTGGCGTTGGATCGGGCAACACAAGAATTGAGCGAAGAATTTTCCGATAAGCAAGACGGTACCGAACAACCGATTTCTAGTGAAGGTTTTGCTATTGGTCAACAATCGTATGAAGCCAAATTCACCCGTTCACAACAGGTTTTGATTGCTTATTACATTTCGCAGTTAATAGGTACAAAACACAAAAAGAATGTCAGCAAGTGTGCGGATGCTTTGCATTCCTTTTTAGGGATTTCGTATAGTCAAATCACGCATTCGGAACTGTACAAAAAACTACTTCATCCGTTGACCTTTTCCAGTGAAAAAGCAACACTTCAAAATCTGCTCATCGTTCGGTCTTTTTTCGAAAACATCGGTTCGGTTTCTGCAACTTCACTCATTGATTCCGATATTGAAACCGTTAAAAAGGGACTCGAATAAACTCCATTTTTGATCCTTTTGAGTCCTTTTCGATCCCCAAATGTTAAAACTTAGAAAAAGTTGAATTTTTGGAGTACCCCAATGTTTTTTCGGTTTTCATTTCTTTCATATACTTGGATTATATCTAAGATACATTCCTATTTCTGAATGGATGGAGAGATTAAAAAACAAAGGAGATCAACCATTAAAAAACACCTTTAATCATGGAAACAGTGGTTAAACTCGCCATCGAAAAAATGTGCGAGGAAATTGAACGATTGAAACAAACAGTTGGAGAACAGCAAAAGCGCATTTTGGAACTGGAAAGAAATCGAAATCGCAGTACAGTTGTTGAACCTAGCGCACCTAAAAACGAAGATGAATTGCTTAACAATGAGCAAGTGAAACGCATCTTGAAAATCGGGAAGAACTCCCTTATTAAACTCGTTCGTGATGGAGTTTTGATTGCTATTCGGATCAACGAGAGAACCGTGCGTTTTTCCCGCAGTGCAATCATGGAATACATCCAACGCAAACAAGCATCAACAACGATGTAACCACCAAAAAAGCGACCCCGAATTGAGGTCGCTTTTTATTTGATCTTACACCAAGTTTATTGGGAAATCATCCAGTTTATCTTCCGTATAAATTCGGAGTATTTTCACAAGTAGTGCAGCGTTATCGACCAATGAAATTTTGTTGTACTTGAAAATCTCACTACTACCCAATCCTTTGAAATCAGATTCTACTGCTGAATTGGTGTGTCCAGTTATCTTACTTAACACCGTAATCGGAATGTAACTCATCAAATTGGTAACAAATGACCTACGCCCGATATGTGAACTAATCAGTTGAAACAGCTTTTTGGTTGTTAGTTCTTTCTTACCAAAAGAGTTCGTATGAGAGAGGGTGATTTCTTCCTTTAATCCAACACTTTCAGCAATATTCCGTGCGAGTGTGTTGAACTTTTGCATTGCCATGGGTTCTGCGATTCCTCCGTTTGCATCAAATGCTTCCTGCAATGGTTTTAAAATTGGTACAACGATTTCTGTATCGGTTTTCGTTGTCAAATAACGTGCGTAATGAAACGTTACGTTGTTTTTCGAGTATGTGTATTCGGGCTTGATCTTATGAACGTCGGAATATCTGCATCCAGTGAAAAGAAGTGTGAGTAAAATGAGTTTTGCGTTTGCTAATTCATCCGAGGTTGGTTGATAAGCGATAATCTTCTCAATCTGCGAAAATTCAAGATAAATTTTCTCTTCCGTAACCGAACGTAATTTGTCCGTGGTTCGCAGTTCTTTTGTGGGGTTGAACACATTCACTTTATACTTTCGAGCAATTCTGTTCAACACTGCTTTAAAAGCTTTGTAGTAATGAGTAACCGCATTGATTCGTGTACAGCGTTCACGGATCGTATTCATAAAACTCACATACAATTCCTCATTCAGATCACTACTGTACAAATGCTTTCCGATTTTAGTTTCAAAATCAGCTATTCGATTCGCTAAAACTTGATAGCAGTTCTTAGTTCCTTGTTTGATTCCATTTTCTAACAGGATTTCATTTTCAATGAAATCTACCAATCGAACTCGGGTTACGATTGCTTGTTCTTCTTTCTTCTTGATCTTAACGTCCAACTCTTGTTTGAAGCGTTCAGGGGTTACTGTTTCTGTTGTGATCAGATAATTGAAAATATCCGTTGCTTGCTTTTCAATTTGCAGAAGCGTTGCTCGTTTGGATTTATCTCTCGGAAGTTTTTCTAATTCATCCCAAGCAGATTTCGTAACTTTAACTCCTGTGTAATAACGCAGTGGTTTATACACATACGTTTGTTTCAACGCATCGAACTCTTTGTAACCGAAGTTCATTACAGCTAATACAGGAATTTCTCCTTGAACTCCCGTTTTTAGTATGAAATTGATCTTTAATTTCATGGTGATTCTTTTAATTGGTTGATTCAAACATATAAGGAATAACCCGCAGTTTGGGTACTAAAAAGGGTAGGAATATTGAGTTTCTGACCCCCAATTCCCCTAGAATCCTGCTAGTTCCTCTATGTATAACGAATGCGCTGAATCCTTTATTGTGATTGGGATGCAGGGATTCTAAAGGATTTTAAAGATTTTGGTGAATGTTCCTATGTGGTTAACATTATTTGTCTTTCTTAGCGCGGAAGATCACCAAAGGAACAATAAATATCGCCAGTGTCAGGCCGGAAACAAACAAGTCAAATTGCTCCGATTCGATCCATTTTGCAGAAGGCATGTAATGCACCAGTAAAGCCAAACACAATTTAATCCCCAGGATTCCGATCACCAGGAAAGCAGAATTTTCGAGGAACGGATATTTCTCCATCAATACCACGAAATACTTCGCTACATAACGCATCGCCAAAATCCCGATAAACACCCCGATGCAGATCAGGACCACATTATCCGAATAAGCAACTACCGCAAAAATATTATCGATTGAAAAAACGATATCCATGAACTCAACCGCCAGTACAGTCGACCAGAAAATCCCGATTACCCCTACCGTTCCGCGATAAATAAAGCTTTTCTTGGTTTCCTGAACTTCAGATTCGATCTCTTCCTGTACACTTTTCGCTGCGAAATGCTTGATAGCCATATAGATCAGGTAAGCGCCTCCGATCGGTTTGAACCACCAGATGCTCAGGATTGATTCCACCAGTATCAATGCAAGTCCACGAAAAATATAAGCTCCCAGGATTCCGTATTTCAATGCTTTTGCCTGCTGCTCTTTGGGAAGGTCTTTCACCATCGTTGCCAGTACGGCAGCATTGTCGAATGACAGGATAATCTCCAACAGTAAAATTCCAAGTATCAGTAAAATAGCATTGAGAGGATTCTCTGTCATTAGTGCCGCAAATTCCTGGAATTGATTCATCATAGGACTGTGTCTGTGTTTTTAATGAGCTGTAAAGATAAGCTATAATTCAAAAAGCAAAATGTCAAAAGTGAAATGAATCAAAAAACAAGTAGTATCAAGAAGAAAATTTCACAGCTTAAAAACTGATTTCATCATTCGTAATTAGGAATTAGGAATTCGTAATTAGCTATATTTGTTACTATGGATTTCCAACTCACTTCTGAATTTAAACCGACAGGGGATCAGCCTGCTGCAATTAAACAATTAGTCAGCGGAATCCGCGACGGACATTTCGCTCAAACCCTGCTTGGTGTTACGGGAAGCGGTAAGACTTTTACAATGGCAAATGTCATTCAGCAGGTCGAAAAACCAACATTAATCCTTTCACACAACAAAACACTGGCAGCTCAGCTTTACGGGGAATTCAAACAATTCTTCCCGAATAATGCCGTGGAATACTTCGTAAGTTATTACGACTATTATCAGCCCGAAGCTTATTTGCCGGTAACGGATACCTACATCGAAAAAGATCTGCAAATCAATGACGAAATTGAGAAACTGCGTCTTTCAGCTACTTCAGCCCTGCTTTCAGGACGCAGAGATGTGATCGTAATCGCTTCCGTGAGCTGTATTTACGGTATCGGGAACCCGAATGAATTTGCGAACTCCATTATCCCGATACGCATCGGGCAGTCGTTCCCAAGAAATAAGTTCCTGCTGAGATTGGTCGAAAATTTATATTCAAGGACAGAAGCCGAATTCAAACGCGGGACTTTCCGTGTAAAAGGAGATACGGTCGATATTCACCTTGCCTATGCGGATTATGCATTGCGTGTGGAATTTTGGGGAGACGAAATTGAACGCATACGGACCATTGATCCGGAGAATAATTCCGAGATTGAAGTTTTTTCCGAAATCAACATTTATCCGGCAAACATTTTCGTTTCCAGTCCGGAAACCACCAGAAGAGCAATTGATCAAATCGGTGAAGATATGGTCATCCAGGTTGAGAACTTCAAACGTGAAGGAAAACTGCTCGAAGCAAAACGCCTCGAAGAACGCACTTCCTACGACATGGAAATGATGCGCGAATTGGGCTATTGCTCCGGAATTGAGAACTATTCCCGCTATTTCGATCAGCGCGCTCCGGGAACACGCCCTTTCTGTTTACTGGACTATTTCCCGGATGATTATTTGATGATCGTAGACGAAAGCCACGTGACTATGCCTCAGATACGCGCCATGTACGGCGGTGACCGCGCACGAAAGATCAATCTCGTGGATTACGGTTTCCGGATCCAGGCAGCGATGGACAACCGTCCTTTGATGTTTGATGAATTCCAGTCACTGATAAATCAGATTGTTTATGTTTCCGCTACTCCGGCTGATTTTGAGCTGGAACAATCCGAAGGGGTCGTAGTAGAACAATTGATACGCCCGACCGGATTATTGGACCCTGTAATCGAAGTACGTCCGAGCCTGAACCAGATTGATGATTTGATCGAAGAAATGCAGTTACGCATCGAAAAAGACGAACGTACATTGGTTACTACTCTGACCAAACGCATGGCGGAAGAATTGCAGAAATACCTGGATAAACTGGGCATTGCCTGCCGCTACATCCATTCGGATATTGACACCATTGAACGCGTGGAAATCCTGCGTCAGCTGCGTTTGGGGGAATTTGATGTTCTGATCGGGGTAAACCTGCTTCGCGAAGGACTCGATTTACCGGAAGTAAGTTTGGTCGCTATCATTGATGCCGACAAGGAAGGATTTTTGAGAAATGAGCGCTCACTGGTCCAAACAGTCGGTCGTGCCGCAAGGAATGTAAATGGGCGTGTTATCATGTATGCGGACAAAATGACCGATTCGATGCAGCGCACCATTAGCGAAACAGAGCGCAGAAGAGCTATGCAGATAGCTTACAACGAAGCGAACGGCATTGTCCCGACAGCATTGAACAAATCCAAGGAAGTGATCCTGAAATCAACAAAAGTAGCAGACGGAGATCCGGAAACGCGTTCACAAAAAGCATACTATGCTCCGGAAGAATCCGGCTCAATGGCTGCAGAACCGGCGATGAATTACTCCGATCCGGAAGATTTGGAAAAAGCGATCGTTGCGAAACGCAAACAAATGGAAAAAGCCGCAAAAGACCTCGACTTTATCGAGGCAGCACGTCTGCGCGATGAATTATTTGAATTACAGGCTAAGAAAAAGTAACTACATTTATCAAAAGACTTAAAGACTTTGAGAGTCAAGACATCAGATTGTAAAGCTTATCCAAGTCTTGCCTCTTAAAATCCTGACTCTTTTAGTCTTTCAAAATAAAATCTAAAACATGAAAAAAGTTTTTCTCTTTGTTACCACCTGCCTCTTGCTAATTGCCTGCAACAAACCGCTGTTGAAATACAATTCTGATTTTGAAGGGACCTGGTACAGCGAACCTCAGTACAACCCGGATTTAGGCGTTTTTGTAAGTGATGAGTTGGTTTTTTCCGGAAAGGAAGGCAGCTACCAGGTTGATTGCAAAGACACCTGCGCGACCAACTTATGTGATTGCACGGCAAAAATCACCGGAACCGCGGAAATCAATAAACAGCACACGATCATCCGGTTGAACTCCCAAACCAAAAGAACATTCCAGCTGGACGCAGAACCTTACGAACAAGGTGGTTTTTGGTTTATGGAAGTGGATGGCAAGACCTATAAAAAACAGTAAGCTCGCGATGCGTCGCGAACGTACTGTTTTATCCAAGCATTTTTCGGCGAATCGTACCTGCCCTATTCATTCAATTCGTAATTTCGCAAACAAAAAACTATGAACTTCAAGTCTGCTTTGGGTGCGCTTCGCATCGTCGGGATATTGGAAGGAATCTCCTTTCTTTCGTTTTTGGTAACCATGCCTTTGAAATATTGGATGGATATCACAGCTCCGAATAAAATTGTCGGAATGGCACACGGTGTTCTATTCATTGCGTACGTGTTTTTGGTATTTTGGGCGTCAACAGAAACAAAGTGGAATATGAAGACCAAATTTTGGGCATATGCCGCTTCTCTATTGCCTTTCGGGACCTTTGTTGCAGACGCTAAAATTTTCAAACCGACACAGGAATCCCTGAAATCCATCTGATTTTAGTACCTTCGCACTTAATATGGATACAAGAAAACTGATCGAAGTTTGCTATACTCCCGGTGAGTACGCATATTTTAAAGATGAATTTGAAATCGTGGTGGTGATTGACGTGTTGCGTGCAACATCTGCAATCTGCGCGGCATTCGACAATGGAATTGCATCCATTATCCCTGTTCCTACGGTAGAAGAAGCCTGGGAATACAAACAAAAAGGATTCCTCGCCGGTGCCGAACGCAAAGGTCAGATCGTAGAAGGTTTTGACTTCGGAAATTCACCTTTTTCTTATATGAAGGAAGAATTCAAAGGCCAGGAAGTTGTGTTAACAACAACCAACGGGACCAAATCACTTGATGTTGCCAAAGATGCGGAGATTGTAGTAGTTGGCTCTTTCCTGAATTTGAAACACCTGAATGAATGGCTGGAAAAGCAGGATAAAAATATTCTGTGTTTATGTTCCGGCTGGCAGGACAAATTTAACCTGGAGGATACCATTTGTGCGGGTGCAATCTGCGACCACCTCATTAATACCGGGAATTTTACTTCCGTGGAAGATTCATCCATCGCTGCAAAATACCTATATCTTTCAGCAAAAGACAATTATCTCGGATTTTTAAAGTCCAGTTCGCACAGAAGACGATTAAAAAACTTAAATTTGAATGAAGACATCAAGTATTGTTTGACACCAAATCAAACAAACGTGATTCCAATTTTAAGGAATGGTAAACTCGTCAACATTTCGGAGAACTAGCACTACTTTACTACTGAGCCTGTTTTTAACCGGCTTCGGGAACGCAGCTCCACTGCCTATTTATCAGAAGCCGAATCCTGCATTGTGGGGATTTTTCGGTCACAAACGTATTAACCGGGTAGCAACCTTTACGCTTCCGCCTGAAATGTTCGGCTTTTTCAAGGAAAACATTGAGTTCATTACAGAACATGCCGTAGATCCTGACAAACGTCGTTATGGAGTGGATGGAGAAGCTCAGCGGCATTACATCGATATCGATCATTATGCGGTCAATGGCCAAAATCCTTTTGAAGTAGTGCCGAAACGCTGGAAGGATGCCGTTGCCAAATTCACCGAAGACACCCTTCAGGCTTACGGAATTGTTCCATGGCACATTTTGGTGATGAAAAACCGGCTTCAGAAAGCTTTCGAATCGAAGAATATCGATCTGATCCTGAAAAACGCAACGGAGATCGGTCACTACATCGGGGATGCGCATGTACCTTTACACACCACAGAAAACTATAACGGACAATTAACCGGGCAGCGCGGTATTCACGGTTTGTGGGAAAGCCGTATCGTTGAATTGAACGCGGAAGAATACGATTACTTCGTAGGGAAAGGAAAGTACATTCCGGACGTACTGGAATTTGCATGGGATGCCGTGAAAGCTTCCAATGCAGCCGTAGACTCGGTATTGAGGATGGAAAAAGAACTGACAGCAGAGTTTCCCAGCGACCAGAAATACACTTATGAAACACGTGGAAATGTGGTGATCCAAACGTATTCCAAAGCTTTCTGCGACGAGTATCAAAAACGCATGGACGGTATGGTAGAACGGCGTATGCGACAGGCAATCATTGCTGTAGGCTCCATCTGGTATACAGCTTGGGTAGATGCCGGTCAGCCCGATTTATCAAAATTAACGAACAAGCCTCCTTCCGCAGAATTACTGAAAGAATTGGAAGAACTGGACAATTTATACCAGCATTCGGATCATAAAGGAACCATTTGTGATTGATCCCGGCCATTCTAGCAGGTAGGAAATCTGTAATTATTTACGCGAAAAACGCATCTTGATTTCCCTGAATAATAGTACCTTTATTCACTATATAGTAAACATTATGACAGTAGACACAAACATGGTGGTTTCCTTGAGTTACAAGTTAACCAATCACAAAACAGGTGAACTTATTGAGGAAACATCGGAAAGTCAGCCAATGGAATTTTTGTACGGAGTTGAGCGCATCATCCCGACATTCGAAGTAAACATCCATGGATTGAAACCTGGTGATACTTTTGAGTTTGATATTCCATCAGCAGAGGCTTACGGTGAAAAGAACGACGACCATGTTGCGCTTATTCCTATCTCCGTATTTTTCGACGAATCCGGAAAGATCGATGAAACACAGATCAAAGTCGGTGCGGTACTTCCAATGACAGACAACGAAGGAAACCATTTGAGAGGAACGATCCTTGAAATTACGGATGAAACAGTTACCATGGACTTCAATCACCCGCTTGCAGGGACAGATTTGTTTTTCTCAGGCACGATTTTAACAGTAAGAGCTGCAACCAAGGAAGAATTGGACCACGGGCATTCTCACGGAGCACATGGACATCATCATTAAACAATAGTTAAAAGAGTTCAAGGGTTCAAAGAGTTTAAACTTTGAACTTTTGAACCTTTTGAACCTTTTGAACCTTTTTAAATTATCATGAAAAACACCTTGATCATTGCTTTGTTCCTGGCACTTGGAATGACTTCTTTGAAAGCACAAAACAGCATGTTTGATCTCGGCCTGGAAGGCGGACCGAACCTGAGTACCGTATTTGTAAAAAGCACCCTATATGATTTTGATACCGACCAAGCAGTTTATTGGTCAGGCGGAGCCATTTTTCAATACAATTTCAAAAATTTTCTTTCTATCAAAACCGGATTTTCTTACCAGCGAAAAGGATTTCAACTCAACAATATTCTTTTCGTGGATAATTCAGGCAATACGGTAGCTGGAAAAGGAAAATCCAATACACGCATGGATTACCTCACCTTTCCTGTTTTAGTAAAGGCCAGTTTCGGAAAAAAAGTACAGTTCTTTGTCAATGCAGGGCCCTATGCAGGATATCTTTTGCAAAAAACAGACCGAACTAAAATAAACGGCACATCAAACACTTATACGGATGATATGAACAGTAATGGTATAAATCGTTGGGATTTTGGGATTGCGGGAGGAGTCGGTATTGCCGTTCCTATTCGAACTTTTTGGGTCATTACGGTTGAAGCACGAAATTACTCCGGGGTATTAGATATCGCAACGAGCAGCAAAACCCAATGGCGCACCAACACCACCGATTTGCGTGTGGGAGTTGCTTACAAACTAGGGTTTTATAAGGACGAAGAATAAAAAAACCGAACACCTGAATCACTTTGAATTACATAAGAAACTAAACATTTTGCGTAACTTTTCGGGATGAAAAAACCGACTCCCGGGAATACCGGGACCAGTTGCTATATTTTATCCGGTTTAGGAGCAGATGAACGTGTTTTCGATCAAATAGATTTCGGGACCTTCTCCCCTGTTTTCATTCCCTGGGAATCCGTTGATCCGGAACAATCATTTGAATCTTATGTAAAACAGCTATGCATTCATGTAAAAGCTGAAAATCCGATTCTCATAGGCATTTCATTCGGTGGAATTATTGCTCAGGAAATGAGTACTTTGCTTACTAATTGCCCGGTCCTGATTATCTCCAGTGTAAGGGAACGCAATGAACTTTCTCCGTTTATGCGTTTCAGCGGAAAAATAGGTCTGTATAAACTCATGCCTGTAAAACGAATACTAAAACCCAGCCGCATCAATTATTGGCTTTTCGGGACACGAACACATTCCGAAAAAAAGCTGTTGGATCAAATTCTGGCAGATTCCGACCCGGTTTTCACCAAATGGGCAATCCGCCAAATCACAAACTGGCAAAGAAAAGAACCTGTTCCTGCAAAAGTGCTTCACATTCACGGAGATGATGACCACATTTTTAAAATCGGTAACGTGCATCCGGATTATATTGTTCCCGGAGGAACCCATTTCATGACCGTTTCACAGCACAAAGAGGTAAGTCAGGCAATACAAAATGCATTGGAGAAACTGGCAATTCGTAATTCGTAATTGGGAATTCGTAATTCACACCGACCACTCATCCTCAAAAAACACTTTCGTCCAGTATTTAGTGGTATTCCTTCGAACAACTTATTAATTTAGTGAAATAATCTCTCATCTATGATTCAAATTTCGCATCTCAGTAAATCTTTTACTTTAAACAGACAGCAAAAGAAAGAATTGGGAACTAACCAGAATTCCGTCCTCGCTGTAGACGATATCAGTTTCGAATGCCTTCCTGGTCGTGTACATGCGCTTCTTGGCCCCAATGGAGCCGGAAAAACGACTACACTCCGCATGTTATCGACGATTTTCAAGCCCACTAAAGGCAGCATTGTCATCGATAATATCGACGCTGTGAAAAATCCGCAGGAAGCACGCAAACATATTGGTTTTTTAACCGGTTCTGCAGGACTTTATGCCCGTCTAACTCCCAACGAACTCATCTCATACTTCGGAGAGTTATACGGTGTTTCAAAGAACGATATTGAGATGCGTAAGAAGAAATTATATGATCTGCTCGATATGCACGATTTTCAGAACAAGCGCATCGGGAAGCTGAGCACGGGAATGAAACAAAAAGTTTCTATCTGCAGGACCATGATCCACGATCCGCAGGTTGTCATTTTTGATGAACCCACCAGCGGTTTAGATGTGATTACAGCTGAAAATATTATCCAGCTTATTCGTGATTGCAAAAACCAGGGAAAGACTGTGATCTTTTCCAGCCACATTATGGGAGAAGTTGACTTGCTCTGTGATGACATTACCATCATCCACAAAGGAAAAGTTTTATTTAATGATACCATGGAAGCATTCCGGGCACAGCAGCAGGCACCAAACCTGACAGCAGAATTTATTCGAATTGTTCACGACCAAAAAACTGAAACACGATGATCTTTACAGTATTTAAAAAGGAACTGCGCGACACATTGCGCGACCGCAGAACGGTGATGATGATGATCGTCATCCCAACATTGGTTTTCCCGATGATCATGAGTGTATTCATGTCCGTATCCGAAAGTTTCCAGAAGAAAGCAGCGGAAAAGAAAGTGAAAATAGGATTGGTGAGCAACCAGGTAGGAAGCCTTGAAGCCGACTTACTAAAAGTTCCCGAAAGTCTTGGAAAAAAAGAATTCATTCCGTTTACAGATACCGTTTCATTGATCCGGGCAATCCGCATGGATTCCATCCAGGTGGGAATTTACATTCCGAATAATGCCGAGCAGCTAAAAAGTGCCATGCAGCCGATTTCCGTTACTGTTTTCCATGACGGGACAGATCTGGGGATGAAAGAACGCGCAGATGCTTACGTAACTTATGTGCAGGAAAACTGGAAAAAGCAGCGGTATGCCGAGCTTAAAATTGACGAAGCAAAGATAACTCCGTTCATCCTGGAGCATTCCAATGTAGCTTCCAGTAAAGAAATGATCGGGAAACTTGCCGGCGGGTTCCTTCCCTATTTGTTCATTGCTTTCGGTTTTATGGGTTGTATGTTCCCTGCAATCGACCTGTTTACCGGTGAAAAAGAACGGGCAACCATTGAGACATTGCTGACCACTCCTGTTCCCCGCTGGAAAATCCTTTTCGGGAAAATGGGTGTTGTGGTACTATCCGGATTACTGGCTGCGACTTTCAATTTATTGGGTATTTACCTGTCAATTGAAGTACTGAACCTGGTAAAAGACCCTGTTCTTCTTCAGGCAATTAAAGACATTCTTTCACCGACATTTATTATCATGCTTTACGCTTTGCTGATTCCGCTGATTACTTTCTTTGCCGGAATTATGATACCGATCGCTGTTCGTGCAAAGAGTTTCAAGGAAGCACAAAGTATTATTTCTCCGCTCAATTTATTGATTATTTTGCCTGCAATGGTCGGGTTTTTCCCGGGCGTAGAATTGAATGAAGTAACGGCATTGATCCCGGTTGTAAACATTGTTTTGGCAACCAAAGAATTGATCGCCGGTACGCTTGAATGGCATTTAGTCGCCATGGCTTTCGGGGTGATGGTATTGCTGGCTGTCATTGCTGTCCTGTTTTCCTACCGTAAGTTTGAGAACGAAAACAATGTGATCTCTTGATTTACAGCAAAGACGCTGAGGGCGCAAAGTTTTATCTGATTCTTTGCGCTCTTTCACTCTTTACGGTTAAAATTGCCCTTATCTTCGTGAGATAAAAACAAGTCATGTCGATACACCCGCATTTGGAACAAGCTGTTCAGGAGGAAATTTCTTATTCCCGAGCACTTGCTGCTGAGAACCTAAAGGCTTCACCCAACGAATTGCGCAAACAGGGATTGAGTTTATTTCCTTGTGAAATTGCAGAGATTCGCAGTGGAATCGACGGTGACTTTTACCAGCTGGAAACTTCCTTCGTGATCAACAATGCTTTTTTCAGGAGAGGTGCCAGCGTTTTATTTTACATAGAGAACAAATCTTACAAAGCGCGGATTGTAGAACTGAATGCCTATTCCCTGCTCCTTTTCTGCAAAGAAGAATTGGAGGGAAATGTGCGGGAAAATCCGGTGCGGGTAGATTTCACTCCGGATGACCGGACTTTGGAATGCATGCAGCTGGGATTGCGTTTCCTGAAAGAGCACAAACACCTGCAGGAATTTGAACGCAGTTTTCAAACAGAAAAAGAAACAGCTTCTTTCGAACATCCGACACTCAACCTTTCCCAGCAGCGTGCTGTCGGTGCTATTTTGAGCCCGGATCCAACTGTTGTCATCCAGGGTCCTCCGGGAACAGGTAAAACCCACACACTTTCCATTGCCATTGAAGAATTGGTAAAACGCGGAAAAAAAGTACTCATCACCGCTCCGAGCAATACGGCGGTTGACAATTTATGCAAGAAAATCGCAGCTGCTAAAATCTCACTTCTACGCGTTGGAAACGAAGAAAAAGTAGCTCCGGAGATAATGCCTTACACCATTGATGCTTATTTGGATTCCGGAAAAGCCGCTCAATACGGTCAAAGTTTGAAGAAGCAAATTCAGAAGGCCGAACAAATTGCCAACCGGCATATCCGGAATTATACCAAAGAAGCAGCAGACGAAAAACGCACGGCACGAAAAGAACTCCGTGAATTACAAAAAGAACTGCGAAAACTGGCACATGATTCGGAAGAACAACTGATCGAATCGAGTTCCGTCGTTGCAGGAACACCTGTCGGTTTATTCAACGAGCTTTCCAAAAACCATTCGTTTGATGTTGTGATTATGGATGAAGCAGGCCAGGCTTTGGCTCCTTTAACCTGGCTGACGGCAAGTTTCGGGAAGAAATTGGTATTATGTGGTGATCCGCAGCAATTACCGCCGGTTGTTTTGAGCTCAAAAGCAATTCAATTAGGATTGAACAAGAGTTTACTAGAAACCGTTACGGAGTTCCAGCATCCCATTTTATTGAATGAGCAATACCGGATGTCCCCGGAAATTGTTTCAGTAATCAACCCCTATTTCTACCAGGGACTTTTACAAACAGCGGCAGGAATGCCGGCAGGACAGATCCAGTTTATCGATATGGCCGGATTTGGAGAAGGTGAAATCCAGAACGAAACTACCGGCAGCTTTGAAAACGAAGATGAGATCCGCATCATTCAAAAACTAATAGAATCAGAATCCCCTGACCCCAAACGGACGGTTATTCTCGCTCCATACTCTGCACAAATTGCGCGCCTGGAGAAAGAATTGGGAAGCGCATGGAAAGTCTCCACCATTGATGCCATTCAAGGCCAGGAACAAGAAAACATTATTATTAGTTTCACACGTTCCAACCCGGATGGAATTATCGGTTTTCTCAGTGACTACCGCAGAACAAATGTGGCGGTCTCACGTGCTAAAAGAGCTTGCTATTTAATCGGTGACAGTGCTACACTGGGAAATGATCCTTTCTACTCTGAACTGTTGAATGAAATTGAACAATTCGGGGTTTACAGAAGTGCGTGGGAGTTTGAATGATTCCGAATTTAAATCTTAGAAAGATTACAAATATGAGCGATTTGGTCTTCTTCCCCTCTGACGGAGTCTGATACTCGTCAGACCTTTATCCCCCTCCGAAGGGCGATTGACTAGTAAACAGCACAAAGCTCATTTATTTGATCAATCTTACTTTTTGGCATCGCCCCAAAAAGTAACAAAAAGCTCTAGGCCTCCCGAAATATCGGGACAAGTAGTACTAAAGAATCTGCAAACTACGGGTCTTTACACGAAAGCATTCGAAACTTGTCCGCCCCACTAAAGCGGTTCGGACTTCAAACAAAGAATGCTTTTTTTCGCTCCTCCTTCAGAAGACACCTTGCAGGTTTTCTTCAGTCTTCACCAGCGATGCTGGCTCTTCTTGTTTGCTACGATTCTTCGCGTAAGGGCCATTTATTCTGATCCTCTTTCAATTGTAAAAAACAAGTGTGCCTTATAATACGAAATCACCCTCCGAAGGGAGAAACATAAGATTCACCTTTGAAGGATGAATTCTTCTTCAAAATTTAAGAAGTAAACAATTTTCTCTTTGCTAAGAGGATTAAAAAATTCCCCTTCGGAGGGGGACAAAGGGGGGATAGATATCCTGCTACACAAAAAGCTGTGCCTTCTCCGTATAATCAATGATCTTGATCTGAATGTTTGTTCCCGGACCTTCAGCAGTCTTCTTACCGATCATAAAACTTGCATCAATCTGTTCGCACAGGGATCGGATCAGTTCAAAACCGAGCCTGGACGGGTTTTCTTCTTTACCCGCTTTGATTCCCGGGCCATTATCTGTGACATCAATCTGAAGGGAATTACCGATTTGAGAAACATGGATCTTAACAATCAGCTTTTTATCGGGTATCGCGGCATGCTTATACGAATTCGTTATCAATTCATTCATGATCAGACCAATAGGAACTGCTTTTGAAATGGGTAGAATCAGCTCCCCTGAATCTACTTCCAGAATAACGTCCGCATCGCCTCCAAAAGCGTGTTCTACATTTCGGATCAGTTCTACCATGTAATTCATCATATTTAAATTCCCAACTTTCGAACCCGAATACATTTGCTGATGCACCAATGCCATGGAGTATACGCGTCCACGGCAATCTTCCAGAGCATCTATAACCTCCTGTGAGTCTGAATTGTTCTTTTTGATATTGATGAGGCTCGTTACAATATTCAGGTTGTTTTTCACCCGGTGGTAAAGTTCCGCCAAAAGTAGTCGCTTCTCGTCAATAACATTCCGGATTTGTTCTTCCTGCCGGATATTCAGCCAGGTAATGACAGTAATCTGCATTAAACCGCAAAAGAATGCGAAGAGCCCGTTAAAGATTTTCAAAGCATCCATTGTGGTATCCGGAATCTTTATGGGGTAATATTTCGGTCCGAAGATTACCAGTAAGCCAATGGTCAGGAAATAAATCGTGCACCAGATAATCAAATGCACAAAAGTCTCCCTTCTCCCATAAATCTGGACAATCGAAAGTGTTAACGGAAAAAAGTACATTAATACATTACTTTCCAGCCGCATATAAATGGTGGCCACTCCCAGCAAATAAATACCAATTGCAAAAAACAGGTAAGAAGCCAGAATAAACTTTCCCTTGTAATTCAGCAAAAAGATGGTTGCTGCCAACCCCAAAACGACAAAAAGATGAAAATTCAGGAATTGAAACCCAATGATTTGAAAAACGATAAAGGCAGCAATTACATTCAGGACTCCAATCAAACTTAGGAAATTGACCTTACGAACTAAATTTCCCTTCCATTCAGGTGTTGACTCAGGCCATTTTAGTCCTAATTTATTGCTTATCACGCGTTTCAGTTTTGGCTAATATACCAACATTTTTTTTTAAAAATGCGGGTTATGTCAGATATGCTGTATACATTTGAAGCAAAATTAATAGACTCGATCCATGCCTATGCAGAAGACCTTTTTACATGCTGTCTTACTTTTCACTTTTTTGTTTATCACCACTAGTGCTGATGCTCAACCATACGTGCTGGGAAATCGCAAACCTTACTCCTGGATGATCGGTGTAAGCTGGACAGCAGTAGAAGATGACGGTCGGGGATTATGTCAGCCGTTTGACGTTGCGCAATCTTGGAATTACGAATATTTCCCAACGCGTATCATGGTCGACAAATACTTTAAGTACGGATTGAGCGCAGAGTTTTCCGGTGCGTTTGTTACTTACAAACCTGCCAAACTAATTAATGACACTATTGGTCGTTCCGGGGTATTCCTGTCACTTGACCTGAACTGCAAATACAGCTTTTATCCATTAATTACTCCACGCTGGCTGGATCCTTATGTTTCTTTGGGAATCGGGATGACGCAGCGCACACCTATGCCGGGAGTAACTGCTTTAACCGGAAATATAGGTGTTGGGGTCAATTTATTCTTCTTCAGGGGCTTAGGCTTTCAAATCCAGTCTTCCGGGAAACTTGCCATCACAGGAGGAAATTTAGCCGGAGGAAACTACCTGCAGCACAATGTAGGTCTTGTTTATAAGTTCAACTCAGGCGCACGCGGAAGTGAGAATTTCAACAAGAAGCGCTATAAGTGGACTAACAAGAAACAGAAGTACAAAGGGAATAAACGCGGCGGATAAAACAGAATTATCAATGTCAGAATTATTAATTATCAAGTTGAGTTTTACTCCTCTTGATAATTTCATCATTGATAATTGATAATTACCCTTTCAAGCCCATCATCAATAAATCAATATCCTTGTATTTCAGGTCGAAAACACGCCCCAACACTTCACTTACCAGGATTCCTTTGTAGATATAAACACCGGAGCGGAAACCGTGGTCATTCCGGATCAGGTCCAGACATCCTCCCGATTCTCCCATATCCATCAGGATCGGGGAAAAGATATTGGAGAGTGCAAATGATGCCGTTCTGGGAACTCTCGAAGCAATATTCGGCACACAGTAATGAACTACTCCGTGTTTTACAAAAGTAGGATTGTTGTGATTGGTTACCCGCGAGGTTTCAAAACATCCTCCCTGGTCGATACTCACATCTACGATCACTGAGCCTTCTTTCATGTTCTCCACCATTTCTTCGGAAACCACGCAAGGTGTTCTTCCCAATGGGGAGCGGATTGCACCGATTACCACATCTGCCCGCATGATTGATTTTGCCAAAACCTTCGGTTGTAAAACTGAAGTATAAATACGTGACCCCAAATCGTTCTGCAAACGGCGCAAACGGGATAAGCTGTTATCGAATACTTTTACGGAAGCTCCCAAACCTATTGCAGCACGTGTAGCAAATTCACCCACTGTCCCTGCACCGAGCACAACTACTTCTGTGGGCTGTACACCGGCAATGCCGCCCAGCATAATCCCTTTTCCTTCGTTGAAGGAAGAAAGTAATTCTCCGGCAATCAAAATGGATGTTGTTCCGGCAATTTCTCCCATAGTCCGGACAACGGGAAACACCCCCTGCTCATCACGGATATAATCCCATGCAATAGCCGTTATTTTCTTATCGATTAATTTCTGAAGAATACTTTTCGGCTGAATACTTAATTGTAAGGCAGAGATCAGGGTTTGATGTCCTTTCATCAGGTCGACCTCTTCCTCCGATGCCGGCGTGACTTTCAGGATGATATCACACTCAAAAATCTCTTTATTCGATGAGCAAAGCTCTGCTCCTGCTTCGGAATATTCACGGTCGCTGAATTTACAGGATTCACCTGCACCTCTCTCCACACGTACGTCGTGTCCGTTAGCTACTAAAAATGAAACCGCTTCGGGAACCAGCGCTACACGCCTTTCCTGGAAACTCTGTTCTTTTGGGATCCCGATTACCAATCTTCCTTTTTTCTTAGCAATTTCGAGCATTTCCTCCATTGGAAGAATATTGCCCTCTTTCAAAAGTTGCTTGAGTAATTCCGGGTCCTTTACCATAGTCTGTGTCCAATTTTAGCCAAACGAAGTTACGAAAAAAAGGAATATGAAATAGCGTTCCCAACAAAGACATTATTCAAAAATACTTCCTCATTCCATCCCTTAAAACAAGGAAAAAAATCGTCGGAACTAAAAATACAACTTATTAATTTTCAGACAACTAACTTGAAAAGTGTTCGCAAATTAGCGAACAAGCGAACAATAGAATTCTGAAAGCTTAAAATTTACATATTCAAGAATTCAAAAAGGTTTCAATCAATGTGTACAATCCGTTCACCGGCATGATTCAACGTTATTTTCACCCTCATAACTTCTTCGGGCAGCAAAGGCTCAATGATCTCCGCCCATTCCACAAAACAAATCGCGCCTGAATACAGCATTTCTTCGATACCGGCATCCAGAGCTTCTTCCACAGAATTCAACCGGTAAACATCAAAATGCATGACTTCTCCGAAGTAAGGAGAATCGTACGTATTCACCAGCGAGTAAGTCGGGGAACCTTCCGGGGATTCTATGCCCATTGCACGCAGCACAGCTGTGATAAGGGTTGTTTTTCCCGAACCCATTTCCGCATAAAAAGCTACAACTTTTCTGTTTCCGAGTATTTCCAATAATTCCCTGGCAACAAACGGAACATCATCCAAATTATGTGCTATCAATTCTTTCACTTCGACTGTAAAATTACGAATGGGATCAATAATTCCTCCATTGAAATTCCTCCGTGCTGGAATGTGTCGTTGTAATAGTTTACAAAGTGATTGTAATTATTCGGATAGACGAAATAGTCCTGTTCACGGGTAAATACGAACTCTGCAGACAAACTGGATTTGGGCAGCCCTACTTTATCCGGATGTTTGATCGTAAAAACTTCTTTGTCTTTATAACTTAAGTTGCGGCCTGTTTTGTAACGCAGATTGGTATTTGTACTTCGATCTCCGACAATCTTCACAGGATTCGTCACACGAACAGTGCCATGGTCCGTAGTGATCACCACCTTCCCTCCTTTTTCGGCAATTTTCTTAAACATTTCCTGCAGCGGAGAATGTTCGAACCAGGAAAGTGTCAATGAGCGGTAAGCAGCTTCATCGGCTGCCAATTCCTTGATCATATCCATTTCAGTACGGGCGTGAGAAAGCATATCGACAAAATTGTAAACAATAGCGTTCAACTGGTTGTCCCAAAGTGTATGGAACTGATCTACCAGTTTTTTACCCGCATCGAGGTTCGTAATCTTGTGGTACGACCATTTGATATTTTTCCCGTTACGTTTCAGGTTTCCTTCGAGGAAGGCCGCTTCCTGCATATTTTTTCCACCTTCATCTTCCTCGTTCAACCAAAGATTTGGAAAGCGTTTTTCTATTTCCGAGGGCATTAACCCGGCAAAAAGGGCGTTTCTGGCATAATGCGTTGCAGAAGGCAAAATGGAATAGACAATTTCTTCTTTCTCGATATTGAAGTAGTTCGAAATAATCGGTTTCAGGATCTGCCACTGATCGTAACGTAAATTATCGATAACCATCAGGAAAACACGCTCATCTAATAATGGAAAGACCTGCTCTTTTAACAGGTGATGCACCATATCAGGTGCTTCTTCCCGACCGTTGAACCAATCTTCGTAATTGTTTTCAATAAACCGACAGAACAAATCGTTTGCTTCCTTGCGTTGTGCATCCAGAATCTCGCGCATTCCCTGGTCTTCGATCCCTTTGAATTCAAGGTCCCAGTAGGTCAGTTTCTTAAAAACATCTTTCCATTCTTCCGCATCCAAACGACCGTTAAGCTGCATTCCTAACTGACGGAATTCCTGCTGGTAGTTTGAATTCGTTTTTTGCGAAACCAATTTCCGGTGGTCCAGATTCTTCTTCAGGCAAAGCAATAACTGGTTCGGGTTAACGGGCTTGATCAGGTAGTCCGCAATCTTACTGCCGATCGCTTCTTCCATGATGGATTCTTCCTCACTTTTGGTAATCATTACAACCGGGGTCATCGGGGTAATTTCCTTGATACGCGCCAATGTTTCCAAACCGGAAATACCCGGCATATTCTCGTCCAAAAAGACAATGTCGTAATTGTTTTCCTGGCATTTTTCCACCGCTTCACTACCGTTGTTAATGAGTTCTACCTGGTATCCTTTTGCTTCCAAAAAGAGTACGTGAGGTTTCAGGAACTCCATTTCGTCATCTGCCCACAGAATCTTTGCTTGCATATCCTAAAGATTAATTAGCTTTGAATTGATTTATAAAGGTATTCAATTGCGCACAAACACACATCGAAATAATAAAAAGAAAATCATCAACGACCCGGTTTACGGTTTTATTTCAATTCCCGACGAATTTATTTTCGACCTGGTGGAGCATCCCTTTTTCCAAAGATTGAGAAGAATCAAGCAATTGGGAATGACGCACCTCGTTTACCCCGGGGCTTTGCACACCCGTTTTCACCATGCAATCGGGGCTATGCACCTCATGTCGCAGGCTGTGGCAGTAATCCGCAGAAAAGGCCATGAAATTACCATCGAAGAAGAGCGCGCCGTTTTGATTGCGATTCTATTACACGATATCGGGCACGGACCATTCAGTCACGCGCTGGAGTACGACATCGTAAAGAATGTCAGCCACGAGCAGATTTCATACTATTTTATCCAGGCATTGAAACGGGATTTCCCTGACCATTCGGACGATTTGGAACGGGCACTGATGATCTTCGCCAATAAATACCACAAAACATTCCTTTACCAATTGGTTTCGAGTCAGCTGGATATGGACCGACTGGATTATTTAACCCGAGACAGTTTTTTTACGGGAGTTTCCGAAGGAATTGTGGGTACGGAACGGATCATCGAAATGCTGAATGTACACAACGACCAGCTGGTAATCGACGAAAAGGGAATTTACAGCATCGAGAAATTCCTGGTAGCAAGACGTGTGATGTACTGGCAGGTTTACCTGCATAAAACAGTTGTTTCGGGCGAATTTATGCTGATCAATATTTTGCGAAGGGCCAAGAAACTTATCCGAGACGGTGAAACGTTGTTCGGAAGTCCGGCTTTGTTGTTCTTTATGAGCCGGGATATCCAAAAATCAGATTTTGAAACAAACCCGGCGATCCTGAATACTTTCGCTCAACTCGACGATTTCGATGTCATGGGAGCAGTAAAAGTGTGGCAGAACCACCCCGACAAAGTATTGTCCATTCTTTCAAGGAACCTGGTAGACCGAAACCTTCACAAAGTAGAAATAGCCAAAGAACCATTCAGTCCCGACCGCATTTTGATGGAGAAAGAATTGGTGCGCACGCAATTTCAGTTGAATGACGAAGAAATCAACTACTTTGTCTATTCCGAACAACTCTCAAACAATGCATACAGCCAGGTGAAACAAACCATTAACCTCCTGAAGAAAGACGGACAAACGATTGATGTTTCCAAAGCTTCGGACAACCTGAACATTTCCGCATTGGCACAGCCGGTTGAGAAATATTGTTTGTGCTACCCTGTAATCAGACATTAAGACTTTGAGTGTAATGAGCCAAGACGAAACCGGAATCCAGGCTCGTATCTTGCTCTCTGCCTTTTTATTGCATGCGAATTTCAAATCGATATGGAACTCAAATTATTTCAAAAACTTCAACTGATCAGCTCTTTTTTGTTACTGGGATTATTCGTGTTTTCCTGTGGTGAATCCGTACAGAAATCACTTTCCAAAAAGAAGCAGAAAGAATTTGTGAAAGCAGAAAAATCCGGACCTGTTCGCGAAAAGGAAACTTTTGATATCCTGAAATTCCTTGTAGACGAAGAAGCAAAAGACGACCGGAAAGCAAAGATCGACTATAAAAATCAGTCGGTTTCATTTAAAAATGACGGTGATCCTTACGAAGTCAGTTATAGCAAAATTGCGGCAGAAGATCTGAATCACGATGGATTGACGGATTACATCCTGACACGCAATTCGGAAGGAATGCTGGGAGGGAATGCGAATACCAACTCGGAGATTTTATACCTCATCATGGGACCGGATGACCGAATTGCGCAAAGGCACGAAATTCTGACCTATGCGGCATTTTCTTACAATATCCTGGAAGTAATCAGCTATAAGAAGGGTAAATTACAAGTCGAGGCAACTCAGAATTACAGAACTTACATGCCGGAAGACGATGAACCTTTAGACGCTACAGATTTGAACTTTATTTACAAAAACGGGAACGTGTACGAAGAAAGTTACCTCGAAGAGTGCGAACTGGCGAAATGGAAAAACAAACAGCTTTTCCGTGGATCAGAAGTAACCCGAACAATCGACATGCACAATTACACGGAATCGGTACACGAGAAATTAAGCACCCAAGAATTTACATTTTCAGCAGATTTCTCAGGATGCGATAACCTCAACCTGGTTTTGGAAGCAACATTCGCCTATAAGGGAAAAAATCAGGAATTCATCTGGCAGAAAAGAGACCGTTTCCTGGAATATTTGAAGAATAACACTTCGCTTACGAAAGAAATCTCGGCAATTCAAAGCTATTTCACGGACAAAGATCCATCCGAAGAAGCGATTGATCTGGATGACTTCACATTCCGGTTATCTTCCAACCAGGAAAAAGGAAAAACAACCTTCAGACTGATTATCGATCAAACCAAAAACCCTGACCAAACAGAGAATTGGGAAATTACTACGAGACATTAAGACTTTTAAGACTATAGATAAAAGACTCAAGACGTGATCTGGGTGAAACCAACCAGTCTTGAATTTATAAGACTAAAGGTGATTTTGATTGTTCAAATCATGTCTTTGGTCCAATGTCTTGCGTCTCTAGTCTTTAAAAAAAATCGTTTATTTACACAAAATTAAAGCTTATGATGATTGTTTGGATTATTCTGGGTGCGATCGGTGGATTGATTGCCCTTGTATTAGTAATTGCTGCTTTCAGCAAGAAAGATTTTGCCGTAGAGCGTACCATTACAGTCAACAAACCACTACCTGAAACGTATGACTTCCTGACTTCTCTGAAAAAACAGGACCAATGGAGCAAGTGGACTCAATTGGACCCGAACATGAAAAAGACTTACATCGGGGAAGACAAAACCGTCGGATTCACTTCCAAATGGGAAAGTGACCACAAACAAGTGGGTGAAGGAGAACAGGAGATTATGAAACTGATCCCGAATCAACGCATCGAAACTGAATTGCGTTTCCTAAAACCCATGAAAAGTATTGCAAATGCTTATTTCACTGTTGCTGCCGAGGGCGATGAACATACACGCGTTGCCTGGGGATTCACCAGCAGAACGCCTTGGCCCTTCAATGCCTTTATGCTTTTCTTCAACATGGAAAATGCCATCGGAAAAGATTTTGATGAAGGACTGGGGAATATGAAACGAATGTTAGAAGCGGAGTAATCCGCTTTTTTTGTTAACCGCAAAGAGTGAAAGGACTCTCAATAACGAGATGACCCTTTTTTCTTATTATACACCGCAAAGAATGAACGCTTGCGGTTCAATTCTACGAATGCCTCACCATTCTTCCTGGTTAATTCCTACTGCTTGACACACATTCTCTGCGTGGAAACTCCATCTTTCTGCAATTCCACGAAATAAACCCCGCTTTTCAAATCCGATAATGGAATCATAACCTCGTGGTTATTCGAAAAATCAACGACCTGCTTTTTCACCACTTCCCCGGAAACACTTAGAATTCTCAGTTCGATTATTCCCAATTCAAAAGCATTTTCACTTCGAATAGTCACCTGTTCTGCTGCCGGATTCGGGAAGAGCGTGAACTGACTCCCGGCAAAGAGTTCCGTTACTGAAGTCGTGCTGGAAAAAATGGTTGTTTCGACAGTGACCGAACAACCGTTCTGGTCGGTTATCACACAAGTGTATGTTCCCGCGCACAAATTCACTGCCGTTGCAGTAGTCTGATTCTGCGGATCATTCCACTGGTAGGTATACGGAGCATTACCGCCCGTAGCAACGACAAATGTTTCTCCGTTACAAGTTCCTTCATCCATTCCGGGGAAACCACTGGCACTGATTGGTTCTGCAGATGCTATTTCGAAGCAAACCTGGTCTGTCAATCCGTTATTGTCCGTTACGGTCACACAGTAACTCCCTTCCTGAAGATTCGTTGCCGTAGAGGTTGTTTGTGAACCGGTATTTGCACTCCATTGATATGAATAAGGTCCCTGACCCAAATTCGGGTGGACGGTTACGCTAGTACCTCCGGTTTGACACCCGCTGCCCGCATAGGTCAATGTCAGGTTCAGGCCGTTACTCGCAGGAATAGCAACTGTTACGTCCATTTTTACCGGCAAGTGGTCGGAGGAATAATACAAGGCGCGCACTACCGAATCCGGATACTGGGAATTTGTTCCCGCCAGGATACTTTGGTTGTAATGGTTCCCGTCATTACCGATCGCTTTGTAGGAACCGGTGTTGTACTGAAGCAGGTTCGTTCCGTTCATGACGTTCTGCGACACTAAAATATGGTCAAAACGGTCGTCCAATCCGCCGGTAACACCACAGTCAGTGGAACCACTTGCACGCGGAGATTGTGTATGGATTGCTGCGAATGAACTGTTGTTTGTCCAGTTTCCGGGTATGTTGATCGGATCTTTCAGGAAATTTGCAGCTCCGCTTACCAGGTTTTGATAGCATACTTCGCTGCTGCGGTAGGTATTCAAATCACCACAAACGAACAAATGCCGCCCCTGTGGTCTTTCGTCCAGCACCGATCGAAGCAGTTGGGTTTGAGCCGCACGATCAGCCTGATCCGCACTCGCACTTCCTGCTTTCAAATGGCACATGAACACTTCTATGAAACAGGTATCGTGATGCTGCGGCAGAGTTGCGTCGTTTACATACAAGATGTAGTGATTGATATCACGCGGATAAGTTTGGATAATGCGCTGTTCTTTCAGAGTCAGTTTGGAAGCATTGTAAAACAACATGTTCTGCAAATCGCCCCCCGCAGAATTATTCACCCATTGCGCTCGTTGGTAGTACGTGGTCCCGAAGACATTCAAAGCCCGGTTCAAAACGCTGTCACAGCCCGCAGCCGTCTGGATTTCGCATCCTGCCAAAATATCCGGCTTCAGGTACTGCATGATCTTACGCAGGGAATCTGCCCGGTTGGGAAGATTGACATTACTGCTACCACAATCGTTGCGTCCATTGGGAAAGTTCAACAGGTTGTAGGAGACAATGCGCACCGGAACGGTTTGTGCCGAAGCAGTGATCCCAAGAGCAAGTAAAAGAGCGAATAAAACGTATTTCATCCGGCAAAATTACAACGGAAAACTCGTGCAAACCAACAATAATTTTGGTAAACCGATATAGTGCTTCAAATGTCTCCCGCGGATTGCGCAAATGACACAGATCAAAGCCTTCCCCCTTTGGAGGTCAGACGACTCTGATGAGTGTCAGACTCCGTCAGAGTAGAATGAGGAGGAGGGTGGCAGAATCGTAAGCTTCTAAGTCGTTTTTTGGAAGGGTAATTCTCCGGCTCACACTGACTCATCAACTCATTTGTATAGGTGCATAAATTGCTTTGTTACATATCACACATTGCTTTGTATAGGGTCCTTTCACGATTTGTACTACCTGGCCAACTCATTTGTATAGGTGCATAAAGTACTTTGTTCATACTGCATAGTGCTTTGTATAGGGTACTTTCTCGATTTGTGCTGCCTGGCTAACTCATTTGTTTAGGTTCATAAGTGCTTTGTCACATACTACATATTGCTTTGTATAGGATCCTTTCGCGATTTGTACTACCTAGTTAACTCATTTGTTTAGGTTCATAAAGTGCTTTGTTACACAACACACATTGCTTTGTATAGGGTACTCTCTCGATTTGGAATACCGGGTTAACTCATTTGTATAGGCCTTAAGGCATTTTGTACGATACTTTCATTGATTTGTATGGGATGTGGGTTAAATGTGATCTGATGTATACCCGTTCTGAAAATAATTTTTACTTTGCGGGACTGAAACTGAAACACTAGCTTGTCTGATGAATTTTCTACAATATCACGAAATAATAAAAGAAGTACTTCCAAAACTTAGCTTTTCTGCAGAATATGTTACTGGAAATGATTCTCTTTCATACTCCACAAAGAATTTAGTTGATCTTAGACAATCAATTAATCTTATTGAAGAAATCCCATTCATTGAGCAGGAAATTCTTCAATTAAAAAAATCTTGGTTGTTTGAATCAAATTATCCCAGTCAAAAAATCAACTCTTCGCAAAAAGTTGAAATTGATTCCGCAATTGATCGAATTAAAATCAAACTTGAAACATTTAAGCAAATTGCTGAACAATCGGCCATATTTGGAAATGAGGACACTATTTTAATCAAAATCCCAGAAATTCAATCATTCGACAATCTTGAAAAATATGCGAAAGATTTTAAAAAGGCAATAGAGACGCCTATTATAAATGAAAGTATAAATGGAACAGTTAATATTATAAGCGCACAAGAAGGTTCTATAATTCTATATATTTCTTTAGGAACAATATCTGCGGTGAAATTAGTTGCTGGTATTTGTTGGGCTGCAGGTGTAATAAAAAGAAAGAATGCAGAGGTAAAAATTTTTGAACAACATGCCAGAACACTGGAACTTAAAAACGATTCTCTTGCACTATTTGTTGATGCTCAAAAAACTCTAATGAAGAATATATTGGATGCAGAAGCAAACGCTATAGCAAATAAAAACTACGATCACAACGATCCCGAAACTGTTGAAAGATTAAAACTATCAATTTCAACCGTAGCAGAGTTAATTGATAAGGGAGTTAAAATTCTTCCTGTTAGTCAAAATTCTGATATTCAAAAATGCTTTCCTGACTACAACAATCTTAATGTTATAGAATCTACTGTAAAGCAAATTACTTCAACCGAATAACGATATTGCAGCGAAAAACCACATAAGTTTTACAGAGATGACGGGTTGGAAGTGGTAACCCTATTCGTATTCTTCTAATTGATTGGTTTCAATGCGCTATTAATGGTTAAATCAAGCCAAAAATTGGTTAATTTGGAAATACAATTTTTAAAACACGCGCAAATACTGTACTATGAATAAATCAATCATCACCTTTCTTTCTTTAGCAATCCTCTCCGGCTTCCTTTTTTCCTGCACCAGCGGCAGCGATTCAGCGCAACGAGCAGAATTATTAAAAGACCCGGAAGGTGCTCAACCGCAAAAACCGGATTTATTGGCGACAGTGCCGTTCAAAAGAGTTCCGGTGATTGATTCCACCAATTTTGACAGTTTCAACGGAAAAGACCCGCTTTCTAAAAAATTGGTTTCACGGTTAAACCTGAAAATCCTCGACGAGAATGCTCAGAATTTCTACGCCAGGTACCGCATTTCCTTTACAACGGCTGTTGATCTGATGGCGGTTACTGCTGCGACTGAAAACGAAATGAAGACTTTTTTGATCGCTTACTCGAAGGAAGATTACCAACTCATCGACCGGGTAATAATTGCCTACGACGAGATCGCGGAATCTGCCCTTTCTTCCGTGGGGAAAGTCACCAAGAACGAAATCACAGTGACGAATTACAATTATATGGGTGAAGAACCGGTCATCGAAACACTCAAATACCGTATCGAACAATCCGGGAAGTTTAGGCGGAAATAATGCATTTTATGGATCTGATACACGCGAAATAGCCAGTTAGTTCCTCCTTATGAACAGATAAATAATCTTGCTGAAAAAGTTTTAATTTTTAGTTAAAAGAGAAGCAATCCATTTTTTCCTATTGAAAGTCATTCAAATTTGATCTAAGTTAGTGCACACATACTTATGATTCATGAAAAATATACTTAGACTATTCCTGTTTCTTGCTGCTTATTTCCTGACCGCCAACAGCTTTTCACAAGGTTTGGTTAACCGTTCGGATACACTTTCCAAAAAGGAAACAGATAGTCTGGTCATCCATTACTGTTCGGTGCTTAAAGAACATTATTTCGACAAACCAAAGGCCAACGAGATTGAAAAAATCTTAATGAAGAAGTTGAAAAACAAGGAGTTTTATGAAGTTCCCGCCAAGCACTTAACAGACAAACTATCTCTGCTGCTTCGAGATATAACCCACGATCTTCACTTCTACATTGGTATTCAGGAACCTACTCCAACGCAAACGGATGATGGTACACGGGAAGAACAACTTTCAGAAGAGCCGAAAAATCATTTCAGTGGATTCACGGAAATAAAATTACTGGAAAATAACATCGGGTATATCAAATGGACTGAATTCATAGCCGATGATCAATCCTTTCAAAAACTTGTTGCTGCGCTCACTTTCCTTGAGGGATGTGACCACCTTATTTTTGACATTTCTCATTGTCCTGGAGGCGATGGTCGAATGGGAGGTTTTGTGAATCATCATCTATATGAAAGCCCGGATTACCAAGATGTTTTATTAAAGAAATGTGGAGGAGAAAACGAATGGCATCAAAGTGAAGTTCCTTACAATTATTCCAACGGTCCAAAATTCTTTGACATTCCTGTTTATATCATTATCTCCAAAAACACAGCTTCCTCTGCGGAATACTTTGCCTTAATCGCACAAGAAACAAAAAGAGCAACCATTTTAGGAGAAACAACAGCCGGTGCTGGAAACCCGGTCATCATGATTCCGTTCGATACTTACTTCGCTTACGTTCCCGTTTGCGAAATCAAAACAGCCGGAGGAAAATCCATCGAGGGCAAGGGTGTTGTTCCGGATGTTCAACTGAAAAGTGATCATTGGATCGAAGAAACAGTAAAGTACATTCTAAAAGAATAAATTGCATTCTTTAACTGCTCTTCTTAAAAGTATTGGAAGAGGTGGTATTGCCTGATGAAGACGAAGTTTTCCCCGCAAAGGCAAATAAGCCAACAAGGTAGAAAATGATTACCTTAGAAGAATGGAAGAATTGCATCCCTGGAACTGGTTCGCGCCGGAAGACAGCCGTGTCCTGATTGTCGGCACTTTCCCTCCCACCAGGCGCAACTGGTCGTTCGATTTCTTTTACCCCAACAAAGCCAATCTTTTCTGGAAAGTCATGGCCCGGATCGCGGAAGTGGAATTACAGTATCCGAATGGAGAATTAGCAGTCGAAGAACGAAAAGGAATTCTCCGGAAACTGGGCGTAGCTATTACAGACATGGGCCGGCACATTCAGCGCAGCGGGAATAGTTCGCTGGATGAAAACCTGAGCGTGGTTGAATACATGAATATCTTCCAAATCCTGGACGAAAACCCGGGTATCCGCAAGATCATTTTCACCAGCAGTTCCGGGAAAGAAAGTGCAGCCCGCTGGTTCAATAACTTTTTAGCTTTTCATGCCATCAAACACCGCTTCCCTGCCGGTAAAAGACCGATCAAAAGCGCGTTCCAATACAATGACAGAACGATCGAACTGGTAGTTTTGTACTCGACCTCTCCACGTGCTGCCAACCGCTTTTCTTTTGATACTTTGGTAGAACTTTATAAGAACGAGATTCTTCTTTAGCCCGCTGATCGCGCAAATCACGCAGATGGATATTGGAATATTATCTTAATCTTAAATATGAATCTGCGCTATCCGCGTAATCTGCGGGAAATAAAACTATAGTGATTTATTCGACAGCTCAATTCTTTGCATTTTAGCTTATTTTAAGTTCTTGTAGTTACCAATTCTAGGTATATTTAAACTAGTTAATGTTTAATCCTTGCGTCATGAAATCAGGTTTGAAGCTTCTGTTTTTGATTGTTTGTTCTTTTTACGGAACCGGTCTTGCAGCCCAAAAAGAATTTGAAGGTGTCATCCGATACAAACATACCGTGACGGCAAAAGACAAAAACTTCGATGTTAATTACGATTACACCGCCCTGGGCAAAAAATCGGAATACTACTATAAAAAGGGGAATTACAAATTCGTGAATCACGACGCATTCTTTGCCGGTGATCTTTACCGGGCCGACCAGGTTGTCAATTATTTACCGCTGAGCAAATCAGACACTGCTTACCGGGTCGACGGAACCCTTTCAGACATGGATGTCATGGATGTAGAAGTAAGAGATTACGAAGAAAAGATACTGGGGCATGCCTGCGTCGTTGTGACCTTAAAACTCATTCCCTCCGGACAAGACGGACCTGTTTCTTACCGCAGGTATTACTGTTCCAAAGATTTCCCGGTAAACCCGGAGCATTTTAAGAACTGCAAAGGCAATGCCTACGATGTAATCTATGAAAAATCGCAGTCGCTGCCCTTGCGAATAGAATTTGAATGGCCAGACAGGACCATCCGTTGGGAAGCTTACCAGGTAAAAGCGCAAAAAGTAACTAACAAGCTGTTTGAAATCAGCAAAAAATGGGTCATTGTACCAATTAATTAAGATGGAGATAACAACTCATACCATTCATAACATTTCCATTGCGGAAATAAGTGCGGAAGGCTTGGTAATCGAAAAGGAAGAAGACGGGCTTGACCTGCTTGGAAATGTGTATTACCAGGGTTTCGACCGCGTTATTATTCATGCCAAAAACATCACACCCGCATTCTTTGATCTGAAGAACCGGATGGCAGGAGAAATCCTTCAGAAGTTCTCAAATTACCGTGTTCGTTTGGCTATTGTGGGTGATTTTTCTGCTTATAAAAGTAAAAGTATCACCGATTTCATGTACGAATCCAATAAGGGAAAACTGATCAACTTTTTAGGTTCGGTGGAAGAAGCATTAAACAAATTATCAGCAGGATAATTATCAATGATCAAGCGGAATATTCCCTCCGAATCATCTAATCTTTCTTATTTTTATCTCAGAATTAATAACCCACTAATAATCATGGACAACATCCTTATACGCTTACTGGAGCGCTCCAAACTGACCAAAGAAATTCTTGAATTCTGGCAATACGGCAATACCGATAATTTTTGGGCCGGATATGTGATCGATTACAACGAAACCCTCGTTTTGATCCAGCATTATTCCAAATACGGACAAAAAGACGGAATCCTGATCTGGCCGATCGATAAAATCCAGAACATTGATTATGGGAATGATTATATTTCCTGTCTGCAGTATATCATTGAACAGGTAAATGATCAATCAGGTATTTCATTCCATTTAAACCTTCCCAATCACGATGAATGGCAATTTGATTTGCTCGTGCAGCTCGAAGGAAATCAGGATTTCTTTACAAGTACAGAACTGAATGGCGGATCCCTTTATACCGGTTTCATTCACGATGTGACCGAAGAGGACTTTGTCATTTCATGTGTCAGCTACATTGGAAACGACGAAGGAAAATCCCTGTATAAAGTCAATGAGATTACCGGTTTTCACCTGGATGACCTGGACAACCAGAAGCGTTTCAACCTTTATCGCTGGAAGAATCGCTAATAAATAGCCCATCCGATGAAAACAACCGTACTTCCCATCCTGCTTTTAGTACTTTTGCTAGTTTCCTGTTCGGATAAGAAGCCGAAAAAAGACCTTCCAAAATCGGAAGTTAAACCTCAATTTGAGGAAATCCTGACGCCGGTTGAAGAAACTTCTGAGTTACGGATCCATGAAAGTAAATACCAGATTCCGCCGGTTGATGAAAGTTTTTCGGATAAATCACTGCGCATATTTGTAATAAAACTTAAAGAAATTGTAAATCGAAAAGATGTTCCCGGGCTGATCTCCTGCCTGGATACCGGAATTGTATCTAGCTGGGGCGGTGGAATGTACGGGATACAAACTTTCCTGGAGGAATCGAAACTGGATGTGAATCCGGAAAAGTCACCTTTTTGGCGAATAATGAAACGTTACCTTGATTTAGGAGGTGCTTGGGATAATAACAAGGAAATCTTTCGTTTTCCTTATGCTCAATGCGACCGTTTTTTTAAAGATATGGATCTTGATTTTGATTGGTATTTTACTGCAATATGTGTTTCGCCTCAAACCATCGTTTATGAAAGACCTGCTGCCAATTCAAAGAAAACAGCAATACTTTCCTACGAAGTTCTTAAGTTCACAGAAAGCATCGATGGGTTTATTAAAATCGAAACTGCCGATAAAGAAATAAGCGGGTTCGTAAAAGAAGAGCAACTGGTTTTTTCAGGTGAGGAGCATCCTATTTTAGAAAAAATCAATGGGCAGTGGAAAATCACCAGTTTTGCAGGCTTTGACTGATCAGGAAGAACATACAATTGTTGCGCAATGGATTTCCACTAGCCAGGATTCGGTCTTTATTTCGGAAGACATGCTTTATTACGGGAAAATCGAATCCTCTGAGTACCATCCAAAATTACTGGCCGAAATGGCTTCCATTCCCCTATCCTATTTGAGAGTATTGGAAATCGACAGCAAGAAAAAAACAACCACACTGGAATACTACAGCTCAACGCTCTTGATCCGTTGGGAAAAGCTGGATACCATGAATGAATTTAAAAAATTCATGATCAGGCGTTTCCCGAATTCATTCACACTTTTTAGGGAAGACACGGTAAAATTTAAAACTCGCGGAACAATTGTGGCGCTTGTCATTATTCCGATTATCTACGTAATTGCATTGTTAACCCCTACAGATAAAGCTCATTATTCCGGTAAAAGATTCAGTGAGGCAATTATCGCTTTATTCCAGGCATTATCATCCATGGGAGTTTTGGCATTGACCATTTTGTTTGGTAGTTTGTTTCTGATTGCACTGCTAAGGCTTTTTCATGAACGAAATAAAAGTACTCACATAACAATCATTCAATTAAGATAATTTAAGTAGGATTTCAAATTAAACGGCCTTAACTTACTTGTCAAACACACAAGTATGTTCAAAGCTCATTACATTTCAATCATTTACCTGCTTACCGCCCTGATCTTCGGAGCGTTTGCTTTCCTGGAACAATCCGAAGTACTGGACATAGCCCTTCATGAACTGTATTTTTCCATTCCAAAAAGTATTGCCTGGCTGGTACTTGCGTTTTTATTCTTCCTCTTTGCGGGAATTTCCCTGGCTTTTGAGCTTTCCCGAAAACCGATCAACCCCTATTTTTTCGGAACTCATTTTTTGCTCACCATTATTGGGTTAGCTGTGTTTTACTTTGCGCTTCCACAAGAAGTTTCACCTGTACCATACACAGACCTGAATGTTTACGAAGAACAAACCGAAGACACGATCAATACTGCGAGCTGGGCGCCGTTTATGGTTTACCTGCTTATCGGTGCACAATTGGTTTTTGGGTTGAACGTTTTGCTTTCGCTGTTTAAAAGAAAAAGAAAACACAGAACTAACCTGTAACTTTTACCGTATCTTTCAGTCATAGCAACGTGAAAACTTCTCCGGAGTTCTGCGAAGTTTTTTACATTTACTTTTAGAATAAATTCAAATCCAATGAAACAAATCCTTACCTTTTTATTAATAACTACTTGCACTCTGACTGCAGTTTCGCAATCCAAAACCAAAACTCCCGATTACTCCAAGCGCCTTTCCGGGGTTGAAAAAGAATTGGAAAAGGTCCTGGAAGATCAAAAAGTAGCCGGTTATTCCGTAGCTGTTGTTTATAAAGACAAAGTCATCTATTCCAAAGGTTTCGGATACCGCGATGTGGCGAACAAAAAACCGGTAACACCCAATACCCTGTTTGCAATCGGTTCTTCTTCCAAAGCATTTACGGCAGCTGTTTTGGGTCAATTGGAAAAAGAAGGAAAATTGAAACTGGACGACCTGGCAAGAACGCATCTTCCCAAACTGGAATTTAAGTATGACTACATGAATACGGGGATTACGATCCGTGACATGATGTGTCACCGCACCGGGCTTTCCCGTTTCGATTATTCCTGGTACATGTTCAATACCGGTAACCGCGACAGTTTAATTCAGCGTGTAAAATACATGGAACCCAATGCAAAACTGCGTCAAAAATGGCAGTACAATAATTTCATGTTCCTGGCTCAGGGAATGATTGCTGAAAAGATTACCGAAAAAACCTGGGAAGAAAATATCCGCGAACGTTTTTTCAAGCCTTTGAATATGACGCACAGTAACACCGATATCTTCGCTACCGAAAAAGATCCGGATGCGTCTCTTCCTTACGCCGTAGATGAAAAAAAGGAGATTAAAAAACTGGATTACTACAACATCAACGGAATGGGGCCGGCCGGGAGTATCAACTCGTGTGCAAACGACATGGCAAATTGGGTTTCAACCTGGATCATGGGCGGGAAATTCAAAGGTGAGGAAATCATTCCGGCTTCTTATGTAAGAGAGGCTTCCAGTTCGCAAATGGTCGTTTCCGGCGGGCAGCCCGGAGCACATCCCGATATCCAGTTCAAGAACTACGGTTTGGGCTGGTTCCTGGAATCATACCGCGGTCATTATTTGGTAGAACATGGCGGAAATATTGACGGGTTCTCTGCAAGCGTCGGCTTCTACCCTTCCGATTCCATTGGAATTGTAGTCCTGACCAACCAAAACGGTTCTTCCGCAACGGAAATTGTACGTAACATCCTGTCCGATAAATTATTTGGCCTGGCCCCGGTTCCATGGAATGCCGATGCTAAAAAAGCACAGGAAGAAATGGAAGAAATGTTGAAAAAAGCAGAAAACAGCAAAGACACAGTGCAGGTGAAAAACACCAAACCTTCTCATGCGCTTGCAGATTACGCTGGTTTATACGGAAACCCTGCCTTCTCGGAATTCCTGATCACGCTGAAAAATGATACCCTTTTTACCACCATTGCAGGAGAAAAAGCGTGGCTGAAGCATTATCATTACGATGTGTTCTCTTTTGAATCAACGGATCCGCAGGACCAGCAGGAAGACGGCGAAAAGTTTTTGATCAATTTCGGAACGGCTAACAACGGAAAGATCGAAAGTGCTTCCATCGACATGAATGAACCCGGAAAATCAACCGTTTTTGAAAGACGTCCGATCAAAGTCAATTTATCCGGGGATGATTTGAGCAAATACGCAGGAGATTATGAACTGGAAGGTGTAACCATCAAAATCTACCTGAAAGGAACAACCTTAATGGTATCGGTACCCGGACAACCGGACTACGAAACAGTTTCTGTAGGAAATGATACCTTCGATTTGACGTTTGCCAAAGGATACAGCGTGAAATTTACTGTTGAGAACAGAATTGCGAAAGCTGTAACCTTCGTTCAGCCGAACGGGAACTTCACAGCGAAACGCAAATAAAAAAACAAACCGTGCTTTAATCGGGTACTCTAAAGAAGTTACAAAAAACTGCAGGGGTGAGAATTTTCATCCCTGCTTAAATAGTTCACCATTACTTTAAATAACCATTTATCAAATCAGTGTAATACGCTTTCTGCTCATTTTTAATTGACATTCCAATCATTTTTTCCTAGTTTCAATCACTATTTTTGTGACCATTATTAAACTGATGAAAAATGACAAAAGAAATCTGGCTGAATTTACCCGCTAGTGACGTGGATGCTTCCCTGGCATTTTTCACTTTAAACGTGGTTGGAGATTTTTAAAACTTGAACATTCCATAATAGCACAATTAACACACTAAAGTCATGAATCAAGAAATCAAAAACATCCAGGCCGGCCTGGAAATTGTCCGTAAGGAAGTCGTAAATCACCCGAGCTACAATGCGATTCAATCCATTGAGGATATCCGCATTTTTATGGAACACCATATTTATGCTGTCTGGGATTTTATGTCGCTGCTTAAAGCGCTTCAGAACCAATTGACCTGTACACAGGTTCCGTGGTTCCCGGTAGGTTCTGCCGAGGTTCGTTACCTCATCAACGAGATTGTATGCGGTGAAGAATCCGACCTGGCTTCGGAAGAAGATGTGAAAAATGGTGACGGGATCCGCAAGAGCCATTTCGAATTGTACCTGGATGCCATGGAACAAACCGGAGCCTCAAGAGAAGGAATCGATGCACTTTTTGCGCAGATCCAACAAGGAAAATCAGTCGAAGAAGCCATTGAAGCAGTTTCCATTCCGGAAGCGGCAAAACGTTTCCTTCGCTTTACTTTTGAGGTCATCGCAACCAAAAAACCGCATTTGATAGCTGCTGTATTCACCTTCGGCAGAGAAGATCTGATCCCGAATATGTTCCACAACATTGTAAGTGATCTGAATGCCAAATTTCCAACTCAACTGACAACATTCAAGTTCTACCTGGACCGCCATATTGAGGTAGACGGGGATCATCATGGACATTTGGCGCTTCAAATGGTAAGCGAACTGTGTGGAAATGACCCGGTAAAATGGGAAGAAGCCAAAGAATATTCCATAAAGTCCCTGGAAATGCGCAAGCAATTATGGGATGGGGTTTACGATGAAATGAAGAAACACCAATTCGTTTAATACGGTTTCAAAACCTTTTCTTCGGAAAAATAACCGAATTACACATTACCAGACATTGTCTTCGTTCAGGGAAAAGCTGTCATAGTAAAGTCTTCCCTAACGAAAGCCTCTTTCTTTTTCCCGTACTTGTAAATCAGCAAACAAGCAGCTTGACTTTGTACGATAGAAAATCGATTTTCCGGAAGTCCGTAATGTGCTGTTAGTCCAGAAATACCGTCGTGCCGTTTATTAGTTGTATTCCAGCCATAAGTTACTATACACGTATTTTTAAAATTGTCCTTCGTATAAAAATCTGTCGGGTATAGGATAACTTTTGATCCATGGGAAGAAATATAAACCAAAGAATCAAAATCTGATGAGACCAATTCCCCGGAAAGTGTAATTGTAATGTCTGTTCCTCCTGCACAGCATTGTCCTGCAGCCCAGTGATGGTTTAAAACACTTGCTAAAGTGTCTTGCGAAAAACCGTATACACTGAAAGCCAATAAAAAAGTAACGCCAAATAATCTCATAATCATTAGTACAAACCAATACAGATGAGGTTCAAATTGTAAAAAGAGGTACAGAAAATGTTCTGTACCTCTTTGATTCAATTAGTCTTTTATGTCCACTTTCGGTGGGATCAATTTATAAATGATCGGTGTTACCACCCGTGAAAGTAAGGTCGAACTAATCAATCCTCCGATCAATACAATTGCCAGGGGAGAGATCAATGGATTCGTAGAAATTGCGATAGGTATCAAACCTCCGATTGCAGTAAGTGATGTCAGTACGATAGGCAAGAAACGTACTTCTCCCGCTTCCCGGATCGCTTCATCCAGACTGCGGCCTTCATTCCGAAGCTGGTTTGTAAAGTCGACCAGCAAGATGGAGTTCTTTACTTCAATTCCTGCCAGTGCGATCAAACCGATCACTGCTACAAAGGATAGGGAATTCCCGGTCATCCAAAGTGCAGTTACCGCTCCCACAATTCCAAGCGGAATCACAGATAATACGATCAGCGTACTTTTGAAGGTCTTAAACAACAGGATCAATACCGCAACGAACAGGAAAACAGTAATTGTAATAATGGTATTGAATCCTCCGAAAGATTCATTGCGGGATTCAAATTCACCTCCCATCACGTAAGAGTAACCTGCCGGTAGTTTCTTTGCATCCATTTTCGCAATGACCTCATTAATCAGGTTATCTGCCAAAACTCCTTTCTGGGCAAAAGCACTTACTGAAACCGTACGTACTTTGTTCAGGTGATTGATGAATAAAGGCGAACTCTCCAGTTCGAGGCTTGCAATTTGTGAAAGCAGGATCGCTTGTCCCTGTTGGTTATTGATGTACAATTGATTGAACACATCCAATGTAGCACGTTCTCCTTTATGTGTGGTCAAAAGCATGGAAAATTCATCGTTGTTCTTATCCGAAAAAGTTCCCAGATCAACTCCCGCAATTGCCAATCGAACGGTTCTGTCTATATCAACCGTATTCACACCCAAAGCGCGCGCTTTTTCTTTCGAGATCACCAGTTTGAAATCTGATTTCAGGTTGCTCACCGGATTATTCACATACATGGTACCGGGAGTTTCCTTCAATAAGGTTTCCACTTCCTGACTCAGTTTTCGCAAAGTATCCAGGTTATCTCCCGAAAGACGTACCTCAACCGGGGCAACCATCGGCGGACCCTGCTCGAAATTTTTCACTTCGATCTTAGCTCCCGGGTATTCATTGAAAATGGCACGCAAACGGTCTGCAATTTCCTGCTTTTTGTCTACTCCGGTGTGTTCTTCCAGCTGCACAAATACCTGCGCGAAATCGCTCCGTTCGTTTTCCTGCGCCACATTGTAGTAAACCGGAGGATTTCCCTTCCCGACATTGGAAGCATAGTATTTCACTTCCGGAATTTTGCTCAATTCCTTCTCAACGTATTTCGTGATCTCGTTCGTATGGCTCAGGTTTGTCTGCAAAGGCGCCGAAACATTCACCATGAACTGCGGTTTTTCCGAAGCCGGGAACAAACTGAAACCGATAACCGGGAATAATGCCAATGATCCGGCAAAGATTGCCAATGCTACCGTTAAAGTAATGATCGGTCTTTTCAACGCTTTATCCAACAGGACAGAATACGTTCCGGAAATTGCTTTTTGCAAAGCTCTCAGGAAAATATTCCCGTCATGCTGCCCTTGGTGTTGTTTCAACAAACGGCTTGACAAGAACGGAATGATCGTGAGTGAAACCAGCATGGAAGCCAAAACACTTGCGATAACTGCCATCGGAAGACTTCGTATAAAATCCCCGGCAACTTCCGGCAGGAATACCAAAGGTAAAAAGGCGATGATCAGCGTAACCGTACAACCAACTACCGAAAGCCCGATCTGCTGCGTAGCCATCAAAGTAGCATCCATTCGGGAGTGACCTTCGCGCAGCCAGCGCTCGATATTCTCAACGACCACGATACTATCGTCGACCAGCAAACCAAGAGCCACCACCAAACCTACAATACTCAACTGGTTGATGTTGTATCCCATGACGTTCAGAAGTACCAATCCGATTGCAAGAGAGAGCGGAATCGAAATCATAACGACCAGTGAAGCGCGTCCTCCCAAAGGAAGCAAAGTAATTGCCACCAACAGGATTGCAATCAGGAAATCTACTCCCAACCCACCCAAACGTGCATTCACATTATCTCCCTGGTCAAAATGGTTTACCATGTCGATGTTGGAAGGAATGTGCGGATCAAATTCATCCAGTACTTTTTGGTATTTCTTCTGGGTCTCGGAAATATTGAATCCTTCTTTCTGTGCCGCCGTTACAAACACACAGCGGTGGCCGTTCAGGCGAGTAATGTGCTTGGTTTCCGAAAAATCGTAATAGACATCCGCCACATCTTTCAAGGGAATGGTCTTCCCTTCCGAAGCATAGATAATCGTATTGGCAATTTCCTCCAGCGAAACATAATTTCCACTGGTTTTGACATTCAGGGATTTTGTACCGACATCAATACTTCCTCCCGGAATATTCGCGATCTCACTTTGCAAAGTTCCCACAACAGCATTCAGAGGAAGGTGCAATTGCGCCAGTTTATCTGTTCTCAAATCAATGCGTACCTGCTCATCCGATAAACCGTGAATCTTTACGTTTTTCAATTCCGGTAATTTTTCCAGTTCTTCCTGCAGGTCTTCCGCTACCTTTTTCAAAGATTTCCGGGAAGCATTTTCACTGATCAAAGCAGTTTGAATGACATTCACATCAGAAGCGACGAGTTTTTTTACTTCTATGCTCAATATTTCATCCGGAAGTTCGGAACGCATTCCGTTTACCTCACGTGTCAGCTCCTGGAATTTCTCATTCACATCGGATTCGTATTTATATTCCACCTGCATGATCGCAACACCATCTTTAATTTGGGTTTTGATCCGTTTGATGTTCTCCAGACTGTAGATTTGCTTTTCTAAAGGTTTCACAACCAGTTCTTCCATATCCGAAGGACTTGCTCCGGGATAAACCACCTGTCTCTTATACACATCTCCGAGCCCACGAGACTAGGCATGATCTCGTATGCCGTCTTCTGCTTGAAAAAAAAAAA